>NZ_VFUA01000003.1 GCF_006440735.1 Mesorhizobium sp. B2-7-1 | reverse complement strand
CGACGACGAAATTGTTGTTGGTGTAGACGCAGATGTCGGACGCGATCTGCATCGCCTTGCGGGCGTTGCCCTTCATGATCGTCTGGCCAAGGCTGACCTGGCCATCGCCGGCGATCACGACCTTGTTGCCCTTGCGCACGCTGACGATGGTCGTGGCGTGCATGGTGAGTTCATTCGACATTTTAGCTCCGATTCGCGCTATCCCTCTAGAAAGGCGATTGGCGCGGTACGAGTAAGTTTTATCGGCCATATGTATGCATGAGGCCAACGATTGCAAACCGGTCCTGGCCTGGGTCGACAGCGACCGGAATGGCAACTGGCAATCGCCGGATCATGCTGATAGAAGGCTCTCGTTTTCAAGCCCCGGGCCCTCCGAACGGGCAACAAGGACAGAGCGATGACGCGTTCCGCCGAAGTCAGCCGCAAGACCAAGGAAACCGAGATTTCGGTCTCCCTCCATGTCGACGGCAAGGGAAAGTCCGACATTTCGACCGGCGTCGGCTTCTTCGATCATATGCTCGACCAGCTGTCGCGGCATTCGCTGATCGACATGACGATCAAGGCCAAGGGCGACCTGCATATCGACGACCACCACACGGTCGAGGACACCGGCATCGCGATCGGCCAGGCGCTGAGCAAGGCGCTGGGCGAACGGCGCGGCATCATGCGCTATGCCTCGATCGACCTTGCCATGGATGAGACGCTGACCAGGGCCGCGATAGACGTCTCCGGCCGGCCCTTCCTGGTCTGGAACGTCGCCTTCTCGGCGCCGAAGATCGGTACGTTCGACACCGAGCTGGTGCGCGAGTTCTTCCAGGCGCTGGCGCAGAATGCCGGCATCACGCTGCATGTGAACAATCATTACGGCGCCAACAACCATCATATCGCCGAAACCTGCTTCAAGGCGGTGGCGCGGGCGCTGCGCGCGGCGCTGGAGCCCGATCCGCGCCAGCCCGACGCGGTGCCTTCCACCAAGGGATCCCTGAAAGGATAACCCTATGGCGATCTATGTCGTGATGGAGCCGCCGGTCGGCGGCAACAGGGCCGGGGACGCAATTTTCGTGCGCGACAGCTTCACCTGGCTGGGTTTTCTGGTCGCGCCGCTCTGGCTCGCCTGGCACCGGCTGTGGATCGAGGCGGCCTTGACCTTCATCGTCATGGCGCTCCTGTCGGTGGCCGGCGAGAGGCTCGGGCTCGAAGGGGCCGGATCGCTGCTGTCGCTGCTGGTCTCGCTCTATGTCGGGTTCGAAGGCCAGGGCCTGCGCATCGCTTCGCTGCGCCGGCGCGGCTGGCGCGAATGGGGCGTGGTCGAGGCCGGCAATCTCGGCGATGCCGAGACGCGCTACGCGCTGGAGACCGGCGACGATGGCGAGGAGGAACCCGCCATGCCGCGCATCGTGCCGGATGCGTCGCAGGCCCGTCCGCCGCAGACCGGCATGGCGCTGGGCTTGACCCACACGCCTGGAAGGCCCTGACATGCGGGTAGCCATCATCGACTACGGCTCGGGCAATCTGCGCTCGGCCACCAAGTCCTTCGAGCGCGCCGCGCATGAGGCGGGCCTTGCCGCGACGATCGATCTGACGGCCGACGCCGAGCGGGTGCGTTCCGCCGACCGCATCGTGCTGCCGGGCGTCGGCGCCTATGCCGATTGCGCCGCCGGACTTCGTGCCGTTGCCGGCATGTGGGAGGCGGTGGAAGAGGCGGCCCTTCGCAAGGGACGGCCGTTCCTCGGCATCTGCGTCGGCATGCAGCTAATGTCGGAACGCGGGTTGGAGAAAACCGTCACCAAGGGCCTCGGCTGGATCGCCGGCGACGTCAAGGAGATCACGCCCTCCGACCCGGCGCTGAAGATCCCGCAGATCGGCTGGAACACGATCGAGCTTGCCCGCCCGCATCCGCTGTTTTCCGGCATCGAGACCGGCCCGAAGGGGCTGCACGCCTATTTCGTCCATTCCTATCATCTTGAGGCGAAGAACCCGGCCGAGGTTCTGGCGACAGCGGACTATGGCGGGCCGGTCACGGCCGCGGTTGCCCGCGACAACCTCGCCGGCACGCAGTTCCATCCCGAAAAGAGCCAGGCGCTCGGCCTGGCTTTGATCACCAACTTCCTGAAATGGAGGCCCTAACATGAGCAAGAAGGGCTATTGGATCGCGCTGATCGACGTGCGCGACCCGGAAATCTATAAAAAATACATCGAAGCCAACGCCAGGGCGTTCGCCAAATATGGGGCGAAGTTCATCGTTCGGGCGGGCCGCTATGAAAACCCCGAAGCGCCGACGGGAAATCGCCACGTGGTGGTGGAGTTCGATTCCTACGACACGGCGGTAGCCTGCTACCAATCGCCGGAGTATCAGGAGGCCTCGAAGTTCCGGCTCGCCGCTTCGACCGGCCATTTCGTCATCGTCGAGGGCCCCTGACCCATGATCCTGTTTCCGGCGATAGACCTCAAGGACGGCCAATGCGTGCGCCTGAAGCACGGCGACATGGCCACCGCTACCATCTATAACGACGATCCGGCTGCCCAGGCCAAGGCCTTCGAGGATCAGGGCTTCGAGTGGCTGCATGTCGTCGATTTGAACGGCGCCTTCAAGGGCCAGAGCGTCAATTCGGCGGCGGTCGGCGCCATCCTGAAGGCGACGAAGAACCCGGTGCAGCTCGGCGGCGGCATCCGCACCTTGCCGCAGATCGAGGACTGGCTGGATCGCGGCCTCGCCCGCGTCATCCTGGGCACGATCGCGGTGCGCGAGCCGGAGCTGGTCAAGCAAGCCTGCAAGGCGTTCCCGGGCAAGGTCGCCGTCGGCATCGACGCCAAGGGCGGCAAGGTGGCGGTGGAAGGCTGGGCCGAGGCCTCCGAGCTCGGCGTGATCGAGCTGGCCAGGAAATTCGAGGGCGCGGGCGTCGCCGCCATCATCTACACCGACATCGACCGCGACGGCGTGCTTTCCGGCATCAACTGGGATTCGACGATCAGCCTCGCCGAGGCGGTGTCCATCCCGGTGATCGCGTCCGGCGGCCTCGGCTCGATCGCCGACATCGTGCGCATGACCATGCCCGATGCGCAAAAACTCGAAGGCGCGATCTCCGGCCGCGCCCTATATGACGGACGTATCGACCCGGCCGAGGCGCTGGCGATCCTGCGCGGCGAGCGGGCGGAGGCAGAATAGTGAACATTTCCATCATCCTGGCATCCTATGACAGCGGTCATTTCCACGGCGGCTGCGGCCAGGGCCCTGACGCGCTGATTTCGGGCGGACTGGCCGAGGCGCTGAAGCTCGCCGGCCACGACGTCGAGGTGCATGACATCGGCAAGGTGGTCGAGGACGAAGAAGAGCGCGAGATCGGCACCGGATTCGCCGTCTGCAACGCCGTTTCGGGCGAGGTCCGCATCGCGATGGACAAGAAGCGGTTTCCGATCGTGCTGGCCGGCAACTGCCTGACCGCCGCCGGCGCCGTGGCCGGCGCCGGCGCGGACGCCATCATCTGGGCCGACCAGCATGGCGACCTCAACACGCCGGAAACCAGCACGACGGGCTTTCTCGACGGCATGGCGCTGGCCACCACGCTCGGCCTGTGCTGGCGAGCGATGGCGGCGCAGATACCGGGCTTCAAGCCGGTCGATCCGTCGCGTTGCGTCCTGGTCAATGCGCGCGACCTCGACGCCGCCGAAAAGGACCTGCTGGAGACGCTGCCGATCATCCGGACCGAATGCCCGGACTGGAAGGCTGCTGCGCAGCGGCTGAAGGCCGACGGCGCGAACCAGGTGCATATGCATGTCGATCTCGACGTGCACGACCCGGATAAGCTGCAGGCCAACCGCTACACCACGCCCGGCGGTCCGGCGCCGGAGCAGGTGCGCAGCGCGATGTGCGGCCTCGCCGGGCCGCTTTCGATTGCTGGGCTCACCATCTCGGCCTACGATCCGGCCTTCGACCCCAAGGGCGACGTGCCGCCGCTGGTCGGCGAGCTGGTGGTCGACCTGCTCTCGACCCTGGAAGGCAAGTGATGCTCAAGGCCCGCGTCATTCCGTGCCTCGACGTCAAGAACGGCCGCGTCGTCAAGGGCGTCAATTTCGTCGACCTCATCGATGCCGGCGATCCGGTCGAGGCCGCCAAGGCATATGACGCCGCCGGCGCCGACGAGCTCTGCTTCCTCGACATCACCGCATCGTCCGACAACCGCGAGACGATCTTCGACGTGGTCGCCAGGACGGCCGAGCAATGTTTCATGCCGCTCACCGTCGGCGGCGGCGTGCGCCAGGTGGCCGACATCCGCAAGCTGCTGCTCGCCGGCGCCGACAAGGTGTCGATCAACACGGCGGCGGTGAAGAACCCTGATTTCGTGGCGGAAGCCGCCGACAAGTTCGGCAACCAGTGCATCGTCGTGGCGATCGACGCCAAGAAGGTGTCGGCGCAAGGCGAGGCCGACCGCTGGGAAATCTTCACCCATGGCGGGCGCGAGAAGACCGGCATCGACGCCGTCGACTTCGCCAGAAAGATGGTCGAGCGCGGCGCCGGCGAGATCCTTTTGACCTCGATGGACCGCGACGGCACCAAGGCAGGCTATGACATTGCGCTGACACGCGCGATCGCCGACGCCGTGCGCGCGCCGGTGATCGCTTCCGGCGGCGTCGGAACGCTCGATCATCTGGTCGAAGGCATCCGCGACGGCCATGCGGGCGCCGTGCTTGCCGCCTCGATCTTCCATTTCGGCACCTACACGATCGCCGAGGCCAAGGCGCACATGGCCAATGCCGGCCTGCCTATGCGGCTGGACTCGGCTACCTGTGGGGCATAAATGACTGTTATGGCAGACTTTTCGCTCGCCGACCTGGAAATGATCATCCACCAACGCGCCCATTCCGGCGACGCGGACTCGTGGACGGCGAAACTGTTCGCCAAGGGCATCGACAAGGCGGCGCAGAAGCTCGGCGAGGAGGCTGTGGAAACGGTGATCGCCGCCATCCGCGGCGACAAGCAGGCGCTCGTTTCGGAAAGTGCCGATCTTCTGTATCATTGGCTGGTCGTCCTGGGCATAGCGGGCATTCCGCTTGACGACGTGCTGAAGGAGCTCGAAGGCCGCACCGGCCGCTCGGGCATCGCCGAGAAGGCGTCCCGCCCCCGGGGTTGACGGCCCGGGGCTGACGGCGAGGAGGGCAGGAAACCCGATGGACCAACTTGCTCCGACCGAGAAATATTCCCCCTATCGCTTCTTCTCCGCCGAGCAATGGTCGCAGTTCCGCGCCGACACGCCGCTGACGCTCACCGAGGACGAGATCGACCGGCTGCGCTCGCTCAACGACCCGGTCGACCTCGAAGAGGTCAAGCGCATCTACCTCTCGCTTTCGCGGCTGCTTTCGGCGCATGTCGAGGCGAGCCAGCTGCTGTTTCGGCAACGCCAGGCCTTCTTCAAGGCGCAGGACGTCGTCAAGACACCCTTCATCATCGGCATCGCGGGCTCGGTCGCGGTCGGCAAGTCGACCACGGCGCGCGTGCTGAAGGAGCTTCTGGCGCGCTGGCCGTCGAGCCCGAAGGTCGACCTCATCACCACCGACGGCTTCCTCTTGCCCAACGAGATCCTGCGCCGCGAGAACCTCATGGAGCGCAAGGGCTTCCCCGAGAGCTACGACGTCGGCGCGCTGCTCAGGTTCCTGTCCGGCATCAAGTCGGCGCAAAGCAGCGTCATCGCGCCGGTCTACTCGCACCTGACCTATGACGTCATTCCGGGCGAGTTCGTCACCATCGACCGTCCCGACATATTGATCTTCGAGGGCATCAACGTCCTGCAGCCGGGCAAGCTGCCGAAGGACGGCAAGATCGTGCCGTTCCTGTCCGACTTCTTCGATTTCGCCATCTATATCGACGCCGACGAGAAGCTGATCCATCAATGGTACATCCAGCGTTTCATGCGGCTGCGCGAAACCGCCTTCCGCAATCCGGACTCGTTCTTCCACCGCTATTCGCAGCTGTCGCAGGATGCCGCGCGCGCTATCGCCGAGGGGCTCTGGGCCAACATCAACCTGAAGAACCTGCGCGAGAACATCCTGCCGACCAGGGCAAGGGCCGACCTCATCCTGCGCAAGGGCGCCAACCACCTCATCGAGGAAGTGGCGTTAAGGAAATTGTGACCCCCTTAACGACGCCTTAGGCAATCCCAACTAGCGTTGCCAGCCAAACTCTAAAGCGCGCCGCGCTGAAACGGTGCAGACGACGCGCTTCAGATCTTTGCTTTCATGCATGTCGTTTTCCCAAAACCGCTACGCGCTTTGGGCGACATGCACTGGCGGGTGTCGGGAGGCAACCGGTGATCAATGCGGGCAATGCCGCGGGCCTTAAGACCCCGGTCTATTCACTGGTCATTCCGATCTTCAACGAGGAGGCGGTGCTGCCGCTGCTTGTCCGGCGGATCACCGCCTTGCTCGACAAGCTCGACGCCAGCGGCGAGGCGATCTTCGTCGACGATGGCAGCCGGGACACAAGCGTCATCTTCCTGCGCGGCATGGCCGCCTCGGATCCACGCTTCCGGCTGATCGAACTGTCGCGCAATTTCGGCCACCAGATCGCGATCACCGCCGGCATGGACGCGGCTGCCGGCGATGCCGTGGTCGTCATGGATGCGGACTTGCAGGACCCGCCCGAAGTGGTGCTCGACCTCGTCGCCAAATGGAAGGAAGGCTACGAGATCGTCTATGCCCGCCGCACCAAACGCGAGGGGGAAACGCTGTTCAAGCGCGCGAGCGCCAGCCTCTTCTACCGCGCCCTCGAGCAGATGACCTCGGTGACCATCCCGCGCGACGTCGGCGATTTCCGGCTCGTGGGAAGGAAGGCCCTGGACACGTTCAAGCAGATGCCCGAGCGCGACCGCTTCGTGCGCGGCATGTTCGGCTGGATGGGTTTCAAGCAGACGGCGGTGTCGTTCGAACGACCCGAGCGGGCGGCCGGCGAAACCAAATATCCGTTCTGGAAGATGGTGCGGCTGGCGGTGCATGGCGTCATCAGCTTTTCCGACAAGCCTTTGCGGCTGGCGCTGTGGGCGGGTCTCGCCATTTCCGGCTTTGCCGCCCTGCTTGGCGTCTACGCCCTGTTCTCCTGGCTGTTTGCCAGCGGCGTCGTCCATGGCTGGACTTCGACGGTCGTGATCATCTCCTTCCTGTCGGGCATCAACCTGTTCATGACCGGCATTATCGGCCTCTATGTCGGCGGCATCCACGCCGAAGTGAAGCGCCGCCCGCTCTATGTCATCGACCGCCTGACCGGCTTTGAGGAAGCCGTGAACATGGCCGCCGAAAACCGCAACCGGTCGGGGGCCTCACCGTCGACGCTCGACAGAAGGTTCGGCTGATGGCGGCGCTCTTCGACCAATACCGGTCCACCTACAACAGGACCGTCGACGATTCGATCAGCTTCTCCGGACTGAAGCACGATTTCTTCCTCGAGGCCAAAGTCGAACCGCTGGCCCGGCTTATCGCCGAGCGCGGCCTTGCCGCGCATCCGGCCGGCGTCCGGGCGCTCGACGTCGGTTGCGGGGTCGGCGCGCTGCATCCCTATGTGAGGCCGCTCTTCTCGAACCTGGACGGCTGCGACATATCGGCGGAATCGGTGGCCCGGGCGCGTGAGGAAAACCCCTGGGTCGCCTACAAGGACTATCGCGGTCCGGCCTTGCCCTACCCTGACGGCGCCTTCGATCTGGCCTTCGCCGTTTGCGTCGCCCACCATGTGCCGCCGGAGCAATGGGCCGGCTTCTTCGCCGAAATGCGGCGTGTCGTGCGCCCCGGCGGTGCCGTCTGCGTGATCGAGCACAATCCTTTCAACCCGTTGACCCGGCTGGCCGTGCTTCGTTGCCCCTTCGACGAGGACGCCGTGCTGATCAGCAGGCACAAAGCCGGCCGATTGCTGACGGCCGCCGGGCTCCGCGAAATCGAAGGAAGGCATTTCCTGCTGCTGCCCTTCGCCAACGCGATGGCACGCAGGGCCGAAGGCTGGTTCTCGCGCCTGCCGCTCGGAGCGCAGTATGTCTGCAGCGGCCGTGTCTGACCTGCTGGCAAGCCGTCGACTGCTCCGGTTTCTGGCGACCGGCATTGGCGCGACGCTGCTCTATGCCCTGCTTGCGGCCGCGTTCTCAGCGGCCACGCCGATGAAGCCGGCCCTGGGCTCGGTGCTCGCTTACGCGCTCGCCGCAATCTTCTCCTATGCCGGGCACAAGTACTTCACATTCGTTTCCAGCGGGGCGCACCGTTTCGAGGCGCCGCGCTTCGCGGTGCTCACGCTGATCGGCCTGGCGACGTCCTTCGCGCTGCCTGCGGCGCTGTCGGACGGGCTCGGCCTGCCGGCGCAGATTCCCATCGCGCTGACCTGCCTGCTCGTTCCGCTCGTCAATTTTGTGGTGCTTCGCCACTGGGTTTTCGGAAAGGCTCTCGCCGAGCCGGGGAGTGCCGCCGAATGAATGCGTTGCAGGACCGCCTCGCGCCGGGATCGACCCTCGGGGCGCTGTCGCAGAGCCGCCAGTGGACAATGTGCCTGCTCGCGGCAGTCCTCGTCGCGGCCGTCCCCTGGCAGACCCGGTGGGGTGTCGTACCCGACACCAGCTGGATCATCACGATGTGCGAGCGGATCCTTGGTGGAGACCGCCTCTATGTCGATCTCATCGAGACCAATCCGCCTTTCACGGCATGGCTGTTCATGCCGCCGGTGGCGCTGGCGCACGCGCTCAACCTGGCGCCGGAAATCGTGGTCTATGTCTATGTCTACGCGATCTGCCTGCTGGGGCTGGGCTTTGCGGCGCTGATTGCGAAGCGCGCGGGCTTTGCCGAGAACCGCACGCTGTTTTCGATGCTGCCCCTGTTCCTGGCGCTGCTCGTCATCCTGCCCGGCAATGCCTTCACCCAGCGCGAGCATCTGGGGGTTGCGCTGCTCCTGCCCTTGCTCGTGCTGACGGCCTGGCGCGCGGAGCCGCCGCAAGCCCGCATGCCCGGCCGTTGGACGGCGATGCTGGCCGGGCTTTGCGCCGGCGTACTGGTGCTGGTGAAGCCCTATTACGCGCTGGTCGTCATCGCTCCGGCGCTTTACGCGGCCTGGCGCCGTCGGTCGATATGGCCGTTGCTGGCGATCGAATACTGGGTGATCGGCCTGGTCTGCGTCGCCTATGCCGCTGCCGTGATGCTTCTTTATCCGGAATTCCTCAGCGTCATCTACCCGACGCTGGCCGACACCTACATGCGGATGGGAAACATGCCGGGGCTGCTGATCGCCTATGGGCCGGTCTATCTTATCGCGCTCCTGATGTTGCATTTCCTTCGGCCGGGCTTGCCGCTGTCGCCGCTGGTCAGCGTGTTCACGCTGGCCTCCCTCGCGGCAACGGTGGCTTTGATCTACCAGGCCAAGGGCTGGCCTTATCACGCATTTCCGGCCTTCAGCCTGGTGTTGGCGGCGCTGCTTTTGAGAACGGCGCAAATCGATCCTTCATCACCGGGCAAAACAATGGAGCTGGGCCGGAAGCTGCTGCTTGCCGCCATCGTAGCGGCGGCCGCCATCCCGTTCATGAAAACGCAGAAACCGAACGCCGAGCTTGTCGCCAGGCTTGAAGCCGCGGCGCATCAGCCGACGGTCGCGCTGGTCGGCTCCGATATCGCGGCGGGCCATCCGCTCACCCGCCTCCTCGGCGGAACATGGATTTCGCGCTATTGCAGCGACTGGCTGAGCGAATCGGCGCTGTATCTTTCGGCAGTCGCGACCCGGGACGGCAACAAAGAGGCGGCCTACCACTATCGTGAGATCGCCGACCGCTACATCGACGGCAAGCTTGCCGAGCTCGAGACGAAACGACCGATGATGCTCATCATTCAGAAAAACGACAGTGTCTTGGCCGAGGAGCTGTCGCGCCATCAGGACTATGTCCGTTTCACGCAGGACTACCGGCCGATCGCCGAGGACGAGACCGTGCGGGTGCTGCTTCGCGACGCTCGCGTCAGCCAGGCGCCGTCACCCGCCGCAACGTCAGATTGATGCGGCCGCCATTCTTCAAGAGGGCCGACGTCGCGGAATAGATGCGGTCGACGCCGTGGAAGGCGAGGCGTCCTTCGCCGCCCAGCACGACGACGTCGCCGCTCTTCAGCCTGAATGACTTCGTGCCGCCCTCCCGCGTGCTCTGGCCGACCCGGAACAGGCAGTCGTCGCCCAGCGAGACCGACACCACGGGCGCGGCGAAATCCTGCTCGTCGCGATCCTGATGCAAGCCCATCTTGGCATCCGCCGAATAGAAGTTGACCAGGCATGCCTCGGGCGGATGCGGATAGGCCGAGACCTCGCGCCACAATTGCAGCAAAGCCTCGGGGATAGGCGGCCAGGGTTCGCCCGTCACCGGATGCATGGGCTGGTAGCGATAGCCGCGATCCTTGTCGGTCACCCAGCCAAGCGCGCCGCAATTGGTCATGCGCACGCTCATCTCCTTGCCGGTGCGCGGCATCGCCGGCACGTAGAGGGGCGCCGCCTGCACGACGCGCCTGATCTCCTCGACCAGCGCCTCCTGGGCGGGGCGCGCGAGGTAGCCCGGCATATGGCGGACGCCTTTCGGCAAAACGAGCATGGTCGATCCCGGTTGGCTTATCGATGCAGTCGACTGGCCCAAGCATGCCACCGGCAAAAGAAAACGGCGACCCGAAAGCCGCCGTTTGCCTCAACCCCTGCGATGTGCCGGCGTCAGGCCTGGTCGATATCCGGTATGCGCAGCACCTGGCCGGGATAGATCTTGTCGGGATGCGTCAGCATCGGCTTGTTGGCCTCGAAGATGATGTTGTTCTTCGCGCCCTTCCCCTTGCCATAAGATTTTTCGGCGATCTTCCAGAGATTGTCGCCCTTCTGGACGGTGTAGAGCGTCGGTTCCTTGGCCGGCGCCGCCGTGCCGGCCTCAGGCGCGACCTTCAGCTCGTCCGCCTGCACCTTGGACACGCCGAGCGTGTTGCCCACCGCGATCACCGCCTTCTCGAAGACCGACTGATCCTTGACCGTGCCCTTCAAAACCGCGGTGTCGCCTTGAATGGCAACCTGGACGCCGTCCGTGCCCAGCTTGTGCGAATCGAGCTCCTTCTTCAACGTATCCGCGTTTGGCGATGCCTCGTCGTCGCCGCCGATGCCGAGCTTCTTGCCGACGCCTTTGACGAAATCGAAAATACCCATGGCTGGTCTCCTCGCTGTTGCAGCAATCTGAGCTTGCCATCTGCAACCCAGAATTGGAAGCAGCCGATTCAACCGTGCTTAATCGTTATCGACGCGGCCGCGCAGCTTTTTCACCGTCGACCGGCCTGCCTTGCTCTTCAGGCGCCGCTCCACGGCACCCTTGGACGGCCTGGTCTTCTTGCGCGGCGGCGGCGGCGGCTCGGCCGCCTTGGCGACCAGGGCCGTCAGCCGCGCCCGCGCATCGGCGCGGTTCTGCTCCTGGGTGCGGAAGCGGCCTGCCTCGATGACGATGACGCCGTCCTTGGTGGCGCGCTGGCCGGCAAGCTTGATCGCGCGGGCGCGGACCCGCTCCGACAGGCCGGAAGCGTTCGCCGCGTCGAAGCGCAACTGCACTGCGGTCGCCACCTTGTTGACGTTCTGACCGCCCGGGCCGGACGAGCGGATGAAATCCTCATGCAGGTCGCCCGCACGAATGACCGCTTCGCCTGATATGATGATGTCGTCGTCGCTCGCCATGCATGCACTCATGACGCGGCGGCCGCAAAAAGAAAAGCCCGGCATGAGCCGGGCCCTGGAGGTGAAGACGCTGGCGGCAGCGATTATTCAGCCGCTTCCTGCAGCCGTGGCGCGGCGCCGAGGATGGTGGCGTCGACGTGGCGTTCGAACTTCTCGAAATTGGTCGCGAACATGTTGACCAGCTTCGCGGCCTGGCGGTCGTAACCAGCCTTGTCCGCCCAGGTCGAGCGCGGGTCGAGGATGGCGCTCTCGACACCCGGAACCGCCACCGGCACTTCAAAGCCGAAATTGGCGTCGGTGCGGAACTCGGCCGACTTCAGCGAGCCGTCGAGCGCGGCGCCCAGCAAGGCGCGCGTCACCTTGATCGGCATGCGGCGGCCGGTGCCATAGGCGCCGCCGGTCCAGCCGGTGTTGACCAGCCAGCAGTCGACGCCATGGCTGGCGATCAGCTCGCGCAGCAGATTGCCGTATTCGGACGGATGGCGCGGCATGAACGGGGCGCCGAAGCAGGTCGAGAACGTCGCCTCCGGCTCGGTGACGCCCTTTTCCGTGCCGGCAACCTTGGCGGTGTAGCCCGACAGGAAGTGGTACATCGCCTGCGCCGGCGTCAACCTGGCGATCGGCGGCATGACGCCGAAGGCGTCGGCGGTCAGCATGATGATGTTCTTCGGATGGCTGGCGCGGCCGCTCTTCGAGGCGTTGGGGATGAAGTCCAGCGGATAGGCGCAGCGCGTGTTTTCGGTGAGGCTGCCATCGTTGAAATCCGGAACCCGGCCGGCGTCGAGCACCACGTTCTCCAGCACCGTGCCGAAGCGCTGCGTGGTGGCGAAGATCTCCGGCTCGGCCTCGGCCGACAGCCTGATCGTCTTGGCGTAGCAGCCGCCCTCGAAATTGAAGATGCCGTGCGGGCCCCAGCCATGCTCGTCGTCGCCGATCAGCGTGCGCGACGGATCCGCGGAAAGCGTCGTCTTGCCGGTGCCGGACAGGCCGAAGAAGACGGCCGCGTCGCCGTCAGGACCTTCATTGGCAGAGCAGTGCATCGGCATGACGCCCTTTGCCGGCAGCAGGTAGTTCAGCATGGTGAACACCGACTTCTTCATCTCGCCGGCATAGGAGGTGCCGCCGATGAGCACGACCTTGCGGGTGAGGTCGACCGCGATCACCGTTTCGGTGCGGGTGCCGTGACGCGCCGGATCGGCGCGGAAGGAGGGCAGGTCGATAATCGTCATCCGCGGCACGAAACGCTCGAGCTCGGCGGCTTCGGGGCGAATCAAAAGATTGCGGATGAACAGCGAATGCCAGGCGAATTCGGTGATGACCCGGGTCGGCAGCTTCAATTCGGCGTCGGCGCCGCCGACGAGGTCCTGGACGTACAGGTCCTTGTCGGTCGCATGGGCGCGGAAATCCGCATAAAGCGCCTCGAACTGCGCTGGCGAGATCGCCTTGTTGTTATCCCACCAGACATGCGGGCCGGTGCTGTCGTCGCGCACGACGAATTTGTCCTTCGGCGAACGCCCGGTGTGCTGGCCGGTCTCGGCAACCAGCGCGCCCTGCGCGGTCAACCTCGCCTCGCCGCGCCGGATCGCTTCCTCATAGAGTTCGGCCGCGCCGAAATTATAGCGCACCATGCCCGCGGTCTTCAGGCCGATCGCGTCGATGGCGCAGTCGGGGTTGCGTTTGCCGGCTTCCGACATCAAATTTCCTCTCTGGATTTGGCCGCATGTGACGGGTGGTTTCCCGGAGCCCGCGCTGGGGCCGCCAGGTTCAGAACCAGAAAAGCCGAATGATATCAAATCATTAATCGATTTAAAAAATTTGAAAGTTGTTTAAATCGTTTATATGTGCAAAAAATCACAGAGGTTGCCCAAAGGATTGGCAGGCTTCAGTCGTCCAATCCCAATATGGGTGCGATGGTGTGTAGCGGCAGGCCGCCCGTGACTTCGGACAGGGCCCGTGCCACATTTTGTACCCAATTTGTCCTGCAAAAGCCCCTTCTCGACGACAGAAGGGACAGCTCATGAGGGAGCCGCTTGAAATGGCAACAATCGCGCTTGTCGACGACGACCGCAACATTCTGACCTCGGTGTCGATCGCGCTCGAGTCCGAGGGCTATCGGGTTGAAACCTACACCGACGGCGCGTCGGCGCTGGAAGGCCTGGCGGCGCGGCCGCCGAACCTCGCCATCCTCGACATCAAGATGCCGCGCATGGACGGCATGGAGCTGTTGCGCCGCATGCGCCAGAAGTCGGACCTGCCGGTCATCTTCCTGACGTCTAAGGACGACGAGATCGACGAGTTGTTCGGCCTCAAGATGGGCGCCGACGACTTCATCCGCAAACCGTTCTCGCAACGCCTGCTTGTCGAGCGCGTGCGCGCGGTGCTGCGCCGCACCAGCGCCCGCGAGGCGGCGGCCAAGGCGCCCACCCAGCAGGCCCGCTCGCTCGAACGCGGCCAGTTGGTGATGGACCAGGAGCGGCACACCTGCACCTGGAAGGGCGAGCCGGTGACGCTGACGGTGACCGAGTTCCTCATCCTGCATTCGCTGGCGCAACGCCCCGGCGTGGTAAAAAGCCGTGATGCGCTGATGGATTCGGCCTATGATGAACAGGTCTATGTCGACGACCGCACCATCGACAGCCACATCAAGCGGCTGCGCAAGAAGTTCAAGGCCGTCGACGACGATTTCGAGATGATCGAAACCCTTTACGGAGTCGGATACCGGTTCCGCGAGGCATGAACAGGCAGTATGGAATAGTCAGTAGGGAGTAGTCAGTAGCCGGTTTGAATGGAGCGAGCGGCCTGGTGCATAGCCGCGGCAAGCCAACCTTTCTCTTTTCCCTGCTGCCTACTGCCTACTCACTACCTACTACTCACCAACCAGGCAGGGCCTGCTATTCGATGGCAGTGGAAGTAGAGCGAGGCAGACGGGCGGGCGCGGCAAGGCGCCCATCGCGGATCGTGCCCGCCTTCGTGTCGAAATTCACGGTGCCGATGCGCCGGTTCCTCGGCCATCACATCTTCTCCAGCCTGACGCGGCGCATCCTGTTCCTGAACCTGGCCGGCCTTGCCGTGCTGGTCACCGGCATCCTTTATCTCAACACTTTCCGCGACGGGCTGATCGACGCGCGCGTCGAAAGCCTGATGACGCAGGGCGAGATCATCGCCGGCGCGATCGCGGCTTCGGCGACCGTCGAGACCGATTCGATCAGCATCGACCCGGAAAAGCTGCTGGAGTTGCAGGCCGGCGAGAGCCTTGGACCGGGTTCGGACCAGCTCGACAATCTCGACTTCCCGATCAATCCGGAACGCGTCGCGCCGGTGCTCAGGCGTCTGATCTCGCCGACGCGCACACGCGCCCGCATCTATGACCGCGACGCCAACCTGCTGCTCGATTCGCGGCATCTCTATTCGCGCGGCCAGATCCTGCGCTACGATCTGCCGCCGGTCGAGGACGAGCAGCCGGACCTCTTGGAACGGGTCGAGAAATTCATCTTCGACTTCTTCCGCAACAAGGACCTGCCGGTCTATCACGAGCAGCCCGGCGGCAATGGCGCGGCCTTTCCGGAAGTGGTCAAGGCGCTGACCGGCAGCCCCTCGACCATCGTGCGGGTGAGCGAGCAGGGCGAGCAGATCGTCTCCGTCGCGGTGCCGATCCAGCGTTTTCGCGCCGTGCTCGGCGTGCTGATGCTGTCCACCGAAGGCGGCGACATCGACAAGATCGTCGCGGCCGAGCGCAAGGCGATCCTGCGCGTATTCGGGGTGGCGGCCCTCGTCACCGCGATCCTGTCGATGCTTCTGGCGTCCACCATCGCCAATCCGCTGCGCCGGCTCTCCGCCGCCGCGGTCCGGGTGCGGCGCGGCGTCAAGAACCGCGAGGAAATCCCGGATTTCTCCGACCGGCAGGACGAGATCGGCAATTTGTCCATTGCCGTGCGCGACATGACGAATGCGCTGTACGCAAGAATCGAGGCGATCGAGAGCTTCGCGGCGGACGTCTCGCACGAGTTGAAGAACCCGCTGACGTCGCTGCGCAGCGCGGTCGAGACGCTGCCCTTGGCGAAAAACGATACGTCGCGCGCGCGTCTGATGGAGATCATCCAGCACGATGTGAGGCGGCTCGACCGCCTGATCACCGACATCTCCGACGCATCGCGGCTCGACGCCGAGCTCGCGCGCGAGGATGCGGCGACCGTCGACCTGAAGAAGTTCGTCACCGACCTCGTCGCGGTCTCGCGCGAGACGACGCGCAACAAGAAGGCGGTCGAGATCGAGCTCAAGGTCGCCAAGCTGCCGGCCGGCGCCAAGGGTTATGTCGTTGCCGGCCATGACCTCAGGATCGGCCAGGTCATCACCAACCTGATCGAGAACGCGCGCTCCTTCGTGCCCGACGAGCATGGCCATATAGCGATCTCATTGGCCCGCGCGGGCAAGTTCAACATCATCACCGTCGACGATAACGGCCCGGGTATCCGGGCCGAGAAGATCGACCGCATCTTCGAGCGCTTCTACACCGACCGGCCGGCCGGCGAGGCGTTCGGCCAGAACTCCGGCCTCGGGCTGTCGATCAGCCGCCAGATCGTCGAGGCGCATGGCGGCACGCTGACGGCCGAGAACATTCCCGGCACCAAGCCCGGCGAGATCAAGGGCGCGCGCTTCGTGGTGACGCTGCCCGCGGAAGGCTGATCGCCGAACCGACCATGCCAGCCGCCGCCGCTAAGCTCCGCAACATCCATGGGACGGCCATCCTGATCGGCGAGCGCGGCGTGCTGATCACCGGGCCGTCGGGCGCCGGCAAGACGACGCTGGCCCTGGCGCTCCTCGATCATTGCCGAACCCGCGGGACGTTTTCCCGGCTGGTCGGAGACGACCAGTTGTTTTCGGACGCGCGTGGCGGCCGGCTGCTGTGCCGCGCGCCGGCAAGCATCGCCGGCCTCGCCGAGGTGCATGGCATCGGACCGCGACCGCTGGCTTTCGAGCCGGCCGCCGTGATCGACCTCGTGGTGCGGCTTGTCGAACCGGCCGACATGGCGCGTCTGCAGGACGAGACCACGGAGACGATCGACGGATGCCGGCTGCCCCGCATCGACGTCGCCAGGCAGAATGTCGCGGCCGCGCTGCCCATGCTGATGGCGCGATTGTCGATCCAGCCTTTTTCGTGATCCGGCCCGGGTTTTTTGCTGCGATGCGTCAAAATGGCCCGAGCTGCCGCAATTTTGGGCTTGTCAACCGGCCGTGCGTCGACAAGATAGCGCTCCCGCCGCCTGGAATGGCTGGCGAACATAAGATACGCCTGTGAAGCGGCGATGACGGGAGCCACCAGAGAATGATCGGACTCGTGCTCGTGACGCACGGTCAACTCGCCACCGAGTTCCGGCATGCAGTCGAGCATGTCGTCGGGCCGCAAGACAATTTCGAAACCGTGGCGATCGGCGCAGACGACGACATGGAGCAGCGCCGGGCCGACATTGTCGACGCCGTGGCGCGCGTCGACACCGGCGCCGGCGTCATCGTGCTCACCGACATGTTCGGCGGCACGCCCTCCAACCTCGCCATCTCGGTGATGGAATCCGGCCGCACCGAGGTCATCGCCGGCATGAACCTGCCGATGCTGATCAAGCTCTCGTCGATCCGCAAAGGCGACAACATGACCGCCGCGCTCGACGAGGCGCAGGCGGCGGGCCGCAAATACATCAACGTCGCCAGCCAGCTCCTGAGCAGCAAATGAACGCACCGGCATCGGCGACGAATGAGGTGGTGCGGGAATTCCCGATCATCAATCAGCGCGGCCTGCATGCCCGCGCTTCCGCCAAGTTCGTCCAGGTCGCCAGCGGCTTCGACGCCACCATCCATGTCGAGAAGGACGGCGTGAAGGTCGGCGGCACCTCGATCATGGGCCTGATGATGCTGGCGGCGAGCCCGGGCTATTCGATCCGTGTCATCGCCAGCGGTCCGGAAGCCGTGCCGGCCATGGACGCGCTGGAGCAGCTGGTCGCCTCGCGTTTCGGCGAGGAAATCTAGTCCCCGGCTTCACATCTTCGCGCTTCCAAGACATGCGCGCATAAAGATTTCTTTATGTCCCATTGTCGTGCGGCGGCCGATCTGCTAGTCAGGCCGGCAATCGCGCCCTCTCATGCGCCTCCCGGCGTCGGCGCGCCTTTGAGAAAAAATCACACCGGAGCACTGCCATGACGGGTAGCAAGGACTATGTGGTCGCCGACATCTCGCTTGCCGGCTGGGGCCGCAAGGAGATCGAGATCGCCGAAACCGAAATGCCGGGCCTGATGGCCTGCCGCGAGGAGTTCGGCGCCAAGCAGCCGCTCAAGGGCGCGCGCATCACCGGCTCGCTGCATATGACGATCCAGACGGCAGTGCTGATCGAAACGCTGAAGGTACTGGGCGCCGACATCCGCTGGGCCTCCTGCAACATCTTCTCGACGCAGGACCACGCGGCCGCGGCGATCGCCGAGGCCGGCATCCCGGTGTTCGCCATCAAGGGCGAGACGCTCGAGGACTACTGGACCTACACCGACCGCATCTTCCAGTGGACCGACGGCGGCACCTCCAACATGATCTTGGACGATGGCGGCGACGCCACCATGTACATCCTGCTCGGCGCGCGCGCCGAGGCCGGCGAGGACGTTCTGTCCAATCCCGGCAGCGAGGAGGAAGAGATCCTGTTCGCCCAGATCAAGAAGCGCCTGAAGGCCTCGCCCGGCTTCTTCACCAAGCAGCGCGAAGCGATCCGCGGCGTGACCGAGGAGACCACCACCGGCGTCAACCGCCTCTACCAGTTGCAGAAGAAGGGCCTGCTGCCTTTCCCGGCGATCAACGTCAACGATTCCGTCACCAAGTCGAAATTCGACAACAAGTACGGCTGCAAGGAATCGCTGGTCGACGGCATCCGCCGCGGCACCGACACGATGATGGCCGGCAAGGTCGCGGTGGTCTGCGGCTATGGCGACGTCGGCAAGGGCTCGTCGGCCTCGCTGCGCGGCGCCGGCGCCCGCGTCAAGGTCACCGAGGTCGACCCGATCTGCGCGCTGCAGGCGGCGATGGACGGCTATGAGGTGGTGACGCTCGAAGACGCCGCCCCCAACGCCGACATCGTCATCACCACCACCGGCAACAAGGATGTCGTCACGCTCGACCATATGCGGTCGATGAAGGACATGGTGATCGTCGGCAATATCGGCCACTTCGACAACGAGATCCAGGTGGCCTCGCTGCGCAACCTGAAATGGACCAACGTCAAGCCGCAGGTCGACCTGATCACCTTCCCGGACGGCAAGCGGATGATCCTCCTGTCGGAGGGCCGCCTGCTCAACCTCGGCAACGCCACCGGGCATCCGAGCTTCGTCATGTCGGCCTCGTTCACCAACCAGGTGCTGGCGCAGATCGAGCTTTTCACCAAGCACGGCCAGTATCAGAACCAGGTCTATGTGCTGCCCAAGCACCTCGACGAGAAGGTGGCGCGGCTGCATCTCGACAAGCTCGGCGCCAAGCTCACGGAGCTGTCCGGCGAACAGGCCGCCTATATCGGTGTGACGACGCAGGGTCCGTACAAGCCGGAACACTACCGCTATTAACCAAAGTGAAATTATCTACCAGATATTGAAGCCGGGTGGTTGACTTTCCGCCCGGCTTTATTTTTTGCGCCAATGATTCTTCACGCCGATTCCGGCAAGCGTTATTGTTGTGATTCGCGGTCCGGGGACATGTTGGGCCGGGGACGCATTCAGGGCGGTCTTGCATTCAAGCGGCGAAGAGGACCAAGACATGCCGGGGGATTACCCGCCACGCGCGGGAAAGGCCGTTTCCGGCGGCCATGAGGATTCGAACGAGGCCGGCCCCGCCGTGAGCGGCGGCGGTTTGCGTGCCGGCTTGCGGCTGGCCTCGCTTCTTGCCACCTCGGCGCTTGCCGGCCCGCTGCTGGCGTTTGCCGCCCACGCCGAGACGGGCATTCCGGGAAAGGCCGCAGCGCCCGTCAGCACCGTCGAGGTCATGCAGCTCGCCATGTTCGTCGGCGTCATGGGCGCCGCGCTCGTCTCGGCCATCTTCCTGATCCGCGAGCGCACCCGCACCGCCTCGCAGAATGTCCAGCTCAGGGCCCGCATCGCCGACGTCAACGCTGCGCTGCAGCGTTCCGAGGCGCTGCTCAACCTGCGCGACCAACGCCTGGTGGTCTGGACCACGGACAACAAGAAGCCCGAGCTCATCGGCAGCCTGCCGCTGGAAAGCGGCGCGCCCGACGACAGGTCCGCCTTCCTCGCCTTCGGCCGCTGGCTGATGCCGCGCTCGGCGGCGGCGCTGGAGCACGCGGTTGCCGCGCTGCGCGAACAGGCGAAGGCCTTCGACCTGGTCATCGAAACGCAGGCCGGCGTGCCGCTGGAAGTGCATGGCCGCAAGAGCGCGGCGCATGTCTTGGTGCGCTTCGTGTCGCTGTCGGAGACGCTGCGCAGCCAGGCCAGGCTGAAGATCGAGAACCAGCGGCTCAGCACCGACTACGACACCCTGGTCGGTCTGCTCGACGTGTTGAAGATGCCGACGTGGCTGCGCGCCGCGGACGGTCGATTGCAATGGGTCAACCGCGCCTATGCAGAGGCGGTAGAGGCGGAAAGCGCGGCCACCGCCGTGCGCGACGCGAAGGAATTCCTTGGCGGTCAGGCTCGCGAGCAGATCGCCGAGCAGCATAAGTCGCGCCCGGTGTTCGAACAGACGCTTTCCACCGTGATCGAAGGCGATCGCCGCATGTTCGCGGTCACCGACTTCGCCGGCGCCGACGGTTCGGCGGGGCTTGCCTGCGACACCAGCGCCGCCGAGGCGATCCGCGCCGAATATGAACGTACCGTGCGCAGCCATGCCGACACGCTCGACCAATTGAACACCGCCGTGGCGATCTTCGACACCGAGGAAAAGCTGCGCTTCTTCAATCAGGCCTTCCAGAAGCTGTGGGGGCTCGACTCGGGCTTCCTGCTCAGCGCCCCCTCCAACACGCTGCTGCTCGACAGGCTGCGCTCGGAAGGCAAGATCGCCGAGCAGCCGGAATGGCGGCGCTGGAAGGAAACCCTGCTCAGCGCCTATCGCGCCGTCGAACCGCAGGAACACTGGTGGCACCTGCCGGACGGCAAGACGATCCGCGTGGTGGCGAATCCGCAGCCGAAGGGCGGCGTCACCTGGGTGTTCGAGAACCTGACCGAGAAGATGGACCTCGAAAGCCGCTACCAGACCGCCGTGCGGGTGCAGGGCGAGACGCTGGACAATCTGGCGGAGGGGGTGGCCGTGTTCGGTCCGGACGGGCGGCTGCGCCTGTCCAATCCCGCCTTCGTCGCGCTGTGGGGGCTGGCGGTCGAAGCGGTCAAGCCGAACGTCCATGTTTCGGCGATCCGCGACCTGTGCAACCAGCGTGCCGCGAACAGCCCGTGGGGCGGCTTCGTCGCCGCGGTCACCGGCTTCGACGACGAGCGCCGCGACCGCCGCGGCCAGGTCGAGCTCGTCGACGGCACGGTGCTGAGCTACGCGGTGATCCACCTGCCCAACGGCCAGGTGATGATCACCTTCGTCGACGTCACCGACACCGTCAATGTCGAACGGGCGTTGAAGGACAGGAACGAGGCGCTGGAGAAATCCGACCAGCTGAAGAACGAATTCGTGCAGCACGTGTCCTATGAGCTGCGCTCGCCGCTGACCAACATCATCGGCTTCACCGAGCTTCTGTCGCTGCCCGCGACCGGGCCGCTGACGCCGAAGCAGCGCGAATATGTCGAGCATGTCGGCTCGTCGTCATCGGTGCTGCTCACCATCGTCAACGATATCCTCGACCTGGCGACCGTCGATGCCGGCATCATGCAGCTCGACATCTCCGAGATGAACATCGACCGGACCATCGCCGCGGCCGCCGAACTGGTCGCCGACCGGCTGGACGAGCACCGAATCAAGCTCGAGATCGATGCGGCGGAGGCGCCGGCGAGCTTCCACGGCGACGAGACCCGCATCCGCCAGATCCTCTACAACCTGCTCAGCAACGCCGCGAACTATGCGCCGGAGGCGAGCACGATCCGGCTCACCTGCCGCCGGCTGGCCGACAGCGTCGAATTCTCGGTGCATGACGACGGCCCCGGCATGCCACCAGACGTGCTGGACTCAGTCTTCCGCCGCTTCGAGCCGCGCGCCAATGGCGGGCGGCGGCGCGGCGCGGGGCTCGGGCTCTCGATCGTCAAGAGCTTCGTCGAACTGCATGGCGGAACCGTGCGCATCGAGACCGGCCAGGACAAGGGCACCACGGTGATCTGCACCTTCCCGGACAAGCCTTCGGGTATTCCGGATACGCCGGCGGGCATCCGCGACGCGGCCGAGTAGCGCGGCCTATATGACGGGGATGGTGCTGGAGCGTTTTCTCGCCGACGAGGCGGCAACGGCAAGGCTTGGCGAGGACCTCGCCATGGCTTTGCGCGCCGGCGACGCGATCGCGCTGAGAGGCGATCTCGGCGCCGGCAAGTCGACGCTGGCCCGCGCGCTGATCCGGGCGCTTGCCGACGACACCGGCCTCGAAGTGCCTAGCCCGACCTTCACGCTGGTGCAGAGCTACGAGACGCGCGTTCCGGTGCATCATTTCGACCTCTACCGCCTCTCCTCACCGGACGAGCTCGACGAGCTCGGCCTCGACGATGCCCTCAGCCAAGGCGCGGCGCTCATCGAATGGCCTGAACGGGCCGCGGAGCGCTTGCCGGAAAACGCGCTGTGGGTCGATCTGGCCGAACATGGCGAAAGCCGCGTGGCGAGATTGTCCGGACAGGGACCGGTCCTCGAACGCGTGGCGCGGTCGCTGGCGATGCGCGATTTCCTGGCCGCGGCCGGATGGGACGAAGCCAGCCGCCGCCATTTCGTCGGCGATGCCTCCGCCCGCTCTTATGAAATCGTCTCATTGCCCGGCCAGGCGCCGCGCGTGCTGATGAATTCGCCACGCCTGGTGCTCGGGCCGCCGGTGCGCGACGGCAAGCCCTATGCGGTGATCGCCCATACGGCCCAATCCGTCGCCGCCTTCCTCGCCATCGACCGGGCGCTGCTTGCGAACGGCGTCAGCGTACCGGTAATCCATGCCCAGGACCTCGACCAGGGCTTTCTGCTCATCGAACATCTCGGCTCGGAAGGTTTTCTTGGTCACGACGGCCGGCCCATCGCCGGACGCTACGAGGCAGCGGCGGAACTGCTGGCCATGATCCATGGCAAGGTCTGGCCCGCGCACATGGAAGCGGCGCCGGGCGTGGTCCACGAGGTGCCGCCTTTCGATCGCGACGCCATGCTGATCGAGGCCGACCTGCTGGTCGACTGGTATGTGCCCTGGATCACCGGCGAGCCGGCAAACGACGCGTTGCGGGCAGGCTATCACCAGGTATGGAACGCCCTTCTCGACCGCCTCGCGGGCCGCGAATACACGCTGATGCTGCGCGACTTCCATTCGCCCAACATCATCTGGCGCGCGGAGCGGTCCGGTCTCGACCGGCTCGGCATCGTCGACGTCCAGGACGCGCTGATCGGGCCTGCCGCCTATGATGTCGCCTCTTTGGCCATGGATGCGCGCGTCACCGTCTCGCCCGAGATCGAGCGGCGGACGGTGGCGGCCTATGTCGCGGCGCGGCGCGCCGCCGGCACCTTCGACGAGGCCAGTTTCGCCGAGGCCTACGCGATCATGGCGGCGCAGCGCAATTCGAAGATCCTCGGCATCTTCGTGCGGCTCGAAAAGCGCGACGGCAAGCCTTACTATCTGAAACACCTGCCGCGCATCCGCGACTATCTGAGGCGGGCGCTGGCGCATCCGGCATTGGCCGATTTGAAAGATTTCTACATGGCCCACGGCCTGCTCGAGGAACGGGTCCCATGAAGCCTCCCACCACGACGCCGACGACCGCGATGGTGCTGGCGGCCGGGCTCGGCAAGCGCATGCGGCCGATCACCGATACGATGCCCAAGCCGCTGGTGAAGATCGCCGGCAAGACCTTGCTCGACTGGGGACTGGACAGCCTGGAAGCCGCCGGCATCGCCAGGGCGATCGTCAACGTGCACTACCTGCCCGAGCAGATCGTCGCCCATGTCGCCGGCCGCAGGGCGCCGCAGATCGTCATCTCCGACGAACGCGAGGCGCTGCTGGAATCGGCGGGCGGCATCGTCAAGGCGCTGCCCCTGCTTGGCAACGAGCCCTTCTACATCATCAACGCCGATACCTTCTGGATCGACAGCGGTCAGCCCAGCATCGAGCGCCTTGCCCTTGCATGGGACGCCGCCAGGATGGATATTCTGCTGATGCTTACCGATCTCGACTCGGCGACCGGGCATTGCGTCGGCACCGATTTCCTGGTGGCGCCGGACGGCGCGCTTACGCGCTCGAAGGGTGATCCGACGGGGCTCATCTATGCCGGCGCCGCGATCATCCATCCGCGTATCTTCAAGGATGCTCCCACCGGCTCGCATTCGCTCAATCTCTATTTCGACCGGGCGATCGCCGCCGGACGCCTGTTCGGCATGAAGATGAACGGACGCTGGATCACCGTCGGCACGCCTGACGCCATTCCGGCGGCCGAAGCGGCGGTCGCCGGCGCCCTCGCGAAAGCGATATGAGCGGCTCGCGCCGCGTCTTTTCCATCCCACCCGGAGCGCCGTTCCTGCCGACGCTGGCGGAGGCTTTGCTCGACGGCCGGCTGATCCCCGGCTTCCGCTTCGACGGCGACCCGCTGGCGCTTGCCGACGCCACCATCTATGTGCCGACACGCCGCGCGGCGCGGGCGCTGCGCGGCGCTTTCGTCGACATGCTCGGTCAACGATCGGCGATCCTGCCGACGGTGCGGCCGCTCGGCGAGTTCGACGAGGACGAGGCGGCCTTCGACGCGGAGGCAGCACCTGCCATCGAGCTTGCGCCGCCGATAGCCGCGCAGGAACGGCTGCTCTTGCTGGCGCCGCTGGTGCGCGCGTGGAAGGAAAGCCTGCCGGCGCATGTCAGGGAGCGGTTCAACGAGGAGTTCGTCGTGCCGACCTCGGCCGCCGACGCCATCTGGCTAGCGCGCGACCTCGCGCGGCTGATGGACGAGATCGAGACCGAGGGCACGGATTGGGCGAAGCTGGCGACGCTGGTCCCCGGTAACCTCGCCGGATGGTGGCAGGTGACGCTCGATTTCCTCGGCATCGTCACCGGCAACTGGCCGGAATTGCTCAAGGAGCGCAACCGCTCCAATCCGGCCGCGCATCGCAGCGCGCTGATCCGGCTGGAAGCGGCGCGGCTGAAGCGCAATCCGCCCGCCGGGCCGGTGATCGCCGCCGGTTCGACCGGCTCCATCCCCGCCACGGCGGAACTGCTTGCAATGATCGCCGGTCTGCCCAACGGCGCCGTCGTCCTGCCCGGGCTCGATCGCGAGCTGGACGACGCATCATTCGCAGCGATCACGGCGCCCGGCGCGCGTCCGGCAACACTCGGCCATCCACAATACGGCCTCGCCAAGCTGATCGGCGGCATTGGCATTTTGCGCCACGATGTCGAGGATATCGTCGCCGCGCCGCCGCCGCTTTCGTTGCGCGCGGCCCTTCTCGGCGAAGCGCTGCGGCCGGCCGAAACCACCGAATACTGGACCGAGACGCGGCCGCGTTTCACGGCAGATGACATCGAACAGGCGCTTGCCGGCGTGACGCTGGTGGAGGCGGCGAACGAGCGCGACGAGGCGGCGGCAATCGCCATCGCGTTGAAGCGCGCCGTGGAGATCCCTGGCAAGCGCGCGGCGCTCGTCACCGGCGACCGGGCGCTGGCGCGGCGCGTGTCGGCCGAGCTTCTGCGCTTCGGCGTCGTCGCCGACGATTCCGGCGGCGCGCCGCTCATCAACACGCCGGCCGCCAGCCTGCTCAGGCTCGCGCTGAGCGCGGCATTCCGGCCCGGCGATCCGGTCGGCCTGCTCGCCCTGCTCAAGCATCCGATGCTCGGGCTCGGCCTTGAGCGCCAGAGCGTGCGCAAGGCCGCCGAACTGGTCGAACTGGTGGCGCTGCGCGGCGGCACGGGCCGGCCCGACGTCGCATCGCTCGGCGCGCTTTTCGAGACACGGCTTGCGGAGCTGAGCGGCGACACGAGGCAGCCTTTCTGGTTTTCACGCCTGTCGGTCCGCGGCATCGAGCAGGCGCGAGCTATGCTTAGCCGCCTTACAGACGCGCTCTTGCCGCTCACCACGATGCGCGACGAGAAAGACGCCGACATCGCGACGCTGACGCGCGCCAGCGTTGTCGCGCTGGAGGAGCTGGGCCGCGCAGCCGATGGCAATCTGGCCGACCTCTATGCCGGCGACGCCGGCGAAAAGCTGGCCGAGCTGCTGCGCGGGCTGGTGGCGGCGACCTCGTCCTTCACCTTCGCCGCTTCGGAATGGCCCGACGTGATGGAGGCGCTGATCGCGCCGGAGACGGTGAAGCCGGCGCAGGGCACCGACCGCAACATCGCCATCTGGGGCGCCCTGGAAGCCCGGTTGCAAGATGTCGACACGCTGGTCATCGGCGGGCTCAATGAAGGGGTCTGGCCGCGCAAGCCCGAGAGCGACCGCTTCATGTCGCGGCTGATGAAGACCGGCATCGACCTCGAACCGCCGGAACGGCGCATCGGCCTTGCCGCGCATGATTTCCAGATGGCGATGGGCGCCGGCGAAGTGGTGCTGACCCGGTCGGCCCGCTCCGGCGACGCGCCGGCGGTTCCGTCGCGCTGGCTGCAGCGCATGCTGACCTTCATCGGCAAGGAGCCGGTGGCAGCACTGCGCGGACGCGGCGACGCGCTGCTTGCCTGGGCGCGCGCGCTCGATGCCGGCGAGAAGAAGGATTTTGCCCCACGCCCGCAGCCCAAGCCGCCGCTCAGCATGCGGCCGCAGCATTTCTCGGTCACCGAGATCGAGACTTTGCGCCGCGACCCCTACGCGGTCTACGCGCGGCGCATCCTCGGGCTCTCGCCACTGGAGCCATTGATCCGCGATCCAGGTGCGGCCGAGCGCGGCACGCTGTTCCACGAGATCCTGCACCTGTTTTCGCGGCGGGTGGAGAATCCAAGGGCGCCAAACGCGCTGGCAAATCTCATCGAAGCCGGCCGTGTCTGCTTTGCCGAGGCAAAGCTTCCGCCGGATATCGAGGCTATCTGGTGGCCGCGTTTCGAAAAGCTCGCCGAAAACATCATCGAATGGGAGCATACCCGCGCCGATGCGGTCGCGAGGCGCTATGCCGAGGAGCGCGCCGAGAAGACGGTGGTCGGCCGTACCGGCGTGACGCTCTCCGGCTATGCCGACCGCGTCGACCTGCTTGCCGGCGGCATGGCCGATATCCTCGACTACAAGACCGGCTCCTCTCCCTCTAAAGCGCAGGCGCACACGCTCTTGTCGCCGCAATTGGCTTTGGAGGGCGCCTTGCTCAGGCGCGGCGCCTTCAAGGAACTCGGCATCCGCGAGCCCTCGCAGCTTGCCTTCGTGCGGCTGAAACCGAACGGCGAGGTATTCGAGGAATCGATCCTCGAATACAACCGCAAGCCCCGCACCGCCAATGATCTCTCCGAGGAAGCCTGGGCGCGGCTGGAGCGGCTGCTCTTCCACTATGCCGACCCGACCACCGGCTATCTGTCGCGCGCCCTGCCCTTCCGCGAGGGCGAAGCCGACGGCGACTACGACCATCTGGCGCGCGTGCTCGAATGGTCGGCTGGCGGCGCCAGCGAGGACGAGGCGGAAGGATGAAATATCCGATCCCCTCCGATACCGCCGCCAGCCAGTCGCGCGCTTCCGATCCGGCCTATTCCGCCTGGGTGTCGGCCAATGCCGGCTCGGGCAAGACGCATGTGCTGGCGCAGCGCGTGATTAGGCTCTTGCTCAACGGCACCGATCCGTCGAAGATCCTGTGCCTGACCTACACGCGCGCTGCCGCCGCCAACATGTCGAACCGTGTGTTCTCGACGCTGTCGGAATGGACGGCGCTGCCCGATGCGGAGCTGGCGGTCAGGATCGCGGCGCTGGACGGCCGCGGCGCCGACCGCGACATGATGCGGCGCGCGCGCCGATTGTTCGCCGAGGCGCTCGAGACGCCGGGCGGGCTGAAGATCCAGACCATCCACGCCTTCTGCGAATCCGTGCTGCACCAGTTCCCGCTCGAAGCCAACATCCCGGCTCATTTCGAGATGCTCGATCCGCAGATGGAGGCCTCGCTGTTCGGCGATGCCCGCCGCGACATGATCTCGGGCGCAGGCGCCGGCGCCGCAGGGCTGGCGGAAGCCTTCGCCACCGTGCTGGAGCGCGGCGGCGAGTTCGGTCTCGATTCGCTGCTTGGCGAGATCGTCGGCAAGCGCGACGAGCTGCGCGACTTCATCGCCAAGCTCGGCAAGGAGCGGGACTTCCGGCCGCTGTTCGCCGAATTCGGCTTCAGGCCGGGACAGACGGGCGAGGGCATCGCCGCGTCGCTCTGGCCGCTGCCCGGCTTCGACCCCGGCCAGTTCGCCGAATTCGCGCAGGCCGCCGAAGCCGCCGACGCGCGGCAGGTGCTGAACAACGTCGTCCCTTACGCACGAGGCGCATTCGCCGAAGCCGACCCGATCCGCCGGCTGCGGCTCTTGGCAAAGGCCTTCCTTAAGGCCGATGGCGACCCCTATGAGCCGCCCAAGATCTTCAAGAAGGCGCTGGTCGACCGGCTGCCGGATCTGCCGGAACGCTACCTTGCGGCGGCCAAGGCGATCCTCGACGTGACCGACCGGCTGGCGCTGTTCCGCATGGTCGAAGGGACAGCGGCGGCGCTGACCGTCGCCGGCTGGCTGATTACGCGTTACGAGCAGTTGAAGCGCGGGCGGGGCTTCCTCGACTTCAACGACCTCATCACCCGCACCGTCAGCCTCTTGTCGCGGCCCGATGCCGGGCCATGGGTGCAGTTCAAGCTCGACCAGGGCATCGACCATATCCTGCTCGACGAGGCGCAGGACACCAGCCCGGACCAATGGGAGGTGGTGAAGAAGCTGACGGAAGAGTTCTTTGCCGGGCTCGGCCAGCGCGAGGCGGTGACGCGCACGATCTTTGCCGTGGGTGATGAGAAGCAGTCGATTTATTCCTTCCAGGGCGCCGCACCGGATTCCTTTGCCGAAAGCCGGCTGTTGTTCGCCGGGCGCGTGCGCGACGCCGAAGCCGCCTTCGCCAATCTGAAGCTCACCTGGTCGTTCCGGTCGAGCGACGACGTGCTGGCCGCGGTCGACCGCGTCTTCGCCGAGCCGGGTGTCAGGCGCGGCATCAGCCACGATCCCGATCCGCTCAGCCACAAGGCGATCCGCAATGACGCGCCGGGCTATGTCGAGGTATGGCCCTCGATCGGCGCCGAGATGGTCGAGGAGCCCGACGACTGGACCTTGCCGGTCAACCATGCCAGCGCGCCCGCCGTGCGCGTGGCCGAGCATGTGGCCACGACCATCCAGACCTGGCTCAAGCACGGCGAGGTCATCGAAGGCAAGGGCAGGAAGCTGACCGCCGGCGACATCCTCGTCCTGGTGCGCAAGCGCGATCGCTTCGTCCATGCGCTGTCGCGCAGCCTGAAGAACCGGCAGATCCCGGTGGCCGGCGCGGACAGGCTGAGCCTGCCCGGCCATATCGCGGTGCAGGACCTGATCGCGCTCGGGCATTTCCTGATCCAGCCGGAGGACGATCTTTCGTTGGCCGCGGTGCTGCGCAGCCCGATCTTCGAGGTCTCCGAGGAGACCTTGCTGGCGCTTGCCGGCCAAAGGCCGAAGGGCCAGTCGCTGATCGCCTCGCTCAGGCAACATGCTGCCGAAGATGTTTCCCTCGCCGCTGTCGTTAGCCGGCTCGATGGCTGGACAACCGAAGTGGCCTTCAAGCCGGTGTTCGAATTCTACGCCGCCGTGCTGGCGCGTGATGGGCTGCGCCGCAAGATGACGGCGCGGCTGGGACCCGAGGCCGGCGACATCCTCGACGAGTTCCTGAGTTTTTGCCTGGCCGAGGAACGGACCGGCCTGCCGGGCCTGGAATCCTTCCTGTCGACGCTGGAGAATGCCGGTCCCGAGATCAAACGCGAGATGGACCAGACGCGCGACGAGGTCCGCGTCATGACCGTGCACGCCGCCAAGGGCCTCGAAGCCCCGGTCGTCTTCCTGGTCGATGGCGGCTCGGCGCCGTTCAGCGACCAGCATCTGCCGCGGCTGATGCCGTTCGAGAGTTCGGGGACGCAGTGGAGGGGCAAGGGCTATCTGTGGCGCTCGGCCAGTGATGTCGCCAACAGCGTCTCGAAGGCGGCTTCGATCCGGGCGCGCGAACTGGCGGACGACGAATACCGGCGGCTGCTCTATGTCGGCATGACGCGTGCCGAGGACCGGCTGATCGTCTGCGGCTATCACGGCAAGCGCCAGCCCAGCCCCGGCACCTGGCATTCGATCGTCAGCCGGGCGCTGTTGGGGGCGCCCGAGAGTTCCGAGCGGCGGCATCCGGCGACGGCCGAGGTGGCCGTGCACCGGTTCCACATGACCAAATTGCCGCCAGTGGCGCTGACCGGCGTCGACGAAGCAAGGCCGTTCGAGCACACAGCGCCGCTGCCTGACACCCTGTTCCGGCCGCTGCCGCCCTATGAGGAGCTGCCGCGGCCGCTTTCGCCTTCCGGCGCCTCGGCGCTGATCGACGAGGCAAAGGACGCCGCCCCCGACACGCGCTCGCCGGTGCTCGACGCCGCAGCCGAACCCGGCTTTGCGGTCGTGCGCGGCCTTGCCCTGCACAAATTGCTGCAGATGTTGCCCGGCATCGCGGAGGCGGAGAGGCGGGGCGCGGCCGAGCGTTACCTGGCGCGCGCCGGCGCGGACTGGCCTGATAGCGAGCGCGACAAGGCGCTTGAGGCTGTGCTGTCGATCCTGTCCGACAACCGCTTCGGCCCGTTGTTCTCGCCGTCCTCGCGCGCGGAAGTCGCGGTGATGGGCAGCCTCGAGGTGAAGGGCAAGCTGCGCTCGATTTCCGGCAAGATCGACCGGCTGGCGGTCACGCCGGAGAAGGTTTCGATCGTCGACTACAAGACCAATCGGCCGCCCCCCAAAAACCTGGCGGAGGTTCCGCCTGCCTATGTGCTGCAGCTTGCGCTCTACCGCGCGCTGCTTAAGCCGCTCTATCCGGGGCGCGAGGTGACAGCCGCGCTGCTGTTCACCGAGGCGCCGCGGCTGATCGAGCTGCCCGCCCCAGTCATGGACGACGCCCTTGCCCGACTCACAGGAGCGTGACACAAGAACTGCTTGAACATCGCCGCCACAACCACCACATTTGGTGCAACCCGAGTTTTCGAAAGGATTTCAGCATGGCCACCGTCAAGGTCGACAAGGGCAATTTCCAGGCCGATGTGCTCAACGCCAAGGAGCCGGTCGTGGTGGATTTTTGGGCCGAATGGTGCGGCCCTTGCAAGATGATCGGCCCGTCGTTGGAAGAGATCGCCACCGAACTCGGCGGCAAGGTCAAGATCGCCAAGCTCAACATCGACGAGAATCCCGAGCTTGCCGCGCAGTTCGGCGTGCGCTCGATCCCGACCTTGATGATCTTCAAGGGCGGTGAAGTGGCCGACATGAAGGTGGGCGCCGCGCCGAAGACCGCGCTGTCGCACTGGATCAACGGCAGCCTCGCCTGAGCCAATCCAAATAGTCGAAGAAAAAGCCCGGCCGTCGCGCCGGGCTTTTCTTTGGCGTCATGGCTCGACGCGCTCTGGCCCTCGCACGTAGGCACGTCATACTCTCTGCTTCAGAAAAAGGAGAGCGCCATGACCGGGACAGCCAAGGCCACAGTTCACGTCGACAATGAGCGCGTCATCGTCACCGAGTACCGTTTCGCGCCGGGCGCCAACACCGGCTGGCACCGTCACGGCCACGATTATGTCGTCGTGCCGCTGATGGACGGCAAGGTGAAGCTGGTGACCAGTGACGGCGAATCCTTCGCCGAGATGAAGAAAGGCGCGCCCTATTTCCGCCGCGAGGGCGTCGAGCACGACGTCATCAACGCCAATGACGGCGAATATGCCTTCATCGAGATCGAGCTGAAGTAGGACCAGCCGTGATCGCCGGCTTGCGCCGTCTCATCCCGGCGTCGTACGGGACGCCATGGGTGTAGCACCTCTCGTGGCGTTTGCCGGCTTTGCGGCGGTCGGCGCCTATGTCCAGACGCTGACCGGTTTCGCCTTCGGCCTGGTGATGATGGGCGCGATCGCGCTTGTCGGCCTGTTGCCGCTGCCCGACGCCGCCGCGATGGTGGGTATGCTCACCCTGGTCAACGCCACGCAAATGCTGATCCAGGGCGGCTGGCGCGAGGTTGCGCGTCGCGAGCTGCGGCTGATCCTGATCGCAAGCCTGCCTTCGTTGTTCGTGGGTTATGCCCTGTTGGAATGGCTGGCGGACGCACGGGCCGACCTGCTGAAAATCGGGCTTGGCCTGGTCATCATGCTGTCCAGCCTGCAACTGGCTATCAGGCCTGCCGGTTTGGCAAAACGGTCGTCAGACGCAAGCTTTGTCGGCTTCGGCGTCGTCTCGGGCCTGATGAGCGGACTGTTCGCGACCGGCGGCCCGCCGCTTGTCTATCATCTCTTCCGGCAGCCCTTCCCGCATGAACGCATTCGCGAAACGCTGGTCGCCGCCTTCGGCGCCGCGCAGGTGGTGCGGATTGCGATGGTCGTTGCAAGCGGCAACCTGCCGACCATGTCGCCTGTCGCGCTCATCCTGGCCGTGCCGGCGGTGATGGCGATGACTTACGCGGCGCGCCGCTGGCCGCCATCGCTGTCGCCGCGGGCGATGCGAAAAATCGTCTTTGTGCTGCTTTTCCTGTCCGGCCTGTCGCTGGCATTGCCCGCCACCATGCATCTGGCCGCGTAAGCCACAACGAAGCGCTACAGGCCCATCACGCCCGGCAGCCAGAGCACGGTCTGCGGCACGAAGGTAATGATCAGCAGCACGGCCAGGATGATCGCGACGATCGGCAGGCTGGCCCAGATCACCTCGCGCATCGGCACCTTGGCGATCGACTGGGTGATGAGAAGGTTGAGACCCAGAGGCGGGTGGATCAGGCCGACCATCAGGTTCAGCACGATCACCAGGCCGAAATGCGTCGGATCGACGCCGAAGCTCTTGGCCGCGGGCAGGAAGATCGGCACGAGGATGATGGTCGCCGGCGTCGAATCCAGAAACATCCCGGCCACCAGGAAGACCACGTTGACCAGCAGCAGGAACTCCCACGGCGACAGGTCGGCATTGTGGAGCAGGCTTTGTATGTCCGCCGGAATGCCGTGGACGACGACGAGGTAGGCGATGAATGACGAGACCGCGACGACAAGCATGATGTTGGCGGTCTGCAGGCCCGCATCGGTCAGCAGGTTCGGAAACTGCCGCCAGCTGAACTCGCGATGGATGACCCAGCCGATGAAGATGGCATAGAGCACCAGCACCGCGCCGAGCTCGGTCACCGTGAAAAGACCGCCCTTGGCGCCGACGACCAGGAGCAGCGGCATCGACAGCGCCCAGGCGCTGCCCCTGAACTGCTTGCCGATCGTGCCCCATGACGGCCGTCCGCGCGCCCGAAGCTGGTGCCTACGGGCATAGGAGGTCACATAGGCGATCAGCGCCAAAGCAATGAGGATGCCGGGGACGTAGGCGCCGACGAAAAGCTTGGTGATGGAGACCTGGGCGATGACGCCATAGATCACCAGCGGGATGCTGGGCGGGATGATCGGGCCGATCACCGCGGCCCCGGCCGTCAGCGCCGCCGCGAAGCCGCCGGAATAGCCGTCCTTGCGCATTTCGGGGATCAGCAACGCGCCGCTTGCCGAGGCGTCGGCGACAGCCGAACCGGATATGCCGGCCAGAAAGACGTTGGTGCCGATATTGACGACGCCCGAGCTGCCGCGAATGCGGCCGAGCGCGGAGGAGAACAGGTCGACGACGCGCGTGGTGATGCCGCCACTGTTCATCACCGAGGCGGCCAGGATGAAAAAGGGCACGGCAAGCAGCGGGAAGGAATCGATGCCGTTGACCATCTTCTGCGCGAGGATGAAGCCCGGCATGCCCCAGATGGCGATCACCAGCAGGGCCGAAAGCCCGAGCGCGATGGCGACGGGAACCGCCAGCAAGGCGAGCACCAGGAACACGACCGACAGCACAAGCAGCATCATCATGACCGGGCCCCTTCATGCGCGACGGGCTTTTCGGCAGCCGGAACCGTTTCCTGTCCGGCGCGGCTTGCGCCGAACAGCCGCTCCAGGATGAAGAACAGGCCGAGGACCGAAAAGGCCAGCAACGCGCCGTAGAACCAGTCGAAGCTGATGCCCGTCGCCGGCGCGATCTTCTGCCCGACCACGATCATCAGATGGCGTGCGTAGACGGCTAGGGAAACGAGAAACACCGCGGTCGCGATGTCCACGAGAACCTTCAGCCTGGTAAAGATGCCGCTGCTCAGCCGGTCATGCAAAAGGTCAATCACGATGAGCTGGCGCTGGCTCACCAGCAGCGCGGCGCCAAGGAACGTCATCCAGATGAACAGGATGCGCGAGATCTCGGCCAGCTCCGGCGTCGGCGCGCCGATGAAATAGCGGCTGAACACCTGGATGCAGACGAGAAGCACGATCGCGAGCAGCGCCGCGCCGACGAGGAAGCCAAGCACGCGGCGCAACCCGTTACCCACGGATGCGAGCAGGTTTGCCATGGAGCATCTCCGACTGGAACCGCCCGCCCAGGCAAGGGCGGGCGCGCCAGTTGCTACTTAACCGCCCGGATCTTGTCGATGTAGGGCTGCAAGGCGGCGTCGTATTTCGAGTCCGCCGCGGCCTTGGCGATGAATTCGTCGAGGTTGGGCTTATGGACGACGACACCCTGGGCGACGAGCTCTTCCAGCACCTTGGCCTGCGAGGAATCGGTGTATTCCCGATACCAGTCGGCGCTGGCGTCGGCGCTCTTGGCGAAAGCGTCCTGCACCCGCTTGTCGAGGCCCTGGTACCACGGTTCGCCGCACATGAAGCCCATCGTTTCCGCCATGTGATTGGTCATCAGCAGATGCTTGGCCACTTCGTAGAAGCGCTGGTCCTTGATCGCCACTAGGGGCTGCTCGACGCCATCGACGACACCTTGCTGGATAGCGGTGTAGACTTCCTCGAAAGGCACCGTCGCGGGGTTGGCCCCAAGCGCCTGGATGGAAGCAATGTAGGCCGGAATGCCGGGCGCGCGGATCTTGCGGCCCTGCAGGTCAGCCAGGCTTTCGGCCGGCTTGGTCAGCAGGAACTGGCGGAAGCCGTGGAAGGCCGGTCCAAGCACGCGGAAGCCCGCATCCTTGGCGATGGCGTCGAGGATCTCCTTGCCGACCGGACCGCGCCAGATGCGGAAGAAATGATCCTCGTCGCGATAGAGATAGGCCACGCCCTCGATATTGGCCGCCGGGTGGAAGGAGCCGAGGTCGCCGACACTTTCATACATGCATTCCAGCACGCCGCCTTTCACCTGCTCGACCATTTCGTCGACGGTGCCGAGCTGCGAGCTCGGGAAAAGCTGGATCGAGACGTCGCTGCCCAGCTCCGCCTCCATCTTCTGCTTGAACACCTCCATGGCCTTGGTGTCGGGGCTGTCGGGCGAACCGGCGCCGCCGATCCTGATGGTGACGCCCGCCTGGGCGGAAACGGTGGTCAGCGCCGCGATGCAGGCGGCCGCCAGTATGGATTTGAGCATTGCAATTCCCCTTCTTCTTTGTGGTTGGTTTCGAGTTCGGCCTGCCTCCCACGGCATTCCGGCTGGTGACCTTCAAACGATCTCGGTGATGACCTCTTCGAGCGTATCGACGATGACGTCGATCTCTTCCTCCGTGACGATATATGGCGGCGTGATCTGGATATGATCGCCGCCCTGGCCGAAATTGGCGCCCGGCACGCCGCCGCCAACGATCACGCCGCGCTCGCGCATGCCGGCCACCAAGCGCGAGGTGAACGCCTTTTCCACCGGGAAAGGCTGGCGCGTGGCGCGGTCGGCGACGAATTCCACCCCGGCATAGAGCCCCCTGCCGCGCACGTCGCCGATACAGGCATGGCGCTGCTGAAGCTGCCTCAGGCGGCTTGCAAGATATTGTCCGATCTGGCCCGGCCGTTCGAACAGGCCTTCCCTCGACATGATGTCGAAGACCTGCTGGCCGATGAAGCAGGACGCCGGATGGCCGCTATAGGTGAAGCCGTGGACGAAGCGCTTGCGGTTGTCGCGGAAGAAGTCGGTGATGCGGTCGTTGACCAGCACCGCGCCCAGCGGCGCGTAGCCGCTGCCGATCGCCTTGCCGCAGGTGATCATGTCGGGGGTGACGTCCCAGTCGGCAATGGCGAAGGGAACGCCGGTGCGGCCATAGCCGGCGAGCACTTCGTCGGCTACGAACAGGATGCCGTAGCGGTCGCAGACCTCGCGCACCCTTTTGTAGTAATCCTTATGCGGCACGAGGCCCGAAGCCGTGGTGCCGACGATGGTTTCGGCAAAGAACGCCGCGACCGTCTCAGGGCCTTCAAGGTTGATGGCGCGCTCCAGCTCGTCGGCGCAATCCAGCGTGCAGCCGCCATTGTCGCGGCAATAGGCGCAGCGATATTCGTAAGGCGGCGAAATATGCACCACCGGCAGCAGATAGGGCGAATAGGGCGTGCGCCAGCTCGTGCGCCCCGACAGCGAGAGGGTGGCGATGGTGACGCCATGGTAGCTCTGCCAGCGCGAAATGATCTTGTGGCGCTGCGTGTCGCCGCGCTCCAAGTGGTATTGCCGCGCCAGCTTCAACGCGGTCTCGTTGGCTTCCGAGCCGCCGGACACGAAATAGACCGATGCCATTCCCTTCGGCGCCACCGACAGGATCGAACTGGCGAGCTGTTCCTGCCACGGGTGGGTGAAGGTGGCCGTGTAGGCGAATGTCACCTTGTTGCCGGCGTCGGCCAGGGCGCGATAGATCTCGGTCCGGCCATGGCCGATGCCGACGACGCCGGCGCTGCCCATGCCGTCGAGATAGGCCTTGCCGTCGGTGTCGTAGACATAGACGCCGCTGCCGTGAGCCACCTTCGGTAGCTCCGCCGCATAGTCTCTCGAAAAGATTGGTGACATTACCCCGGCCCGTCTGACGTCGGGCGACAATCGCGAAAGTCGGTAAAGCTGTCAATATCGATTATCGATAAATGATAAGAGTCATGACCTGCGCCATTCGATCTGCTAGAGAATTCGCCGTGGGGTTGAATCCCTTGCCCGAGAGGAAGCCGCCGGCCCAGGAAGCGCGCAGCGGCAGCCGGTGGCCATCGCCGTGGCAGGCGGGTGGCCATCGCCGGTCCGTATTGGACAAGAGGAACGATTTGAAGCGGCTCGAAAGCACAGGACAGGAAAACTCCAGACCATGAGAATCTCGGGCGACAACCACCCGTCCCTGGAAAGCGAGATCGGCAAGGCGCTGAGGGCAGCCATCGTCGATGGCGAGATCGAGCCCGGCACCCGGCTCATCGAACTCGACCTTGCGGCGCGCTTCAACGTCAGCCAGGGCACGATCCGTGGCGCCCTCAAATATCTGCAGGCGCAAGGGCTGATCGTCTATCGGCCGCGCCGCGGCAATTTCGTCATCACCGTGGAAAAGCCCGACGTCTACGAAATCTCGATGCTGCGGGACTCGCTGGAGGCGCTCGGCGCGCGGTTGGCCGCGAAACGCATAGACGAGGCCGGTCGCAAGCAACTGACCGACATCGTGGCGGCCATGAAGACCGCCGCCTCGAACGGCAACCGCAGGAAGCTGATGGAGCTGGATTTCGAATTCCACCGGACGGTCATCGGTATTTCCGGACACCGGCGGCTGATGGAGATCTACGAACGGCTCGAAGGCCAGACGCGGATGTTCCTGCGGCTGACGGATCGGTTCTACAACAATCTCCACGACATACCGACCCTGCACGAACCCCTGGTCGCCGCGATCGTCGGCGGCGACGCCGACACGGCATTCCAGCTGGCCATCCGCCATGCCGATGCCGACGCCGAGGAACTTGTGTCGAGCATGGCCTCGGCGAGCCGCTGAGTCCCCTCAGGTCGGCGGCGTGCCGTTCTCGGCCAGCACGGCGCCGGCGAAATAGAGCGAGCCGCCGATCAGGATGCGCGGCGCCGGGCCGTCCCAGGAGTCGCGCAACAGCATCAGCGCGCTGGCGACGGAGCTGACCGGCTCGGCCGACAGGCCGGCCTCTTCGGCACGCAATGCCAGCTCGTCATTCGGCACGCCGGCTTCGCTGTTGGTCACCGGCACGGTGTAGACATGGCGGGCCAAACCCTTGAAGGCGCTGAAATAGCCGGTCTGGTCCTTGGTGTTGATCATGCCGGAGATCAGCACCAGCGGCCTTGGATTCTTCTCCTCCTGCTCGGCGAGCGCCTCGGCGATGACGATGCCGGCGCCGGGATTGTGGCCGCCGTCCAGCCAGATCTCGGCGCCCTTCGGCGCTAGGTCGACCAGCTTGCCCTGCGTCAGCTTCTGCATTCGTGCCGGCCAGGCGACATGGGTCATCGCCCGCTCGGCGGCGCGGTGGCCGATCTCGAAGCCGGCAGCCTTGACTGCGGCGATCGCCGCCGCGGCGTTGGCGTATTGATGGCGCCCGGGCAGGCGCGGCGACGGTAGGTCCATCAGCCCGTCCTCGTCCTGATAGACCATGCGGCCGTTCTCCTCGAAAGCGAGGAAATCCTGGCCATAGACCACGGTCGGGCAGTCCAGCCGCTCGGCTGTCTCGATCAGCACCTGAAGCGCGGTGTCGCTTTCCTGGGCGCCGATCACCACCGGGCAGCCGCGCTTCATGATGCCGGCCTTTTCGGCGGCGATGAGCTCGACGCGGTCGCCGAGATAGGCTTCGTGATCCATCGAGATCGGCATGATCACCGAAACGGCCGGTCGCTTGATGACGTTGGTGGCGTCGAAGCGGCCGCCGAGGCCGACCTCGATGATCGCCGCTTCCGCCGGGTGCTCCGAAAACAGGATGAAGGTGACGGCGGTGAGTATCTCGAAGACGGTGATCTTCTGGCCGCCATTGACTTCCGCGACACGCGCGATGGCCTCAGCGAAAACATCGTCCTCCACCAGCTTGCCGCCGCCTTCGGCCGCCAGCCGGTAGCGTTCGTGCCAGTTCACCAAGTGCGGCGAGGTGTGGACATGGACGAGGTGGCCGGCCGCCTCCAGCAGCGCGCGCGAGAAGGCGGCGCAGGAGCCCTTGCCATTGGTACCGGCGATGTGGATGACTGGCGGCAACCGGTCCTGCGGATTGCCGAGGCGTTCGAGAAGCCGCGTGACGCGGTCCAGCGAAAGGTCGAAGCCTTTCGGATGCAGCGTCATCAGGTGTTCGATTTCGCGTTCGGCGGAAAGCGTTGTCATGGCGGAATCCTAGAGCAGTTCATCGTTTCATGGAAATTCTGAACCGCTCTCTCTTTTTTTGTTTACGCAATTCCGGACGGAAAACCGTTTCACACTTTTCCTGGAATTGCTTTAGCGCCTAACCCAGAGACCGGGAATCGGTCTCGGAACGGTCATGCGCAAATCAGAGGCTACAGCACGCAACAGGCGACGCAAATCGCGGTTCGCGGCGAAGGATGTCGCGCAGGTCTATATCGCGTCAGGGCCGATCTCGCCTCAGGCTTGCGGCCGCGCCTCGGCGTTGACCACCGCCGGCGGCAGGATCTCCGGCTCCAGCGGCTTCTCGGCCTCCGGCATCTTGAGCAGTATCTTCAACAGCCGCGCGATGGTCTGGCGCATCTCCAGCCGCGACACGACCATGTCGACCATGCCGTGCTCCATCAGATATTCGGCCCGCTGAAAACCGTCGGGCAGTTTTTCGCGGATGGTCTGCTCGATGACGCGCGGGCCGGCAAAGCCGATCAGGGCGCCGGGCTCGGCGATCTGGACATCGCCCAGCATGGCGTAGGAGGCGGTGACGCCGCCGGTGGTCGGGTTGGTGAGCACGACGATATAGGGCAGGCCGGCTTCCTTCAGCCGGTCGACGCCGACCGTGGTGCGCGGCAACTGCATCAGCGACAGGATGCCTTCCTGCATTCGGGCGCCGCCGGAGGCGGCGAACAGGATCAGCGGCCGCTTGCGCTGCAGCGCGACCTCAAAGGCATGCACGATGGCCTCGCCGGCGGCCATGCCGAGCGAGCCGCCCATGAAGGCGAAGTCCTGCACGGTGACGATGACCGGCAGCCCGTCGATGGTGCCGGCGCCGTTGAGGATCGCATCCTCGAGGCTGGTCTTGGCCTTCGCCTCCTTCAGGCGGTCGGTATAGCGCTTCTCGTCGCGGAATTTCAGCGGGTCCAGGACGACCTTGGGGTTTTCCAGCACCTCGTATTTGCCGTCGTCGAAGAAGTATTTCAGCCGCTCCTTGGCCGAGATCTTCATGTGGTGGCCGGAAGCCGGGATGACGAACTGGTTGGATTCGAGATCCTTGTGGAAGATCATCTCGCCGGTCTCGGGATCCTTGATCCAGAGGTTTTCCGGCATGTCGGCGCGCCGGCCGAGCATCGAATTGATCTTCGGGCGGACGTAATTGGTGATCCAGTTCATGGCTTCGGCTCCTGTCCTGGAAGAGACTTCGAGCAATTCAGGAAAAATCTGTGGCGGATTTCCGGCCCGAACTGCTGAGGAAACAAATAGTGCGGCTATTCGGCGGCGGCGAGGCGGGCCGAGCGGACGCCCTGGGCAAGACCGCTGACCAGGGTGGCCACGGCTTCCGCCGGATCGGCTGTTTTCTCGCCCTTGGGTCCCAGCACGTTGGCGATCGCGTTGACGATCGCCGTGCCCACGACAACGCCGTCGGCCGAGGCGCCGATGACACGCGCCTGCTCGGCGGTCTTGACGCCGAAGCCGACGCAAACCGGCAGCGCGGTGTGGCCCTTGATGCGCGTGACCGCCGCCGAGACCTTGGCGGTGTCGGCGAGCGCCGAGCCGGTGATGCCGGTCATCGAGACGTAGTAGACGAAGCCGGAGGTGTTTTCCAAAACCTTGGGGAGGCGCTTGTCGTCGGTGGTCGGCGTCGCCAGGCGGATGAAGTTGACGCCGGCCTTCAGCGCCGGAATGCAAAGCTCCTCATCCATCTCCGGCGGCAGGTCGACGACGATCAGGCCGTCGATGCCGCTCGCCTTGGCATCTACCAGGAAGCGGTCGACGCCGTAGATGTAGATCGGATTGTAGTAGCCCATCAGCACGATCGGCGTGTCATTATCGCCGGCGCGGAATTCCGCTGCCATCTTCAGCGTCCTGGCCAGCGTCTGGCCGCCCTTCAGCGCCCGAAGACCCGCCGCCTGGATCGCCGGACCGTCGGCCATCGGATCGGAGAAGGGCATGCCAAGCTCGATGATGTCCGAGCCCGCGAGGGGCAGCCCCTTCATGATAGCCAAGGCGGTGTCGTAGTCGGGATCGCCGCCCATGATGTAGGTGACGAGAGCCGGGCGGCCCTCGGATTTGAGCTTCGCCATGCGGCGGTCGATGCGGGTGGTCATTGTCAGATCTCCATGCCCAGCATGTTGGCCACCGTATGCACGTCCTTGTCGCCGCGGCCGGACAGATTGACGATGACGATCTGGTCCTTGTCCATCTTCGGCACGATCTTCATCGCATGGGCGATGGCATGCGCCGATTCCAGCGCCGGGATGATGCCCTCGACCCGGGTGGTGAGCTGGAAGGCTTCCAGCGCCTCGTCGTCGAGGATCGGCTCATATTGGACGCGGCCGGAATCGCGCAGCCAGGAATGCTCGGGACCGACGCCGGGATAATCCAGGCCGGCCGAGATCGAATGACCGTCGAGGATCTGGCCGTCCGAGTTCTGCAGCAGATAGGTGCGGTTGCCGTGCAGCACGCCGGGCCTGCCGGCGCTCATCGAGGCGCAATGCTCGATGCCGTCGAGGCCGCGCCCGCCGGCTTCGATGCCGATGATGCGCACATCCTTGTCGTCGAGGAAGGGATGGAAGAGGCCGATGGCGTTGGAGCCGCCGCCGACGGCGGCGATGATGACATCAGGCAGCCGGCCTTCCTGCTCCAAAATCTGGGCGCGGGCTTCCGTGCCGATCACCGATTGGAAGTCGCGCACCAGCTCCGGATAGGGATGCGGGCCGGCGGCGGTGCCGATCAGGTAATAGGTATCCTCGACATTGGTGACCCAGTCACGCAGCGCCTCGTTCATGGCGTCCTTCAGCGTGCCGTGGCCGGCGGTGACCGGCCGCACCTCGGCGCCGAGCAGCTTCATGCGGAACACGTTCGGGCTCTGGCGCGCAACGTCGGTGGCGCCCATGTAGACAACGCAGGGATAGCCGAAGCGCGCCGCGACCGTGGCAGAGGCCACGCCATGCTGGCCGGCGCCGGTCTCGGCGATGATGCGCTTCTTGCCCATGCGCTTGGCGAGCAGGATCTGGCCGAGGCAGTTGTTGATCTTGTGCGAGCCGGTGTGGTTGAGGTCCTCGCGCTTGAAATAGACCTTGGCGCCGCCCCCGAGGCCCTTCGCCGAGGAAACCTCACGAAGATGCTTCGTCAGGCCCTCGGCGAAATAGAGTTTTGAGGGCCGCCCGGCATAATGGGTCGACAGGTTCTGCAGCTCGGCCTTGAACTCGGGATCGTTCTTGGCCTTGTTCCACTCGTCTTCCAGATCGAGGATCAGCGGCATCAGCGTCTCGGCGACAAAGCGGCCGCCGAAAATGCCGAACATGCCCTGTTCGTCGGGCCCGGTGCGGAAGGAATTGGGCATTGCCGGCTTGTTCATCGCCGATCTCCTGACTCTTTGCTTCTGAGCATGTCCTTGTCGGAAAACCGGTTCCCACTTTTCCGGGACATGCTCGGGTTTGAACCTGCTCAGGCGGCGCGGTCATCGCGCGCGGCCCTGACGGCCCGGAAAAACTGCTCGATCAGCGCCGGATCCTTGACGCCCGGAGCGCTTTCCACGGCCGACGAAACGTCTATTCCGGGCGGATTGGCCAGTCTCAGGGCATCACCGATATTGGCGGCGTTGAGCCCACCGGAAAGCATGTAATCGACGCCGGCGTCAAGGCCGGCAAGGATGCGCCAGTCGAAGGCGACGCCGTTGCCGCCTGGAAGCTGCGATCCCTTCGGCGGCTTGGCGTCGAACATGAAACGATCGGCGATGCCGACGAACGGCTTTATGCGCTCGATATCGGCAGCCTCGCTGACGGAAAACACCTTCATGACCGGGAGGCCGTAACGGGCCTTGAGCTCCGCCACGCGCTCGGGCGTCTCCGAACCATGCAGCTGCAGCATGTCCGGCTGCATCCTGGCGACGATCTCGTCCAGAAACGCATCATCGGCATCGACGGTGACGGCGACCGCCTTGGCCTTGCCGCGCGCCGCTTCGCGCAGGCGCCCGGCCTCGGCGGGCTCGACATAGCGCGGGCTCTTGGCGAAGAAAATAAATCCGACATGGCTGGCGCCGCCGGCAAGGGCAGCGGCCATCGCGGCGTCGGTCTTCAATCCGCAGATCTTGATGTCGAGCGTCATGGCGCGGGATTGGCACGAAACGGGAAAAGAGTCGAGAAAAAGCATGCTGTTGCCGGCTCTGCGGAAAACACTACCTTCATATAGGAACCACAGGCGGGAGCACGACAAGCATGGCCGACCGGACCGTTGCCGAACTCAGGCAGAAGATCGCGCAGGCGCGCGAGGTGATCACGCATCTGATGGACAAGGCCGCCTTCAACGGCGCCGAGGCGCATCGGGCGCTGGAGTATTTCGGCAGCGATGCGTTTGACGGGAACTTTCTGCCGTGGCCGCATACCGAGGAAGGGCTACGGCCCGAGGAGTTGAACGCGGCGAATGATGATTGAGGAGGAGGTTCCTAGGGCGCCAGCCGTAACTTCGTCATCCTAGGGCGGAGCGACGCGAAGCGGCGCAGACCCTAGGATCCATGCCGTTACATCGGTCGAAGGGCGCGACGTAGGAGGATATCCTCTTTTTCGTTCAATGATATAGCGTCTTTTGCATCGCTGCGGCGCTCGCACGTCACGGCATGGATTCTAGGGTCTGCGCCGTGTCGCTTCGCTCCTTGCTTCGCCCTAGAGTGACGAAGCTCGAGTGGCTCGGCCAATCTCCACCGTTTGCGGGCCAGTGGCCCCGCACAACCATCGCCTCTACTCAAACACGATCGCCTGCAGCGCGCCGCCGTTGCGCTTCAGCCAGTCCTTGCAGCGGTCGGTGTCGGGACAAAGCTTCTCGCACAGTTTCCAAAACTTCGGGCCGTGGTTCATCTCCTTGAGATGCGCCACCTCATGCGCCACCAGGTAGTTTATCACCGCCGGCGGCGCCATCATGATGCGCCAGGAGAAGGAGAGATTGCCCTCCGAGGTGCATGACCCCCAGCGGCTGGAGGTATCCTTGTACCTTATGGCCTTGGCGCGCTTGCCGATCGCCTCGGTGTGCTTGACCACCAGCTTCTCGATCTCCTTCTTGGCCTCGCGCTTGAGGTGGTCGGCGATGCGGCGCGGCAGATGGATGCGCTCGCCATGGACGATCAGAAGCGGACCGCGCTCGTCGCGCGAGACGGCGACGGTGCCGCGCTTGGAGGGCTCATGCACGATGCGGTGCGGCACGCCGCGGATCGGGATCCTGATGCCGGGACGCACCTGCGGCCTCGTCGGCACCTTGGCCAGACGCTGCTCCAGCCAGTCCTGGTGGCGGTCGAGGAATTTCTCCACCTCGCCGCGGCGCAGGCCGGGCGGCACGGTGACGCGCAGGCCCTGGCCGCCGGAATCGATGCGCAGCGTGAGCCGCCGGGCCCTGGCGCTTTCGACGATTTTCAGCGGCAGCGTGCGGCCGGCGACGCAATGTTCGCGCTCCACCACTGGCGTGGGCTTTGGCTTGGTCAGATTGCGAAAGAAGCCGAGGGTCATGGCTGGACGATACGCGATTCGAAAAAAACGGCCAGTGGAGGGAAGCTACAAAGAGAACAAAAAAGAAACGGCGCCGCTCGCGCGACGCCGTTTTATCATCCTAAGACCGGTCGCCGGATCTTAGTCGTCGAGCAGGTTCGTGCCCTTGCCGCGGTTGGGAGCGGGCTTGTCGGTCGAGCCGGTGGTGGTCGGCGCGGTCGACTTGTTGCGGTTCGCCATGAAGCGGTCGAACTCGTCCTGGTCCTTGGCGCGGCGCAGCTCGCGAGCGTAATCGTCGAACTCGCTCAGCATCTCGTCGAGCTTGCGACGCTCCTCGGCCAGGCGCTCGAGCTCCTTCTCGCGCCAGTCGTCGAAGGCGACGTTGCCGGTGCGGGCCGAGCCGTGGCCCCAGCGGGCCGCCTTGTCGGAGCCGCGACGGCAGCCGGCGAAGATGCCGTCCGTGGCGCGGTTGACGTCGCGCTTGAAGCCATCGAGCCGGTCGCCCCAGATGATGTAGGCGAGCATGGCGAAGCCGAGCGGCCAGAACACCATGAAGCCGATGACCATCAGCGCGATGGTGGCCGGCGTCCAGGCCGGACGGATCAATGCACTTGTGTTCATTTTCTCCAAATCCTTCCGTTGGAAACAGCCAAACCGGCTGCGTGGAATCGAAATGGGAAGGCGAAATAGGCGATTCAAGGCAAGTTCGGCCAAAACCGGCGAAGCATCTGAAATGATTATCGCTTTTTGAGTTTTTCCAAGAAAAGCACTGCCATTCCGGCAACCAGCCCCCAAAATGCCGCGCCGACGCCGAAGAGCGTGAGCCCCGAAGCCGTGACGGCGAAGGTGACGGTGGCCGGCATGCGTTCGGCCTCGTCCTTCAGCGCGATCGACAGCGCGTTGGCCAGGGGCGCCGTCAAGGCGAGCCCCGCGACCAGCACGATCAGGCTTTGCGGCAGGACCGCGAAGATCGCCACGAGCGAGGCGCCGAAGATCGCGAAGATGAGATAGGCGAGCGAGTAGAACGGCCCGGTCTTCCAGCGCTCGGCCGGGTCGGGATGGACATCGGGGCCGGTGCAGATTGCAGCCGAGATCGCCGCAAGATTGGTGGTGGCGGCGCCGAACGGCGCCGAGAGCAGCGAAAACAGACCGGTGACGCCGATCAGCGGACCTGGCTCCGGATGATAGCCCGCGGCGCGCAGCACCGCGAGGCCGGAAAGGTTCTGCGAGGCCATGGTGACCAGATAGAGGGGCAGGGCAAGGCCAATGGTCGCCGAGGCGGTGAATTGCGGCGCAATGAACGTCAATGTCGACAATTCCGGCGCCGGCAGGCTGCCGACGCGGCCGGTGAGGACCGCGGCGAGGCCGCCGGCGATCAGCACCACCAGCACCGATAAAGCCGGATTGAACAGGCGGATGACGAAGAAGGTGGCGATCAAGGGCAGGATCAGCCAGGGGTCGGCGGGAATGGCCTTCACCGCATTGACGGCGAAGCTGACCAGGATGCCGGCCAGCATGCCGGACGCGACCGAGGCCGGGATCTTCGCGATCAGCCGGGTCAGCGGCCCGAACAGGCCGGTGGCGACCAAAAGGACGCCGGTGACCATGAAGGCGCCGACCGCCTCCGGCATCGTGAAGCCGCTGGAAGCCGCGATCAGCGCCAGGCCAGGCGTCGACCAGGCGGTGATGACCGGCATCTTCGTGCGCCAGGAGAGCCACAGGCATTCGACGACCATGGCCAGGCAGATCGCCGTGACGCCGCTCGCGGTCTCGATCTGGGTGGCGCCGACCGCGTTGGCGGCGGCGATGACGAGGGCCAGCGTGCCGCCGAAGCCGACGATCGCGGCGACGAAGGCGGATATCGGGATGGAGATGCGCATTACCCGGCCGCCCGCTTGACCATGTCGCCGACGGCCCGCTCGAGCAGGTCGAGATCCTCGGGACGGGACAGGCGATGGTCGCCGTCCGGGATCAGCGACAGCGTCACATCGTCGGCCGGCAGCATGGATGCGAGCTTCAAGGCATGGCCGGACGGCACGTCCGGATCGGCCAGGCCCTGCAGGATATGCACCGGACAATGCGTGTCGATCGGCCCGGTCATCACCCGGTTGGCCCGGCCGTCCTCGATCAGCGCGCGCGTGTAGATATAAGGCTCGTCCGAATAGTCGGACGGCTCGGCGAAGAAGCCTTTTTGCTTGAGATCCTGCCGCTGCGCGTCGGTCAGCACCGGCTCGATCAATTCCACGGTGAAGTCCGGCGCCGGGGCGAGCAGCACCAGGCCGGCGACGCGATCGTCGCCCGCCTTGCGCAGTTCCTGCGCCATGCGCAGCGCGATCCACGCTCCCATCGAGGAGCCGACCAGTATCTGATTGCCCTGGCCGAACCGGCGAAAGACGGCGAGGCTCTCGGCCAGCCATCTGGAGATCGTGCCGTTGGCGAATTCGCCGCCCGACTCGCCATGGCCGGAATAGTCGTGGCGCAGATAGGCGTGGCCCTCGCGAGCGGCCCAGGCGGCAAGCGTCTCGGCCTTCGTGCCCAGCATGTCGGACTTGTAGCCGCCAAGCCAGACCACGCCGGGCGCCGCGCCGGGCGCCTGCCTGACGGCGATGCTCGATCCGTCCACATCGATGAAAACCGGAGCGCTGGCGGCCATGAGCTTGTCCTTTCGGCCGGTCTTTTGGCACAGGCCGGGGTTCAACGAAAAGTGCTCGCGGCGTTTCTTTGCTTGGTGCAGACAATTGCCAGGCGGCAGGTGATTTTGCGACGCGGCTATGCTATTGACTCACGCCCCGCGCTCACCACATAGGCGCGTCCACCTATTTTGACTCTACAGAAACCCTGAACGAAACGGCCGAGGAGACCACGACCATTCGCAGACCTTTCAAAGCAGCGGCACCCACCAAGGACGGGCCGCGCTCCAACCGAGACATCCGGGTTCCCCGGGTCCAGCTTATCGACGCCGAAGGCCAGAACCGAGGCGATGTTTCCATCAACGACGCATTGCTGCTCGCCGAAGAGGCAGGGCTCGATCTGGTCGAGATATCGCCCAATGCCGTGCCGCCCGTCGTCAAGATCCTCGATCTCGGCAAGCTGAAATACGCCAACCAGAAGAAGGCGGCCGAAGCGCGCAAGAACCAGAAGGTCATCGAGATCAAGGAGATCAAGATGCGCCCGAACATCGACAGCCACGACTACGAGACCAAGATGAAGGCCGTGCGGCGCTTCTTCGAGGAAGGCGACAAGGTCAAGCTGACGCTGCGCTTCCGCGGCCGCGAGATGGCGCATATGGAACTCGGCATGCAGCTTCTGAACAAGGTGCGCGAGGAAGTTGCGACGATCGCCAAGGTCGAGGCGGAGCCGAAGCTCGAAGGCCGCCAGATGATGATGGTGCTGGCGCCGCGCTGACCAAGGATGGCGCGGCCGCCAAAGCGTCGCGTCCATCACGGTTTCGAGAGCAGCCGGGCTCTTTCCGTCCCGCTCTAAAATCCGCCCGAATTGCCGGGCACGGCGTCCCGACGATCGGCGGGGCGCCTGTTTTCAATCCGATCGCCGGTTACCTCGACGATCACTTCGCGATCGCGAGCAAATCGGCGATCGGCTTTTGCCGGTCGCGAACAAATCGATGATCGAGTTCCTCGATCGCGAGCAAATCGACGATCGGATGGGTCATGGTCGATGAAGTGAAGGTCCAGGCCGACAACCAGAATGAAGGCTTGGGCGGCTACCAGCACATGCGCCGGATCGTGCTGGCGGTGCTGATCGTGGTGCTGTTCTGCGCGCTGCTGTTCGGCCAGTCTTCCTTCCCGCCGGACACGCCCGTGCATGAGTCGATCGAGATGTTCGGCGTGCTCCTGATCTTCCTCGGCATTGTCGGGCGGCTGTGGTCGACGCTCTATATAGGCGGTCGCAAATCGGCCGAAGTGGTCACCGGCGGTCCCTATTCGATCACCCGCAACCCGCTCTATGTGTTCTCGACGGTGGCGGCGGCCGGCGTCGGCGCGCAGATCGGCTCGTTCAGCGGCATCATCCTGTTTTCGCTGCTCTGCGCCGGCGCCTTCCACATCGTCATCCTGCGCGAGGAGCGGTATTTGAAGGAGGTGCTCGGCGCGCCTTACCAGGCCTATCTCGCCAAGGTGCCGCGCTTCTTCCCGAACCTTTCGCTCTACCAGGAAGGCGATACTGGCAGCTTCAAGCCGCGCCTCTTGCTGAACACGTTGCTCGACGGGCTGGTGTTCCTGGTGGCGCTGCCGGCCTTCGAGCTGATCGACGGCTTGCAGCAGTCGGGGATGCTGCCGGTGTGGTTCACCCTGCCCTAGGGTGACTGATATTGAGGTGAGGCCGGCCTGCGAACGGCGACTTCCTGCGCTTCCGGTGCTCACGTACATTAAGTACGCTCCGCTCCGGTTCTCGGAATCCACCTTTCTCGACTCGGCCTGACCTCAATCTCAGCCACCCTACCCTGCAGAGACACCGCGTCGCATGGCTTGAGGTGTTGCACCCAGGCCGTCTTTGATCTATAGGACCGCCGTTCCAAGAAAACCGCCCGGCAGGGCATGCCGTGGCGGTTTCATTTGCTTTTCGGGCTTTGGTCGGCCCGAAGCGAAAAAAGAAGCGCGATGGTGCGCCACCAATACGGAGTAGCAAAATGCCCAAGATGAAGACCAAATCGGCCGCCAAGAAGCGGTTCAAGATTACTGCCACCGGCAAGGTGCTGTCGGCTGCCGCCGGCAAGCGCCACGGCATGATCAAGCGTTCCAACAAGTTCATTCGCGATGCCCGCGGCACGATGGTTCTGGCTGAACCGGACGGCAAGAAGGTCATCAAGAATTTTCTGCCGAACGGCCTCTGAGCATTTCGGTTTCAGGAACAGTATTTAAGGAGATCATGACATGGCACGCGTAAAGAGAGGCGTTACCGCCCACGCCAAGCACAAGAAGGTCCTGAAAGCCGCCAAGGGCTTCTACGGCCGCCGCAAGAACACCATCCGCATCGCCAAGCAGGCGGTGGAGAAGTCGCTGCAGTACGCTTACCGCGACCGCAAGAACCGCAAGCGCTCGTTCCGCGCGCTGTGGATCCAGCGCATCAACGCAGCGACCCACGAGCACGGCCTGACCTATGGCCGCTTCATCGACGGCCTCAACAAGGCCGGCATCGAGATCGACCGCAAGGTCCTTTCGGACATGGCCATCCACGAGCCGCAGGCTTTCGCCGCGCTCGTCGCCAAGGCCAAGGTCGCGCTCGAATATCTGAAGAACACCACGCCGAATGCTTTTGAGAGCGCTGTCGCCTAAGCCAGCGCTTCCCAAGCATTTTTTAGGACTGATTTGGGGAACCCGCGCTGGCACGGCTGGCGCGGGTTTTTCTTATGCCCGATGCAACAAGAATCGTACCGCGAAACGAAAATCGTGACGCACGCTGATGACAGCCACCGATAGAAAGAATTCGCCGTGAACGCCACCGCTGGAAATCTTGAAACCCTTGAAGCTTCGCTGATGGCCGACATCGCGGCGGCTTCGGACGAGGCCGCGATCGAGGCGGTGCGCGTCTCGGCGCTGGGCAAGAAGGGCTCGGTCTCCGAAATGCTGAAGACGCTGGGCGCGATGAGCGCCGAGGAGCGCCAGGTGAAAGGTCCGGCGATCAACGGCTTGAAGAACCGAGTCACCGAAGCGCTCACCGCGCGCAAGGCGGAGCTCAAGGACGTGGCGGTCGCAGCCAGGCTCGCCGCCGAGACGGTCGACGTCACGCTGCCGGTGCGCCAGTCGCCGGCCGAGCGCGGCCGCATCCATCCGATCAGCCAGGTGATCGACGAGATCGCGGCGATCTTCGGCGATCTCGGCTTCGCCATCGCCGAAGGTCCGGATATCGAGACCGACTATTACAATTTCACCGCGCTGAACTTCCCCGAGGGACATCCGGCGCGCGAGATGCACGACACCTTCTTCTTCCAGCCGGATGAGAAGGGCGAGCGCAAGCTGCTGCGCACGCACACCTCGCCCGTGCAGATCCGCACCATGGAGAAGCAGAAGCCGCCGATCCGCATCGTCATCCCCGGCAAGACCTACCGGCAGGATTCGGACGCCACGCACTCGCCGATGTTCCATCAGGTCGAGGGGCTGGTGGTCGACAAGTCGGCCAATGTCGCCAACATGAAATGGGTGCTGGAGGAGTTCTGCAAGGCCTTCTTCGAGGTGCCGTCGGTCAAGATGCGCTTCCGGCCGTCCTTCTTCCCGTTCACCGAACCCAGCCTCGAGGTCGACATCCAGTGCGACCGCTCGCGTCCAGGCGAAGTGCGCTTCGGCGAAGGCTCCGACTGGATGGAGATCCTGGGCTGCGGCATGGTGCACCCGAATGTGCTGCGCGCCGGCGGGCTCGATCCCAACGAATACCAGGGTTTTGCCTGGGGCATGGGCATCGACCGCATCGCCATGCTGAAATACGGCATGCCGGACCTGCGCGCCTTCTTCGACGCCGATGTGCGCTGGCTGTCGCATTACGGCTTCCGGCCGCTCGACCTGCCGACGCTGTTCGGAGGCCTCTCTGCATGACGGCACCTCACACCGGCGGCTGCCGCTGCGGCGCGGTGCGGTTCGAGGCGTCAGCCGAGCCGCACCACATCAGCTATTGCCATTGCGGCGATTGCCGGCGTGCCAGCGGCGCGCCGGTGTCGGCCTTTGTCGGCTTCCTGGCCGACCAGGTCGCGCTCAACGGCAAATCGCTGAAAAGCTACCGCAACGGCCCGGTGGAGCGCTCGTTCTGCGGTATCTGCGGCTCGCCGATCGCCTATGTCGACAAGCGGCTCGACAACCAGATCTGTTTCATGCTCGGCGCCATGGACATGCCGGCTTATTTCAAGCCGACGCTGCATGCCTATGTACGTGAGCAACTGCCCTTCCTGCATATGCCGGACGATCTGCCCAGGCATCTGAAGACCAGCGTAGCCCGGCCCGATGGCGAAGGACTAGCCGGGGCATGAGCGCGTGAGCCCAATTGCCGATCCCTATGCGAACGCGGTGACCTTCCGCTTCGGCGACAGTCCCGAACTCGCCGACGAGCTGCTGGCGCTGGTGCTGTCGGGCCGCAAGACCGCGACCTGTGGCGCGCTGCGCGACTATGGCGGCGCCGAGCCGGTGCCGGAGGTGGGTCGTCGCGATGTCGTGCTCGACGGACACGGCCGGCGCGCCGCCGTCATCGAGACCGTCGAAGCCATAGTCCGGCGCTTTGACGAGGTCGACACCGACTTTGCCCGTGACGAAGGCGAAGGCGATTTGAGCTACGCATACTGGCGCGACGCCCATCGCGCCTACTTCGAACGCAATGGCGGGTTTTCGCCTGACATGAAATTGGTTTGCGAACGCTTCAGGCTGGTCGAAGTGCTCGCTCAAGAAGATACGAAAGTGTGAAACGATGAAATTCACCCTCTCCTGGCTCAAGGATCATCTCGAGACCGACGCCTCGCTTGCCGAGATCGTCGAGCGGCTGACCGCGATCGGCCTGGAAGTCGAACATGTCGACGACAAGGCGGGCCTGAAGCCCTTCGTCATCGCCAAGGTGCTGACGGCAGTGCAGCATCCCGACGCCGACCGGCTTCGGGTGCTGACCGTCGACACCGGCGACGGCAAGCCGCCGGTGCAGGTGGTGTGCGGCGCGCCCAACGCCCGCGCGGGCCTGATCGGCGCCTTCGCGGCGCCCGGCACCTATGTTCCGGGCATCGACGTGACGCTGTCGGTCGGCAAGATCCGCGGCGTCGAAAGCCACGGCATGATGTGCTCCGAACGCGAGCTGGAAATCTCCGACGAGCATAACGGCATCATCGATTTGCCGCAGGACGCGCCGGTCGGCACCAGCTTCGCCGCCTACGCGCATCTCGACGATCCGGTCATCGAGATCAACCTGACGCCGAACCGGCCGGACGCGACCAGCGTCTACGGCATTGCGCGCGACCTCGCGGCAAGCGGTCTCGGCCGATTGACTGGCGGCGGGATCATGCCGCATGCCGGTGACGGCCTCTGCCCGGTCAAGGTCACGATCGAGGCGCCGGAGCTCTGCCCGGGCTTCGCGCTGGCGCTGGTGAAGGGCGTCAAGAACGGCCCGTCGCCGAAATGGCTGCAGCAGCGGCTGATCGCCATCGGGCTCCGACCGATCAGCGCGCTGGTCGACATCACCAACTACGTCACCTTCGATCGCGGCCGGCCGCTGCATGTGTTCGACGCGAAGAAGGTCGCCGGCAACCTCGTGGTGCGCCGCGCCAGGGAAGGCGAGACGGTGCTGGCGCTGGACGGGCGCGAATACACGCTGACGCCCGAAATGTGCGTGATCGCCGACGACAATGGCGTCGAGTCGATCGCCGGCATCATGGGCGGCGAGCATTCCGGCTGCGACGAGAACACCACCGACGTGCTGATCGAGTCGGCGCTCTGGGATCCGATCACCACGGCCCGCACCGGCCGCGCGCTCGGCATCATCACCGACGCGCGCTACCGCTTCGAGCGCGGCGTCGACCCGGAATTCATGGTGCCGGGCGTCGAGCTCGCGACCAAGCTGGTGCTCGACTTCTGCGGTGGCACGCCGTCGGAGATCGAGGTGGCGGGCTATGCCGGCCACAAGGCGAAAGTCGTCACCTTCCCGCTCTCGGAAGTGAAGCGGCTGACCGGCATCGAGGTGCCGAGGGAGGAAGCTCTCGGCATCCTGACCCGCCTCGGCTTCGAGCCGCAGGGATCGGGTGACACGGTCAAGGTGAAGGTGCCGTCCTGGCGTCCGGACGTCGACGGCAAGGCCGATCTCGTCGAGGAGGTGATGCGCATCCACGGCGTCGACAACATCGCACCGCAGCCGCTCACCTCACATGACGCGGTCAACGGCAAGATCCTGACGACGCTGCAGGTTCGCACGCGGGCGGCCAAGCGCGCGCTGGCCGTGCGCGGCATGATGGAGGCCGTCACCTGGTCGTTCATCCCGGCCAAGCACGCCGAGCTCTTCGGCGGCGGCCAGACGGCGCTGAAGCTCGCCAACCCGATCGCCGCCGACATGTCCGACATGCGGCCTTCGCTGCTGCCGGGGCTGATCGCGGCCGCGCAGCGCAATGCCGACAAGGGCATCGGCGACGTGGCGCTGTTCGAGGTCTCGGGCACCTATGAGGGCGATGCCGCCGACCAGCAGCGGCGCGTGGCCGCTGGCGTCAGGCGCGGCACGGCCAAGCTCGACGGTTCGGGGCGCAGCTGGGCCGGCAATGCCGGACCGGTCGGCGTGTTCGACGCCAAGGCGGACGCGATCGCGGCGCTCGAAGCCTGCGGCGCGCCGGTCGACCGGCTGCAGATCGAGCCCGGCGGCCCGGCCTGGTATCATCCGGGACGCTCCGGCACGATCAAGCTCGGGCCGAAGACCGTGCTCGGCACCTTCGGCGAATTCCATCCGAAGACGCTGGACGGGCTCGACGTGTCGGGTCCGCTCTGCGGCTTCGAGGTTTTCGTCGACGCCGTGCCGGAGCCGAAGGCCAAGCCGACGCGCACCAAGCCAAAGCTGGAGCTTTCACCCTTCCAGGCGGTGAAGCGCGACTTCGCCTTCGTCGTCGACCGGTCGGTGGAGGCCGGCACGCTGGTACGGGCCGCCCTTGCCGCCGACAAGAAGCTGGTCACCGGCGTTTCGGTGTTCGACGTCTTCGAGGGCGCGTCGCTGGGCGCTGCCAAGAAGTCGATCGCCATCGAGGTGTCGATCCAGCCGGTCGAAAAGACGCTGACCGACGAGGATTTCGAGGCGCTGGCCAAGCGCATCGTCGAGAACGTCAACAAGCAAACGGGCGGCGTGCTGCGGGCCTAACGCTTTCAGGGATTGTCGGAGCATGGCGAATCGCCCTCCAAAGAGCGATGGACCATCTCCGCTATTCCGGCCTTTCCTTCGAAGCGCAGCGCGAGGCCTTCCTCGCCATCGTCGCGGCCGACCCGCTGCTCGATGAAACACTGGCGCGTGTACGCCAGCTCGCGCTGCCGGATTGGCTGGTGGTTTCCGGCGCGCTCTACAACAGCGTGTGGAACCATCTGACCGGCAAGCCGCCTGGATACGGCATCAAGGATGTCGACCTGTTCTATTTCGACGACGCCGACCTCTCCTACGAGGCCGAGGATGCGGTGATCCGCCGGGCGGCGCAGCATTTCCAGGGATTGCCGCTCCCGGTCGAGGTGCGCAACCAGGCGCGGGTGCATCTGTGGTATCCGGTGAAGTTTGGGCAGGCGTGTCCGAGGTATGCGAGCGCCAGCGAGTCGGTGAGCTATTTTGCGTCGAAGACGCATGCTGTCGGGGTGCGGTACGATGCCGAGGGGTGCCTGGATTTGGTTGCGCCGTTCGGGCTGGATGATGTTTTTTCGTTTCGCATCACGCCGAACCGGGCGCTGGACAATCAGCGGACGCATGAGGTGAAGGGGAAGCGCGCCAAGGAGTATTGGCCGGAGATTGAGGTGGTGGCCTGGTAGGGCGCAGAGATAAGATGAGCCGGCGCGAGGCCCCCCTCTCTGCCCTGCCGGGCATCTCCCCCTCAAGGGGGGATTAGATGTCACGCCCGCTTTCGCTAATCGCCAACGTTGCAAAGGAAGCGCGCCCGCGCCGAAGCTGCCAATCTCCCCCCTTGAGGGGGAGATGTCAGGCAGGACAGAGAGGGGGGCCTCGCACCGACCTTCGAAAAAGGGACGCCGAAGCGCCCCTTTTGCTCACCCATTCACCAGCGCCAGCAGCTCCTCCGTATAGCGCTTGCCGACCACCTTATCCGGCGACAGCGCGTCGCCGATCGCCGCCACCTCCGCAGCGCTGAGCTCAATCCCGGCCGCCGCCGTGTTCTGCTCAAGGTGGCGTATCTTACGCGCACCCGGGATCGGCACGATGAAATCGCCCTGGTGCAGCACCCAGGCGAGCGCCAGCTGCGCCGACGTGACACCCTTCTCTGCCGCCATCTTCTCCAGCACCGCGATGACGGCGTTGTTGGCTTCCATCGCCTCGGCTTGGAAGCGCGGCAGTGTGCGGCGCCAGTCGTCGGCGCCGAGCGCGTCCGGCTTGCCGATCGTGCCGGTGAGCAGGCCGCGGCCGAGCGGGCTGTAGGGCACGAAGCCGATGCCAAGCTCGCGGCAGACGGCGAATATCTCGTCCTCCGGATCGCGGCTCCACAGCGAATATTCGCTCTGCACGGCGGCGATCGGGTGCACGGCATGCGCCCGGCGCAGCGTCGCGCCGCTCACTTCCGACAGGCCGAGCGCGCGGACCTTGCCCTCGCGCACGAGTTCGGCCATGGCGCCGACCGTGTCTTCGATCGGCACGTTCGGGTCGACGCGGTGCTGGTAGTAGAGGTCGATGACATCGGTATCGAGCCGCTTCAGCGAGGCTTCGGCCACCGCCTTGACGTGTTCGGGGCGACTGTCGACGCCGGCCATGCGGTCGATGCCCGTGCCTTTGTCCAAAATCTTGAAGCCGAATTTGGTGGCGATGGTGACCTTGTCGCGCACCGGCTTCAGCGCCTTGCCGAGCAGGATCTCGTTCTCGAAGGGACCGTAGACTTCGGCCGTATCGAAGAAGGTGACGCCGATCTCGACGGCGCGGCGCAGCGTGGCGATCGCCTCGGCCTCCGACTGGCCGCCATAGGCGAAGCTCATGCCCATGCAGCCGAGGCCGACGGGGAAGACTTCGAGTTCAGTTCCGAGCTTGCGGGTTTGCATGGCGCATCTCCTTGTTTGCGATGGCGATGAGATAGTGCCTTGCAATGCGTTCGATAATTCTGTCTCTTTTGCACGGCTTGCTCTATAAAATAGAACAATAAACCGCACCAACCTCTCGCAGCTCGCCGTGCTTGCAACCGTCGCCCAATGCGCCAGCTTTCGCGGCGCGGCGCGCGAGCTTGGCATCGCGCCCTCAGCGGTGAGCCACGCGGTGTCGAGCCTGGAGGCGCGGCTCGGCGTGCGGTTGCTGGCACGCAGCACGCGCAGCGTCGCGCCGACCGAGGAGGGCGCGCAATTGCTCGAACGGTTGCGGCCGGCGCTGTCCGAGATCGACCTGGCGCTGGAAACAGCGGTCGAGGCGCGTGACCGGCCAGCCGGCAATCTGCGGCTGACGGTGCCGCGCACGGCTGCGCATCTGACGCTGACGCCTCGGCTCGGCGCCTTTGCCGCCGCCTATCCCGACATCGTGCTGGAGATCGTCATCGAGGACCGCTTCACCGACGTGGTCGAAGGCGGTTTCGACGCCGGCGTGCGGCTCGGCGAAAGCCTGCAGCGCGACATGATCGCGGTGCGCATCGGCCCCGATCTTCGCGGCGCCGTCGTCGGCGCGCCGTCCTATTTCGAGGCGATGCCGAAACCTCGCCATCCGCGCGAGCTGGCCGACCATCGCTGCATCCGCTTCCGTTTCTCCAGCGGCATCCTCTATCGATGGGAGTTCGAGAAAGACGGCGAGGAGATCGAAATCGCCGCGCAAGGGCCGCTGATCCTCGACGAGGATCACCTGATCGCCCAGGCGGCTGTCGACGGCGCCGGGCTCGCCTTCGTCTTCGAGCCCTATGTGCGGGCGCCACTCGCCGACGGAAGGCTGGTCCACGTGCTGGAGGACTGGTGCCCGTCCTTCGAAGGCTTCTTCGTCTACTATCCGGGCCGCCGGCAAATGCGGCCGGCGCTGAGAGCGTTCGTGGATTTCTTCAAGGTGAGCGGGTAGCTCGTCCCCGCGAAAAGTACAATTGCATATGGCAGCGTTGGCCCCCTCTCCGTCCGCTGCGCGGCCACCTCTCTCCCATTTCATCGGGGCGAGGAAACGCCAACCGCCGACGTCGCGACCTTCGCAAGTTTAGGTTCCTCGCCCCACAAAGTGGCGAGAGGTGGCTCGGCAAAGCCGAGACGAAGAGGGGAGCGCCCTATTGCCCGCCTTCAGGCTAAGGCGGAAGAAAGCCGGCGCCAGCTTCGTTCGCCTTCCATGCAATCCCTCACCAACACCTCCGCCCGCTATGGCTGGGCGATGATCATCCTCCACTGGCTGATCGGCATCGTCTTCATCGGCCAGTTCGCGCTCGGCTTCGTCATGGTGCGCACGACAAGCCAGCGGGCGTCCTTCGAGCTGATCCAGTTGCACAAATCCTTCGGCTTCCTGCTGCTGGGACTGATCATCCTGCGCATCGCCTGGCGGCTTCGCAATGCGGCGCCAGCCTTGCCGGCTTCGGTCGGAACGCTGGAGCGCAGGACAGCGCCGCTGGCGCATTTCGCGCTCTATGTTTTCCAGATCGCGCTGCCGCTCTCCGGCTGGGCGCTGGTCTCGGTCTCGACGCTGGAGATTCCGACCATGCCGTTCGACCTGTTCGTGATGCCCAACCTGCCACTGGCCGAATCCGATGCGGCGGAAAGCTTCTGGTCGGCGGCGCATTGGTACCTCGCCTATGCCGGCATCGCGCTGGTGGCGCTGCACATCGCGGCGGCGCTGCGCCATCATTTCCTGCTGCGCGACAGCGTGCTGACGCGCATGATCACACCTTCGTCAGGCAGGGAATAGAACCGCGCCATCATTCGTTGGTGGGGCGAGAACGCAGAAGAAGCGTATCTGCGGAAGGAAGAAACCCATGAACGCGCGCATCCTCGGATTGGCGGCCTTTGCCGCTTGCCTTGCCGTGCCTGCCATTGCCGCGGTGGCGCTCAGCGACGCCGCCGGCAGCTACACGATCAGCCCGTCGGGCTCGTCGATCCGCTTCACCATCGGCAAGGCCGGCGGCGGTGGTTTCGACGGCGCCTTCGGCCGCTTCAAGGGCACGATCCGCATCGACAATGGCGATGTCGGCCGCTCCAAGGTCGACCTCACCATCTATCCCGAAAGCGTCGGCACGGGCCAAGGCCGCATCGACGCCTTCCTGCGCTCCGACGCGGTGTTCGACGCCGCCAACAATCCGGAAATCCAGTTCCGCTCGACCAGCGTGACCCGCACCGGCGACGCGACGGCGCTGGTGACCGGCAGGCTGACGGCGCGCGGCAAGACGTTTCCAGAAAAATTCACGGCCGAGCTCGGCGGATTGAAGGGCGGGACCATCAGGTTCCACGTCACCGGCAAGGTGCTCAGGTCGCGCTACGGCATGGATGTCGGCACGCCGCTCTATTCCAACATCGTCGATTTCGACATGACGCTGATGGGCAAGAGGGGCTGAGCACGACCTAGTTTCCTCGCCCCCGCGAAGGCGGGGGAGAGGTGGCTCGGGCGAAGCCCGAGACGGAGCGGGGGACGCCCTCCGCGACGGCAGAGCCCTTTGATATCGAAGTGGTCGGCGAGCCCTATAAAGTGCCCCGCTCCGGCAGCTCGCGCTCTACGAAGGCCCCTCTCCGTCCAGGCTTTGCCGGGCCACCTCTTCCCCACTGCGTGGGGCGAGGAACGGAGCTTCCCGCATTGGCTTTTCCCTCGATTTCGGGCAAACCTCGTTGCCTGTAAACCGACATGGAGAAGCGTGATGTTCCGATGGGGTGTTCTGTCGACGGCGAAGATCGGCCGCGAGCAGCTTTTGCCGGCAATCGTGGATTCGGAGAACGGCGTCTTGTCGGCGATCGCCAGCCGCGACCTGGCGAAGGCCAAGGCGCTGGGTGAGCGTTTCGGCGCCCGCCATGCTTTCGGCTCCTATGAGGAACTGCTTGCCTCCAAGGAGGTCGACGGCGTCTACATCCCGTTGCCGACCTCGCAGCATGTCGAATGGACGGCCAAGGCGATCGAAGCCGGGAAACATGTGCTGGTGGAAAAGCCGCTGGCGCTCGACGCCAAGGACATCCCGCCGCTGATCAAGCTGCGCGACCAAAAGAAGGTGCAGGTCTGCGAAGCCTTCATGGTCGTCTACCATCCGCAGTGGATCAAGGTGCGCGACCTCATCGCCGGCGGCGCCATCGGCCGGCTGCGTCACGTGCAGGGTGCGTTCTCCTATTACAATGTCGATCCCAAGAACATGCGCAACCAGCTCGATCTCGGCGGCGGCGCGCTGCCCGACATCGGCGTCTATCCGACGGTGTCGACGCGCTTTTCGACCGGCAAGGAGCCGCTTCGCGTGCAGGCGACGATCGAGCGCGACAAGACATTCGGCACCGACATCTATTCCTCGATCCGCGCCGATTTCGGCGATTTCGAGCTGTCTTTCTATCTGTCGACGCAGATGGCGGCGCGGCAGGTGATGGTGTTCCACGGCGAGAAAGGCTTCATCGAGGTCTTCGGCCCCTTCAATGCCGGGCTCTACGAGCACCACCGCATCGAACTGCACAACCAGAACCACACCGAAGCGCAGGTGTTCCGCTTCCCCGGCACGCAGCAGTATCGGCTGGAATGCGAGGCCTTCGTACGCGCGGCACAGGGCGGCAAGGACCGCGTCTTCACGCTGGAGGAATCGGTGCTGAACCAGAAGGTCATCGACGCCATCTTCCGCGCCGGCGAAAAGGACGGCTGGGAGAACGTCTGAGACGTCGCAATAGGCTGCCGGCTAACTTCTGGGAGGAAACATGGCTGACGCGGACGCGATCATTGTCGGCGCGGGGCTGGCGGGCCTCGCCGCCGCGGCCGAGCTGACCGACGCCGGCAGGAAGATCATCATCGTCGACCAGGAGCCGGAGCAGTCGCTGGGCGGCCAGGCCTTCTGGTCGTTCGGCGGGTTGTTCCTGGTCGATTCGCCGGAGCAGCGGCGCATGCGCATCCGCGATTCGCACGACCTCGCGCTCGAGGACTGGATGGGCACGGCCGCCTTCGACCGTCCGGAGGATTTCTGGCCGCGCAAATGGGCCGAGGCGTATGTCGACTTCGCCGCCGGAGAGAAGCGCTCCTGGCTGATCGAGCGCGGCTTGAAATTCTTCCCCGTCGTCGGCTGGGCCGAGCGCGGCGGCGGCAATGCGACCGGCCACGGCAATTCGGTACCGCGTTTCCACATCACCTGGGGCACCGGGCCCGGCGTGCTGGAGCCGTTCGCGCTGCGCGTGCGCGAGGCGCAAAAGCGCGGGCTGGTCGAGTTCAGGTTCCGCCACCGGGTCAACGAGGTCACCCGCACCGGCAATACGGTGACGGGCGTGCGCGGCGATGTGCTGGAGCCGAGCAGCGCCGAGCGCGGCCGCAAGAGCTCGCGCGCAGTGACCGGCGAGTTCGAGCTTCACGCGCAGGCGGTGATCGTGGCTTCCGGGGGCATCGGCGGCAATCACGAGCTGGTGCGCCAGAACTGGCCGCAGCGCCTGGGCGCGCCACCGAAGCGGATGATCACCGGCGTTCCCGATCACGTCGATGGCCGCATGCTGGCGATCACCGAGGCGGCTGGGGGCTCGATCATCAACCGCGACCGGATGTGGCACTATGTCGAGGGGATAAAAAACTGGGCGCCGGTCTGGACCGAGCATGCGATCCGCATCCTGCCGGGCCCGTCCTCGTTGTGGCTTGACGCGCGCGGCAAAAGGCTGCCGGTGCCGCTCTATCCGGGCTTCGACACTCTAGCCACGCTCAGCCACATCATGAGCACCGGCTTCGACTATTCCTGGTTCATCCTGACCAGGAAGATCATCCAGAAGGAGTTCGCCCTGTCGGGCTCGGAGCAGAACCCCGATCTGACGGGCAAAAGCTGGCGGCAGGTGCTGGGCCGCGCGACATCGGGCATTCCCGGTCCGGTGAAGGCCTTCATGGACAAGGGCGAGGACTTCATCGTCGAGGCCGATCTTTCGAAGCTGGTGGCGCGCATGAACGCGCTGGCCGGCGGCGAGCCGCTGCTCGAGGTGGCGCAGGTCGAGCGCGAGATCCGCGCCCGCGACATGCAGCTCGACAATCCGTTCTCCAAGGATGCGCAGATCACGGCGCTGCGTAGCGCCCGCGCCTATCTCGGCGACAAGCTGATCCGCACCGCAAAGCCGCACAAGATGCTCGACCCGGCCAACGGCCCGCTGATCGCGGTGCGCCTCAACATCCTCACCCGCAAGACGCTGGGCGGCCTGCAGACCGACCTCGACAGCCGCGTGCTCGATGCTGGCGGCCAGCCGGTGCCGGGACTCTACGCGGTCGGCGAGGCGGCTGGCTTCGGCGGCGGCGGCGTGCATGGCTACGCGGCGCTGGAAGGCACCTTCCTCGGCGGCTGCATCTTTTCGGGGCGCAGCGCGGGGCGGGCGGCGGCGGCCACGATTGCGTGAACGGAAGGCACGGGTGATCGCCGGTTCAGCGACAACGCTGTAGGCTTTTTCGGCCAATCGTTATCGACCGAAACTCCAATCACAACGGGAGTAGCATGCGCATCATCGTCTATGGCATCGGCGCGGTCGGTGGCGCCATCGCGGCCCAGCTGAGTTTTTCCGGAAATGACGTCATCGGCATTGCCCGCGGCCGTCAGCTCGACGCCATTCGCGCCTCCGGGCTGACGCTTTCCACCCCGCAAGGCACCAAGACCGCGCGCTTCCCCGTCCATGCCGACCCGGCGGAGATTTCCTTCAGGGGCGACGATGTCGTGCTCCTGACGATGAAGACCCCCGATACACTCGGCGCGCTGCAGCGGCTCAAAGCCGCCGGTGCAGCGGCGCAGCCCGTATTCTGCTTCCAGAACGGCGTTGCCAATGAGCCGCTCGCGTTGCGCTTCTTCGCCAATGTCTATGGCGCGACAGTGATGCTGCCTTCCGACTACGAGACGCCAGGCGAGGTCACCGCCTATTTCGGGCCCAAGATCGGCGCCTTCGATATCGGCCGCTATCCTTCAGGAATCGACGACTCTGTCGAGAAACTGGGCGGGGTTCTCAGCGCGTCCGGTTTCATAGTCGATCCCAGGGACAATGTGATGAGCAGCAAATATCGCAAGCTGCTGGCCAACCTTCGAAACATCATTGACGCGGCGCTCGGGGAGGTTGAGTTGCAGCGGAAATGGCATGCGAAGGCACGGGCCGAAGCCGAGGCGGTGATGAGCGCGGCCGGGATCGACTGGGACAAAACCGACGCCATGGCCCGCGAACAACTGACCATCACTACAGTCCCGGGCCGGGTGCGTGTCGGGTCATCGACGCTGCAGAGCATCGTGCGCGGAACCGGCTCGCTTGAGACGGACTTTCTCAACGGCGAGATCGTCCTTCTCGGACGACTGCACGGCATAGCCACGCCCGTCAACTCTGCTCTGTGCAAACTGTCGATCGAGCTGGCCAGCGGCCGGATGCGACCGCAATCGGCCGGCGACGACACGATCGTCTCCATGATCGGCGGAATCGGCTGATCGCCGGAGGCGATCAAAAAATAGGACCCGGCCTGAGAATCCTTTCTGGCCTGCGGAACGTCTTCCTCCTGCACCCACAAACAGGAGACGACCATGACCTACAATCTCATCCGCTACGGCGTGAAGGACGCCAGCATCGCCGAGAACCGGGCACTGGTGGCAAAAGTGTTCGAGGCGCTGGACGAAACGCAGCCGCAAACCCTGCGCTATCTGGTGCTCGAACTGGAGAATGGCGAATTCGTGCATCTCGTCGGCTACGACAAGGACAGCTCGGCGCTGACCGAGATCGACGCGTTCAAGGCGTTCGGCGCCAATCATGCCGAACGGCGCTCGACGCCGCTTGCCAGGGCGCCGGCGAAGATCGTCGGCAACTATCGTATGCTGGCCAAGGCCGATGAAGCCGTGCCGGCCTGACCTGGGCTGGGTATGGCGACAGGCATCGGCGAGGCGAGAAAAGGGACGATGAGCTCAGCAGGGTTCGACCGCGCGGAACTTGGAGCCATGCTCGTCGGCCTGCGGCCGAAGCTGCACCGCTATGCGGCGCGCATGGCCGGCTCGGCGATCGAGGGCGAGGACATCGTGCAGGAAACGGTGGTGAAGGCGCTTGCCGCATATGACGGCGGCGCTCTCGTCGAACGCCCCGAGCAGTGGCTGTTCCGCATCGCCCACAATGCGGCGCAGGATCATCTGCGCCGCAGCCAGCGGGAGCGCTCCCGCATCACCGAGGCCGACATGACGATGATTGAGGACCTCTCGGCCAGCGCCGAGAGAAGGCTCGCGGCCGCGGCGAGCCTGCGCAGCTTCATGCGGCTGACGCCGGCGCAACGCAGCGCCGTGATCCTGGTCGACGTGCTCGGCCTCAGCCTGCAGGAGACCTGCGAGGTGACGGGCGCGACTTTAGCCGCCACCAAGGCAGCGCTGCATCGCGGCCGGACGGAACTGAAGGCGATGGCGGCGTTGCCGGAGGACATGGCCATGCCGAAGCTCGACCCGGAGGAGGAGCGCCGGCTGCGCCGCTATGTCGACCTGTTCAACGCGCGCGATTTCGACGGGGTCAGGAGGCTGATCGCCGAGGATGTCCAGGTCGACGTCGTCAATCGCGCCCGCCTCAACGGCAAGAAGGAAGCCTCGACCTATTTCGGCAATTACGACCGCCTCGGCGACTGGGCGCTGTCGCTCGGCTTCGTCGATGGCCAGCCGGCGATCCTGATCCGCGACCCACAGGCGGACGATACCGTGCGCGGCTTCGTGCTGGTCGACTGGTGCGGCGAAGAGGTCGTGCGCATCCGCGATTTCCGCCACGCGCCTTATTGCGTCGTGGACGCCGATATCCTCCCGGTTCCCAGCGAGCGGGCATGACGCCGAGACCGCGTTAAGACCGCTTCCCTGTTCTCGCTCACCAGGCCGAGTTTCCTCCAGCCATCGACGCGGCTATAAATCCCTGTCGGACAGGCATTGGAATGGGCACTCACGTCGTGACACAGGCTGATCTCGATACGCACGGCATACCGGCGCGGCTCTTGGCGGCGCTTATCGCGCTGGCGGCATGGGCCGGCATGGACGTGCATTTTCACGCGCTCGCCGACAGGCCGGCGTCGTGGCCCGCCGTGCTTTGGCGGCTGCTCGGCTATTTCACGATCACCACCAATCTTCTGGTCGCGGTCGCGTTCACCGGCGTCGCGGTGAAGGCGCGGTTCGCGACGCCATGGCTGCTCGGCGCGACCCTCCTCAACATCGCGCTCGTCGGCGTCGTCTATGCGCTGCTGCTGCAGGGCCTGCAGGAGCTGACCGGCGGCTCGCAGCTCGCCAACGTCCTGCTTCACAAGGTGACGCCGGCACTGACGATCGTTTTCTGGCTAATTTTCGTCCCCAAGGGCACGCTGACCCGCCAGGCGCCGCTTCTGTGGGCGCTCTATCCGCTCTTCTATCTCGTCTACGCCCTGGTTCGCGGGTCTTTCGAAGGGCGTTATCCCTATCCATTCATCGACGTCGCCCAGATCGGCTGGGCGCAGACCCTTGTAAGCAGCGCCCTGATCGCGCTCGGCTTCGTCGTTGCCGGGGAAGCGCTGGTCTGGCTCGACCGGCGGCTCGGTGGAGCAGGGAAACCTTAGCGAATCGCCCATGGCTCTTTGTTCCGACGCAAGTGCGGACGGAGGCTACGGCGAGGTCGCCGAGCCCAACCGCCACACTTTTCTGGAACGGCTCTAGTGGCACTGCACGGGATTTTGACCGGCCGGCTCTGTTTGCATTGGCAGGTGGCATGCGTTGGCGATTGGCCGAAACGCCCGTCGCGAATCGTCATTCCAGGGCGGAGCAGGAGCGAAGCTCCGTCGCGAAGACCCTAGAATTCTGCACCGTGGCGGCGCTTCCAAGTCACGGAATGGTTCCTCGGGTTCTGCGCCGCGTCGCTTCGCTCCTTGCTTCGCCCGTGGATGACGAAGCGATGGGCGTTTCGGCCAATCTCCCGCGAAGCAGGCGCCTGCAGTCTCCGATCCGCCAGGGTCTGGAGCGGCTCGGTTACTCCGTGAAACGACGAGCCGCTCCGCACAGGCTCGGCGCGATAGCCGCGCCTTGACGGCCTTTTCTCCGCCTCTACTGTCGCGGCTGTGTCAACGAGAGCCGCGCAATGAACACGACGCCTGTCAGCGTTCAAAGTCTCCACCATCATTTGAAGCGCATGAGCGGCCGCGACCCGCACGAGGAGCATCGCGTCGCCACGCCGCTCGAGCTGCTCTTCGACCTGACTTTCGTCACCGCTTTCGGCCTTGCCTCGTCGCAGCTGGCGCATGCCCTGGCCGAGGGCCATTATGCGGTCGGCCTGCTCGGCTTCGGCTTCGCCGGCTTCGCCATCTGCTGGGCCTGGATCAATTTCTCCTGGTTCTCCTCGGCCTATGACACCGACGACTGGGTCTTCCGTCTCATCACCATGGTGCAGATGATCGGCGTGCTGGTGCTGGCCATCGGCCTGCCGCGCATGTTCGCCTCGATCGAGCATGGCGAGCATCTCGACAATTCCATCATGGTGCTGGGCTACGTCATCATGCGCGTCGCCATGATCGTCCAGTGGCTGCGCGCGGCCAGGCAGGATCCCGCGCGGCGCGGTATCTGCCTCACCTATGTCACAGCCATCGCCATCGCGCAGATCGGCTGGGTGGTGCAGATCCTGGTCGATTTCTCGGTGGTGACCAGCCTGGTCTTCGGCGCGATTCTGCTGCTGATCGAGCTCTCCGGGCCGGTGATCGCCGAACGCAGGGATGGCGGCACGCCCTGGCACGCGCATCACATGGCCGAACGCTACAGCCTGTTCGCCATCATCGCTCTGGGCGAAGGCGTTGTCGGCACGCTGGCCTCGCTGTCGGCCGTGGTCGAGGAGCAGGGCTGGAACCTCGATGCAGCTCTTGTCGGCGTCGCCGGCACCGGCCTCACCTTCGGCATGTGGTGGTGCTACTACATGCTGCCTTCGGGACCGGTCCTGCACGCGCACCGCGAGCGCTCATTCGTCTGGGGCTATGGCCAGATGCTGATCGTGGCCGCGATCGTCGCCACCGGCGCGGGCCTGCATGTCGCAGCCTATTTCATCGAGCACAAGGCCCATATCGGGCCGCTTGCGGTTTTGCTCTCGGCCGCGATCCCGCTCGCCATTTTCCTCGGCGGGATCTACGCGCTCTACTATTATCTCGTGCAGCGCTTCGACCCGTTCCACATCTGGCTGCTGCTGGCCACGGCGGCGGTCGCAGCGCTTGCCGTTATCGCCGCCATTGCCGGCGTCGACATGGCGGTCTGCCTGATCATCCTGACGCTGGCGCCGGCGGTCACCGTCGTCGGTTATGAAATCCACGGTCACCGCCACCAGGCGGAATCGCTCGCCATCGACGAGCGGCACACGCTGCACTGAGGATTTCAGGCTGGTTAGATGCCTTCGACCAGCACGATCTCGCCATCGGCGACTTTCTGGCGGATGGCGACGGCGCGCTGGTATTCCGGCGAGTGGTAGCAGTCATGCGCCGCCGCAAGCGATTCGAACTCGATGATCACGTTGCGGGCGCGGCCCGGCCCTTCGGCCTTTTCATGCTCGCCGCCACGCGCCAGGAACTTCGCGCCGAAACGGTCGAAGGCGAGCTTGGCGGCGGCGACATAGTCCTTGTAGCCCTCGGCGTCGCGCACATCGACACGGGCGATCCAATATCCCTTCGGCATTCCTTTTTCTCCTGTTTGCGTCGCCTAGCGAGGACCAGGTCGGAAAGTCGCTCCGGTGAGGCAGCTGGTGGCGTTTTCGAGAACCGGAGCGGAGCATACTTAAAGTACGTGAGCAGCGTATGACCCCGAAAATTGAAATCGATTTTCGGAAAGGATCATACGCAAATCAAAAAAGCTACAGCGTCCTTTGCGCGTCCTAAGGACGCGCGGCGCTGTAGAAGCGCAGAAAACGCCGCCGGATGACCGCCGGAGTAGAGTTTCGGAACTCGTCCTCAGGCGGATTGCATTTCGGCGAGTATCGCCTCGGCTGCCGCACGCCGGTCGGGCGCGGCGACGATTGGCCGGCCGACGACGAGATGGCTGGAGCCGTTGCGGATCGCCTGCGCCGGCGTCACCACGCGTTTCTGGTCGCCATGGTCGCTGCCGGACGGCCGGATGCCCGGCGTCACCACCGCCAGGTCGGGGCCGACGATCCGGCGCACCGCCTCGGCCTCTTCCGCCGAGCAGACGATGCCGCCCATGCCGGCATGCAGTGCCTGTTCGGAGCGCCTGAGCACCAGCGTGTGCGGGTCGTATTCATAGCCGGCGTCGATCACATCCTGCTCGTCCATCGAGGTCAGCACCGTCACCCCGAGCAGGCACAGATCGCTGCCCTTGGCTGCCTCGACCGCCGCTTTCATGGCCCTGGGGTAGGCATGCAGCGTCAGCATCGTCATGCCCATCTTGACGATGTTCTCGACGCCCTTGGCCACCGTGTTGTCGATGTCGAGCAGCTTCATGTCGAGGAACACTTTCGTGCCGCCGCTGGCGAGCTCGCGCGCGAAGTCCAGTCCGCCGGCGAAGGCGAGCTGATAGCCGATCTTATAGAAGGAAACCGCACCCTCGAGCTCGCGCACCGCTCTCTCGGCCTCCTTCAGCGTCGGCAGGTCCAGCCCGACGATCAGCCTGTCCCGCATCGTGTCGGCCCCCGCGAAATGGATCATGCCTCGATCCGGGTCGACAGCATGCGCGAGGTTTCGATCAGTGTACGGCATAGGCGCTCCATCGATTGGTGTAGTCTGGTGTCCCTGAATTGTCCGTCCTCGGCGAAGGCTTCGCCGGCCTCGGAAACCGAGCATTCCGGCGTGATCACCTCCATCTGGCAGCGCACCAGCACCGCGCGCAGATGGTTGATGCAGCGTATGCCGGCGAACTTGCCCTCCGAGGACGAGCAGAGCCCCACCGGCTTGCCGGCAAGCGGCCTGAACGCGCGGCTGCCGTCGCGCCGTATCCGGCTCACCCAGTCGATCGCGTTCTTGAGCAGCGGCGGGATCGAGCCGTTATATTCGGGGGTCGCGATCAGCAGCCCGTCATGCGCCGCGATTTGGCGGCCGAGCTTGATGGCGTTTTCGGGAATGCCTTTTTCCTTTTCCAGGTCCTCGTCTATGATCGGCAGCGGATAATCGCCGAGCGAGATGCGCGTCACCTCCGCGCCCTGCATGGCCAGTTCCTTCTGCGCCACATCGGCGGTCCGGCCGCTATAGGCGCCGGTCCGGACCGAGCCGGCGAAGACGAGGATTCGTGGGATCACTGCCATTGGCCACCCTTGTTCGGGGACAGGTACAGCCAAGGAGCATTCAAATCAACGAGCGGGTGGCAGAAAACGTTCGAGGGATCGGTCGCGGCCTGCGAACTTCGTCATCCTCGGGTCTGCGCGCGTCGCTACGCTCCTTGCTCCGCCCGTGGATGACAAACGGATGGGCGTTTAGGCTAATCACCAAGGACGGCTGCTACCACCGACTAGGGTCGAATACTTTCGCAGTTAGAACCTAATGCGCCGGCCGGCGATAAATCCACAGCTGCGTCGGCGGGATGTTGCGGATGATGAAATCGAAATGCTTGACCGTGTAATTGCCGCGGCCGGGCGGGATCGGCGACAGCGGGCCATAGGTCAGCTGCACGATCGGCCGGCCATGCGGGATGCGGTCGAGCAGGCTTTCGATATAGGCGATGCGCTGGGCGACCGGGAAATTGAGCAGCGGCACGCCGGAAACGACCGAATCGAACACCATGTCGCGCTTGTCGCCGAGCGTGGCGTTGAGATTGAAGGCGTCGCCCTCGATCACGTTGACGCCGGGATAGAGCCGGCGCAGATGGCGCACGAAGTCGGTCGAATATTCGACCGCGTAGAGATTCTCGGGCTTCACGCCCTGGGCGAGGATGGCGCGGGTGATGACGCCGGTGCCGGGCCCGACTTCCAATACCGGCAGGCCCGATCTCGGATTGACGATCGAGGCCATCTTGCGGGCGGTGATGGAACTGGTGGGAACGATCGAGCCGACCGTTTTCGGCTTGTCGATCCAGCCTTTGAAGAACTTGAGCTCGTCGTCGAATTTTTCGGCCAGCGCTTTGCGCAACCCGGGACTACGTGCCATGCGAGCTCTCCTCAATGCTCAGCCCCCGATCCGCTACTTAGCAGTTGGGTGGGACAAGGCAAGGCGTCATCTGGCATAAGGTGTTGATGACGCTTGGGAAGCGGCTGCTCTTTGTTGGAGCATGATCTTTTCCGAAAACCGGCAACCACTTTTTGGGATCATGCTCTAGCGATGCCGACAATCCTGTGATCAGCTTTCGCCGAACGACTCGAAGAAGTCTTTCATGCGCGCGAAAAACCCGCTCGACTGGGGCGAGTTGTCCTTGGACGAGAGCTGCTCGAACTCCTCCAGCAATTCACGCTGGCGGCGCGTCAGGTTCTGCGGCGTCTCGACCGCCGTCTGGATGTAGAGGTCGCCGACATTGGGCTGGCGCAGCACCGGCATGCCCTTGCCCTTCAAGCGGAACTGGCGGCCGTTCTGGGTGCCCTCCGTCACCTTGACCTTGGTCTGGGTGCCATCGAGCGTGGTGACCTCGAAGGAGCCGCCAAGGGCGGCCGTCGTCATCGAGATCGGCACTTTGCAATAGAGATCGGCGCCGTCGCGCTGGAAGAATTCGTGCGGCTTCACTGCCAGGAAGATGTAGAGGTCGCCCGAGGGTCCGCCGCGCAGGCCGGCCTCGCCCTCATTGGCCAGCCGGATACGGGTGCCGTCCTCGATGCCGGCCGGGATGTTGACCGACAGCGAGCGCTCCTCGGTGACGCGGCCCTGTCCAGCGCATTTCGGGCAGGGGTCCTTGATCGTCTGGCCGCGGCCCTGGCATTGCGGGCAGGTGCGTTCGATCGAGAAGAAGCCTTGCGTGGCGCGCACCTTGCCGTGGCCGTGGCACATGGCGCAGGTCACCGGCTGCGTGCCGGGCTTGGCGCCGCTGCCCGAGCATTCCGAGCACGAGATCGAAGCCGGCACGCGGATCTGCGCGGTCTTGCCGGCAAAGGCTTCTTCCAGCGTGATTTCCATGTTGTAGCGCAGGTCGGCGCCGCGTTCGCGGCCGCCGGAGGAACGGCGCTGCCGGCCGCCCATCATGTCGCCGAAAATATCCTCGAAGATGTCGGCGAAGCCGCCGGCGCCGAAACCATGCGCTGCGCCGTTCATGCCGCCCTGCTCGAAGGCGGCATGGCCGAAGCGGTCATAGGCGGCGCGCTTCTGCGGGTCCTTCAGCGTCTCGTAGGCTTCGTTGATTTCCTTGAACTTGTGCTCGCAGGCACCGTCGCCGGGGTTGCGGTCGGGATGGAACTGCATGGCGAGCTTACGGAAAGCGCTCTTGAGTTCCTTGTCGTCGGCGCCTTTTTGCACGCCCAGCGTTTCGTAGAAATCAGCTTTCATTTTTTCCCGCTGTCCGGATGCTCAATGTCTTCAAGCATTGTTGGCGACGTTTGCCGGCATGGTCTTGGATTTAGGAGCGATGTTTCCCGGATGCTAGTGCCAAGCCGGGCCCGCTCCAGGTTTTTCCTTCACATTTTCAGGCAGGCCCGCACTTTTTCAGGCAGGGTTGCAAAAAAGCCCGGCCTTTCGCCGGGCTTTTGCACTTATTTCGCCGTCAGCCGGCTCAGGCCGACTTCTTCTTGTCGTCGTCTTCGTCGATTTCCTCGAAGTCGGCGTCGACCACGTCCGAATCCTTGGCGGCATCCGCCTTGGCGTCGGCTTCGGCCGCTTCCTTCTGCGAGGCCTCGTACATGGCCTGGCCGAGCTTCATCGACGCTTCGGCGAGCGACTGCGACTTGGCCTCGATATCGGCCGGGTCGTCGCCTTCGGCCGCGGCTTTCAGCGCGGCGATGGCATCGGAGATCGCGGTGCGGTCGGCCTCCGAAACCTTGTCGCCATAGTCCTTGAGCGACTTCTCGGACGAATGCACCAGCGCTTCGGCCTGGTTGCGGGCCTCGACGAGGGCGCGGCGCTTCTTGTCCGCATCGGCGTTGGCCTCGGCGTCCTTCACCATCTTCTCGATGTCGGCGTCGGACAGACCGCCCGAAGCCTGGATGCGGATCTGGTGCTCCTTGCCGGTGCCCTTGTCCTTGGCCGAGACGTTGACGATGCCGTTGGCGTCGATGTCGAAGGTGACCTCGATCTGCGGCACGCCGCGCGGCGCCGGCGGGATACCGACCAGGTCGAACTGGCCGAGCATCTTGTTGTCGGCCGCCATTTCACGCTCGCCCTGGAAGACGCGGATCGTCACCGCGCTCTGCGAATCCTCGGCGGTCGAGAAGGTCTGGCTCTTCTTGGTCGGGATCGTCGTGTTGCGCTCGATCAGTCGGGTGAACACGCCACCCAGCGTCTCGATCCCCAGCGACAGCGGCGTCACGTCGAGCAGCAGCACGTCCTTGACGTCGCCCTGCAGCACGCCGGCCTGGATGGCGGCGCCGAGAGCGACGACCTCATCCGGGTTGACGCCCTTGTGCGGCTCCTTGCCGAAGAACTGCTTCACGATCTCCTGGATCTTGGGCATGCGGGTCATGCCGCCGACCAGAACCACTTCGTCGATCTCGGCAGCCTTCAGGCCGGCATCCTTGAGCGCCGCCTTGCAGGGCTCGATGGTACGCTGGACGAGGTCGTCGACCAGCTGCTCGAACTTCGCCCGGGTGAGCTTCATCGTCAGGTGCTTCGGGCCGGTTGCGTCGGCGGTGATGAAGGGCAGGTTGATCTCGGTCTGCGTCGTCGACGACAGCTCGATCTTGGCCTTCTCGGCCGCTTCCTTCAGACGCTGAAGCGCGAGCTTGTCGTTCTTCAGGTCGATGCCCTGTTCCTTCTTGAACTCGGCCGCCAGGTACTCGACGAGCCGCATGTCGAAGTCCTCGCCGCCGAGGAAGGTGTCGCCATTGGTCGACTTCACCTCGAACACGCCGTCGCCGATTTCGAGCACCGAAATATCGAAGGTACCGCCGCCAAGGTCATAGACGGCGATGGTCTTGCCGTCCTTCTTTTCCAGGCCGTAGGCAAGTGCGGCGGCCGTCGGCTCGTTGATGATGCGCAGCACCTCGAGGCCGGCGATCCTGCCGGCATCCTTGGTCGCCTGGCGCTGGGCGTCGTTGAAATAGGCCGGAACGGTGATGACCGCCTTCTCGACCTTCTCGCCGAGATAGGCTTCCGCCGTCTCCTTCATCTTCTGCAGGATCATGGCCGAGATCTGGCTGGGCGACTGCTTCTTGCCGCCGGCCTCGACCCAGGCGTCGCCATTGTCGCCCTTGACGATCTTGTAAGGGACAAGCTTCTTGTCCTTCTCCGTCACCGGGTCGTCATAGCGGCGGCCGATCAGGCGCTTGACCGCGAAGATGGTGTTTTCCGGATTGGTGACCGCCTGGCGCTTGGCAGGCTGGCCGACGAGACGTTCGCCGTCATTCGAGATGGCGACGATGGAAGGCGTCGTGCGCGCGCCTTCAGCGTTCTCGATCACCTTGGGGTCCTTGCCATCCATGATGGCGATACAGGAATTGGTGGTGCCGAGATCGATACCGATAACTTTTGCCATTGTTCTAGTCTCTCCTCTAAGCAGGCTCTCAGGACCCTTCAAAAGGCGTTCCGACGAAAGCCCCTGTTCACAAGAAATCCCGTCACGGTCCCCGTTTTCCGGGGCCGGACGGCTGGCGCGTATATAAGAACAGGCGACCCAAGGCGCAAGCATTCTGCGCAAGCTGTCCATTGTCTCGGCACGGGGCGCGAAGCGGCCCGCCGCGCTTCGCGGCACGACCGGCGCGAGATCGCGCTATCGCATTGTTCCGGATTGCTTTTTTGGAACGGGCGCCGTTGACGGCGCACGGCTATGCCTTCCGGGAAAGGCAAGGCTTACCCCGGCGGGCGTGACTTTCGGTCGCGAAAGAGCTGGAAATCCGTGCCGTCGTCGCGGTTTCGGCGCCTGGCGGCGGGATTTCAAGAGCGTTCGGCGCTCTGGCAAAAGCCCTGCCGGGCGCGTGGCCCGGCAGGGGGCTGGGCTTCAAGCAATTCCAGGAAAAGTGCGTAGCGGTTTTCCGTTCGGAATTGCGTCAAACAAAACCTAGAGCCCGTTGTCCTTGAGGATCTTGGCGGCGTTGTCCTTGGTGACCTTTTCCGTCGGCAGCGTGATGGTCTTTTCGACCTTCTCGCCATTCAGGAACTTGATCGCCTGGCGCAGGCCTTCCGCACCCGGCGTGACGTAGGTGAAGGTCGCCGTCAGCTCGCCCTTGTTCACCATCTGCACGCCTTCGTTGGGCAGGCCGTCGATGCCGATGAACTTGATGTCCTTTTCGCGCCCGACATCCTTGGCCGCGAGATAGGCGCCATAGGCCATCGGATCGTTGTGGCCGTAGACGAGGTCGATCTTTTCATTGGTCTTCAGCGCGTTGGCCATGATGTTGTATGCCTGGTCCTGCTTCCAGTCGCCCGACTGCTGGTCGAGCAGGTACTTGATGCCCGGCTCCTTGTCGGTGAACTCGTGGAAGCCGTCATGGCGGTCATGCGCGGGCTGCGTGCCCATGCCGCCCCAGATCTCGACGACGTTGCCGGCCGCCTTGCCCTTGCCGCCGAGAAGCTCGACGGCATATTCGCCCGCCGCCCGGCCGATCAGCGCGTTGTCGCCGCCGACGAACTGCGTGTAGTCCTTGGTGTCGACATTGCGGTCGAGCACGAAGACCGGGATCTTGGCGTCGATCGCCTGCTGCACCACGCCGGTGAGACCTGCCGATTCCTTCGGCGACACCAGCAGCGCGTCGACCTCCTGGCGGATCAGGTTCTCGACATCGGCGACCTGCTTCTCGGTCTTGTCCTCGCCGTCGGTGATGATCAGCTCGACCTCGGGATGCTTGGCGGCTTCGGCGATGATGTCCTTGTTGAACTGGGCACGCCAGGGTTCGATGGTCGTCACCTGCGAGAAGCCGATCTTCCACTTCTTGTCCTGGGCAAAGGCATGGTTGCTGGAAAAGAGAACGGTGGTCGTCAGAAGTGCCGCCGCGAAAGTGGCAAGCTTCAGCATATCACGTCGTTTCATGGTCCTGTTTCCTCCAGATTATAGAGACGAGGTCTCCTGTGACGGCCGCTTGGCTGCAGCCGTTTCCTTTTGCGCAGCCCGTCCGCCGGGCAGGCGCAGATAGCTTAAGATGTCGCCGGCATTGCGCTCCTGCACGAGCACGGTGCCGATGATGATCGCCCCCTTCAGCACCAGCTGAAGGTTCGAATTGATGTTGTGAAGCTGCAGGATGTTGGACAGCAGGCCGAAGATCAGCACGCCGCAAAAGGTGCCGATCAGGCTGCCGCGCCCGCCCATCAGGCTGGTGCCGCCGATGACCACGGCGGCGATGGCGTCGAGCTCGAGCCCCGCGCCGGCGTCCGGCTTGCCCTGCCGGTACTGCGCCACGTAGAGCACCGCGGCGATGCCGGCGAGCAGGCCGGACACGGCATAGGTGGCGATCTTGACGCGCCCCGCGGCGATGCCCGAAAGCCGTGCCGCTTCCTCATTGCCGCCGATGGCATAGACATAGCGGCCGAAGGGCGTGAAGCGCAGCACCGCGCCGTAGATCACGATCGCGCCGAGGAAGAACAGGCCGGGCATCGGCACGACGCCGAACACCAGCGAGCGCAGTATCTCGAAGTCCTCGGTGGCGTTGGAGCCGGTATAGACCGGCAGCACCGCGTTGTTCTGCCCGGCCGTCAGCCTGGCGATGCCGAGCGCCGTCACCATCATCGCCAGCGTGACGATGAAGGGCTGCAGCCGCCCGGCGACGATGATGAAGCCGTTGATGGTGCCGAACAGAAGGCCGACGCAGGGCGCCACCAGCAGCACGCCGAGCACGCCGAACTTGGTCTCGACCTGCGGCAGCAGGTACCACAGCGAAAGGCAGCAGAGCACCACGCCGACCACAGCCGGGATGATCAGCCCGCGCGCCTTGTCCAGCCGAACCTCGCGGCTGGCGTCCGCGCGAGCGCGGGTCTTCTCGATGTTGAGCAGGATGAAGCGGGTGACGAGCGCGCCGAGGCACAGGGCGACCAGCGCGGTCGTCGGCACGCCGAGCGCCGCCGACGGCGTGACGCCGGGCACGGTCAGAAGCATGGCGCAGACGACCGAGCAGATCGCCATCAGCGAGCCGACGGAAAGATCGATCCCGCCGGTCAGGATCACCGCGGTCATGCCGGTGGCGATCAGGCCGGTGGTCGACACCTGGCGCAGCACGTCGAGCAGGTTGCCGTAGGACAGGAAGATGTTGTTGCCCTTGGAGCTGATCGGCGAGCCGAACACGCCGATCAGGAAGATGGCGATCAGCCCCCAGTAAAGCTTGGTGCGGGAGAGAAGGCTGATGAGGTTCATGCGGCAGGTCTCGCGGCCCGTTTTGGCGAGGCAAGTCTTTGTGTGGCAAGTCTGGGCGCGGCAAGCCGCATGATCGCCTCTTCGCTGGCTTCAGTGCGGGACAGGATGCCGCGCTGGCGGCCTTCCGCCATGACCAGGATGCGGTCGGCCAGATGCAGGAGCTCGGGGAGTTCGGAGCTGATCACGGCGATCGCCAGCCCGTCGCCGGCCAGCTTGAAGATGAGGTCGTAGATTTCGCGCTTGGCGCCGACATCGATGCCGCGCGTCGGCTCGTCGAGCAGAAGCACGCGCGGCCGCGTCGCCAGCCACTTGCCGATCACCACCTTCTGCTGGTTGCCGCCGGACAGCGTGCCGGCGGCCTGCTCGATGCTTTCGCAGCGAATGCCGAGCGCGCTGACGGCCTCTCGTGCCAGGCCCTGCTCGCCCGAGCGCGAGCGCAGGCCGAAGCGCGCCAGCGCGCCGACCAAAGGCAGCGCGACATTGTCGGTGATCGAGGCCTTGAGATGCAGGCCTTGCGTCTTGCGGTCCTCGGTCACCAGGGCGATGCCGAGCCGGCGGGCCTCGCGCGGCGAGCCGATCTCGACCGGCGCGCCGTCGAGCCGGATCTCGCCGCCGGTGCGGCCGCCGCTGGAGCCGAAGATCGCCTCCAGGATTTCGGTGCGGCCGGAACCCAGCAGCCCGCCTATGCCGAGGATCTCGCCGGCCGAAAGGTCGAAGCCGACGCCCTCGATCACCGTGCGCCAGCCATGCCGGTCGGGCTTCGACAGCGACAGGTCCTTGACCGAGAGCGCTATCCTGCCGCCGGGGCCGCGTTCGTGGTCGGAGGAAGCCAGAAGGTCGCGCCCGACCATGGCGGAGATGATGGCGTCTTCGCTCAGTCGAGCCATGTCCTGCGTCAACACATGGCGTCCGTCGCGCAGCACCGTCACCCGGCTTGCCAGATGCATGACCTCGTCGATGCGATGCGAAATGTAGACGATCGCGACGCCGCCTGCCGCGAGCTGGCCGATGATGCGGAACAGTCTCTGGCACTCGGCCGGCGACAGCGCCGAGGTCGGCTCGTCCATGATCAGGATGCGCGCCGATTTCGACAGCGCCTTGGCGATCTCGACCAGCTGCTGCTCGCCGACCCTGAGCGTGCCGACCCGCGCTTCCGGATCGAGCTCGATGCCCAGCCGTTGCAGCAGCGCGCTTGCCGCGCGGCCGCTCGCCTTGCGGTCGACGACCAGCCCGGCGATCAGCTTTTCGCGGCCGAGGAAGATGTTGTCGGCGACGCTGAGCTCGGGGACGAGGTTGAGTTCCTGGTGGATGATGGCGACGCCGGCATCCTCCGCATCGCGGACACCGGTGAACTGAACGGTCTGGCCGTCGATCGCCACCGCGCCTTCATAGTCGGTATAGACGCCCGAGAGGATTTTCATCAGCGTCGACTTGCCGGCGCCGTTCTCGCCCATCAGCGCATGCACCTCACCGGGCCTGAGGTCCAGCTTCACGTCGGACAGCGCGGTGATGCCGCCGAATCGCTTGGAGATGCCGGTCGCGCTCAGAACGACGGCGGGACCGCCGGCGGTCGCGTTGCCAGTCGTGATGGACTCAGCGCGCTGCATGGCAAAGGACGGCCTCCCTCCGTCGTCTTCGATTGCCCGAACGCTAATCTAAACGTTTCGAACGTGTCAAGCGCATATCTGGTCACCGAGGATTGATGCATTTCAATTCTTGCGAAAAACGCCGGGTTTACGTAGGTTTAGCCAAATAAGGGCGGCTAAACGTTTCGAAAATGACGGTATCAGGGCGGAAAAAACAGCGGAAATCCACGGCGCCGACCATGCTGCACGTGGCGGAAGCGGCGCGTGTGTCGGTGGCCACAGTGTCGGCATTGCTCAACGGCACCGCCACCGTCAGTCCCGAGCTTACGCAACGCATCGAGCAGGCGATCCGCGACATCGGCTACAAGCGCAATGCCATTGCCCGCAGCTTGAAGATGGGCACCACGCGCACCATCGGCCTCACCGTGCCGCACATCACCAACCCGTTCTTCACCGATGTCGTCTCGGTCATCCAGCAGGCCTTCGACCGCGCCGGCTATGCCGTCATGCTTTGCTGCACCGACGAGGATTTGAACACGCAGGACGAGCAGATACGCCTGCTGCTCGACCGCATGGTCGACGGGCTGATCGTGGCGCGCGTCGGCGACGGCGGCATTCTGAAAAGCATCGTCGAGGACGCCAATGTGCCGGTGGTGCTGCTCGACCGTCTCTGCGAAGGCGTCGACACCGATGCGGTGGTGCTGGACAACCAGCGTGCCGTGTCCGACGCCGTCACTTATCTGATCCACCTTGGCCACCGCCGCATCGGCTACATCACCGGCACCTCCGATATATCCCCCATGCATGACCGCATGATCGGCTACCGCGAGGCGCTGCAGGCGGCCGGCCTGCCGATGGCGGAGGAACTCATACGCTCCGGCAATTTCCACGAGATCGACGGCTACAACGCGACCATGCAGCTGTTGTCGCTGCACGACCGGCCGAGCGCGATCTTCTCAGCCAACAACCCCATGGTGATCGGCACCATGAAGGCGATCCGCGACATCGGCCTCAGCTGCCCCGAGGATATTTCGGTCGCCTGTTTCGACGATTTTCCATGGTCGGACGTGTTCGTCCCGCAGCTGACCACGGTGGCGCAGCCGGTGCAGGCGATCGGCGAGCAGGCGGCGAACCTCCTGCTCGACCGGCTGGCCGGCAACCGCGACGCGCCGCCGCGCAAGCTGGTGCTGAAGGGCCGGCTGATGATCCGCAATTCCTGCCGGCCGCTGGGCGCGCTCCCGCAGAGCGTCAGCGCGTAAATCCAAAGGCGGTCTCGCAAAGCAGCTGCAGCCTGGGGAAGATGTTCTTGCCGCCGGTGATCACCCGGGTGCCTTTGCCGATCACGGTCTTGGGGTCCGCTTTCAGCACCGTGCCGCCGGCCTCCTCGACCAGGAGCATGCCGGCCAGGCAGTCCCAGGCGTTCATGTGCTCCTCGACATAGCCGAGCAACCGGCCGGACGCCGCATAGGCAAGCATCAGCGCCCCCGAGGCATTGCGGTAGAAGACGCCGCCTTCGGCCAATATCAGGGTGAGGAGCACGACGACATTCTTGGTCGAGGCGCGGTTGGAGAGCCCGGTTCCGACCGAGCCCTCGGTAAGCGATGCCGCATTGCTGGCCTTGATCGGCTTGCCGTTGACGAAGGCGCCGCCGCCGCGGCGGGCGTAGAACGTCTCGTCGGTGGAGGGTTCATGGATCACCCCGACCACCGTCTCGCCGTTCGTGGCGCACGCGATCACCACGCACCAGGCGGGAATGCCGCGCACGAAATTGGCGGTACCGTCGATCGGGTCGATCACCCAGACATGATCAGTCTTCCCCGTCACCGCCGCGTGTTCCTCGCCGACGATGCCGTCCTGCGGATAAGCCTCGGCGATCGCCGCGCGGATGAACAGCTCGACCTCGCGGTCGCCCTCCGAAACCAGGTCCTGGTGGCCCTTGCTCTCGACGGTCAGGTTGTCGAGGTCGCGAAAATACTTCAGGCCCAGCTCGCCGGCGCGCCGCGCCAGGTCGATGGCGAAATGCATGCGGTCGTCGAGATCATGGGTCACGGTAAACTCACGGCTGATGGAGAACGCCGCGTGCCCTTAGCAGACCAATATGTCAGGCAAAAGCCGCGTTGCGATCAGGCAACCTTCGACATCGATTTGTGCACCTCGGCGAGGATCTCGAAGGAGCGCACGCGCGCCGCATGGTCGAAGCACTGCGCGGTCACCATCAACTCGTCGGCGCCGGTACGGCTTATGAAGGCGTCGATGCCCTGGCGCACCGTTTCCGGCGACCCGACGACGGCGCAGGACAGCGCCTGGGCAAGCATGCTCTTCGCCATCGGATCGAGATCGCGGTCGTAATTCTCGACCGGCGGCGGCAGCTGGCCGGGCCGGCCGCTGCGCAGGTTGACGAAGGCCTGCTGCAGCGAAGAGAACAAAAGCTTCGCCTCGGCGTCCGTGGGTGCCGCAAAGACATTGAGCCCCAGCATCACATAGGGCTTGTCGAGCTGCGCCGACGGCTGGAAGCGCGTACGGTAGACCTCCAGCGCATGGTCGAGCTCGGCCGGCGCGAAATGCGAGGCGAAGGCGTAAGGCAGGCCAAGCAGCGCCGCGAGCTGCGCGCCATAGAGGCTGGAGCCGAGGATCCAAACCGGCACGGTCTGGCCCTCGCCGGGCACGGCGCGGATGCGCTGTCCCTCCTCCGCCGGCTGGAAGTAGCCCATCAGCTCGACCACGTCCTGCGGGAAATTGTCGGAGCTTTCGAGGTTACGGCGCAGCGCGCGAGCGGTCAGCATGTCGGTGCCTGGCGCGCGGCCGAGGCCGAGGTCGATGCGGCCGGGGAAAAGTGCTGCCAGCGTGCCGAACTGCTCGGCGATCACCAGCGGCGCATGGTTGGGCAGCATGATGCCGCCGGCGCCGACGCGGATCGTCTTGGTGCCGCCGGCGACATGCGCGATCACGACCGATGTCGCCGCGCTCGCAATGCCCGGCATGTTGTGATGCTCGGCCAGCCAGTAGCGCTTATAACCCAGCCGCTCGGCATGGCGGGCGAGGTCGAGCGAATTGGCAAGCGACTGCGTGGCGGTGCTGCCTTGCGTGATCGGCGACAGGTCGAGAACCGAAAGGGCGGTCATTGGTCAGGTCTCCACGATGCGTTTTTCCCGCAGCCTTGCCTCGAAGGCGGCGCGGTCGGGAATGACGATGGCGAGCTGGTTCTCCAGCACGTCTGCTAGCTCGGCGGCCGCCGCGATCTCGCGCTGCTCGCTGCCGCCGCCGGCATGATGCGTCGACAGCCGGTTGTTGCGCAGCGCATAGCGCCGGTCGGGCAGGGCCAGCGCGGCGACCAGGGTCGACAGGAAATGCGAGCTCGGGTCGGTCGACAGGAAATGGCTGGCGACCCGGTAGTCGACCTCGTAGGCCTGGCTCATGTCGAAACGGTAGAGCGTGCGCCAGTTATCGCCGATATCGGCCTGCAGGCGGAATTGGCCGCCGGTTTCACCGAGGCGGAAGGTTTCGTGCGGCGTCCGTTGCTCCAGCCCTGGTTGCAAAAGCAGCGGCGCCGTCAGCGTCAGGCCACCGAAGCCGACATCGGCAATGTAGGTGCGGCCGCCAAGCTCGATGCGCAGCAGCATGTGGCTGCGCGCGGTGATGGCGTCTTCCGGCTGGCCCCAGAGCACGCGGGCGGCAAGCCCGCTGACCGTGAAGCCCGGCGCGTCAAGCGCATGCATGAAGATCAGATTGTGCTCGAAGCAGTAGCCGCCGCGGCCCTGGCGAAAGATCTTGTCCTGCAGCGAGGCGACGTCGAGCCCGACCGAAACGCCCATCAAGGCGTCGACGTTCTCGAACGGGATCGCCCGCGGGTGCGCTGCGTGCAGCGCCTGCAGCGTAGCGAGAGAAGGTCCGGTCGGCCCGCCATAACCGATGCGGGCGAAATAACCATCGAGATCGAAGTCGCTCATTAAGGACAGGTCCGGCTTGACCGGTCCGATATAGGCACTCGCCGGCGATGCCGCAAACGATCGGCCAGGACATGGAATTGGGCCAGCGTATCAAGCGGCAGACTTGTGGTCCTGGTCCGCCGCCTCTTCGTCCACCGCCATGGATTGCTGCGCGGCGAGGAAATTGCCGACGGGGCTGAGGCTTTCGAAATGATCGCAGAACACCTTGATGACGACCAGCAGCGGCACCGCCATCAGCGCGCCGACGAAGCCCCACAGCCATGACCAGAAGGCGATGGCGATGAAGATCGCCACCGCGTTGATCTCGAGGCGCCGCCCGACCACCATCGGCGTCACGAACTGGCCTTCGACGATATCGCACAACACCACGAAGGCTGGCGCCAGCAGCGCATAGGCGATCGTGTCGAAGCTGATCAGCGCGATGACGGCAACGAGCAGGACAGTCATCAGCGCGCCGACATAGGGCAGGAAATTGAGGAGCGCCGCCGCCGCTCCCCAGACCAGCGGATTGGGCATGCCGAGCCCCCAGAGACCCAGCCCGATCACCGTGCCGAGACCGGCATTGATGATGGAGACCGTAAGCAGATAATGCGAAATCTCGCGCTCGACGTCATAAACGACGCGCAGTGCCCGCTTCTTCTGGGTCATGCTGGTGAAGGACTGGACGATCTTCTCGTAAAACAGCGTACCGGAGGCGAGCAGGAACAGCGACAGCACGAAAACGATGGTGATCGAGGTGCCGGCTTCCAGGATGTTGCTCGCCGCCGTGGACAGGATGCCGGAAGGGGCCACCGCCACCCGTTGCACGCCCGGCTCCTGCGATGTCTCGGTCAGCGCCTCCAGCTGATGCGCCACATCCATCACCCGTTCGAGCGGCCGCCTGAACGGCGCCAGCCGCTCGGTGAGCTGCTGGCCGATCGAATAGCTGTTGTTGATGAGGTCGATGATCGGCCCGCTGAGCAAATAGCCCGCGGCGGCGAATACGAAGATGGAGAAGAGCACCAGCAAAGTCGCCGAAACCACCTCCGGAATGCCGCGCTTGCGCAGGAAACGCACGATCGGCGTCAGCGTCAGCGCCAAAAGGAAGGCAAGCATCACCGGCATGAAGAAGGCACGCGCGAAATAAAGTGCCGCCACCGTCATCAGGATGAAGATCCCGATCACCAGCGACCGCATCAGGCGCATGTCCGCCCAGGCATCGGCGCGTGGATCGGGACTCTCGGCAACGCCCGCGCCCGAAGCGATCGGTTCGGCTTTCATCGGTTCCCCTTGCGAGCCCGCCACCCCGCAATGCATGGCAGGCTTCCCCGAAACGCGGGAGTTCCGGGCAAGGTTCCATGAGCCGGCTTCCCGGCATCGCTCATGCGGTCGCGCTATTACATGACGTGTAATTGAGCCGCCGCATCGGCCGGGCCTAGTACGGATAGGCTTTCGCGACGACAGAGCGAGAAGGCCGCGCGGCGAAGGTCTCGTGCGCGCGATCACATCCGATTTTGCAAGAGGACGTTACAATGCAGAAGTTCAACCTTCAGACGATCGAATCGGCGCCCGAAAAATCCAGGCCTGCGCTGAAGGCGCTGGAAGAGAAGTTCGGCTTTCTTCCGAACGTCATGGCGACGATGGCCAACAGTCCGGTCCTTCTCAACGGGTTCGTCGCTGCCTTCGGCAGCTTTCACGGCGGCAGCTTCGACGAGATCGAGAAGCAGGTGCTGCTGCTGACCAACGCGGTCACCATCAAATGCCCCTGGACCGTTGCCGCGCATTCGACATTCGCCATCGAGGACGGCATCGCCGAAGGCGAAGTCCGGGCGATCCGCGAAGGCAGGTTGCCGGCCAACCTGAAATACGCGGCGCTCTCGGCACTGACGAAGGCGTTGATCGAGAAGAAGGGAAACGTCACCGATGCCGACATCGAGGCGTTCACTGCGGCGGGTTACTCCAAGGCCCAGATTCTGGAAGTGGTGACCGGCGTCGGCGTCTCGACGATGGCGGCGACCACCACGAACATGGCCGGCACGCCGATCGAGGAGCGCTTCCAGGCGCAGGCATGGTCGCCGGTCGCGGCAGCGGCCTGACATGCGTGAAAACGAAGGCCTGAAGCGCGTTGCAACGCGCTTCAGGCGATCGACGGGCATGGGCTCGCCGATCCGTCCGTCAAAACTTGGTCCGGGTTGAAGCGTATTGCGGCGGCCATGTGCGAGGATTGTGGATCATGAAACCGTCGAACCTCAGGACAGGAATGACGCCCGATCTGGGCGTGCTCTTGCGCCACTGGCGCGATTTGCGAAGCAGAAGCCAGCTCGATCTGTCGCTTGATACCGGCATCTCCCAACGACAGATCAGCTTCATCGAAAGCGGACGCAGCGTTCCGAACCGCGAGACCTTGATGGCCATCGCCCGAGCGCTCGATGTACCGTTGCGCGAGCGCAACACATTGCTGCTCGCCGCGGGCTACGCGCCGATGTTTTCCGAAAGCGCGTGGGACTCTGTGGAAATGAAAAGCGTGACCGATGCCCTGGCGCGTATCCTGCGGCAGCATGAGCCCTTTCCGGCAGTGGTGATGGACCGCTACTGGAACGTGCTCATGGCCAATGAATCCGCGCCGCGCTTCTTCGGCTGCTTCATCGACATGTCCGCCCGTCAGGCACCGCGCAACATGCTGCACCTGATGTTCGATCCGGAAGGCATGCGTCCGTTCATCGCCAATTGGCCCGATGTTGCCAGAAGCCTGTTCGAGCGCGTCTACCGCGAATCCATCGGCCGCGTCGTCGATGAGAAGACGAAGACGCTGCTGGCGGAGTTGCTCGCCTATCCGGATGTGAAAAGTGAATGGAAAAACCCGGTCGCCATAGGTTTCATGCCCGTCATTCCGCTGGGATTTGTCAGGGGCGACAGGGTTCTCAACTACTTTTCGATGGTCACCACGGTTGGGACCCCGCAAACCGTCGTCGCGCAAGAACTGCGTGTCGAATGCATGTTCCCGGCCGACGAGGCAACAGAAGCGCTTCATGCCGGAATGATGGCCGCCGGCATCCCTTAGAGGGCGTTTCGCCGTTTCCGTGAAACGGTGAAACGCACCAAGCGTCCGACGACCAGGTGTCGCGAACGGGCTTTTCGATCAGGTGACCGGCGCCGGCGCCTTGGGCGCTGCCTTGGCCGTCTCCTTGCGCACGATCGGCGCCGCCTTGGTGCCGTAGAGCTCGATCGCCTTCATGATCTTGGCGTGTGGCATGGTGCCGATCGCCATCTGCAGGAGGAAGCGGTCGTTGCAGACAATCTTGTGCTGGACGATCTATCCCGCCCACGCTTCAGGATTGCCGACGAAGAGAGCGCCGTTCGGGCCACGCGACTGGTCGAAATGCGCCCGCGAGGTCGGACCCCAGCCGCGCTCGCGGCCGATGCGGTTCATCACCTCGGCCTGCGGTCCGTAGAAATCGTCGGCTGCCTGTTCGGTCGTCTCGGCGATGAAGCCGTGCACGTTGATGCTGGTGGCAAGCGTTGCCGGATCGGTGCCGGCGCGCCGCGCCGCCTCGCGATAGATATCGAACAGCGGCGCAAAACGCGCCGGCTCGCCGCCGATGATGGCGAGCGCCAGCGGCAGGCCGAGCACGCCGGCGCGGGCGGCCGATTGCGGCGTGCCGCCGATGGCGATCCAGATCGGCAGCTTTTCCTGGGACGGACGCGGATAGACGCCGCGGTCGTTGATCGGCGCGCGCAGCTTGCCCTGCCACGTCACCTTCACCTGGTCGCGGATAGCCAAAAGCAGGTCGAGCTTCTCGGCGAAGAGCTCGTCATAGTCCTCCAGATTGTAGCCGAACAGCGGGAAGGATTCGATGAAGGAGCCGCGCCCGGCCATGATCTCGGCGCGGCCGTTGGACAACAGGTCCAGCGTCGCGAATTGCTGGAAGACGCGCACCGGATCGTCGGAGGAAAGCACGGTGACCGCGCTGGTGAGGCGGATGCGCTTCGTGCGCTCGACCGCCGCGGCCAGCGCCACGACCGGCGCCGAGGCGGCATAGTCGGGGCGGTGATGCTCGCCGAGACCGAACACGTCGAGGCCGACCTGGTCGGCCAGCTCGATTTCCTCGATGAGGTTGCGCAACCGCTCTTGCGGGCCAATGGCGCCGGGACCCGGCTCCGGGCTGACATCGGCGAAAGTGTAGAGACCGAGTTCCATGTTGCTGTCCTGCGCTGTCGTCTGGGATTGGGTTTTCGGCGCTAGAGGTAGCGATCGGCCTTGCCGCCCGCCAGTGGCACGGATTGTGAACAGTCCATCGCGATGTCGAGCCGTATCCTCGCGGCAACAGCTCAATTTTTCATGGCTGGCATACCGTTTTGGCGCTTGAACTCGCCGCGTTCGCGCGTATGTAAGCGTCGCGAATAGACTGCAGGGAAGTGCACTTGGCTATCTACAGGGAAAAAGACATTTTCGAGCGGCGCAATGCCGCGAACGAGGCAAAGAAGGCGCTGCTCGAGCGCTTCAAGGCAAAGCCGGCGGCGGACGATCCTGCCGTGCTGGCGCGTCAGGCCGAACGCAAGGCGATCCTTGATGCCCGCGCCATCCGCGAGGCGGAAAAGGCAAGGCTGAAGCAGGAAAAGCTGGCGCGCGAGGCGGCCGAGAAGGCCGAGCGCCAAGCGATGGCTGAAGCGGCGCGTCTTGCGGCGGAAGCAGTGGCAGCCGAAGAGGCTGAGCGCCGCCAGGCCGAAGAATCCGAGCGCATCGCGTTCGAGCTTGCCGACGAGGCCTCGCGCAAGGCCAAGCGTGACGCACGCTACGCCGCCCGCAAGGCGCGTGTCGGCCGGACGCCTCCGGGCTTCTCCGCCCGCTAAAGCAATTCCAGGAAAAGTGCGTAGCGGTTTTCCGTTCGGAATTGCGCAAAAACAAAGACTTGGAGCGGTTCGGCGTGTGAACGCTGAACCGCTCCAAGTTCGGGTTCGATGGAAAATGTTCAGGGTCGCCGAAAGCGGCCCTGAACGTGTTTGTATTCAGGCGACCAGCTTCAGGCCGACGATGCCGCAGACGATCAGGCCGATGCAGGCGAGCCGGACGACGGTCGCCGGTTCGCCAAGCAGCCAGATGCCGAGCAGCGCCGTGCCGACGGTGCCGATGCCGGTCCATACCGCATAGGCCGTGCCGACAGGCAGCGTCTTCAGCGCCAGGCCGAGCAGGCCGAGGCTGACGATCATCGAGGCTATGGTGAGAACGGTCGGCAGCGGCTTCGAGAAGCCGTCGGTATATTTGAGGCCGATCGCCCAGCCGATCTCGAACAGGCCGGCGAAGAAAAGAAAAATCCAGGACATCGCAAACACTCCGTCATTCCGGCATCGGTTGGGATGCTCGGTTTGGCGGGTCGTCCCGGCCGGTTTTCGGGGAAGCGAGGTCGTCCTCGCCCTTGCATATGGGGTGTCCTGTCCCCCGATCAACAAAACACCGGCAGCATTCTCATGCCGCCGGTTCAAATTCTGCATTGAGCCGGGTCGACCGAATTCGGCCGCCTACTTTTCCTTGATGCGCATCGCCTTGACCGGCGGCGCCTTCGGAGCCGGAGCCGCTGCGGGCTTCTTGGCGTCCTTCTTCGGCTTGCGGGCTTCCTTGCCTGCCTTCATCGCACCTTTAGCCATGATTCGCTCCTCCGATTGTGGACGTGCAAGTGAAACAAGAGAAATGCTGGACCGCAAGAGGCGGCGTCTCGCTTGCGAAGCCGTCCAGCCGGATGTCAACCGATTTCCCGATGCCATGCTCGCTCGATCGCGCTGCGGTGGCTTGAACTTCCGATTGCCTGGCGCATTGTCTGGGAAGTTTCAGCGGGCGGCGCGCCGGGAGATCGGATGGCAGGACATAGCGGGTCAAGACGAGTGATCTACGCCGCGCTCGCCGGCAACCTGGCGATCGCCCTCACCAAATTCGCGGCGGCGGCCTTCACCGGGTCGTCCGCCATGCTGTCGGAAGGCGTGCATTCGCTGGTCGATACCGGCAATGGCGCGCTGCTGCTCTACGGCATGCACCGGGCCGCGCGGCCGCCCGATCGCACCCACCCGCTCGGCCACGGCCGCGAGCTCTATTTCTGGAGCTTCATCGTGGCGCTCCTGGTGTTCGCGCTTGGCGCCGGCGTCTCCTTCTATGAGGGCGTCATCCACATCATGGCGCCCGAACCGGTGGTCAACGCCAAGCTCAACTATGTCGTGCTTGGCCTCTCCTTCCTGTTCGAGGGCAGCTCATGGCTGGTGGCGCTGAAGGAGTTCCGCCAGCAGAAGGGTAAGCAGGACTGGCTGCAGGCCGTGCAATCGAGCAAGGACCCGAGCGTCTACACGGTGCTGTTCGAAGACAGCGCCGCTCTGCTCGGGCTGATCGTCGCTTTCGCCGGCATCCTGTCGGCGCAACTTCTGGAAATGCCGGCGCTCGACGGCGTCGGCTCGATCGGCATCGCCATCATCCTCGGCGCCACGGCGATCTTCCTGGCGCGCGAGAGCAAGGGCCTGCTGCTCGGCGAGCCAGCTTCGCTCGAGGTGCAGCGCAAGGTTCTGGCGATCGCCCAGGAGGATCCCGCCGTGCAGAGGGCGAACGGGATCCTGAGCGTCCATATCGGTCCGGAAGAAATCGTCGCGGGCCTCAGCATCGAATTCGAGGATCATCTCACCGCGCCCGAGATCGAAGCCTGCGTCGAGCGCCTGGAAGCGAGGCTCAAGGAGGAAATGCCGCAAATCTCCAGGCTCTTCGTCAAGCCGCAAACGACTGGCACATGGGAGCAGCGGCGCAAGGCCATCGCCGAGGCTTCGGAAGAGGGTTAGGTTTTGATGAAGCGAATTTGTCAGGAGAAAAGCCGATGAAGATCGACGGCGGCTGCCATTGCGGCGCGATCACCTATGAGGCGGAGGTCGATCCGGAAAAGACCTCGATCTGCCACTGTATCGATTGCCAGCAGCTGACCGGGACTGCGTTCCGCGTCTCGGTGCGCGTGCCGGAGGAGGATTACCGCATCACGAGGGGCGAGCCGAAAGTCTACATCAAGACCGGATCGAGCGGCGCAAAACGGGCGCAGGGCTTCTGCGGCGATTGCGGCTCGCATCTCTATGCCACCTCGGTTGGCGATGGTCCGAAAATCTACGGCATCAGGGCCGGCACGTCGCGCCAGCGCGACCAGCTGGTGCCCAGGACGCAATACTGGCACCGCTCGGCGCTGCACTGGCTGCCGGAGTTCGAGGGCACGAGGATCGTCGAAGAGCAGTAGCGCGTCAACGAAGATCTCTACTCGTCGCCTTCGACGACCCGCAGCCTGAGCTGGCCTGTCTTGGAATCGGCGACCCGCGGGCCGGCTTCGGCCTTTGGCGCCGCACTTCGCGCGGCCTCGGTCTCGCCCTCCGCGAATTCCAGCGCCTCGATCTTCTGGCCGCGCCTGGTCACCTTCGACGTCGATACGAGAATGTCGTCGATATCCCGCGTCGCCTGACCGAAATGCGTCTGCAGCCGGCGCACGCGCTCATCAACCCGCGCCACATCCTCCATCAGCCGGATGACCTCATCTTGGATGAGGTGCGCCTGCTCGCGCATCCGCGCATCCTTCAGGATCGACTGGGTGACCTGAATCGACAGCATCAGCAGCGAGGGCGAGACGATGACGACGCGGGCGCGGTGCGCCTTCTGCACCACCGCTTCGAAATTCTCGTGGATCTCGGCGAACACCGATTCCGACGGCACGAACATGAAAGCCGTATCCTGCGTCTCCCCACGGATCAGGTATTTTTCCGCGATATCGCGGATATGCACCTCGATGTCGCGCCGGAACGCCTGCGCAGCCGCCTTCTGCATGCTCTCGCCCTCGGCGGCGCGGATGGCGTTCCAGGCCTCCAGCGGGAACTTGGCGTCGATGGCGAGCATCGGCGCGCCGTTCGGCATCCGCACCAGGCAGTCGGGCCGGCTGCCGTTGCTAAGGCTAGCCTGGAACTCGTAAGCGCCATGCGGCAGGCCATCGGCGACGATCGCCTCCATGCGCGACTGGCCGAAGGCGCCGCGCGTCTGCTTGTTGGAGAGGATCGCCTGCAGCTGCACGACCTGGCCGGCGAGTGACTGGATGTTGCCTTGCGCGGTGTCGATCACCGCCAGCCGCTCCTGCAGCTTGGCCAGGCTTTCATGCGTCGACTTGGTCTGCTCGGTCATGGTCTGGCCGAGGCGGCCGGTCATGGCGTCGAGCCGTTGTCCGAGCGACTGGGTGAGCTCGGCCTGCCGCGCTCCGAACACCTCGGCGATCGCCCCCATGCGGCCCTGCATCTCGGCCTGCGCCTGCAGGACGTCGGCTATGCGCGCCTCGGTGTCGCGGGCATGGTCTGCCGCCTCGGCCGCGGCAACCGCGCGCGCCTTGGCCGCGCGCCACAGCGCGATGACAAGCGCCGCGAAAAGCACGACAAACAAGACGACGGCGAAACCAAGCGCGTGGCCGAGCGTGATCGTGGAGGCGCCGAGCCGCGCGACCGGCTGCGAAAGGAGGGAGGTCATGTCGTTCATGTGGCCAGCATAACCGATTCGCTCCGCTGGCACAGATCAAAACGTGAACAGGCCAGAGACGCACCGGTTGACGCTTTTCCAACGACGTCTTAGGTGAGACGCCATGTCGATCAAGCCGCTCATCATTCTTCCCGATCCCATACTGCGCCAGGTTTCCAAGCCGGTGGAACGCGTCGACGGCGACCTGCGCAGGCTCGCCGACGACATGCTGGAGACCATGTATGACGCGCCGGGCATCGGCCTTGCGGCGATCCAGGTCGGCGAGCCGCGGCGGCTGTTGGTCATCGACCTCGCCAAGGAAGGCGAGGAGCCTCAGCCGCATGTCTTCATCAATCCGGAAGTGCTCGAGAGTTCCGACCAGCGTTCCGTCTATGAGGAAGGCTGCCTGTCGATCCCCGACTACTATGCCGAGGTCGAGCGCCCGGCTTTCGTGCGGGTGAAATATCTCGACCGTGACGGCAAGCTGCAGGAGCTGCAGGCGGAAGGGCTGATGGCCACCTGCCTGCAGCACGAGATCGACCATCTCAACGGCGTGCTGTTCATCGACCACATCTCGAAATTGAAGCGCGACATGGTGGTGCGGAAGTTCAAGAAGCTCGCCAAGGACAAGGTGCCGGGCAAGATGGTGGGCTAAGGGCCGTTTCGGCCGCGCGAGCACCTGAGCCTACCGCAAGACAGGATCGCAGGACCTCATGCCGCTTCGCGTCATCTTCATGGGCACGCCGGATTTTTCCGTGCCGACCTTGCGCGCCATCGCCGAGGCCGGCCATGAGATCGTGGCCGTCTACACGCAGCCGCCGCGCGCCGCCGGCCGGCGCGGGCTGGAACTGACGCCCTCGCCGGTGCAGCGCGAGGCCGAGCGGCTGGGGGTCGAAGTGCGCACGCCCACGTCGCTGAAGGGCGAGGCAGAGCAGGCGGCCTTCGCGGCTCTCCGGGCCGATGTCGCGGTGGCCGTCGCCTATGGGTTGCTGCTGCCGAAGGCCGTTTTGGAGGCGACCAGGCTTGGCTGTCTCAACGGCCATGCCTCGCTTTTGCCACGCTGGCGTGGTGCTGCTCCCATCCAGCGCGCCATCATGGCCGGCGATGCCGAAACCGGCATGATGATCATGAAGATGGAAGAGGGTCTGGACACCGGACCGGTGGCAATGGTTGAAAAAGTCGCCATCGCACCCGATATGACGGCCGGCGAGTTGCATGACCGCCTGATGGCTCAAGGCGCTTCGCTGATGGTCGAGGCGCTCGCGCAGTTGGGGATAAATTGTCTGACATTTACCCCGCAGGCGATCGCAGGGGTGACCTACGCCCGAAAGATCGATAAATTGGAGACACGCGTAGACTGGACGCGGCCTTCTGGCGAAGTCCACAATCACATTCGCGGCCTCTCGCCCTTTCCGGGTGCGTGGTGCGAGGTCGACATTGGCGGCCGCATGGAGCGGCTGAAACTGCTTCGCTCGACGCTCTCGGATGGCGTCGGCGAGTCGGGAGGAATTCTCGATGACCGGCTGACGGTCGCCTGCGGGGCAGGCGCGGTCAGGCTGGTCGAAGTTCAACGGGCGGGCGGAAAGCCTGCCGCCGCGCAGGAGTTTTTGCGCGGAGCCAAGATCGAAAAAGGAATGAAACTCACATGAGCATGATGTCGATACGCGCGGCGACGCCGCGGGATCGCGAGGCGATCCGCCTCGTCGAAGAGCATGCCTTTGGCCAGCAGGCGGAAGCCGGCCTGGTCGATGCCCTTGTCACCGGCGGCGATGCCGTCGTCGAACTGGTCGCCGAGGAAGACGGCCAGGTCGTCGGCCACATCCTGTTTTCCAGGCTCTACGTGCAGAATGGCGGCAAGCGTTTCGCGGCCGTCGCGCTGGCGCCGCTGGCGGTCGAACCCTCCTTCCATGGCACCGGCATCGGCGGCGCGCTGATCCGCGAGGCGCATGTCCGCCTCAAGGAGGCCGGCGAGACGCTGGCCGTGGTTCTGGGCGATCCGGTCTATTACGGCCGCTTCGGTTATACCCATGCCCGCGCTGCCGGATTCGAGAGCGAGTATCAGGGCGAGGCGCTGCAGGCTTTGGCCTGGGGCGACGCGCCCGAGACCGGCGGACTGGTCTACGCTTCGGCTTTCACCGCGCTCGCTGCTTAGGCGAGCGCGGATCGACCGCAGAATATGCCGCGTTTTCGGCTCGATATCGAATATGACGGCAGCCGGTTCGCCGGCTGGCAGCATCAGGCCGACCAGCCCTCGGTGCAGCAGGCGATCGAGCAGGCGATCGAAAAGTTCTGCGGCCAGGACGTAAGAATACGTGCCGCCGGCCGCACCGATGCCGGCGTGCACGCCACCGCCCAGGTGGCGCATGTCGATCTCGCCAAAGCGTGGCCGGGCGACAAGGTGCGCGATGCGGTGAATGCCCATCTGCAGGCGGCTGGCGCGCGCGTCGCCGTCCTGAAAGCCGACGTCGTCGCCGGCGATTTCGACGCGCGCTTTTCCGCCATCGGCCGCCACTATCTCTATCGCATCCTCAACCGCCGGGCACCGGCGGCGCTGGAAAAGGGCAAGGTCTGGTGGGTGCCGAAGCGCCTCGACGCCGAGGCCATGCATGAGGCGGCGAAAGTGCTGCTTGGAAAGCATGACTTCACCACCTTCCGCTCCACCCAGTGTCAGGCCGAAAGCCCGGTCCGCACGCTCGACCGCCTCGACGTCAGCCGCAGCGGCAATTTCATCGAGGTCCGAAGCTCGGCCCGCTCTTTCCTGCACAATCAGGTGCGCTCGATGGTGGGGTCCTTGCGACGCGTCGGCGACGGCTCCTGGGGCGCCGCCGATCTCAAGGCGGCCCTCGAAGCGCGCGACCGCGCCGCCTGCGGCCAGGTAGCGCCGCCGGACGGGCTGTTTCTCGTCGGCGTAGATTATCAGGAAGCGACCAAAGAGCCCGCCGCCGTGATCGAGGATACCGCGAGTTAGCCCGTCGTGCCGTCCGGTATGTCGATGCCGAGCAGCGCTTGCAGGCCGAACAGGACGAGCAGCGAGGCAATGAACATGCCGACGAACACGGCGGTACCAACAGCGGCGCCCTTGCCGATCGTTGCGTTGGTCATGCGCCAGGTCAGCACCATCGACAGCGCGAACAGGAACAGCGACACAAGGCTGTTGACGTCGCTGGTCGAGGGCAGGAAGAGCCTGAGCAGCGCCGAGGGCAGCATCAGCCAGGCGATGATCGCCGACGCCCAGTTGGAGGCGACGACATAGTGGACGAAGCGGCCGCCGATGCCGGCACGCGGCGCGACCAGCGCAAGCGCCACCAGCGGCAGCACCCAGGAGCCGAGATCGACGGTCGCCAGCCTTATCAGCATGCCGAGACGTCCGGCGAAGGCGTCGGGGTCGCCGATCTCATTGGCGATGCCGACCCAGCCGACGATCAGCGCCGGCGCAGCCACGATGATGGCGAAGAAGGAATTCCAGAAACCGTCGGCCGAAAGGTCGAGCAGGCGCAAGCCGTCGGCCTTGCCGAACATCAGTCGCCAGGCGCCGGCCAGCGAAGCGTAGGTTTCGTCCGCCGAAAGCATGGTCACGAAAGGCCTTGTCCGAACCAGTCTTCGATGAAGCGTTCGTAGATCTGCGTCAGTGTCTCGAGGTCGGCAAGGGCGACGCGCTCGTCCACCATATGCATGGTCTTGCCGACCAGGCCGAACTCGACCACCGGGCAATAATCCTTGATGAAGCGCGCATCCGACGTGCCGCCGGAAGTGGAAAGCGCCGGCGTCTTGCCGACCACCGCCTTGACCGAGCCCGCCAGCGTGTCGATCAGCCTGTCGTCGCGGGTGAGGAAGACATGGCTCGGCCGGTCGCGCCAGACGAGCTCGTAGTCGACCGGCGTCTTCTTGCCCGGCCGGTATTTCTTGCGGCCCGCTGCCTGGTCGAGCCGGTTGTGGATCTCGGCCTGGACCGTTTCGGCGTCCCAGGTGTCGTTGAAGCGGATGTTGAAAATCGCCGTCGCCTTGGCCGGGATGACGTTGGTCGCCGGATTGCCGACATCGACCGACGTCACTTCGAGGTTGGTCGCCTGGAAATCCTTCGTGCCCTTGTCGAACACCGGATGGAGCAGCGCATCGACCAGGCTCATCAGCCCGCGCAAGGGGTTGTCGGCAAGCTGCGGGTAGGCGGCATGGCCCTGGCGTCCGTTGACGGTGACGCTGCCCGACAGCGAGCCGCGCCGGCCGATCTTGATCATGTCGCCGAGCGCATCCGGGTTGGTCGGTTCGCCGACGATCGAGGCGTCCCACTTCTCGCCCTTGGCCGCCGCCCAGTCGAGCAGCTTGGTGGTGCCGTTGATGGCCGGGCCTTCCTCGTCGCCGGTGATCAGCAGGGAGACCGAGCCCTTCGGCCCGCCATTCTTCGCGACATGGCGCGCCACCGCGGCGATGAAGCAGGCGATGCCGCCCTTCATGTCGACGGCGCCCCGTCCATACATCTCGCCATTGGCGATTTCGGCGGCGAAGGGCGGATGCGTCCAGGCCGCCTCGTCGCCCACCGGCACCACGTCGGTATGGCCGGCGAACATCAGATGCGGGCCGTTGCCCGAGCGGCGCGCATAGAGGTTCTCGATGTCCGGCGTGCCGTCTTCCGAGAAGACGGGACGTTCGACCGAGAAGCCGAGCGGCTTCAGCATGTCCTCCAGCGCGGCGAGCGCCCCGCCTTCGGCGGGCGTCACGGACGGGCAGCGGATCAGGGCGGCAAGATTCGCGGCGGGATCGGTCGGCAATGTCATGGGCAAAGCGATAGTCGAAAGCGTTTGTCGTGTCACGGTGGCAGATGATCGCCGGTCATGCCGCCGACAATATGGTTTTCATGGCGTATAAATGCATGTCGCCCGGAAGTGTGCGGCGGTTCCGGGAGAACGACATGCATCATCATGGCAAGTCGTGGGCCAAGCGAGGACGAATGCATGGCCAGTGAAACAAGCGCCATCGCGATAGCTGGCGCCGGCAGCATCGGCTTGTATGTCGGCGGCTGCCTGGCGCTCGCCGGACGCAAGGTCGTCTTCCTTGGCCGCGGCCGCGTCGTCGAGGCCATGCGCGAAAGCGGGCTGCGCGTCAGCGATCTCGACGGCCGCGACCGCCGCGTCGCGGCGCAAGCGCTTTCGGCCACCGGCGATCCGGCGGCGGCACTGTCCGGCGCGGAAATCGTCCTGGTGACGGTGAAGAGCGGCGCAACCGCGGAGATGGCCGGGCTGATCGCCGCCCACGCGCGCCCGGATGCCGTGGTGGTCAGCCTGCAGAATGGCGTCGACAATGCCGACAGGTTGCGCGCCGCGCTCCCCGGACGGCGGGTGCTGACCGGCATGGTCATGTTCAATGTCGTCCTGTCGCCCGATGGCGAGGCGCCGCTGCGTGCGCATCGCGCCAGCCAGGGCGAGGTGATGATCGGCGACGGCGTCGATGGCCTTGCCGGCCTGCTCGACGTCGATGGGCTTGCCGTCGAAGCGCGCGCCGACATGAAGGCGGTGCAATGGGGCAAATTGCTGATGAACCTCAACAATGCCCTGGTGGCGCTCTCCGACCTGCCGCTGGCAAGGCAACTGGCCGACCGAAGCTGGCGCGCCATCCTCGCCGCCCAGATCGACGAGGCGCTCGCGGCGATGCGGGCGGCGGGCATAGCGCCGGCGCGCATCACCGGCCTGCCGCCGTCGCTGCTGCCGAAAGCGCTGCGGCTGCCCGACTGGCTGTTCGGCCTCCTGGCGCGCCGCATGCTGGCGATCGACCCCCGGGCGCGCTCTTCGATGTGGGACGACCTGAAACGCAGCCGTCCGACCGAGATCGGCGAATTGCAGGGCGCGGTCATTCGCCTGGCGAAGCAAAGGGGCATCCCGACGCCGGTCAACGAACGCGTCGCGGCGTTGGTGCGTCAGGCGGAAGCGGAAAAGCGCGGTCCGCCGGGACTGACGCCGGAGAAGGTCCGAGCAATTCCAGGAAAAGTGTGAAGCGGTTAAGTTCGGCGCCTTCGCCGTAACCTTCCGTCCGGAATTGCGTCACAACAAAAGAGATGGAGCGTTTCACCGTTTCCATGAAACAGCGAAACGCTCTATCGTCGGTCCTCGATCAGCGTGATCTTCTGCCAGATCTTGCGCGACAGGTTGGAGGACAGGTTCTCGATGTCGTTGACCGCATTGACGACGACGTCGTCGTTGACCGACTGCGCGAACAGCGCCGCGATCTTACCGGTGATCGACAGCATTTCCGAGCAATAGTCGAGATAGCGCGCCAGGTCGCCGGCGTTGGTGATGCGGGCGGGCGAATGCGAGGTCGGCTTGAAATCGGCCGACAAGGTCGCCGGATCCTTGGTCAATTGATGCATGTCGATGACATGGATCAGCGAGCGCAGCCCGTGCAGCTGCCGGAACACTTTCTTGCGCTTGATCCGCTCCTCGGTGCGGATCAGCGCCAAAAGCCCAAGCACCGCCAGGATCACCGTGTTGATCGTCGCTTCGATGCCCTGCATCGACTGCACGGCATCGTCGGCGCCCGAAATGCGGTCGAGCGGCAGGATGGTGCCGACGAACAGGAACATCGCCACGCCGGCGATGAAGGCCGCGACGATGACGCCGCGCAGCCACCAGATCGGCGCTTCCAGCTCCCTGGCGGCCTTGGCGAGGTCTCCCGACAGCGACACCAGTTCGGCTGCCACGGCGCTGAGGCCCCTTTCCGGGAAACGCTCGGCGACGCGCTCCTCCAGCCTTTGGGCTGTCTCGATGATCCGCGCCGGGTCGAGCGTGCGATAGCGCATGGCGACCTCAGCTATCGCCCGGCGCGTTGGTGCGCCTGCCGTAGCGGTTCGGTCCGGGATCGCCGCGGAAGCAGGCCAGGATGATCAGCAGGATCGGACCGATGATGAGCGAGATCAGCGCAAAATAGGTCGGCTTGCCGAAATCATGGAAGCGCTTGGCCGTCACGGCGAAGGTGGCCCAGGCCGAGATCAGCAGCACGCCCCAGCATATCATGGCCCAATTCTGGCTGGCGGTGGTGTTCAGCTCCACCCGCGCGAACTGGTAGAACGGGAAAAACTGGACAAGCACCAGCAAAACCCCGGCCAGCGCATAGGCGACCGGGCTCAGCCGCCCTGAAAGGCTGAAGAACAGCCAGAGGAATTGCGATCTTTCAGACAACCGCGTCCGCTCCGTCAAAGCATGTCTCCCGAAAGTGGGAACCGGTTTCGGGACAAAGACATGCGCAAGATCAAAAACCTAAAGCGCAGGGAGCGAATCTGAAAGATCGCGACGCGCTTTAGGCAGGATCAATCGCGCAGCAATTCGTTGATCGAGGTCTTGGAACGGGTCCTTGCGTCGACGCGCTTGACGATGACGGCGCAGTAGAGGCTCGGGCCCGGCTCGTTGTTCGGGAAAGGCTTGCCGGGCAGCGATCCGGCGACCACCACCGAATTCGGCGGCACCTCGCCGTAAAAGACCTCGCCGGTGGCGCGGTCGACGATCTTGGTCGACTGGCCGATGAACACGCCCATGCCGAGCACCGAGCCTTCGCGCACGATGCAGCCTTCGACCACTTCCGAGCGCGCGCCGATGAAGCAATTGTCCTCGATGATGGTTGGGCCGGCCTGCATCGGCTCCAGCACGCCGCCTATGCCGACGCCGCCCGAAAGATGCACGTTCTTGCCGATCTGGGCGCAGGAGCCGACCGAGGCCCAGGTGTCGACCATGGTGCCCGAATCCACATAGGCCCCGACATTGACGAAGGACGGCATCAGCACCGCGCCCGGCGCGACATAGGCCGAGCGGCGCACGATCGAGGACGGCACGGCGCGGAAGCCGGCCTTCTCGAAGTCGACGGCGCTCCAGCCGTCGAACTTGGACGGCACCTTGTCCCACCACACCGCCTGGCCGGGACCGCCCTTGATGATCTCCATCGGGTTCAGCCGGAAGGAGAGCAGCACCGCCTTCTTCAGCCACTGGTTGACGTGCCACTTGCCGTCGTCCCGCCGCTCGGCGACGCGGGCAACACCGCGATCGAGCAGGTCGAGCGCCGCCTGGATGGCGTCGCGCGTCTCGCCGCGCGTCGCGGTCGAAATCGTGTCGCGCTCCTCGAAGGCCTTTTCGATGGTCTTCTCGAGGCTCGCCAGATCGGGCTTCGACATGATTTCGCTCCATTACCAAGCTGTTAAGGGGCTGCGCCTTAACCTGTTTAAAAGTCGCGCGGACCCTATGTTAAGGCTCAATGGGGGTCAATCGCGCCTGCGTCACGGGACGGCGCAAGTAAAGGAATTGGACGGGTGGATTCGATGACTCCCATGGAAAAGGCGGGATGGACGCCGCTGCCGCATTCGGACGAGGACCTGGAACGCTCGAAAAGCGTGCCGGATACCCCGCAGACACGTGCCGAAACCTACCGGCTGGCCTGGAACGATCCCGACTTCATGACGCGGCGCGAATTGCGCGCGGTGCGGCTGCAGCTCGAGCTGCTGAAGCCCGAAATGATCCTGGCCGAACGCGGCATCCGCTCGACCGTCATCCTGTTCGGCGGCGCCCGCCTGCCGGAACCGGGCGGCGAGGCCTGGGCGGCGAAGAACGAGACGCAGAAGAAGAACCTCGAGGCGAACAGCAAATATTACGAGGAGGCGCGCAAATTCGCCCGTCTGTGCTCGCAGCAGTCGGCCACCTCCTATTATCGTGAGTATGTCGTCGTGACCGGCGGCGGACCTGGCGTCATGGAGGCCGGCAACCGCGGCGCCGACGATGTCGGCGCGCCGTCGATCGGCTTGAACATCGTGCTGCCGCACGAGCAGGCGCCAAACGTCTATGTCACGCCCGAGCTCTGCTTCAACTTCCACTACTTCGCCATCCGCAAGATGCATTTCGTCATGCGCGCCAAGGCCGTCGCGGTGTTTCCGGGCGGTTTCGGCACGATGGACGAGTTCTTCGAGACGCTGACGCTAATCCAGACGGGGCGCATGGAACGCGTCCCGGTCATCCTGTTCGGCAAGGCGTTCTGGCAAAGGGCTATCGATCTCGACTTCCTCGCCGAGCAGGGCACGATCTCGCCCGGCGATCAGGACATCATCGATTTCGTCGACACGGCCGACGAAGCCTGGGACATCATCCGCCGCTTCTACAAGTTGGGGGAGTAGGAACTGATGAATTGAAGAACTGAAGAATTGAGGAAAAAGGACGTTCGGATCGTTCGTCTGTTCTCCGGTTCTTCAATTCCTCAGTTCTCCAATTCCTCTACCCGGGACGGCATCCCGGCTCGGTCTGCTCACACCGGCAGCTCGACCAGCCAGCCATTCGAGTGCGCGAAGCGCACGATGGCCGCCCGTGAGCGGAGCTCGAGCTTCTCGGTTGCCCGCGTGCGGTAGGTCTCGATCGTCTTTATGCTGAGGTTGAGCCGGGACGAGATTTCCTTGTTGCTGTAGCCGAGCGCCACCAGCTGGATGACCGACCGCTCCCGGTCGCTGAGATTGCCAGGATCGCCCTGCGGGACGCTGCGCGGGCTGAGCAGCCGCGCCGCGAGTGCCGGATCGACATAGTTGTCGCCCGCCAACACGCATCGGATGGCCTGCAGCAGATCCGTCGCCGTCGAGCGCTTGACCACGAAGCCGCGCCCGCCGGCCGCAAGCACCTGGCGCAGGCAGCCGGGGTCCTCATGCGCCGTCAGCGCTATGCAGCTGACCTCGGGAAAACGCTCGCCGAGCCGTTCGATGAGCGTGACTCCGTTGACGCCCGGAAGCGATATGTCGACCACGGCGACATCGGGCAGCGCCTTGCCGATCCCTTCGAGGGCATCCTCGGCATTTCCGGCCAGCCCGACGATCGTCAGATCGTCCTGGCTGTTGATCATCGCGCCGACCCCGGACAAGATGATCGGGTGGTCGTCGACCACAAATATCCGCCTGCAGCACACCTTAAAACCTCCATCAGTCGATGAAAGGGTCCTTCACCTGGAAGAGGCCCTCTTGTTCTTGATGGTCTAGGCAACTGCCCCGCCTCATGCGGGACGCCCGTCTGTCTCGGCAAGCCGCGGAGGCGGCCGCTGCGGGTAAAGCCATCCCCGCCTAACCCATGATGCCTGGACTATAAGCCGGGACTAAAGTCCGGGATGTGCGGCGCTTCACGTAATCCTTACGTCCACGGAAGAAGCCATTTCCGGCTTGATCACATCGATGCGAAAACTGTCCATCAGCCGGCGAGGGGCGCATCGGCGTAGAGGGTGGTCCCCCTGCCCTTGGCGGTTTCAACCGACAATTTGCCGCCCACCAGCGCAAGGCGCTCTCTCATTCCGGCAAGCCCCAGATGGCCGGGTCCGGGCTCGGCGCCGGCGTCAAAGCCGTGGCCATCGTCCTCGATCGTCAGGCGCATCCGATCGTCCTGGATATGCGCCGTGACGCTTACGCGGCTTGGCGCGGCATGCTTGCCGATATTGGTGAGAGCCTCCTGCGCAATCCGGTAAAGCGTGAGCGCGATCTCGGCGGGCAGCGGGCTTGAAAGGGCTTCGAGGTCCATCTCGCATTGAATGCCGAGCTGGCCGCAAAGCACGCTGGCCAGGTCCTCGACCGAGGCTTGCAGGCCGAGACGATCGAGATCCGCGGGTCTAAGGCTCCAGGCGGCGTCATGCACCCGGGCGCTAAGCCGGTCGACAAGCATCGCCGCGCGTTCGAGGCGGGCGTCCATGTCCCGCGAGTCGGCGCGAACGATGTGCAATTCGAGCGCGATGCTGGCCAGCATCTGGCCCAGATCATCGTGCAGCTCGCGCGACAGGCGCAGGCGCTGCTCTTCCTGCACGACAATCAAACGCCGCGCCAGCCTACGGCGCAGGGCCGTATCGTCCTTGCCTGTAGTAGTCATACCCCACCCACATCAACCTTCTCTTCCCATTGCCGTCGCGGGGGGTCGCAAGTCACCTGCGGGTCGGCGAGAAAAGGCATGAATGTCCGTATAATATACACCCGCCAGATGCGGTTGTGCCTGTCAGTTTTTTCCCGATTACTTCAACTTTTCCTGACATGGGATCAGCACAAAAACCGACGAAGCCTGCCGATCAGCCCGAATGTATCGACGCTATTTCTGCGTGCATCCTTCAAGCGTCCTCCCGGTCATCTTGAACTGGCCGGGAAGCTCAACGCAAACCAAGGAGAACGTCATGAGAAAGCTCATTCTGGCCGCGGCCGTCCTGTCGGCTCTGACCGGTTCGGCATCCGCATTTTCGGTCGGTAGCGGCAATGGCAACGGCAATGGCAATGTCGGTGTCGGCAACGGCAACGGCAACGGCAACGCCAATACCGGCGCCTTCAACGGCAACTTCAACGGCAACGGCAACTTCGGCCTCGGAAACGGCAACATCAACGGCAACGGCAACTTCGGCATCAGCAACGGCAATGCCAACGGCAACGGCAACCGGGGCGCCGGCAACGGCAACGGAAACGGCAACGCGAACCACTAGCGCCGTCCAAACCGCAGCGTCGCCAAGCCTTGACTTGGAAAGACGCTGAGGTCTCTGGGATCGCCGAGCCACGCGCCCGTCCCCCGCGCAAGGCTATCGCGACATGTCGCCGGCGGTCCCAGTCCTTTTTTGAAGCCCGGTTCTTTTCGAAACAGGTCCCAATTTCAAAAGCTAAGCCATGGAAGGAGCTCGCAGATGAAACGTTACGTCATACCTGCGCTATGCCTGGGGTTGTTGAGTGCAACCGCGGCGAAGGCTGACCCCACGACCGGCAGCCAGGCCTTCGGCATGTCGGCTGTCCAGGGGGCGGTCGGCAAATACGGCCAAGCCATCGGTTCGAACGTACGCAGCATGAACCCGCTCGGCAGCTTCGGCGGCAATCTCGGCTACAAGAACAGCGGCACCGGAAATGTCGGCGCCTTCAACAGCGGCACCGGCAATGTCGGCGCTTTCAACGGCAACAGCAACACCTCGCCGACAAGCGGCAATGGCAACATTGGCGCCTTCAACGGCAACTCCAACACCGGCCAATATAACGGCAACAGCAACATCGGTGCCGGCAACGGCAACTTCAACGGCGGCTCGTTCAACGGCAACGGCAATGTCGGCGGCTTCAACGGCAACCACAACGGCCGGGGAAACCACTGATGACCGGCTTGAGATCATCCGCGTCCGTTCGGCCTCGGAAGCGCCGGGCGGCGGCGAAGCTGTTTGATGGCAACGGCCTCGCGCTAGGCACGCTGCTTGCCGCGTTCCTGGCCGCCGACGCCTCGACCCTGGTCAGGATTTCCGACCTTCCGATCGGCGTCGGCATCGCCAACGGCCTTGGCAACACCGGCAATTTCAACGGCCATGGGAATACTGGCAACTTCAATGGCAATGGGAATACCGGCAACTTCAACGGCAATGGCAACAGCGGCAATTTCAACGGCAACGGCAATGCCGGAAGTTTCAGCGGCAACTTCAATGGCGGCAGCTTCAACGGCAACGCCAATTGTGGCAATGGCCACGGCAACGGCTACTCGTCCGACGGCAATGGCAACGGTACGGGAGCCGCGGGCAATCCGGGCTTGTGCCGGTTTTTGAAGGAGCTGAACGGCCGACTGGGACTGCCCCCCGGCACGATTCCGGGTTTCGACTAGAGCGGTTCACCGTTTCACGGAAACGGCGACCCGCTCTATCTCTTTGTTTTGACGCAATTCCGGACGGAAAACCGCTCACACTTTTCCTGGAATTGCTCTTAGGCCGTGGAATGCAACGGAGCAGAATTCTGCACTGCGGCAACGCCCGGAAGTCACGGAATGGATCCTCGGGTCTATGCGCGTCGCTTCGCTCCTTGCTCCGCCCGTGGATGACGATCGCGATGGGCGTTTCGGCCCATCGCTAAGGCGTGCCTATGCAAACATAGTTCAGGCCACGACGTCGACGATCGCGGTCAGGAAGCCCGCGAGGTCGTCGGTGACGAAATCGACGTCGTCCTCATTTGCCGGGTCGCGTTCCCAGATCTCCGAAAAGGTCGGCTCGAAATTGCGCGGCACCACCAGCACGGTCGTCATGCCGAGCGTTTTCGGCACGGCCAGATTGCGCGCCAGATCTTCGAACATCACCGCATTATGTCCGGTCACCGAGTGCAATTCGGCAAAGCGCTCATAAGTCTGGCGCTCCGGCTTGGGGTTGAGCCCCGCCGCGACGATGTCGAAGATGGCGTCGAAATGCTCCAATATGCCGAGTTGGCGCGCGGTGCGTTCGGCGTGCCTGCGATCGCCGTTGGTGAAGATGAATTTGCGCCCCGGAAGCTGGCGGATCGCGGCGCCCAGCACAGGGTCCGGCACCAGCCTGGAATAGTCGATGTCATGCACCTTCTCGAGGAAATCGTCGGGATCGATGCCGTGCCGCTTCATAAGCCCGTTCAGCGTCGTGCCATATTCCAGGTAGAGTTCCTTCTGCAGCTTGCGCGCTTCGTCGCGCGAAAGCGTCAGCAGCTCCCCGACATAGGCGGTCATCTTCACGTCGATCTGGGCGAACAGGTTCGAGTGATGCGGATAGAGCGTGTTGTCGAGGTCGAACACCCAGTCCGTGACATGGGCGAAGCGGGTGGGATCGGGTGTCGTTGTCATGGATTTCTTATGGCATGCCGACGCTGAATTTATCCACAACTTATGCGCGTCACAAAGTGTGAAAATGGCGTCTCACTTCAAATTTTAAAAGTCTTGGAAAGGTCGCCTTCAGCGCTTGCTGGCACAGAAGCTCTCCGTTGGGAGCAAATGATGAGTCGCATATTTCTGAAGGCCGCTGCCGTGGCGTTCGCTTCGGTCGCCGTCTCGCTGTTGTTGACGCTGATTGTGGTTCCGGCAATGGGCTTTCCGATGAGCCGCACCGTCTGGCTGGCCTCGACGGTTTGCCCGCTCGTGCTCGCCTGGGGCGCCAGCGCCAGCAGCTTCTGGCAGAGCGACCGGTTGCAGAATGCCCATCGCGAGCTTGCCCGGGCCCACGCGCAGCTCGCGGCGGCGCACCGGCGCCTGTCGGACAAGGCAAGCCGCGACGACATGACCGGCATGCTCAACCGCGAAACCTTCTTTGCCGCGCTCGACGGGTCGCGGCGCAAAAGCGATCGCGGCGCGCTGCTCATCATCGACGCCGATCATTTCAAGAGGATCAATGACGGCTACGGTCATCTGACGGGAGACGAAGCGCTGCTTCTGATCGCCGGCGCCATCGAACGCGGCATTCGCAGCGGCGACGTGCTCGGCCGCATCGGCGGCGAGGAATTCGCGGCGTTCCTGGTCGGCGCCAGCGAACCGGAAGCCAAGCATATCGCCGAGCGCATCCGCCGCGAGGTCGAGCTGATCCGTTTCCGCCCCGTCGATGAGCGGACCGTGCCGCTCACGGTCTCGATCGGCGGCATAAGCTGCGGCGAGAGCGCGACCGTTTCCGATTTGATGCGCGCCGCCGATCGCAGGCTTTACGAGGCCAAGAATCGCGGCCGCAATCTTTCGATCCTCGACCGCGAGCTTCCGGAAGCGGCTTGAAACCTCGCCGCGGGCGTCATGCATGTCGCCCAAAAGCGCAGCGGCTTTGGGACAACGACATGCATCAAACAAAAACTCAAAAGCGCGGCGGCTGAATCGGGTTCAGCGCGACGCGCTTTAGGAAAACCCTAACCATGTCCATACTCAACCGCGCTAAACTTTCTCGTGTAACGGCGTTTTCACCTAGCTTTGGCACGGAATTAGCCTTCTCGGCGGCATCTGTGCCGTTCAGGAACGGCATGCGTGGATCGAAGACCCTATCGAGAGACGTGTCATGAGCAAGTTCGTAAGAGAAATGTCGCGTCGCGCCATCGTGCAGGCGCTGATCGCGCTGCCCGCGCTGTCGCTGTTCCGCAGCCAGCAGCCCGTGGTCGACCCCGATGAAATCGTCGAGATCAATGGCTGGATCCTGCGGCGGAGCGACCTCGCATGATCTTCGACAGCTACGAAGCCTATAAGCAGGTGGGCTTCAAACCCAAGGTCTGCATCCTCGGCTCCGGCCCGGCCGGCACGACGATCGCCAGGAAGCTGGGCTCGGCCGGCATTCCGGTCGTCGTCCTGGAGGCCGGCTCACGCGAATTCAGCGACGAGTCGCAGGATTTCTACCGTGGCAAGACGGTCGGCGATTTCTACTTCGACCTCGACATCACCAGGCTGCGCTTCATCGGCGGCTCATCCAACCACTGGGCCGGCTGGTGCCGCGTGCTCGACAAGCAGGATTTCGAGCCCAAGGCATGGGCGCCGGACACCGGCTGGCCGATCAGCCGCGCCGATATCGAGCCCTATCTCGGCGAAGTTCGTGACATCCTTGAGCTTCCGGCATTCCGTCCGGACGTCCCGGTTTCGGACGACATCCGCTGGGTGCAATTGATCAAGAGCCCGGCAGTGCGCTTCGGCGAGAAATTCGCCGACGAGCTCGACAAGAGCAAGAACATCGCCGTTGTGCTCAACACCTATGCGACCGAGCTTACCGGCGACGGCAAGCGCGTCACCGGCGCGAAGCTGTGGTCGAACGGCCAGGACGCTGGCAGCTTCAGCGCGGACTATTTCGTCACCTGCACCGGCGGGCTGGAGAACTCGCGGCTGCTCTTATGGTCGAACGAGCGGTCGAATGGTGGCGTGGTGCCGAACGCGGCGGCGCTCGGTCGCTACTGGATGGAGCATCCGACCTTCGAGGGCGGCAACGCCATCCTCGCCAATTACACGGAGTTCGAGGCCGACGACTCGAACGAAGCCTTCTTTTCGCCGACGCTTGCCGCGATGGAGCGGCTGCAGATCATGAATTTCGGCATCCGTCTGATCGAGTCGCCCTATCCCAATGTCAAGAAGCTGATCGCCGACCTCGCCTGCACGGCGCCCAACATGGCGGAGTGGATGTCGTCCCAGCTTGACCAGAAGCTGCGCTGCGCCGCGCAGCTTTATGTCGCCTGGGAGCAGGCGCCCCTCGCCTCGAACCAGATCGAGCTGTCGAAGGCCGATGTCGACCACGCCGGCGTGCCGCGCATCGAACTGCACTGGAAGAAGTCGCCGCTCGAGCGCCGCACGCTGCTCGAGGGCCTGAAGCTTTTCGGCACGACCATGGCGCAGAAGAATCTCGGCCGCGTCCGCATCGACGACTGGATCAGCAATGGCGGCGATTACCCGACCAATGAGGAGACGGCGGGCCACCACCATATGGGCGGCACCCGTATGGGCACCGATGTCTTGAAGAGCGTCGTCGACGCCAACTGCAAGGTGCACGGCATGGACAATCTCTATATCGGCGGCTCCTCGGTGTTCTGCACGTCGGGCCAGTGCAACCCGACGACGACCATCACCGCGCTCGCCTGCCGCCTCGGCGAGCATCTCGGCAAGGTGATCGCCGTCTGATCTCCGAAACGCCGGCGGCGCCGGCACCTGGACTGGCGACCGGCGCCGCCCTGGCGCGTCTTTTGAGGAATGCCAGCTCGCTTACAGTCCGTAGACGGCGATGCGCACCAGCACGGCCGCAGCGGCAAGCGCCACCAGCAGGATGCCGAGGCCGATGGGCGAGCCCCAGCCATACCATTCCATCGCCAGCTTGGCGTATTTGTATTCCTCCTCGTTCGAGAGCGGGGTGTGCTGTTGAATCCAAGCTCATTGTTCACTCCTTGTCGGCGACTTTGCCCTTGCCTTGCAAAAAGCGTCATCGCATATTGATACGATAACCTGAATGTTATGCAGATTGATAGTTAGATGATCGAAATAAACTCGTCAAGCACGAAACGCGATGAAATGGCCAGAGACGTCGGCCTCGCCGTCATGCGCTGGCAGGACGCCACGCAGGCCTATGACGAGGCGGTGGGCGCGCGGCTCGGGCTGATCGCGGCCGAGCGGCATTGCCTGGGCCTGCTCTATGCCGGGCCGCAATCGGCCGGCGCCGTGGCGGCGGCAACGGGTCTGACGCCGGCTGCGGTGACGGCGCTGATCGATCGGCTTGAGGCGCGCGGCTACGTCACCCGCACCCGCAGCCTGGAGGACCGGCGCAAGGTGGTGATCGAGGCGACCGCGCAGACCAGGGAACTGTCGGAGCGCTACTACGGCACGATCGCGCGCGAGGGCGAGAAGGTGGTGGCGAGCTTCAGCGATGCGGAGCTGGCGACCGTACTGCGCTTCATCAATGCGGCGCTCGAGCTGCAGAGCGAGCAACTGGCGCGGATCAAGGCCGAGCCCGACAAAGCATGACTAGTGGTTCTGCACAGGGATTTTTGCGTTGCCGCTTTTCGACAGGTAAGATTTCACCGTTCCTTTCCGTGAAATCGCTGCAAACGCTGGGGATTGGCTGAAGCCTTCCAACCCCGTCATTCCAGGGCGGAGCAGCCGCGAAGCGGCGTCGCGGAGACTCCGGAATCCATTCCGTTACCTCGATCTAAAGGTGCAGCGGAGCAGAATTCTGCACCGCAGCAGCGCTCATGCGACGCGAATGGATCCTCGGATCTGCGCGCGTCGCTTCGCTCCTTGCTCCGCCCGTGGATGACGACTGGATGGGCGTTTCGGCCAATCTCCAAGCATGCCGCCTGCCAACGCAAACACAGCCAACCGGTCAAAATCCTATGCTGGGAAACTAATCGCAAAAGCACAAAGCGGCTCAGCGCCTATCGGCAACCGAGCCGCCCTGAAACGTCGGTTGGGCGAAAACCGACCTCAGACCGTCGCCGGGTCGAGCGCCGGCTGACCCTTGAACCGTGAGACGATGCCGGCGAGATCGCCGCCGGCGAACGCATCGCGCAGCGCATCGAAGGATGGCAGCACGAAATAGGCGCGCTGGAACTTGTCGATCTCGTAGCCGGTGCGCATCACCGTCTCGAGCTTGAACGGCACATGGTGGGCGTCCTTGCTCTCGACCGCGAATTGCAGCTCGGTGAAGGACGACATCAGCCCGGCGCCGAAGGCCTTCAGCGGCTGGTCGGCTTCCTGGATGAGGCCGTATTCGGCGCTGTACCAGTAGAGCCGGGTGATCATCTCGTCGCCGCCGAGCGCAATCACGTCCTCGGCCTTCTCGCCATACATCTGCATGAAATCGGCGAACACCGGCTGGGTCAGGATCGGCACATGGCCGAAGAAGTCGTGGAACATGTCCGGCTCGACGATGTAGTCGAGCTCCTTTTTCGTCCGCAGCCAGTTGGTGACCGGGAACCGCCGGTTGGCGAGATGATCGAAGAAGGGGCCGGCCGGAATGAGGCCAGGCACCGCGACGATCTCCCAGCCCGTCAGCCTGGTGAGCTTCTCGCTCACTTCGTCGAAATCCGGAATCCGATCGAGCAGGCCGAGCGCGGCGACGCCGTCCAGATAGGAACGGTGCGCGAGCTTCTGGGTCAGCTTCGTCTGGCGATCGCACAGCGTGCGCCATACTGCCTGTTCCTCGGCTGAATAGTCATAGCCTTGCGCCACGGTGAAATCGCTGCGGCAGACCGAATAGTCGCCGCGAAGGCCCTGCGCCGCACATTCGGCGGCGTAATCGGTAACGCTGATCGTCATCATTTCCTCCTCGAAGATCGTGATCCGCGGATCGTGAAATGAAGTTTAGGGGCGGCCGAGGAGGCAAATCAGCCTTGTTTGTAGCTTAACGGCGGATTCTGAGGTAAAGTCACTCCGATTAAGGAAAGATCGATAAGACATGCCTCAATTCGACGATTTCGAGATAAAGATGCTCGACATCCTGCAGCGCGACGGGCGCAAGCCCGTCTCGGAGCTGGCGCAGGAGATCGGCCTGTCGACCACGCCCTGCGCGCGCCGCTTCGAGGCCCTGCAGGAAACCGGCGTCATCAAGGGCTTTGCCGCCGTGCTCAGCCGTCGCGCCGTCGGCCTGACGGTCGAGGTGTTCGTCCAGGTGCGGTTGGTCAGCCACAGCGACGGTTCGCCCGAAAGCTTCATCGCCGCCGTGCAGCGCATGGACGAGGTCTCGTCCTGCTGGACGATGACCGGCGACCACGATTTCCTGCTGCATGTCATGGTGCCGTCGGTGGACGACTTGAACGCCTTCGTCATGCACCGGCTGATGCGCCTGCCCGGCGTGCGCGACGTCCACACGCAACTGGTGCTGCAGAACATCAAAGGCCCGGGCCACGTGCCGCTCAGCCATCTGCGGAAGTAATCGGCAATCGGTCAGGACGGCGAACCGGCTTCGGTCTTGCCGTGCTCGGCCGGATTGGTGCTGTCGATCCACGTGCCGACGGTTGTCAGGGCGAATGAGAGCGCCAGCAATGCCAGTCCCCGCCGCAGATAACGCCTTTCCTGCTTCAGCTCCTGCAGCGCCTTCTCCAGCAATTCGTTCTCCTGCGCGGCGAGCAGTTCCTGGTTTTTCATCGTGAGCTTCAGTCCGCCGAGCTTGATCAGCGTGCCTCGCGAGTCGATCGATCGGAAAGCTGGCGCGGCCAACAGGATGGCCGAGACGAAGCCGCAAACGCCGCCCCCTAGCAACAGCCATGTCGCCGATCCGCTTATCACTCGCTTTCCTTGAGCGTCCGCGGCGGCTCCGGGATCGGCTCGGCCGGCGCGACTGAGGCCGGCGTCCCGATGGCCGCTCTCCGCGACTCCATCTCCCTGGTCAGAATTTCCAGACTTTCGGGAATGGCCTCCGGCGCGGCTTCCCTCGAAACGGCAAACTCGCGCGCTTCCTCGAGCGCGACGTCGACCGCGACCGATCTTTCGCCCGAACGACTGCCATCATGCACCGCCACGACGGTGCCGGTGGTTCCGGCAGGCATGCGCAGGGATGTATCGCGTACCGGTCCCTTCTCGCCGAAGATGGCGCGCAGCAGTCGGGTTTCCGGGCTCTCCGTCGAGTCGTCGCTGATGGGAGTCGTCTTGCCGACGAGGATGTCTCCTTCGCGCAGGCGGACACCAACCCTGGCAATCCCATTGTCGTCGAGATGCCGCAACGCCTCGTCGCCGGCATCGGGGATGTCGCGGGTTATCGTTTCGGGCCCCAGCGCGGTGCCGCGCGCGGCTATGCGATAGGTCCGCAGGCGCGCCGGGGCGGCGACGTCTGCTACCCTGGCTTCTCCGGCGTCGGCCTCTGCCCGCCAACGCTCGGCCAGTGGCTCTTCCGCAAGTCCAGCCGCCATGGCCGTTGGAGTCGCCACGGCCCGCATCGGCGCTGCGGCAGTCACCGCGTTCTTCTCCTCGGCATGCAAGCTCAGCCGCGCGCCGCACGCGTCGGTGAACAGATAGATGAAATCCAGAGGCGGCAGAAAATCCAGCACGCCGCTTTCCACCTGCGAGATGCGCGCCTGGCTGACGCCGAGCCTGGCGGCAATCGCCTGCTGGGTCAGGCCGGCCTGCTTGCGCAAGCCGCGCAATAGCGCCGCGGTCTCGCGAGCGGCGCGCACGCGCAACAGAGGGGCGGCATAGGCGCTGTCCTGCTCGATTTCGCCGAGCAGCCTCGAATTGTGGTCGCTCATAGGATCCATTCCAATTCCGATCCGACCGACAATCGCCACCTCACCAGGTCGAGAAATGCCGGTTTTGTCGTCTTGCCGCCATCCGGCCCCGTCGCCCGCTCGGATCCGACAAGGCAAAAATCGAATGTCTGGGCGCGTCCGTCGCCTGGAATCGTGGCCGCGATCCGGAACGACATCGACTGGAAGGTCCAAACGTCCTGGAAGCCCTCCCGCTGCCAGAGACCTCGCCTCTCGATGAACCCGTTTCGCCCGATGTCTGCGAGTTCATAAAGACAACCGATGACCGCTGCGGCGTGGTCGCTGTCGATGACTTGGCGCAACCATTGCTCAATCTCGTTTCCGGCGTGAAAACCGGGTCCGCTGCGCACCCAGATTCTCACCGTCTTCTCCGAGAATATAATCCCTGGATTATAAAATGTCCAGATTGATCAGTGGAGAGCCGCGCGGCGGCCACATACCGCGGATGATTTTTGCGGAGATGCTGCACCAAAATTGCCGAACCCAAGCCAATTCCCACCCCGGGTGGAAGGCTAGGACTCGCGGACCATCACCGCAAGAGGTCCGCCATGAACATCGTGCTGATCAATCCGCCGCACACGGCCATAGGCAGCCGCGTGCCCAACGACCATCTGCCGCCGCTCGGCCTCTTGGCGATCGGCGGTCCGCTGATCGATTCCGGCCACCGGGTGCGCCTCGTCGACGCCGAGTTCGGGCCGATGCCGCTCGGCGTGCTGGTCGACGATGTTCTCGGTGGCGATCCGGATTTCGTCCTGATCGGCCATTCCGGCTCGACCTCGGCCCATCCGACGGCCTTGAAGATCGCGCAAATGATCAAGGCCCGGGCGCCGGGCGTCATCGTCATCTATGGCGGTGTCTTTCCGACCTATCATTGGCGCGACATCCTCGCCGCGAGCGACGTCTTCGACTTCATCGTGCGCGGCGAGGGCGAGGCGACCGCGACGGCACTGGTCGAGGCCATCGAGATGCGCCAGCCGGTGGCGAGCGTCGCCGGCATCGCCTATCGCGACGATCTCGGCCGTCCTGTCGCGACGCAACCGGCCATGACCATTGCCGATCTCGATGCCTGGCGCGTCGGTTGGGAGCTGATCGATCATCGCCGCTACTCCTACTGGGGCGGCAAGCGGGCGGTGGTCATGCAGTTCTCGCGCGGCTGCCCGCATCTGTGCAATTATTGCGGCCAGCGCGGCTTCTGGACCCGCTGGCGGCACCGCGACCCGGTCAAGTTCGCCAGGGAGATCGCCTGGCTGCATCGCGAGCACGGCGTCGAGCTGATCAACCTGGCCGACGAGAACCCGACCTCCTCGAAGAAGGCCTGGCGCGCCTTTCTCGACGCCATGATCGCCGAGAACGTGCCGGTGCTGATCGTCGGCTCGACCCGCGCCGACGATATCGTGCGCGACGCCGATAGTCTTCATCTTTACCGAAAGGCCGGCGTCATTCGATGGCTGCTCGGCATGGAGAACACCGACGAGGAGACGCTGTCGCTGATCCGCAAGGGCGGCAGCACCAAGTCCGATCGCGAAGCGATCCGGCTGCTCAGGCAGCACGGCATCCTGTCGATGGCGACCTGGGTTGCCGGCTTCGAGGACGAGACCTTGCGCGATCTCTGGCGCGGCTTCCGCCAGCTCATCGCCTACGACCCCGACCAGATCCAGGCGCTCTATGTGACGCCGCATCGCTGGACGCCGTTCTTCCGCATCGCCCGCGACCGCAAGGTGATCCAGAAGGATGTTCGCCTCTGGGATTACAAGCACCAGGTTCTGGCGATGACCCGGCTGAAGCCCTGGATGCTGTTCTTCGCCGTCAAGCTGATCGAAGTCGCCGCGCAATCGCGGCCGAAGGCGCTGGCGCGCATCCTGTTCCACCCCGACCCGGAGCAGCGTCATTCGATGCGCTGGTACACCAGGATGGGCCGCCGCGTCTGGTTCCGCGAGGTCTGGGGCTTTCTCGCTCGCGACGCCCGCGTCACGGATGGCCCGACATTAGCCGAATTCTGGGGCGCGCCGCAGGACGCCGAGGAGGAATCGATGGTCGTCAGGCGGACGGCCCGCAAGCCGGCTCTACCTGTTTTGGAAGGTAGAGCCGAGCCGGATGAAAAGAGATTAGCCGGATAATAATCTCTACGGAACGATCAGCGTGCCGGCGCCATGTTCGGTGAAGAGCTCGAGCAGCACCGAATGCGGCGTCTTGCCGTTGAGGATGACGACGCCCTCGACGCCGCGCTCGATCGCCTCGATGCAGGTCTCGACCTTCGGGATCATGCCGCCTGACACGGTGCCGTCCTTGATCAGCGCCTTGGCCTCGGCGACCGTCAGCTCGTCGATCAACTTCTTGTTCTTGTCGAGCACGCCGGGCACGTCGGTGAGGAAGAGCAAGCGCGAGGCGCGGCACGCGCCCGCGATTGCGCCCGCGAACGTGTCGGCGTTGATGTTGTAGGTATGGCCGTCGCGGCCGGGCGCCACCGGCGCCAGCACCGGGATCATCTCCGAGCGTGCCAGAAGGTCGAGCAGCGTGCGGTCTACCTCGACCGGCTCGCCGACGAAGCCGAGATCCAGCACCCGCTCGATGTTGGAATCCGGATCGATCATGGTCTTGCGCGCTTTTTCGGCGAACACCATGTTGCCGTCCTTGCCGCAGAGCCCGATCGCCCATTCGCCCTCGGCGTTGATCAGCGCCACGATCTCCTTGTTGATCGAGCCGGCCAGCACCATCTCGACGATCTCGACCGTCTTCTGGTCGGTGACGCGCAGGCCGCCCTCGAACTTGGATTCGATGCCCATCTTGGTGAGCATGGCACCGATCTGCGGCCCGCCGCCATGCACGACGATCGGGTTGACGCCGGACTGTTTCAGAAGCGCGATGTCGCGGGCGAAGGCCTTGCCGAGCTCATGATCGCCCATGGCATGGCCGCCATATTTCACCACCACCGTCTTGTTCTCGTAGCGCTGCATATAGGGCAGCGCCCTGGAAAGCAGCGCGGCCTGCATTTCGGCGGTGGCGGCGATGTCCGTCATCGGTGGGTTCCCGGCTTCTAGGAAAGACGGCGGCGTCTTAGCGGGAATTGCCGCAGGGGGCAAACGGCTTTGCGCTCACAATGACGAAATCGTGCCGAGCTTCTAGGCAGGCACCTTGAGCGGCGCCCGCCGCTTCAGCCATCCCGAAAGCTTCTCCATCTGCGCGGCGAAGGACAAAAGCGTCTCCTCGTCGCCGGGGCGCCCCGCCGCCTGGACACCGAGCGGCAGGCCGCCCGCCGTGACATGCACCGGCAGCGCGATCGACGGCTGGCCGCTGACATTCTGGATCGCCGGCCAGTGGGTGAACCACAGGCTCTTGTCCATCAGTTGGCCGAACAGCGCCTTGACCTTGAGCAGGCGGGTGAGATGCAATTTATCGAGCAGGTTCTCGATGACTTCGTCGGCGCCCTTGGGATCCATCGAACCGCAGGCTAAAGGCGGGTGCGCGATGATCGGCATCAGCACGGCGTCGAAGCGCGCGGTCTCTTCGATCAGCCGCCGCGCCGTGGCGTTGAGCCGCTGCACACCCTCATAGACCTCGCCGGCCGACAGCATTTCGCCAAGCCGGGTGAGCACCCGCGTCGAGCGCTCGACCTCGCCGGTCACCGGCCGGCCGACGCGCTGCGCCTCGCCCCGCATCGTGCCGGCAACGGCCGAAGCGACCGTCTTGCAGAAATCGGCGATGAAGTCGCGGCCGATGAAAGGCAGGTCGATCTCCTCCACCGTGTGGCCGCCTTCGCGCGCCAGCGCCACCGCGGTGTCGAGCGCCGCAAGCGTCTCGGCCGAGATCGGCAGGCCGAGCGGCGATTTGCGGTATACGGCGAGGCTGAGCTTGCCCGGATCGCGCGCCGCGGCGACCGCGAAGAACCCTTGCGGCGCGCGTGCCGTGTAGGGCGAGAGCGGATCGGCGCCATGGGTGAGGTCGAGCAGAAGCGCGGTATCGCGCACCGAGCGGCTGACGGCATGGTCGACGACCATGCCGTACCAGCTTTCGCTGACCAGCGGCGTCAGCGGCACGCGGCCGCGCGAGGTCTTCAGGCCGACCAGCCCGCTGCAGGCCGAAGGCACGCGGATCGAGCCGCCGCCGTCGGAGGCATGCGCCACCGGCACCACGCCCGCCGCCACCAGCGCGGCGGAACCACCGGACGAGCCGCCGGTCGTATGACCGGTGTTCCAGGGATTGCGGGTGATGCCGAAGCGGGCAGACTCCGTCATCAGCCTCAGCCCATGCTCGGGCGAGGTGCTGGTTGCGATCGGGATCAGGCCGGCTGCGAGATAACGCTCGACCATCACCGAGTTGAAATCGGCGGTGAAGGGCGCGATGCGGCTGCCGCCATGGATCGGCACGCCCTTGAGGCCGATGCCGAGATCCTTGAGCGCGAACGGCACGCCGGCCAGCGGCAGCGTGCGGTCGACGGTCTTCGCCCGTGCCCGCGCGGCGTCGTAAAGCGGCGTGGCAATGGCGTTGATGTCGGGCCGGGTCGCCTCGGCGCGCGCGATCGCCGCGTCGACCAGCTCCTGCGGCGCGATTTCGCCTCGATGCACGAGCTCGCCAAGCCCTGTCGCATCCTGCTCCCAAAGCACGCGCTCGATCGACATCCGCATCCCCGCTCTTTTCGAAGAGGCTAGAGCAATTCCAGGAAAAGTGTGAGCGGTTTTCCGTCGGGAATTGCGCCAAGACAAGCAGGAGGAGATAGAGCGGTTCGCCGTTTCCGTGAAACGGTGAAACGCTCCAGCCGCGCCCGATTTGCTTGGCAATGGACCATGCCGAAGTGTGTCGGATCAGCCCGCGGCCCTCGGTAAACAAGGCTTCCGGCACCCGTTGCAAATAAATCGCAATCTTCTAATTTGCCGCTATGGCGCCGCAGGACATCAGCAAGCTGATTGTCCGGACTTCGATGAAGGATCGGGCCGCGTTCGATCTGCTCTACAGGCAGACCAGCGCGAAACTTTTCGGCGTCTGCCTTCGTGTCTTGAGGGACAGGGGAGATGCGGAAGAAGCGCTGCAGGAAGTCTTTGTCAAGATATGGACGAAGGCGGATCGTTTCGCGGTTTCCGATCTGAGCCCGATTTCCTGGCTGGTGGCCGTTGCACGCAACCATGCGATCGATCGCATCCGGGCGCGGCGCAGTCCTTCTGCCAACATCGACATAGCCCTCGACGTCGCCGATCCGACGCCGGGACCCGAGGCCATGGCTGTGGCGGGCGGCGAGACCGAACGCATCTACCATTGCCTCGACGAACTGGAAAAAGACCGGGCGGCGGCCGTCCGGGGCGCCTATTTGAGCGGCGAGAGCTATGCCGAGCTGGCGGAGCGCTTCAAGGTTCCGCTGAACACGATGCGGACTTGGCTGCGGCGAAGCCTGCTCAAACTTAGAGAATGCCTGGAAAGATGACGCTGGCGGAAGACAACGGACCGGAACGTGGAGGCGACGACCTGCTCGCCGCCGAATACGTTCTCGGCGTTCTGGCCGCCGACGAACGCCAGATCGCGTCCCGTCGCATCGACACCGAGACGGCATTCGCCCGCCTGGTCGATGCCTGGGAGGTCCACTTCGCGCCGATGGCCGCGGCATATGCCGCGGTCGAGCCGCCGGCTTCCGTGAAGGTGGCGATCGACCGCCGCTTGTTCGCGTCGTCGGCGTCCACGTCCACGTCGTCCAGCAGCAGCCTGTGGGCGAGCCTGGCGTTTTGGCGCGGCCTCGCCGCCGCGGCCATTGCCGCTTTGGCCGTCTATGCCGCCCTGCCTTACGTCAATCCGCCCGTCACGCAGCCGCAGACCCGGCTTGTCGCCTCGCTGGCCGCCGACAACAGCAATGTCAAATACCTTGCCGTCTATGACGCCGCCCGCCACGAGGTCGGCCTGTCGCTGGTCTCCGGCGACCGCGGCGCCGGCAAGGATTTCGAGCTCTGGATGATCGAGGGCAAGAACGCGCCGGTCTCGATGGGCGTCATTCCCGCCGGTCCGACGGCGCGCATGGCCGTCACCCCGGCCGTCCAGCAGAAGCTCGCGCAAGGCGCCGTGCTCGCCGTCAGCCTCGAGCCGACCGGCGGCTCGCCGACCGGCCAGCCGACCGGCCCTGTCGTCGCCGCGGGTGACCTGAAGGGCATCTGATCTCGATCGGCATATTCTCAAAGACTAATTAAAGTCTACCGCTCGCCTTTGGTAAGCGGCGAAAGTCCGCTGTCGCTACAGGTGATACGAGAGAAATAAATCGAACGAATAAAAAATCTCTCGACGCGCGTGAAACTAACTTTTTTCGAGCTCGTATCTCCCCGTGTTCCCAAGGACGGGAAGAAACAACCCGAGGAGACTGACATCATGCGTAAACTCGCCACCCTTTTGCTCGCCTCTACGCTCGGCTTTTCCGCGCTCGGGGCGGTTGCCTATGCCGCCAATCCGATGGTCGGCGGCGCCCCGATGTATGCCAAGAAGAACATCATCGAGAACGCCGTCAATTCGAAGGACCACACCACCCTGGTCGCAGCGGTCAAGGCCGCCGGCCTGGTCGACACGCTGCAGGGTGCTGGCCCCTTCACCGTCTTCGCGCCGACCAACGAGGCCTTCGCGGCACTGCCGCCCGGCACGGTCGACACGCTGCTCAAGCCCGAGAACAAGGACAAGCTGACCAAGGTGCTGACCTGCCATGTCATCGCCGCCAAGGCGCTGGCCGCCGACGTCGCCAAGATGGCCAAGGCCGATGGCGGCGCCCACCAGGTCAAGACGGTCGGCGGCTGCGAGCTGACGCTGAAGGCCAAGGGCGGCAAGGTCACCGTCACCGACGAGAATGGCAATGTCGCCCACGTCACCATCGCCGATGTCCGCCAGTCGAACGGCGTCATCCACGTCATCGACAAGGTTCTCTTGCCGAAGATGTAACAAAGCGGACCTGGCCGGCGAAGACATGGCTGAGCGCCGGCCGCGACATCCAAGATCCGCGCCGCCGGCAAGGGTGTGCTCCGCGTCGTCCCGCCAGGGGCGCGCGGAGCAGCAATTCCAGGAAGGCGCGAAGCGGTTTTGCGTCTGGGATTGTTCAACATGACGGATAGCGCGTCACCGGCTTTTGATTTCCGGATGGCGCTCTATCTTGGCAAAATGCGTCAGGAGGAACGGCCATGAACCGTCGCGATTTTCTCTGGAGCGGGGCTGCCGTTGCCGCTCTCATCGTCGGATCCGGAGCGATGCTGCGCGCCGGCGGACCCAAGCCCGCTCTCGCCGCCGAGACCTTCGAGGTCACCAAGACCGATGCCGAATGGCATGCCATTCTTTCGAACGAGGCCTTCGACGTGCTGCGCAAGCAGGGCACGGAATATCCCGGCACCAGCCCGCTGCTCAATGAGCATCGCAAGGGCATCTTCGCCTGCGCCGGCTGCGACCTGCCGGTCTATTCGTCGGAGACGAAGTTCGATTCCGGCACCGGCTGGCCGAGCTTCTACCAGGAGATCGCCAACGCCATCGGCAAGACCGTGGACAATTCGCTCGGCATGACCCGCACCGAGGTGCATTGCCGACGCTGCGGCGGCCATCTCGGCCATGTCTTCGACGACGGCCCGCCGCCCACCGGCCTGCGCCATTGCATCAACGGCGTGGCGCTCAGCTTCAAGCCGGCGTCTGCCTGAGCAGGCCCCGGCGCCAACACAGGTCAATCGCATAGGGCGCTCCCCCTCACCCAGCCCTCCGCTTCGCGGCCACCTTCTCCCCGAGGGGAGAAGAGGTTGGCGCCGGCGCCGACAGTCTCCTCTCCCCTCGGGGAGAGGTCAGCCGAGCGAAGCGGAGGGCTGGGTGAGGGGGAGCGCCCTATGCGATTTCTCCCAAAAGAATGACCCCGGAAATCGTCGCCGATTTCCGGGGTCACGCGTTGAGGAAGCCAGGCGGGGGTTCCGGCTCCTCAATGGCCTCCGCCGCCACCGCCGCCCTGCTGGGCCGGCTTGTTGATGAACAGCACGAAGAATCCGAGCGAGGCGAACAGCACCGTCAGCATCATGAACACGTCCATGAAGGACAAAAGCGCCGCCTGCTGCTGCACCATGCCGGACAGTTTCGAGATCGCGGCCGTCGTGGCATCGAGCCCGGCGGTCTGCTCGAAATTCTGCGTCATGTTCTGCAGCTTCTCCTGCGCCGCCGCGCTGCCCCACTGCACATGCTCGGAAAGCCTTGCATAATGGAAGGCGTTGCGGTCGATCAGCACCGTGTTGATCACCGCGAGGCCGACAGCGCCGCCGAGGTTGCGGGTCAGGTTGAACAGGCCCGACGCATTCTTCAGCCGGTCCGGCGGCAGCGTGCCGAGCGCGATGTTGTTGATCGGCACCATGCACAGCATCATCGAGCAGCCGCGCAGGATCTGCGGGATAAGCAGCTCATAAAAATCCCAGTCGGCGGTGAGATGCGTCATCCACCATGTGCCGGTGGCGAAGCCGAGGAAGCCGATCATCATCATCAGCCTGAGATCGATCTTGTTCGACAGGATGCCGGCAATCGGCGCGGTGAAGAACATCGCCAGGCCGCTGACGAACAGCGCCTCGCCGATCATCATCGAATCGTAGCCGCGGATGCGCCCTAGGAACACCGGATAGAGGTAGGTGAGCCCGTAAAGGCCGATGCCGACGACGAAGGAGAACAGCGAGCCGAAGGCGAAATTGACGTTGCTGAACGCCCTGAGGTCGACGATCGGTTCCTCGGCGGTGAAGACGCGCCAGAAGAAGATGATGCCGCCGATGGTCATGATGACGGCGCAGGCAAACACTGCCGGCTCCTGCAGCCAGTCATGGTTCGGGCCTTCCTCCAGCACATATTCCATGCAGCCGAGGAAAGCGGCCATGCCGGCCAGGCCCCACCAGTCGAACTTGGAGAACAGTTTCAGGTTGGGCTTGTCGAAATCGATCAGCGCCCAGGCCGCCGTCGCCACCAGGATGCCGGGCACGACATTGATCAGGAACAGCCAGTGCCAGGACATGGCGTGGCTGATATAGCCGCCCACCGTCGGGCCGATCGTCGGCGCCAGCGTCGCCACCAGGCCGATCATCGGCGAGACGACGGCGCGCTTGGAGGGCGGGAAGATGGTGAAGGCGGCCGCGAAGACACTGGGGATCATGCCGCCGCCGATGAAACCCTGGATGGCGCGGTAGACGATCATCTGGTCGATGTTGGTGGCGGTGGCGGCCAGCGCGCTGGCCGCGGTGAAGCCGGCCGCCGCGGTGGTGAACAGCACGCGCGTCGACAGCATGCGGCTGAGGAAGCCGGATAGCGGGATCATCACCACCTCGGCGATCAAATAGGCGGTTTGCACCCACGGGATCTCGTCGGAGCTGGCCGAGAGGCCCGCCTGGATTTCCGACAGCGATGCCGAGACGATCTGGATGTCGAGGATCGCCATGAACATGCCGAACACCATCGCCAGGAAGGCGACGACGCGGCGCACAGGCATATGGTCCGCGGGCAGGGCCGGCGCGGCGACGACCGGGCGTCCGGGCATTGATCCTGCGGTGATGGTTGCGGTTGCCATGTCATGGCCTCCCTAAGCAATTCTCGAGGACGAGCGTTGGCGGTCCCGGATTGCGTCGAAACGGATAAAGCAGGCTGGGCGGCCCGGCGCTCGAATGGCCACCGAACCGCCCCCCAATAGCCTAGTTGGTCGTCGAGGCCGGCGCGGTGCGGCTGTCGACCGCGACGACGACACTCAAGCCCGCGCGCAGCTTGCCGGTCTTCAAGACGTCGGCCGGCACGTCGATGCGCACCGGCACGCGCTGCACCACCTTGGTGAAGTTGCCGGTGGCGTTTTCCGGCGGCAGCAGCGAGAACACCGCGCCCGAAGCCGGCGCCAACGAGGAGACCGTGCCTTGGAAGGCCTGGCCGTCGATCGCGTCCACGGTGATGCGGACCTTCTCGCCAGGCACCATGTGGCCGAGCTGCGTCTCCTTGAAGTTGCCGACGATGTAGAGCTTGTCCATCGGCACGACGACGGCGAGCTTCTGTCCAGGGCTGACGAGGTCGCCCTGCTCGACCGAGCGGTTGCCGACGACGCCGTCATAGGGCGCCTTCAGCACGGTGAAGGACAGGTCGCGCTGGGCCTTGTCGCGGGTGAGCTGCAGCGAGGCCAGCGTCGAGGCCGATTCCGCGCGCTGCGCTTCCAGAACGCCGATATTGGCCTGCGCCGCGGCGATCTGGGCGTCGGCGCCGACAAGCGCCGCCTTGGCCTGGTCGAGCGCGGTCTGGGCGTCGTCGAGCTGCGCCTGCGTGCCGACATGGGTCTTGAGCAGCTGCGCGGCGCGGTCCTGGGCGCGCGCCGCATTGTCGGCGGCGGCCTGGTCCGCGACCTTCGAGGCCTGGGCCTGCTGCAGCGAAGCCTCGGCTGCCTTGGTCTGGGCATCGATGCGGTCGAGCGTCTTGCTCAATGTGGCGATCTGCGCCTCGGCCTGGGCGACCGCGATCTTGTAGTCGCCATTGTCGATGACGAACAGCGGGTCGCCGGCCTTGACCTGCTGGTTCTCGCTCACCAGCACCTTGTCGATATAACCGGATATTTTCGGCGACACGAACGACATATCGGCCTGGACATAGGCGTCGTCGGTGGAGATCATGAACCGGCCGTCGGTCCAATAGTCATACCCATACCAGGAGCCGGCGCCGAGCAGGGCGAGGCCGATGATCGGCAAAAGGAAAGAGCGCACCGAACGCTTCTTCTTGGCAGGCCCTTCGGCCGGAGCCGCGACGGGAGCGGCGGGCTGGACAGGAACTTCCGGCGCTTCGGTCGACGGTTGGACCTTGGCGTTGGGAAACGTGCGGACTTCGGCGGTGGCGGGCGCGTTGGAGGACATGAGTATCTCTCTGGAATGTCAGTCATACTGAACCGTTCGGTTCGAATTGGTGATTGACATAGCGCGGAAAGAGGACCATATCAAGAGGAAATCGAACCGAGCGGTTCGAAATATTTTCTAAGGAATGACTTCCATGGTCGAAACGACAGCCGATAGCGATCTGCTCGACTTACGCAAGGGACGGCCGGCGGCCGGACAGGACCCGGTCAAGCGCGCCCAGATCATCGAAGGCGCCCGACGCGTCTTCATAGACAAGGGCTTCGAGGCCGCCTCGATGAACGACATAACGCGCGAGGCCGGCGTCTCCAAGGGCACGATCTACGTCTATTTCGAGAACAAGGAAGAGCTGTTCGAGGCTCTCATCGAGGAAGAGCGCGGCACCATCTTCAAGAACATGTATGAGGTGCTCGACCATTTCGACGACCTGCGCAACACGCTGGTGAAGTTCGGCATGGGGCTCTCCGCCAAGATCACCTCGGCCAAGGTCATCCAGGCCCAGCGCACCGTGGTCGGCGCGTCCGACAGGATACCCGAGCTCGGCGCGCGTTTTTACGAGCGCGGCCCGAAGCGCGGCCACGACAAGGTCATGGCCTTCCTCGCCGAAGCCGTCGAACGCGGCCTGCTCAAGATCGACGATGTCGACCTTGCCGCCTATCAGTTCACCGAACTCTGTCTCGCCGGCCTGTTCCGCCAGTGCATCTTTTCCTACCGCACCAAGGCGCCGAGCCTGGCGGAGATCGAGCATATCGTGACGTCCGGCGTCGATGTGTTCCTCAAGGCCTACGCAACCGAAAAATTCCTCGCCGAGGAACGGGCGCTGCAATCCGCCTGACCGCCATCAGGCGTGTGGATCCGAAGCGAGACCGAAGGGCCGTGGCGCGCCTTCGAGGGCGCGGACATGACGGCTGAACGCGACGCCGTCGAGGTCGTCCGCCGACCCTCTTAAAATATCGATCGCCATCGTCCGGCAGGCACTTTCGGAAGGACCTGTTAACCATCGCTTCCTATGTCTCGGGAGACGTTCAATCGGCGAGTCTCGAGAATGACATCCATGCGCTTTTCCCGTGCCAACCTTTCCGGCGCTTCCGCCTACAACGGCGAAGACGATGACCGCGCCGAGGATGTCGGGAGCGCTGGCCGAGGCCCGCAAGCGGGGCAGGTGGTCGCCTTGCGCGCGGCGCCGGCGGGCGAATCGGACGCGGCTCACGCCGCATCGTCCGACTCGGCCGATGACGGCGAGTTCAACCGCCCGACATGGCAGAATTATTTCTTCCTCGCGCCCAATGTGCGCTTTACCCGCACGCCGGACACCGACCTCGCCAAGCGAACCGCCCCGCAGGAAGATGCCGCGCAGAACAAGGCGCCCATCCGCGAATCTGTCCGGCCGGCGCCGGCCGCTCCGGTCCGGAAAAGTCCCGCCGTCACAGCCGCTCCTGCCGCGGCGCCGATGCAAGCCAAAGCGGCCCGCGCGCCTTCCACGGTCACCCCAGCCGCGATCCCCGTTCCTCCGGCCGCGTCGCCCCAGGCCGCTGCCGCTGCGGCGCCCAGGCCGCGCATGACGGGATTGCGCTGGTCCTATCTTTCCGACCATGCCTTCTTCGAATTCGGCATGCCCTTCCTCGCCGAGCGCCTGGCGCGGGCACGTTTGAACGAAGCCGGTCAGGCGCCCGCCGTTCCGGCGCAGCCCCCCGTCAAGCCGACGCCGGCGCATCGTCCGGCAGCCGAGCCGAACCAGACCCGCGCCGCCTTCATGAGCGAGGCGACGGCGTTTTACCGGGTCATCGAATGGCGCTCCAACGTGGCGGACGCCGGCTTCGCCTCGGCGCCGGCCGCGGCAGCCGTCCAGCCTGCACCTGTCGAGCCCATGCCGGTTTCCGCTCCGTCGAGTGTGCGGACGGCCAGGCAGGCGCCTTCGCTGCCCATGGCCGGAGAGGTCATGCCGCTATCCGCGATGGCCGGCTACGCGCTTCCCTCCGAGGATCTTCTGCAGATGCCGCCGGAAGGCCAGGGCTTCTACATGTCGCAGGAGCGGATGGAGCAGAACGCCGACCTGCTCGAAAGCGTGCTGGAGGATTTCGGCGTCAAGGGCGAGATCATCCATGTCCGCCCCGGTCCGGTCGTCACGCTCTACGAGTTCGAGCCGGCGCCGGGCGTGAAATCGAGCCGCGTCATCGGATTGGCCGACGACATCGCCCGCTCGATGTCGGCCATCTCGGCCCGCGTCGCGGTGGTGCCGGGCCGCAATGTCATCGGCATCGAGCTGCCCAACGAGACGCGCGAGACGGTCTATTTCCGCGAGCTGATCGGCTCGGCCGGTTTTCGCAACACCTCCTGCAAGCTGGCGCTCGGCCTCGGCAAGACGATCGGCGGCGAACCGGTCATCGCCGAGCTCGCCAAGATGCCGCATCTGCTGGTGGCGGGCACCACCGGCTCGGGCAAGTCGGTCGCCATCAACACCATGATCCTGTCGCTGCTCTACCGGATGAAGCCGGAGGAATGCCGCCTCATCATGGTCGATCCCAAGATGCTGGAGCTCTCCGTCTATGACGGCATCCCACATCTCCTGACGCCGGTCGTCACCGATCCCAAGAAGGCGGTGACGGCGCTGAAATGGGCGGTGCGCGAGATGGAGGACCGCTACCGCAAAATGGCGCGCCTCGGCGTGCGCAACATCGACGGCTACAACCAGCGCGCCGCAAGCGCCCGTGACAAGGGCGAGGTCGTGACCATGCAGGTGCAGACGGGCTTCGAGAGGGGCACGGGCGAGCCGCTGTTCGAGGAACGCTCGATCGACCTCGCGCCCATGCCCTATATCGTCATCATCGTCGACGAGATGGCCGACCTGATGATGGTCGCCGGCAAGGAGATCGAAGGCGCCATCCAGCGCCTGGCGCAGATGGCGCGCGCTGCCGGCATCCACTTGATCATGGCCACGCAGCGCCCGTCCGTCGACGTCATCACCGGCACGATCAAGGCCAATTTCCCGACCCGCATCTCCTTCCAGGTGACGTCCAAGATCGACAGCCGCACCATCCTTGGCGAGCAGGGTGCCGAGCAGCTGCTCGGCCAGGGCGACATGCTGCATATGGCCGGCGGCGGGCGCATTTCGCGCGTGCACGGCCCGTTTGTCTCCGACCTGGAGGTCGAGCAGGTCGTGGCGCATCTGAAAGCGCAGGGGCGCCCCGAATATCTCGACACCGTCACCGCCGACGAGGAAGAGGCTGAGGAAGCGGCCGATACCGGCCCGGTCTTCGACAAAAGCGCGATCGCCGAGGAGGATGGCGATGCCCTCTATGAAGAGGCCATCAAAGTGGTCAAGCGCGACAAGAAATGCTCGACCTCCTACATCCAGCGCCGCCTCGGCGTCGGCTACAACCGCGCCGCCTCGCTGGTCGAACGCATGGAAAAGGAAGGCCTTGTCGGCGCCCCCAACCATGTCGGCAAGCGCGAGATCCTGACCGGCCGGCGCGATCGTGAGCCCGAACGCGACGAGACGGATTGATCCCTGGAGGATCGGCCTCTGGCGAGCGGCGTCAGCCGCCGTTCGCCACCAGGGCGATCGCCGCGCGCAGCTCATCCAGCCCCGCGGCTTTTTCAGACGAGGTGGCCAGCACCACCGGAAACGCCGCCGGCCGCTTCTTGATCTTGGCCAGCGTCTCCTCGATCAGCCTCGGCACGCCGGCGGCCTTGATCTTGTCGGTCTTGGTCAGCACCACCTGGTAGGACACCGCAGCCTTGTCGAGCAGGGTCAGCACTTCCTCGTCCTTGGCCTTGATGCCGTGGCGCGCGTCGATCAGCACATAGACGCGCTTCAGCGTCACGCGGCCCTGCAGATATTCGTAGATCAGCTTGGTCCACTCATCGACCTTGTCCTTCGGCGCGCTCGCATAGCCGTAGCCCGGCATGTCGACCAGCGCCATCGGCGGCAGGTCGGCGCCTTCGCCGGAAAAGCCGTCCGGCACGAAATAGTTGAGCTCCTGCGTGCGGCCCGGCGTGTTCGACGTCCGCGCCAGGCCCTTGTGCCCGACCAGCGCGTTGATCAGCGACGACTTGCCGACATTGGAGCGGCCGGCGAAGGCGATCTCCGGCGGCCCTTCCGGCGGCAGGAACTTCATCGACGGCACTCCGCGGATGAAGACCCAGCCGCGGGTGAACAGCTCCGGGCTGATCGCCGTTTGGTTCGTGCTCTTGTCGCCTGTCATTTTTTCGGGCGCGTTCAAACCGCTGCCTCCAGCCTGGAAATGTCGGCGCCGCGAATGGCATTGAGGTTGCGGCCGATCTTGTCGACCGGCCAGTCCCACCAGGCCGCCTTGAGCAGCCGCCGCACCGTGAATTCGTCGAAGCGCATCTTCACCACCTTGGCCGGATTGCCGGCGACGATCGCATAAGACGGCACGTCGTGCGTGACAACCGATTTCGCCGCCACGATGGCGCCGTCGCCCACCGTCACGCCCGGCATGATCACCGCATCCATGCCGATCCACACGTCATTGCCGATAAGAGTGTCGCCGCGTATCTCCTTCGACCATGTCTCAGGGTCGAAGCCTTCCTCCCAGCCATGGCCGAAGATGTTGAACGGATAGGTCGAGAAGCCGGACATGGCGTGATTGGCCCCGTTCATGATGAAGCGCGTGCCTTCCGCGATGGCGCAGAACTTGCCGATCACCAGCCGGTCGCCGATGAAGTCGTAGTGATGCAGCACGCATTTCTCGGCGAATTTGTCGGGACCGTCGGGATCGTCGTAATAGGTGAAGTCGCCGATCTCGATGTTGGGCGACGTCACCAGCCCCTTCAGGAAGCCGACGCGCGGATGCATTGCGATCGGATGCTTGATGTCGGGGTTGGGTCCGGTCATCGCGGTCCCTCCATGGTAGCAGGCATGTTCCGGCGCGGCTGCCGACACCCGCGCGCTATCAAACTAACGTGATCCGTTCTCCAGCGCCAACCGTTCAACGGTTGCCGCGGCAGATCACGATGGGATTGGAAAGGGCGCTGTCGAAGCCGCTGCCTTGATACACCTGGACGTTCGAGGCGCCGGGCGGCAGCGAGAAGCTGCCCTCGACGATTTTCTGGTCGCCGGTCGTCGTGTGCAGCGCCCAGCTGAAGGTGCAGAACTGCGGCGGCGCCTTGGGTTGCACGTGGCTGCAGTTGAGCTGCGCGCCGCCCAGCATCGCAGCTCCGCCGCAGCTCACCGCGTCCTTCGCGGCAGCCGGAAAGGCGTATCCCATGAGCAGCGCCAGCATGGTGATCTTGAGCCGGTTCATCGTCTTGTCCTTGCCGTAACCCGCGCCGGTCCGGCCGGGGTTCTGGCCTATGCGATATTTTTACCAAGCGCCTTAGTCGGTCTTGCGCTCCGCGTCCAGCAGGATTATGTGCATGATGATAATAAGCATGCTCACGAAGGCTTGTTCGCCGATTCCGAAGACCTCCCATGTCCACCTCGCCCAATATCAGCTTCGTGCTGCACGATGTCGCGCGCCTGCTCAGGAAGCGTTTCGAACAGCGCTCGCGCGCCGCCGGCCTGACCCGCGCGCAATGGCAGGTGCTGGCCTATCTTTCGCTGCATGAGGGTATCCACCAGAACAAGCTGGCCGACCTCATCGAGATCATGCCGATCACGCTGGCAAGGCTGCTCGACAAGATGCAGGCGGGCGGCTTCATCGAACGCCGGCCCGATCCGGCCGACCGCCGGGCATGGCTTCTCTATCTGACCCCGAAGGCCCATCCGCTCATCGAAGTGATGCGCAGCAACGGCCAGAAGACGCGCGAGGAGGCCTTCACCGGCCTGTCCGCGGACGCGCAGCGGCAACTGCTGCAAACCCTTTGCCTGATCAAATCCAATCTGCTCGAGGCCTGCGCCCAGCCGGCCGTCGACCGGGAGAAAGTCAATGTCTGAAGGAAACTCACCCAGAAAGCCCGCCGACGAGGAAAGAGCAAGCGACCAGGTCATTCACCTGGACAGCCAGCGCGAGCAGAGGCGCGGCAATCCGCCTGTCGTCGAAGACGACGAGCTGGAAACCCCCATTGCCCCGGAGCCGGCAGCCGAGGCTCCCTCGGCACAGCCGAAGCCGGCTGCCGTCACGGTGGCTCCGCCCGCTCCCGTAAAGCCGCGCCGCAGCCGGACGCGGCCGATCCTGTTCGCGCTGCTGCCCGTCGCGCTGGTGGCCGGCGGCTACTACTATGTCGTCGGCGGCCAGGTCATGACCACCGACAACGCCTATATCCAGGCGCAGTCGCTCGGCGTTTCGACCGACGTCTCCGGCACCGTGCAGGAGATCGACGTGCATGACAACCAGGCGGTGAAGAAGGGCGATGTGCTCTTCCGTCTGCGGCCCGCCTCCTTCGAAACCGCGCTCGCCGGCGCCAAGGCGCAGCTCGGCACCGTGCGCAACCAGGTGCTGACGCTGCAGGCAAGCTACCAGCAGTCGCTGGCGTCGATCGACCAGGCGCAAGCGGACATCCCCTATTACGAGTCGGCCTTCCAGCGTCAGCAGGACCTGCTCAAGACCTCGACCGCTTCCAAGGCGACCTTCGACAGCGCCCAGCACGACCTCGTCGCCGCCCGCCAGAAGGTGACCGTCGCCAAGGCGCAGGCGCAGGCGATGCTTGCCCAGCTCGGCGGCGACGCCAGCCAGCCGGTCGAGCAGAACCCGTTCTATCTCCAGGCCCAGTCCGCGGTGGACGACGCCCAGCGCAACCTCAACGATTCCATCGTCAAGGCGCCGTTCGACGGCGTCGTCACCAATGTCGACGCGCTGCAGGTCGGCAAGTACCTGCCGGCCTCGCAGCCGGCCTTCAGCCTGGTATCGTCGACCGACATCTGGATCGCCGCCGAGCCCAAGGAAACCGAGCTGACCTATGTGCGCCCGGGCCAGGAGGCGACGATCAGCATCGACGGCTATCCGGGCGAGGTCTGGCACGGCACGGTCGGCTCGATCAGCCCGGCTTCCTCGTCGAGCTTCTCGCTGCTGCCGGCGCAGAACACCAGCGGCAACTGGGTCAAGGTCGTGCAGCGTATCCCGATGCGGGTGACGATCGACGATCCGGACGGCAAGCCGCCGCTGCGCGGCGGCATGAGCGCGGTGGTCGGCATCGACACCGGCCATGCCCGCGGCCTGCCCGACTTCGTCACCGACCTCTTCAAGCGGTTCGGACAAAAGTCATGACCACCGCTTCCGCGACAGGCGCGCCCGCGGTCGCCAATCGCGGCGCCATTACCGCTTGCGTGATCCTGGCGGTCATCATGCAGGCGCTGGACACCACCATCGCCAATGTGGCGCTGCCTTATATCCAGGGCAGCGTCTCGGCCAGCGCCGACCAGATCAACTGGGTGCTTACCTCCTATATCGTCGCCGCGGCCGTGATGACGCCGCCATCCGGCTATCTGGCCAACCGCTTCGGCCGCAAGCGCATCCTTCTGGTGGCGATCACCGGCTTCGTCGTCGCCTCGGTGCTGTGCGGCTTCGCGCAGTCGCTGCCGCAGATCGTCGGCTTCCGCCTGCTGCAGGGCCTGTTCGGCGCGGCGCTCGTGCCGCTGTCGCAGTCGATCCTGCTCGACATCTACAGCGTCGAGGAGCGCGGCTCGGCCATGGCGCTGTTCGGCGTCTCGGTCATGGTCGGCCCGGTGCTGGGGCCGGTCATCGGCGGCTGGCTGACCGAGAACGTCTCCTGGCGCTGGGTCTTCTACATCAACGTGCCGATCGGCGCGCTGGCCTTTATGGGCGTCTCGATGTTCGTCCAGGAAACCAAGCTCGACCTCAAGGCCAGGCTCGACTGGCTGGGCTTCGGCATGCTCTCGATCGCCATCGCCTCGCTGCAGATGTTCCTCGACCGCGGCGAGCAGCTCAACTGGTTCTCCTCAGCCGAGATCATCGTCGAGGCCCTGGTCTGCGCCTCGGCCTTCTACATCTTCATCGTCCACACCTTCACCGCGCGCGACACCTTCGTGAACCCGCGGCTGTTCCTCGACCGCAACTTCGCCGTCGGCATGGTGTTCATCTTCATCATCGGCATCACCTATCTCGCCTCGCTGGCGCTGATGACGCCTTACCTGCAGACGCTGATGGGCTATCCGGTGGTGACCGCCGGCATCGTCATGGGGCCGCGCGGCCTCGGCACAATGGCCTGCATGTTCATCGTCGGCCGGCTGGTCGGCAAGGTCGACACGCGCTGGCTGCTGTTCATCGGCCTTGCGATCACCGCCTGGGCGATGTACGACATGACCGGCTGGACGCCGGACGTCTCGCAATGGACGATCATTAGCACCGGCTTCATCCAGGGCGCCGGCTTGGGCTTCCTGTTCGTGCCGCTCACCACCATCACCTTCGCCACGCTGGCGCCGGAACGGCGCGCGGAAGGCACCGGCCTCTACAATCTGTCGCGCAATATCGGCTCCAGCGTCGGCATCTCGGTGGTCACGGCGCTCTTGACGCAGAACCAGCAGATCAACCACGCCAACATCGCCACCTATGTGACGCCCTACAATCCGGCCTTCAGCGATCCGGCGATCTCGCAGGCGCTGAGCCCCTACACCGCCGCCGGCCGTGCCGCGCTCGACGGCCTGGTCACGCTGCAGGCGACGATCATCAGCTATGTCGACGACTTCAAGCTGATGATGATCCTGTCCCTGGCCGCCATCCCGCTGGTGCTTCTGCTGCGCAAGCCGGGCACGCCGGCCAAGATCGATCACAGCGCCGTCATGGAATGAAGGACCGGGATCCCGCCGCCGCGGGATCCCGGCCTGCCGGACAGCCTCCCAAACACCGGCGTCGTTGCGCCGGAAGCGATCCGGCCCTTTGGGGAGGACTGGGATCATACGAAGCGAGCCGGCGCGGAGTTTCACGGCTTCTGATAAATTTGCGAAAATCATTCTCGCCCCGGCACATCGAGGGCAATCACGTATGGGTTTATCGGTGAAGGCCAACGCAACGCCGCCGATCAAGGCATGCCGGTTATCTGAACTCCGAAAGCCACACGCGATCGCCTTGTCCGAATGGCACCGACGTTGGAGATCGGCCGAACCCCCTGTGACGTCGTCATGCTCGGGCTTGACCCGAGGATCCATTCCGTGACCTTTGCCGCAGAGTGTAGCAGCGCAGAATTCTGTAACCGTTGCAATGCCTTAGCGTAACGGCATGGATTCCAGGGTCTGCGCGCGTCGCTTCGCTCCTTGCTCCGCCCCGGAATGACGACCGGGAAGAGAGACACGGCCAATCGCGAAGGTGGCGCTGTCCCGTCGGCATTTCCAACGAAAAACCCCGGCCATTGGCCGGGGTTTTGGTGTGGGGGTCGGGGTGCCGGCTATTCCGCCGGCGATGGTTTCTTGCGGAATAGCGCCGCCAGATTGTCCCACAATTCGATCTTGGCGCCCTGGCGCTTCATGATCACGCCCTGCTGCAGGATCGACAGCGTGTTGTTCCAGGCCCAGTAGATGACGAGGCCGGCCGGGAACGAGCCCATCATGAAGGTGAAGATCACCGGCATCCAGGTGAAGATCGCCGCCTGCGTCGGGTCCGGCGGCGCCGGGTTCATGCGCATCTGCAGGAACATGGTGATGCCCATCACCACCGCCCAGGCGCCCATATGCGGCAGGAAGGCGGGCGCCGCGAACGGCAGCAGGCCGAACAGGTTGAAGACCGACGTCGGATCGGGCGCCGCAAGGTCGTGGATCCAGCCGAAGAACGGCGCGTGCCGCATCTCGATGGTGATGTAGAGCACCTTGTAGAGCGAGAAGAAGACCGGGATCTGCAGCGCCACCGGCCAGCAGCCGGCCAGCGGATTGATCTTCTCCGTCTTGTAGAGCTCCATCATCGCCTGCTGCTGCTTCATCTTGTCGTCCGCGTATTTCTCGCGGATCTCGACCATCTTCGGCTGCACCTTCTTCATATTCGCCATCGAGGCATAGGACTTGTTGGCCAAGGGGAAGAAGATGGCCTTGACGACGACGGTGGTGGCGAGGATCGCCAGGCCGAAATTACCGAAGAATTTGTAGAGCGTGTCGATCAGCCAGAACATCGGCTTGGTGATGAAATAGAACCAGCCCCAGTCGATCAGAAGGTCGAACTGGCGGATCTGGCGGTCCTTGGCATAGGCGTTGATGGTCGAGACTTCCTTGGCGCCGGCGAAGATCTCGGACTCGACCGTCGTCGACTGTCCCGGCGCGACGCTGATCGCGTCGGACAGATAGTCGGACTGGTAGCTGTGGCTGTGCGGTCCGTCCTTGAACTCGAAATAGGAGAATTTCGGCTGGAAGGGCTGCTTCTCGGTCGGGATGAGCGTCACAGCCCAGTACTTGTCGGTGATGCCGAGCCAGCCATTGGTCGACTTGCTGGGCGTGTATTCCTTGTCCTTCTCGATCTTGGCGTATTTGTACTCCTGCAGCCCTTCGCTGCCGGTCACGCCGATCAGGCCCTCATGCAGCACATAGGTGCTGGCGACGGCCGGCTTGTCGAAACGAGTGACGCGCCCGTAATTGTAAAGCGAGACGGCGGCCGTTCCGGAATTCTGCACCGTGTCGGAAACGGTGAACATGTATTCGTTGTCGATCGAGATGGTGCGCTTGAACGTCAGGCCCTTGTCGTTGGTGAAGGTCAGCGTCACCGGCGTCGACGGCGTCAGCGTCGGATTGCCGTCGACGCTCCACACCGTGTCCGCGCCCGGAACGGCGCCGGTCGTGTCGTTGCCGACGAAGCCGATCTCGGCGAAATAGCCGTTGGGCAGCGAGGAGGGATTGAGCAGCTCGATCTCGGGCGAATTCTTGTCGACCGTCTCGGTGTAGTGCTTGAGCTTCAGGTCGTCGAGGCGCGCGCCGGTCAGGTTGATCGAGCCCTCGAGGCTGGGCGTGTCGATCTTGACGCGCTTGGTCGCGGCGATCGCCTGATCGCGGCTGGCCGCCGTCACGGTATCGCCGCCGGGCGCGTTGGGGATGGCGCCGGGCGCCGGAGCCTGCGTCCCGGACGCGCCGGAAGTGGCGGCACCGCCCGCTTCCTTCTTCTGCGCCTCGACGCGTTGCTGCTCGATGCGGGTCTGCTCGCGCTGCTGCTCCATCTTCGGGTTCATATAGAACACCTGCCAGAGCGTCAGGATCAGCACCGACAGCGCGATGGTGATGAAGAAATTGCGGTTGTTTTCCATCGAAAGCCCTTGGCCTATCGTGTTCCGCGCAGCCGGCGGGAAAGCTCGGCCTTCAACTGGCCGAACGGTATGGCAAGCACGTCTTCACGCCCGACGATGACATAGTCATTGCCGGGCGCCATGTCATCGGCGGCATGTACGCGCACGGCTTCCCGCAGCCGCCGCCGGACGCGGTTGCGCACCACGGCGTTGCCGACCTTCTTGGTGACTGTGTAGCCGACGCGCGGCGCGGACGCATCGCCGCGGTCGAGAACTTCAACGAGAAAAAGCCGTCCGCGGCGTTTCTCGCCGCCGCGCACAGCCAGGAAATCCGCGCGTTTCAGAAGCCGTCCGGGAACCTGTCCCTTTGGCTTGCCGGTTGCGGGCAACGATCTCGTCTTCCGCTCAGGCGCTGAGCCGCTTGCGGCCGCGATTGCGGCGGGCGGCAACGACGCCTCGGCCACCCTTGGTGGCCATGCGGGCACGGAACCCATGCCGGCGCTTACGGACGAGCTTGGACGGTTGGTAGGTACGCTTCATTTGTTTTAATACCGCGGGGTGCGGCCCTTCTTGATTCTGTCACTCTGTAACAGGAGCTTTGCCGGGCCGGCTTAGGCGCGATCGAAACCGCGCCGGGACAAATGGCCCGAGCGTGAGCGGGCTTATAGAAAGAAGGTTTTTGGAAGTCAATCCAGGGTGCTTCCAAGGGCATTTTTTGCTGGACCAAGGTTGAAATTGGCAAAAAAGCCGCAAATCGCATAACCTTGGCCGATCAAGCCTTTGTGAAATGCGCGTCAATGACGGGTGAAACTCTGTCCACGACCGGGAAGGCAAGGCCGGCGGCGGCGAATTCGACGCGCCGGGTGCCGCTGTCGCGCGGCCTGTCGACCAAGCTCCTCCTGCTCACCATCGCCTTCGTGCTCCTGGCCGAAGTCCTGATTTTCCTGCCCTGGATCGCCAGCTACCGGGTCAATTGGCTGAAGGAGCGGTTGAGCACCGCCGCCGCCGTATCGATCGTGCTCTTGCAGGGCGAGCCCAACGCGCTGTCGCACAACGCCCAGAACGACGTGCTGATGGCGATCGGCGCCAAGGCGATCGCCGTGCGCGACGGCGGCGTCTCGCGGCTGCTCGTCGTTTCCGACATGCCGCCGCAGGTCGACGTGCATATCGACATCGCCGATGTCGGCCTGGTCAACGGCATGACCGGCGCGCTCGACACGCTGTTCTTCGGCGGCAAGCGCATGCTGCGCGTCTTCGGCCCGGTCGGCGACAGCGACAAGGAATTCGAGCTGATCATGCCGGATTACCGCTTGCGTGACGCCATGCTGAGATACTCGCGCAACGTCGCCGTCGTCTCGCTGCTGATTTCGCTCTTCACCGCCATGCTGGTCTATGCGGCGATCGACCTGATCATGATCGGGCCGATCCGCACCATGACGCGCTCGATCCTGGCCTTCTCCGAGGCGCCCGACGATCCCGGCCGCGTCATCCGCCCCGGCGACCGCGCCGACGAGATCGGGGTGGCCGAGCGCGAGCTGTCGCAGATGCAGGACCGGCTGCAGAAGATGCTGTCGGAACAGAAGCATCTCGCCGACCTCGGCCTGGCCGTCTCCAAGATCAACCACGACATGCGCAACATCCTGGCATCCGCCCAGCTGATGTCGGATCGCCTGCGCCAGGTGAAGGACCCGACCGTGCAGTCCTTCGCGCCGAAGCTTCTGCGCGCCCTCGACCGCGCCGTCTCCTATTCCGAAGGCGTGCTTCACTATGGCCGCACGCAGGAACCGGCGCCGTCGCGCCGGCGGCTGAGGCTGCGCCAGCTGGTCGACGACGTGCACGGCCTGCTCGACATCGAGGAGGGCATCGAGTTCATCAATGGCGTCGAGCTCGCCTTCGAGGTCGACGCCGATTCCGACCAGCTGTTCCGGGTACTCACCAATCTCTGCCGCAACTCCGTGCAGGCGATGGCCGCCGACACCGAAAGCGCGGTGGTGCGCCGGCTGGCGGTCGCGGCCGAGCGTCACGGCAGCGTCAGCCGCATCACCGTCAGCGACACCGGCCCAGGTCTGCCGCCCAAGGCGCGCGAGAACCTGTTCGCCGCCTTCCGCGGCTCGGCGCGCAGCGGCGGCACCGGCCTTGGCCTGGCGATCGCGCATGAATTGATCCGCGCCCATGGCGGCACGGTCGAGCTCGTCGAATCGATCGGCGGCCGCACCGTCTTCGCCGTCACCATTCCCGACCAGCCGGTGCGGCTCGACCAGGCGCGCAACGGCCTGCGCCGCCCGGCTTGAGGCTGTCACCCCCGGCTGAGCCGCCGATCGGCAGCGACGCAGCTCGATCAGTGCCGGCAAAAACACCTGCGACAAAACTTTTGCCGGGATCGGCTTGCTTTTCGCAAATTCAGTCGTTAGGGAACACTCCACATCGCGGCCGGCCGTCTCGACCGGATCGCGGGGCTTGTGTCACACACGGCCTGTTGCGCGCCCGTAGCTCAGCTGGATAGAGCACCAGACTACGAATCTGGGGGTCAGGAGTTCGAATCTCTTCGGGCGCGCCAAAATCTCGAAACCGTCCATTCGCGCCGCATCCACGAGGTCGACACCCCAAAGGTTTTTCGACCGGATGATCCGCTTGGCGGGAGCGGACGGGGTGTTCATCCGCACTCCAAAAACCAATTGCAAAATAAAATCGGTCGATCTAACCTGAACCGATTGCATAACGCAATCAGATTGCGCGAACGCCATGTGAGGAACAGGCAATGGCCAAGCTCGTGTTCGGAATGAACCAGTCGCTGGACGGTTACGTCGATCACATGGCGTTTGGGCCGAGCCCCACACTCTTCCGCCACTTCATCGAGGACGCGCGGAGGCAGGCCGGCAGCATCTACGGCCGTCGCATGTACGAGATCATGCGCTATTGGGACGACGATCATCCTGAATGGGATTCCGAGCGGCTTGCCTACGCGGCGGCGTGGCGGCGCCAGCCGAAATGGGTCGTCTCGCGTTCGTTGCAATCGGTCGGCCCCAACGCCACGCTTGTCGAGGGCGATCTCGAGGGCGCGATCCGCAAGCTGAAGGCCGGACGCGACGGCGAGATCGAAGTCGCCGGCCCGGACCTGGCACGAGGTCTCACCGAACTCGGCCTGATCGATGAGTATCGGATCTACCTGCACCCGGTGGTGCTTGGTCACGGCAAGCCCTATTTCGCCGGACCCCGGCCGCCGCTGCGCCTGATGGCGCATGACCGGATCGGCGAGGATGTGATCCGGTTGTCCTACGTTCCCGCCTGATCTCGCGATGCCCGCCCGTCTTCGGGCGCGCCATTCAGTGTTCGAACGTCCGCTCAGAAATGGTCAGGTGAGTCGGACGATCTTGAAGCCCCCGATCTCCTTGACGACCGGATGATCCTTCCAGCGCTCGACATCGTGCAGCACGACGAGCTTAGACAGGTCGCCGCCGGGTCTCAGATCGCCTGCGGTGCCGTTCGGGCTTGCACGAGCAGCCAGCGTTCGAACCCCCACAAAAGGATCGGACAGGCCATGAGAGCTGCAGAGCCGAGGCCGAGGGCCGCACCTGCGCTGCCAGTCCAAAGCGCAAGCCTGCCGCCGAGCCAAGGCGCGATCAGCATCGTGGCGTAGTAAACCATGTAGAAGAGTCCCATTCCCAGCGCCCGTGTCGCCGGCGCCAGCACCCGCGCCGGCAGGCTCATGATCGATCCGGCCGGGAGCCCGCAGACGAGGCCGAGCGCAACCAATGTGGGCGGCACCGGCGAGCCGCGCCACAACAGAGCAATCAGTGCAGCGAAAGCGAGGCTGCTTGCGACAAGCAGCGCATTGCGGCTTCCCGCGCGGTCCGCGAGGTAGCCTCCGAGCGCAACCGAAAGGGCCGTGAGCCACAGCACGATGCTGACCTCTGAGCCGGCCGCGGCCGTCGACCAGCCGCGCTCGACCAGCATCGACGGCGCGAAACTGAAGATCATGGCGAAGCCGACATTGTACAAGGCCCATATCGCGCCTGCCAGCAGCACGGCCCAGACGGCAGGCGGCCCGAGCCGCGCGGCTTGCGCCGAAGCCGGGGCGACGGAGTGGCCCGGCGGCCGGTAGCAAAACCCCACCAGCGCCAGGGCTGCGCCGATAAGCGCCATGACCGCGATCTGCGTGCTCGCAATTCCGAACCCGGCCTGGATCAGCGGCAGCGCGACGAGAGTCAGGGCAATGCCCAGCGGCCATGAGTTGATGAAGATCGCCATCGCCGTAGCGATCTGCCGGCCCGCAAACCAGTCGACCATCATTTTGGTCATAAGTACGTTCAACAGCACGCCGCCTGTGCCGGCGATCAGCCGGCCTGCGATCTGCACGCTCCATGAACTCGAGCTGCAAAGCAGTGCCTCGCCCGCCAGCATCATGAACAATCCGGCAAGCACGGTTGCCTTGTCGCCAAAACGCCGTCCGATCGCACCGCCCGGGAACGCCAGCGCGATGCCCGGCGCGAAATAGAGGCCTATGAGCACGCCTATGTCGGCAAGGTCGGCGTTCAATGCCTTCCCAAGCTCCGGCGCGATGGCCGCGATGCTCTGGAATTGCACCGCCATCGCGGTGCGAGCGACGAAGAGGACGGCAAGGATCGTCCAGCGGCCGCGCACGGGTCCTCCTACGGACTTTCGAATTATCCAGGCCTGATATTTTGGTTCAGCCGGAAGAAATTGGTCGGATCGTACTGCTTCTTGATGGCGGCGAGGCGCGCATAATTGGCGCCATAGGCATCACGCACGCGCTCGTCGCCTTCGTCGCCAAGATTGTTGGCATAAACGCCGCCGGTTGAGAACGGTCTGACAGCATTCCAAAGCTCGCGCGCCCAACCGATATTGGCCGCATCATCGGCCGGATCGTCCCAGATGGCGATCGGGAAGCAGTCGAGCGCCGCATCGCGGTTAGCGTAGGGCGATGCCGACGCGGGTACGCGGGCGATCGCGCCGCCGACTTGCTGGAAGACCAGCAGGGACGAGCGATTGGGGGCCTTGGTGTAAGCGTCAAGCAGCGCCTCGATCGCGCCATCGCTGATCCCGCGCAGGAACTGCGCCTTCCAGTAATAGCGTCGCCCGCGTGGAAAGAGGCTGTCGCCCGCCGATTGAATCTGGACGTAGGGGATGGCTTGGAGCCGGCTATCGATGGGAGATCCGAATTTCATCAGCGGCGCGACGACGGCCTCGCCGGTTTCGAGCGGCCCGGCATAGCAGGCGGAAATGCTGAAGGTGCGCTCGCCCGAGGGCAGCGTGACGAGCGCGGCATCGACGCTCACCTCGTCCGGGGCGTCGCGGGAGAATTTGTCGTAGAACCGCATGGCCTCCTGCGCCTGATCCCAGGCGTGAAGCACCGAGCCCACGAGAAGGTCCGGGCCGAGCGGGTGCAGCCGGTATTCGAATGCCGTCACGATGCCGAAATTGCCGCCGCCGCCGCGCAATGCCCAGAACAGGTCAGGGTGCTCGCCGGCGCTTGTCCGCAACAGCCGTCCGTCGGCGGTGACGATTTCAGCAGCGATCAGATTATCGCAGCTGAGACCATGCTTGCGCCCGAGCTTGCCGAAGCCGCCGCCGAGTGTCAGGCCGGCAATGCCGGTGTCGCCGTTGACGCCCATGGTCGTCGCGAGACCGTAGGCCTGTGTGGCTGCGTCGAACTCGCCGAGATTGAGGCCGGCTTCGGCTTTGGCAATGCGGCGCTCGGGGTCGATCGCGATCTTCTTCATGCGGGATAGATCGATCACCAGTCCATCGTCGCAGACCGACAGACCGGCGACGTTATGACCGCCGCTGCGAACCGCCACGAGACAGCCTTGCGACCGGGCATAGGTCACCGCTTGGACGACGTCATCAGGATTGGCGCAAAAGATGATTGCGGCAGGGCGTTTGTCGATCGCCCCGTTCCAGACTCTGCGCGCCTGATCGTAGCCGGCATCCGTTGGCAATACCAGTTCGCCTTGCAAGCTCTGCCGCAGCTGTTCGATCGCGGTGCCCGGCGAATGAGATCGGTCCAACCGCGTGTCGGCCTGTTGAGGAATCTCCATCGTTGTCTCCCTCGGTTCCAACAATGCTAAGGTCTCACAGGAACCCGACCTTCCGCAAAAGCGAAATTCTTAGCGACTGGGTGAGCAAAATTCATCTACATTGCAGGCATGAGAAACTTGCCGCCGCTCCGTGCTTTGCACGCCTTCGAGGCCGCCGCCCGGCATGGCAGCTTCAAGGCCGCGGCGGTGGAGCTCGGCGTGACGCCGACAGCGATCAGCCACCAAATCCGCTTGCTGGAAGAGATATGCGGCCGCAAGCTGTTCCAGCGCCGGCCGCGCCCGCTTGCGCTGACAAGCGCCGGAGCGCGACTTTTTCCCATCCTGCGTAACGGCTTTGATATTCTCGCCGGCTCCCTTGCCGCGGTCGCCGAGCCCGATGTCCAGGCGCCAATGCGGGTCACAAGCCCGAACGCTTTCGCCAGCCGGTGGCTGGTGCCGCGCTTATCGAAATGGCGAGAGGCCAACCCGGCCGTGCCGCTGGAGATCATCGGGACGGACGCGGTCCTCGATCTGCGCGCTGGCGTCGCGGATGTGGCGGTCCGCTACACGCGGCGCCCGCCTCTGGGATTTGCGGGGCAAGAGCTGTGCCGCGATTCCTTTTTTCCCATATGCAGCCCGCGATTGTTGGCTAGCGATGGGCGGGCGATCGAGCGGGCCGCCGATCTGTTGCGCTATCCGTTGATCCATTTCGACTGGATGAATCGGGACCCGGACGCGCCGACCTGGCGCCGATGGTTGGCGACGGCCCGATCAATCGATCCCGACCTGATCTCCGACAAAGCCTGGGATTTGAGTTTCCGCGAGGAGCTGCATGCAATCGACGCGGTTGTCGCCGGGCAAGGCATCGCTATCCTGAGCGACGTCGTCGTCGGCCGCGAACTGGAAAGCGGCTCGCTCGTCAAGGCCCATCCCTTATCCTTGCCGGGCTATAGCTTCTATGTCGTGTGGATGCAGCACAATCCGCGATCCGGGGTGATGGAGACCTTCCTGGCCTGGATGAGAACCGTCCTGTGAGATTGCCGACCTGCGAGCCGGATTTACCGGGTCGCGGTCAATTCGATTGTCCGGAAGTCTCGCGCCGCGGCGGCTGAAGGGCGCCCGCCTTGCCGTTCGCGCCGTCGAGCAGCGCGATCAATCCCTTGAGGATCTCGATCGGCGGCGGCGGGCATCCCGGAATGTGCAGGTCGACCGGCATCACGTCCGACACGCCGCCGACGACAGCGTAGCTGCCGGCAAAGCAGCCGCCGTCCTTGGCGCAGCCGCCGAGCGCGACCACCCATTTCGGGTTGGGCGTCGCGTCCCAGACCCGCTTCAGCGCCTCGCGCATGTTCTTGGTGACCGGTCCGGTGACCAGAAGCACATCGGCATGGCGCGGCGAGGCGACGAAGCGGAAGCCGAAGCGCTCGATATCGTAGAAGGCGTTGTTGAGCGCGTGCATCTCGAGCTCGCAGCCATTGCAGGAACCGGCGTCGACGGCGCGGATCGACAGGCTCCGGCCGAGCCGCTTGCGGGCAACGCCGTCGAGCGCCCTCGCCAGCTCGTCGACGGCCGCGTCGCTGACTTGCGGCGGGCGCTCGGTCAGGGGCGGGCGGATCAGGCTTTCGAAGAGCAGTTTTCGCATGACGGTATGCCTTGGTCCGGCTTGGAGCAGTTCAGCGTCTGATAGAATCGCCGACCTGCTTCAACTCTTTGTTTTTGCGCAATTCCGGCCGGAAAACCGCTGCGCACTTTTCCTGGAACTGCTCTAGAGATCATGGCCGGAATAGGAGCAGTTGAACGATTTGTTGCAGATCGGGAAGTCGGCGACGATGTTGCCTTCGATCGCCGCCTCCAGCAGCGGCCACTGGAACCATGAAGGGTCGCGCATGTGGCAGCGCTCGATCGTGCCGTCTCCGCCGATGCGCAGCCAGACCATTATGTCGCCGCGAAAACCCTCGACCAGCGCCATGGCCTCGCGCAGCCCATCCGCAACATTGTCCGCAGCGATATCGACGCGGATCGGTCCGCCCGGCAGCCTCCCGAGGATCTGCTCGACCAGCGACAGGCTCTGCTCGACTTCCCGAACGCGGATCCAGACGCGCGCGTTGACGTCGCCCTCCTGCAGTACCGGCACATCGAAGGCGAGCTCGTCATAGGGCGCGTAGCCCGGGGTGCGGCGCGCATCGAAATCGCGGCCCGACGCCCGCCCGACATAGCCGCCGGCGGCATATTGCCGGGCAAACTCGACCTTGAGCCGGCCGGTCGCGACCGTGCGGTCCTGCAGCGAGGCCGTGTTGTCGTAGAGCTCGACCAGATGCGGGAAGCGCTGCCTGATCTCCGCGACCAGCGACCGGATCGCGCCGGTCCCGGCCTCGTCCAGATCGTTTGCCGTGCCGCCGGGCAGGATACGGTCGCGCATCAGGCGGTGGCCGAAGGCGGCGTCGGCGGCGCGCAGCACGCGCTCGCGCAGCACGCCGCAATGCGCGTGCATGATCGCGAAGGCGGCGTCGTTGCAGATGGCGCCGATGTCGCCGAGATGATTGGCGAGCCGCTCCAGCTCTGCCATCAGCGCCCGCAGCCAGATTGCACGCGCGGGAACCTCGATCCCGAGCGCGGCTTCGACGGCGCGAGCAAAGACCAGCGAATAAGCGACCGTGCTGTCGCCGGACGTCCGGCCCGCCAGCTTGGCCGCGCGCTCGATCGGCGCGCCGGCCATCAGGCCCTCGATACCCTTGTGCACATAGCCCAGCCGCTCTTCCAGCCGCACCACCGTTTCGCCGCCGGCCGTGAAACGGAAATGTCCTGGCTCGATGATGCCTGCATGCACCGGCCCGACCGCGATCTGGTGCAGGCTTTCACCCTCGGCCGCGAGGAACCGGTAGGATGACGCGCCCGCCGGTCCGCCGGGCTGCGCAGCCAGCGGATGCGAGACGCCCCACTGGCCGTGGTCGAGCCAGCGGCGTGTGTCGGGCAGGCCCTGCGGCGCCAGCCCGAATAGGTCCGCGGCGGCGCGTTCCAATCGCAAAGCCGGCGCATGGTGCTGGCCGACCGATGGGTAGCGGCCGCCGCGGCAGTCCAGGCTGATGACGCCGACGTCCAGCGCTTCGTCGAGAAGCGCCATATGCACCTTGTCCGGCTCCCCCCACAGGCCGAGCAGGCTCCAGCGGCCGGAAACGAGCTGCTCGACGGCAAGGTTCCAGGTTTTGGGGGCCACCACGGCGCGCGGCCAGGGAATTTGATGCTCGATCCGGCGGCCGGCTTCGATGAGATCGGCGAGCGCGGGCATGTTTTTTCTCACCATGCGCTCACCCCAATATCCCGGCGACATGCTGGAACCACGCCACCAGCGGCGCCGGCAGATAGATGCCGGCGGCGAAGACCAAAGCGAGGTGCGAGTAAATCGGCACGTAGGACGCCTCGACCGGCGCCATGCCGCCGCGCGGCTCGCCGAAGGCGAGGCCGGTCAGCCGCAGCAGCAGCGCGCCGAAGGCGATCAGCAGCCCGAACACCAGCGGGATCGCCAGCCACGGATGCCGGGCGAAGGTCGAGCTGACGACCAGGAACTCGCTCATGAAGATGCCGAGCGGCGGCAGGCCGGCGATGGCCACGACGCCGATGACGAGCGCCCAGCCGAGCCCCGGATGGCTTTCGGTCAGCCCCCGGATCTCGGAGATCTTCTGCGTGCCCTTGACCTGCGCGATATGGCCGACGGCGAAGAAGATCGCCGACTTGGTCAGACTGTGCATGACCATGTGCAGCAGGCCGGCGAAGTTGGCGAGCGGGCCGCCCATGCCGAAGGCGAAGACGATGATGCCCATATGCTCGATCGACGAATAGGCGAACAGGCGTTTGATGTCGCGGCGGCGGTAGAGCATGAAGGCCGCGAAGATCAGCGAGGTCAGCCCCATCGTGACCATCAGCGGTCCGGGGCCGATCGCCTGCGGGCTCGCCGCGAGCAAAAGCTTGAAACGCAATACGGCGTAGAGCGCGACGTTGAGCAGCAGGCCCGACAGCACCGCCGAGATCGGCGTCGGGCCCTCCGCATGCGCGTCGGGCAGCCAGGCATGCAACGGGGCGAGGCCGACCTTGGTGCCGTAGCCGAGCAGCAGGAAGATGAAGGCGACGCTGAGCAGCGCCGGATCGAAATGCGCCGCGTTCTCGATCAGCACCGACCAGACCATGGCGTTGGTGCCTTCCCCGACGACCGGCTGGGCGGCCATGTAGACGAGGATGGTGCCGAACAGCGCGAGCGCGATGCCGACGCTGCCGAGGATGAAATACTTCCACGCCGCTTCCAGCGCTTCATGGGTTCGATAGATGCCGACCATCAGCACGGTGGAAAGCGTGGCGAGCTCCACCGCGACCCACATCAGGCCGATATTGTTCGACACGAAGGCCAGGTTCATGCCGAACATCATGATCTGGTACATGGCGTGGTAGAATCTGAGGTTCGGCGCGGTCAGCCGCCCTGTTTCCAGCTCATGCGCGATATAGGACGCGCTGAACACGCTGGTGGTGAAGCCGACGAACGTGTTGAGCACGATGAAGACGATGTTGAGGTCGTCGATCAGGAGATATTGCCCTGGCGCCGGCCTGTCGGTGACGAACAGCGACAGCGCCGCGAGCAGGGTGAGCAGGCTCGCTGCGACGTTCACAGCCGCCGTCATCCGATAGTTCGGCAATGCCGCCAGGATGGCCGCGGCGGCCGGGATGAAAAGGATCGCAGCCACGGCGTCGAGGGAGAACCCGCTCACCGGCGTTCTCCCCGGTAGTCGTCGAGCGCGCCGACATCGACGGAATCGAACCGTTCGCGGATGCGGAACAGGAAGACGCCGATGACGATGAAGGCGATCAGGATCGAGAAGGCGACGCTGATCTCGACCACCAGCGGCATGCCCTTGGCGCCGGTGGCGGCCAGCACCAGACCGTTCTCCAGCGACATGAAGCCGACGACCTGGCTGACGGCGTTGCGCCTTGTGACCATCACCAGCAGCCCCAGCAGGATGATCGACAGCGCGAAGGCGAGGTCCTCGCGGGCGAGCGGGTCGGCCTCGGGCGTCACCCGCAGCATCAGCACCATGGAAAGCGTCACCAGCCCGATGCCGGCGAGCATGGTGGGACCGATGCCGACGGCGGTCTCGATGTCGCGGTGGATGCCGAGCCGCTGGATGATGCGATGCAGCCCGACGGGAATGACGATCGCCTTGAAGACCAGCGCTATCGCAGCGGTGATGTAGAGATGATGCGCGTCCTGGATATAGGCCTGCCAGGCCACCGAGAGCGCCAGCACGACCGCATGCAGCGCAAAGATGTTGATCAGCGCGAACAGCCGGTCCTGGTAGAGCATCATGAAGGAGATCAGCACCAGGCTGCCGGCGAGCAGATGGGCGATGTCGAAGGTGAGACCGTTCATCACAGGCTCCGCGAGACGAACAGCAAAAGCGTGCCGAGCAGCGCCAGCATCAGCGCGGCGCCGAGGAAATCCGGCACGCGGAAGACACGCATCTTGGCGACCGCCGTCTCGAACACGGCAAGCAGGATGGCAAGCATGGCGAGCTTGCCGAGATAGGTGGCCGCGCCGATGGCCAGCGCTTTCGGCCCCGTCCCGCCGCTATCCAGCCCCCAGGGCAGGAAGACGCAGGAGATCAGCGACATGTAGAGCAGGAGCTTGATGAAGCTGGCGAGCTCGATCATCGCCAGATGGCGGCCGGAATATTCCAGGATCATCGCCTCATGCACCATGGTGAGCTCCAGATGCGTGGCGGGATTGTCGACCGGTATGCGCGCGTTCTCGGCGATCGCCACCATCACCAGCGCGATCAGCGACATGCCGAGCGACACCCGCAATCCGACCTCAGGCGAGCCCATGAAGGCGGCGACCGTCGAAAGCTGCGTGGCGCCGGCCACCAGCGCCACGCTGAAGACGATGAGCAGCATCGCGGGTTCGGCCAGCGAGGCGATCATCACCTCGCGGCTGGCGCCGATGCCGCCGAAGCTGGTGCCGACATCCATTCCGGCGAGCGCCTGGAAGAAGCGCGCGCTGCCAAGCAGCGCCACGACGACGATGAGGTCGGCGGCCCAGCTGAACTCGAGGCCTGTGGCGAAGGTCGGAACGAGCGCCGCCGCCACCCATGTCGCGGCGAAGATCAAAAAGGGCGTCACGCGGAACAGCCAGGACGCGTTGTCCGCCAGCACCACCTCCTTGCGCATCAGCCTGACGAGATCGCGATAGGGCTGGATCACCGAGGGCCCCTGCCGCCTGACCAGCCTCGCTTTCACCTTGCGCACGAAGCCGATCAGAAGCGGCGCCAGCAACAGCACCGAGAACATCTGCGCGCCCTGAATGGCGAGCTCCAGGATCACGGCCATAGCGCAAGCACCAGGAGCAGGATGACGAGGTAGAGGAAGACCAGCGTCAGGTAGCGGCGGATGGTCAGGAACTGCAGGTGGTTCAGCCGCTCGGTGGCGAAATCGATCGCGCCGGTGATCGGCTGGTAGAATATCTCCCAGGCCACGTCATGCATGTCCACCTTGAGGCGCGCCGGCTCGAGGGAGCCCGGCGCCGGCATGTCCACCGTCTCGCGGGCTCTGAACGCGAAGCCGCCGAAGACGCGGCGAATGGGCTGTGCGAAGCTGACCGCCGTGTATTGCGCGGCCGGCACCGCATCAGTGAAGCCGCAGCCCCATGCGATGCTCCGGCGCAGCGCATGCGAGGCGAAGCGGTGGATGAAGAAAGCCGTGAGCGACGCCGAAATGGCGATGAAGGCGAACACCAGGAGGCCGTTATAGGAGCTGCGGCTCTCGGCGATCGGCACGATCGACAGCCATGGCTCAGCCATCTGCACCGGCATGCGGTCGCCGATCAGCGAAAGCGACACCGGCGACAGCGCGTCGATGGCGAAGCCTGGCAGGATGCCGGCGAGCAGGCAGAAGGCGGCAAGAACCGCCATCGCCGCCAGCGACCAGCGGTCGACCTCATGCGCCCGCTCCACCGCCGCCGACCGCGCCCGGCCAAGGAAGGCGATGCCGAATGCCTTGACGAAGCAGGCCGCGGCCAACGCCGCCGACAGCGCCAGCATGCCGCCGACCGCGGGCACGATGACCTTCAGCCCCCATTGCGGCAGCTCGGGGCTGCGCAATATGGCCTGGAAGACCAGCCATTCGGAGGCGAAGCCGTTGAAAGGCGGCAGCGCCGAGATCGAGACGCAGCCGATAAGGAAGACGAAGCTGGTTACCGGCAGGCGATGGATGAGGCCGCCGAGCTTTTCCATGTCGCGCTCGCCGGTCGACGTCAGCACCGCGCCGGCGCCGAAGAACAGCAGGCTCTTGAAGAAGGAATGGTTGAGCACGTGGAACAGCGCCGCGGTGAAGGCCAGCGCCGCGGCCGAGGGCATGGCGTTCGCCTTGAAGGCCAGCGCAAGGCCGAGGCTGGCAAAGATGACGCCGATATTCTCGATGGTCGAATAGGCGAGCAGCCGCTTCAGGTCCTTTTCCATCAGCGCGTGCAGGATGCCGAGCACCGCCGTCACGCCGCCGATGAGAAGCACAGCTATGCCCGACCACCATGCCGGCTCGCCCAGCAGGTCGAACACCACGCGGATGAAGCCGTAGATGGCGACCTTGGTCATGATGCCGCTCATCAGCGCCGAGACGTGGCTTGGCGCTGCCGGATGGGCAAGCGGCAGCCAGGCATGCAGCGGCACGAGGCCGGCCTTGGAGCCGGCGCCGAGCAGCATGAGAACGAGCACCGCGCCGGCCGCGAGCGGGCCTGGATGCGCCGTCCGCATCGCGTCGAACGCATAGGTTCCCGCCGGTCCCGCCAGCAGGCCGAAGGCAAGCAGCAGCGCCAGCGTGCCGAAGCTCGCCATCACCAGGTAGATATAACCGGCTCGCCGGTTGGCCTCGTCGCGGTGGTGCGCCATGACCAACGCCCAGGAGGCGAGCGACATGAACTCCCAGGACAACAGGAAGCTGAAGGCGTCGTTGGCCAGCGCGACGAGGTTCATGCCGGCGAGGAACGCCGGATAGAAGGGCAGCACCCGATGCGGCGCGGATTCATGCCGGCCGTAACCGAGCGCATAAAGGCTGGTGACGGCGCCGCCCAGATTGACGACGAGGAGGAAGAACGCCGACAGGCCGTCGAGGCGGAACCGCGCGCCGGTCCAGGGCAGGCCGAGCGGCAAGGTGGCGGACGCCTCGCCGGAATTGCCGGCGAGATGGCCGGCAACGATCGCGGTCAGCACGGCTGAAATGACGAACGCGGCGCCATAGACCAGGCGCGTCGCAAAGGTGCGCCGGCTAACGGCCGCGCCAAGGATGGCTGTTGCCAGAAACGCGGCAGGACCGCACAGCAGAAGCGCCACGGTCGAGATCACGGCAGGCCCCCGCCAGGCTCGGCATCGCCGGCATCGGACGCCCTGGCCGGATCGAACCCGGTCTTCAGCCGCACGCCGCGTCCGCCGCCCTGGCTGGCCGCGCCTTCGCCGATCAGCTCGATGCCGGCCACCTCGAGCGCGGCGATCAGCTTCATCAGCGAATCGACATTGCCTCGGATGATCGAGCCGCTGGCTTCCATGCGCTGGATCGTCGGCACCGACAGGCCGGACAATTCGGCAAGCCGGCGCTGATCGATGCCGAGCAGCGATCTGGCGGCGCGCAATTGCGGTGCGGTTATCACCGAGGACTCTCTTGGTCAGTTCTGAAATATGAGATCTCGGTGCTGTAGCCTACATTAAAACGTTTTAACGTCAAGGATTGACGTTTTAAACATGCATGTTGATGGTACCGCGGCCATCGTCTTTGACGGTCGATTGCGAATGGCTATGCCGAGGGTCGAGCCGCCCCATCCTCGTCATTCCAGGGCGGAGCAAGGAGCGAAGCGACGCGGCGCAGACCCGAGGAACCATGCCGTGACTTGGAAGCGCCGCCACCGTGCAGAATCTGCGCGTCGCTTCGCTCCTTGCTCCGCCCTGGAATGACTAAGTTTTTGGATCTCGGCCAATCCCGAAGGTCATGACCTCAATCGGTTGGCGGCCGTTTCCGCCATCGCGTCGGCAAGGCTCATGCCCCACTGCCTGCGGCAATAGTCGCGGAAATCGAAGCAGGGCAGGCCGGGGCAGACTTCGAACTCGATGAGGTGGACCGTGTCGTCAGCCTCGATCCTGAAATCGACGGAAAAGACATCCCTCAGGCCAAGGCCGCTGACCAGCTTTTGCGCGATGGCACGGATCTTTCGATCGGCTGCCGGCTGGCTTGACCCGACCGGCTCGAGCTCCGGCTCCACATAGGTGCCTGCATCCTTCGCGGCCTGGCCGGTGTCGCCATAGAGCGCCATCGAGTCGGCCATGGTCTGGAAGTCGCCGCCGGAATCGACGAAGAAGATGCCCAAAGCCTCGACACCCGTTTCTTCCTTCAACCCAAGGAAGCTCGCCCGCACGTTGCGGCCGGCGACATAGGGCTGGACGACGACATCGTCGCGATAGTGGGCAAAGACGCGCCGGCTAAGCTCCAGCGCATGGCCGAGATCGGCGATGCGCGAATCCGGCCAGATGCCGATCTTGGCGCCGAGCCGGTTCGGCTTGACGAACCAGCCTTTGGGCGAGGCCGGCGGCTCGACCAGCCATTCGCCGTTGCGCGCCAGGCCGGCCTGTGGCGCCGGCAGGCCGAGCGCGCCGAGCACGGCGCCGGAGCGAAGCTTGTCCTGGCAGAGCGCGAAAAGGGAATCGTCGGCGCCGATGGTGCGCAGGCCGTTCAGCCGCGCCATTGCAGGCGCCGCCCCGCCGCGGAAATAGGCGATGCCGTCGGTCAGCGTCCAGACCAGCGTTGTCGTCGGATCGGCCTTCGCCAGAACCGGCGCCGCATCGTCGAGCTCGACAGGCTTGAAAGCGAGGCCTCGCTTTTCGCAAGCCGCCGCGAGCTGGCCGAACTCCGGCTTAAGGTCGGTCGATTGCGCCAGATAGGACGAAATCTCGATGGCGCGCTTCGTTGGATAACCCTCCGCGACCAGGCGGTCTAAGCAGGCTTTCTCCGGCTCGTGGACAAGGATCAGCGTCGGCTGCGGGATCGAATGCTCCGGGAGAAATCAGGCGCTACCATCGCATGGCCGCAGCGGCCGGCTTGCGGGAAATCGACCGGGCCGGGGCGGTTGCGTGATAGTAAGCCGGCCGCCGCATCTCTTGTTTTGATGCAATTCCGGATGGAACACTACGGCGAAGATTGCTCCAATTCCCCAGCACGGGAACTGACCGCGGGCTATGTTTGCCTTGGGGCGGCATGCCTTGGAGATTAGCCGAAACGCCCATCACGATCGTCATCCACGGGCGGAGCAAGGAGCGAAGCGACGCGCGCAGACCCGAGGATTCATTCCGTTGCGTCGAAGCGCCGCTCACGGTGCAGAATTCTGTTCCATTGCGCCCTTCGGCGGAGGTCACGGAATGGATTCCAGGGTCTCCGCGACGCCGCTTCGCGGCTGCTCCGCCCTGGAATGACGAAGTCGCGAGGCTTCGGCCCATCTCCAGGGTTTGCGCTGATTTCATGGAATGAACAGTGAAAACCTTACCTGCCGCCAACCGGAAATCTTTCAAAATCCGTATGTCGAGAAACTAGCCGATCAGCACGCGCGGGTCGAAGCGGCCTTTGACCGGGATATCGAGCAGGAAGGTCATGCCGGCCTGCGGATCGAGGGCGCGCTGCTTCTCGTCCTTGCCTTTCCAGGCGGAGGTCACCGCCAAGCGGTCGCCCTTTGCACCGACAAAGGCCGGGCAGGAGGCCTGCGTCACCGGCATGGCGATCTCGCGCAGCAGCGTGCCGTCCGGCGCATAGGCCTTCACCGCCCTGCCGCCCCAGACGGCGTTCCACAGCACGCCGTCACGGTCGACGACCGAACCGTCGACATAACCTTTCGACGAGCGATGATCGACGAACACTTTCGGCTCGCCCTTGGGCAGTCCGGTCGCCGGGTCGCAGGCGACGCGCATCAGAAGCCCGGTCGCGGTGTCGGTGTAATAGGCGATCGTCCCATCCTCGGAAAAACAGATCGAGTTCGAGACGGTGATGTCGGAAAACAGCCGGCGCAACTCGCCCTTGAAGAACCAGTAGATCGAGCCGGCGCCCTTCTCCTCGTCCTTGCCCATCGTGCCGGTCCAGAAGGCGCCGCAGGGATGGACGCGGGAATCGTTGGAGCGCGTCAACGGATTGTCGGCCTCGATCGGCGTGTGCAGCGTCAGCCTGCCGGTGTTGACGTCGCGGACCTGCAGGCCGATCTCGGTGGCGATGAGCTGGCGGTCGTCGTCGATGACGGCGATGGCGCTCGCCATCAGGCCGAGATCATGCACCTTCAGCGCGCCAGCGAGCGGCTTTTCCAGAAGCTTGCCGTTGACGATGTCGAACCAGAACAGCGTGTCGGTGGCGGGATCGTAGCTCGGGCCTTCGCCGAGCTCGCAGATATGGTCGGAAAAAACCGAAACGCCGTCCATTGTCATCCTCCGAAGGCTTGGTCCCAGGCGGCGGCTGCGGCGCGGGCGCGCTGCGCCACGTCCTCGACCGTCGCGCCTGGCTTGTAGAGGCTGGACCCCAGACCGAAGACGCTGACCCCGACCGCCTTGTAGCCGGCAAAGTCCTTGTCGGAGACGCCGCCGACGGCGCCGATCAGCGTCGTTGCCGGCAGCACGGCGCGAATGGCCGCGATGCCGCTCGACCCGAGCACGCTTGCCGGGAAAAACTTGAGCGCCGAAGCGCCGAGCCGGATTGCCTGAAAAGCCTCGGTGGGCGTGAACACCCCGGGCATCGTGACCATGGAGTACTGCATGGCGCGGCCCATGACCTCGGCATCGATGTTGGGACTGACCAGCAACTTGCCGCCGGCCTTGTGTAAGGCGTCGACATCGGCAGCGGTCAGCACCGTGCCGGCGCCGACCAGCGCGGTTTGCGGCAGCGCCTTGACCAGATCGGCGATGGAGACGAACGGCTCCGGCGAATTGAGCGGCACTTCGATCGCTTCGATGCCGGCGTCGTGGACCGCCCGGCCGATCGCGACCGCCTCGGACGGCTTCAGGCCGCGCAGGATGGCGACAAGGCCGCGCCTGAGCTTCGGGAAGGGTGCGGTATGGCTCATGAAGCGCCTCCAATCATGCCGTTCTCGCGCGCGGCCTCGACGAGACCGGCGCGCACCGCTTCATCGGCGTCCACGGTGCGAAAGGCAAGGCCGGCCAGGCCGAGCGCTGTACCATAAAGCACGGCCAGCGCGCCGGAGGCGATCAGCGCCACCGGCGCTTCGCTAGCGCCATAGCGGCGCCTTGCCGAGGCGATCTCGCCGCCGATCAGCAGTCCGGACAGGCATGCCGCGGCGTCGGCGGGCAGCAGATCCTGCAGAAGCCCGGCGGCGCGGATGGCAAACAGCTTTGACGTGACGTCGCCGCCTTCGCCCAAGGCCCGTTCGCACCACTGACGGAAGAACGGGCTGTCCGCGGCGACCGGAGCGGGATGCTCGCCCAGCGAATGTTTCAGGATCGAATGCGCGGCAAGCACCGAGAACAATTCGCCGGTCGGCCAGGTGCCAAAACCTGCGACCGCGCCGTCCTCGACCGCGACCCATTTGGAATGCGTGCCGGGCATGCAGACGAGATGGCGTCCCTTTACCGGCAAACCGGCGCCGGCAAGCTGGGTTTCCTCGCCGCGCATGACATCCGGCGCCTCAGCCAGGCGCTGCGCGAGGCCGGGCACGATGCGGATGTCGCGGCTCGAGCCTTCGATGCGGGCGGCGCCGCGCAGAATCGCGCCGATCGGCGCCGGCACGGTGACGTAGGGCGCCTCGATCCAGCCTTGCCGGGAACCGGCCATGCCGCAGATGATGACCGGCAGCGCCTCCGGCGCGCCCATGGCGCCCAGATGACCTTCCAGCACGTTCGAAAAACCTTTTTCACGGGCGGTGATCAGCCCGTCGTCGCCGCGCCGCTCGGCAAGCACCTTGCCCGAGGCGTCGAGCAGCCAGGCCCTGAGCCTGGTCGTGCCCCAGTCGAGCGCGGCGACCGCGGGGGCCGCGCTCACAGGAAACCTCCATCGACGATCAGCATCTGGGCGGTCAGCATGCGCGAGGCATCCGACGCCAGGAACAGCACCGTGCCTATCATGTCGTCGGGCTGCATGACGTCCTTGATGCATTGCTTGGCGACATGGGCGGCAAGCCCCTCATCCGTGACCCAGAGCTCGCGCTGGCGCTCGGTGATGACCCAGCCCGGCGCAACCGCGTTGACGCGGATGCGGTCGGCGCCGAGCTTGCCGGCAAGGCCCTTGGTGAGACCGAGTATGCCCGCCTTGGCCGCGGTGTAGGCCGGCATATCGGGATGGTTGATCAGATAGGAGGTGGAGGTGAAGTTGATGATCGAGCCGCCGCCGGCCCGCTTCATGCCGGGCGCCACCGCCTGGGCGGTGAAGAAATGCGGCCGCAGGTTGATGGCGAGGTTGTTATCCCAGAATTCGACGGTGACGTCCTCGACCGCGTGGCGGTCGTCCAGCGCGGCGTTGTTGACGAGCGCTGTGACGTCGCCATGCGCTTCGGCCGCCTTCGCCGCGGCGGCGCGCAGCGCCTCAACGTCGCGCAGGTCGGCCTTGAGATAGAGCGGGCGGCGGCCTAGCTCCTTCTCCAGCCGGTCGGCAAGGGCCGTGCTCGGCTTGTCGGCTATGTCGACGAAAGCGACCCTGGCGCCCTGGCGCATGAAACCTTCGGTCAGCGCCGCGCCGATGCCGGAGCCGCCGCCGGTGATCAGCACCGAGGCGCCGTCGAGGTCGGCGAAACGCGCCGATGGCATCATGGTCTCTTCTCCGTTTGGCCGGCGCGCATCCTAGCCAGACAAAGCGCGGGAGCAAGGGGAGAACCGTCGGATTCCCGGCTTAATGTCTGACAAATGGGTCACTCCCCCCACCCAGCCTCCGCTTCGCTCGGCTGACCTCTCCCCGAGGGGAGAGGAGATTGCCGGCGTCGGCGCCAGTCTCTTCTCCCCAACGGGGAGAAGGTGGCCGCGAAGCGGCCGGATGAGGGGGCCAGCGCCGCCCCATGCGATTCCCAAAAGCCGTTGTCAGATCGCCTTGGCGTGCAGCGCGCCGCGATAGGAATCACGCAGATAGCCGAGCGTGGCGTCGGCATCGGCCGGCTTGCCGAACAGATAGCCCTGCCCGCCGGCGCAGCCGAACTGGACGAGACGGTCGGCCTGCGCCTCGTCCTCGATGCCTTCGGCGACGACATCCATGCCGAGCCCCTCGCACATGGCGAGGATGGCGCGGATGATGTGTTCCGAGGGCCGGTCGTCGAGGATGGAGGAGACGAAGGCGCGGTCGATCTTCAGCTTGTCGAAATGGAACTCGCGCAGGCGGCCGAGCGAGGACTGGCCGGTGCCGAAATCGTCGAGCGAGACGCGGATGCCGACGCGGCGCAGGTCCTCGACGATCTTCTCGGCCGAGGCCGGATCGTTCATCAGGCCGGTCTCGGTGATCTCGATCTCCAGCCGGCGCGGATCGAAGCCGGTGCGGTCGAGGATGGCCAGGATATGCAGGCCGGTGTTCTGGTCGACGAGCTGCGAGGGCGACAGGTTGAAGGACAGGAACAATTCCTTCGGCCAGTTGCACGCCGCCTCGGTCGCCTTGCGCAGCACCAACTGCGACAGCGGGCCGATGATGCCGCGCTCCTCGGCGATCGGGATGAAGACGGATGGCGGCACGACGCCGAGGTCGCGGTCGGTCCAGCGCGCCAGGGTCTCGAAGCCGATGGTGCGGCGGCTGTTCAAGTCGACGATCGGCTGGAAATGCGGTTCGACCTCGCCGGCCGAGACGGCGCGGCGCAGCGCCTGCTCGATGCGGGTGACGCGCTTGGCCGCTTCCTCCATCTCGCGGGTGTAGACGACGACGCGGCCGCGGCCGGAGCGCTTGGCGTGATAAAGCGCGGTCTCGGCCTTGTTGATGAGGATCTCGGTGGTCTCGTCGCCCGAATAGAACAGCGAGCAGCCGACGGAGGCCGACAACCTGGCGGTGCGCTCGCCGACATCATAAGGCGCCGACAGGATCTCGATCAGCATGCGCGACTTCTCGGCCGCCTGTTCCTCCGAAAACACCATCGGGTAGAGGTAGGCGAACTCGTCGGCGCCGATGCGGCATACAGTGGAATAGCCATCCATCGAGGCGCGCAGCCGCATCGCCACCTGGATCAGGATATCGTCGCCGGCCTTGTGGCCGAACAGGTCGTTGATCGGCTTGAAGCCATCGAGGTCGAGGATGCCGACGGTGAAGGGCGCGGGATCGTCGGCGCGGTCGCTGATCAGGCGATCGACCTTGTCGAAGAAGCGACGATGGTTGCCGAGCCCGGTCAACGAATCCGTGAAGGCCAGATCCGTGTTTTCCTTGCCTGGCTGACCGGTGCCAAACGTCGTTTGCATCATGCCTCTGTTCTGATGTCGGTATTTTCGGCCAGACTGGCAGCAAAGCGTTTAGGAAAAGTATCGGAAAATCGATTTTCCATCGTCCGGAAGTTGCTTGCAGTGGTTCAGCTTCGGGCAAGGAACGGCGATCTGGGCCAAATACTCGCTTATGCGTAATTTCTAATGGAAAATCGAACCGTCTTTTCCTGGATGCAGCTCCCGTTCAAGCAATTGCGGACGGACGGCCGCTTCGCGCCTTTCGGGTTAGCCGGCTTGCTTTATGCGATAAAACTCGATCGGGCTGTCCTTGGTCTCGCCGACCGGCTCGAGCCAGTCCGGCACGGAACCGCGCAGCAGGCTGGCAAGGAAACCCTGCGGCGCCTTTTGGGTGATGATCCGGGTCTCGACATTGCCGGGGCAGATGGCGACGAGGCCGACACGATGCGCCTCGACGATCGCGCGCGCCTCATCGGCCGAGCCGAGAAAGGCGTCCAGCGCCAGGAGATTGCCGGCGACATTGCGGTGATAGGGACCGGCGAAGACGTGATGGCCGCTATAGACGAGGACCGGCGCTCCAAGATTGGAGATCGTCAGCACGGTGGTATCGGCCATGCCGCCGAGCGGCGCGAAAGTGACCTTCTTCTGGCAGGTCCTGTCCATGGCGCCGGCGTCGGCGACGACGTTGCCTTTTTCCAAGGCCACCGAGGCGGCCGCGGCGACGCCTGTCCAGACCGGGTTGATCGAGACCAGCCAGACGGCCGCAAGGCGCAGCGCCACGCCGAGCGAAGAGCTGGTTTCGGCCCGCGCCCGCCATTTGGCGATCCAGGCCGAGAGCGGGACGACCGCAAAGGCGATCGAGAAGGTGGTGCCGCGCACCTGCCAGGCGCCGACCACGAAAGCGACGGCGAGCAGCGCGGCAACGAGACTGTCCTGCCGCCGCCAGCCGCCGCGGCGGAAACGCAGCGCCATCAGGACGATCGCGACCAGCGGCGTCGCGTAACGCGCGGCCACGCGCGCCGGATCGCGGACAAGCAGCGTGAACAGCGACTGGGCCTCGTCGATATGGTCGAGCCACAGTTCCTTGAGGCGCGGATCGAGCGAGGCATAGGGCGCGGAGAGGCATTGCGGGAACAGCACTGCCACGACCGCGCCGAGGACGACCCCCAGCGCGGCAAGCGACGCCAGCCTGCGCTGCCAGCTGCCAGCGGCCTTCTCTGTCGAGGCGATCGCCGCCAGTCCCACGCCGGCAATGGCCGCGACGACGAATTGCGCAACCGAGAAGGCATCGCACTGAGCCGCGCCCCATGCGGAAGGCGGGATGGTGGCGAGGAAGACAAGTGCCGCGACACCGGCGAAGCCGACGCCGAAATCCCTGGCGATCGTCCGCTCGCCGGCTGGATCGACGACGAACAGCAGCGCCGCGCAAACGCCGATGGTGGCCACATAAGGAACGGTTTCCATGCCGACGGCGAGCGTCAGCGCGGCGCAGAGGCCGGACAACAGCGCGGCCCAGCGCCGCGCAGGCGCCTCGAGCAGCAAAGCCAGGCTCGCCATGGTGAGCATCAGCTGGACGTTGTGATGATCGAGCGCGCCTGGGTCGTAGATGCCGATGAAATAATAGCCGGCGGCGCCGACCAGGATGGCGGGCAGCACCGCGCCACCGCCGCCGAAGCTGCGCGCGGCGCGGGCGGTGAAGAACAAGGTCGACCAAAAAAGCAGCGCCGGCCACAGCACCTGCGCCACATCCTCGCCAAGCGGCCTGCTGCCGGTGAGCGCCGAGGCGGCAAGCGCGATGGCGGCGATCGGCGCGTCGACCAGCCTCGACCAGTGCATGACGAAGCCGCCTTCCAGCCCCATCCGGTACTGGTGCAGGTCGAACCAGCCCTGGCCGGCCAGCAGGTCGCGAACCTCGACGAGGCGCAGCAGATTGTCGTTGTCGCCACCTGCATCGGTCAGTTGGCCAAAGCCGGCCCACGCATCGAAAGCGAATGCGAGCAGGGCGGCCAGCAGCGCCAGCAGCAGATCGGACTTCCAGGTGGCGGCGCCGTTCTCGACTGTGCCCATTGCCGTGGCCTTCGAAAGGAGGGATCGGTTTAAACCTAGCCTTAACGGCTTCAATAAATAGTAAAACGGCTCGACGGGGCCGGCGTAAGCACGGTCGGAGGCTGGTCGAGCGTCCGGAGACAGACATGCCGCATGCAGTCCGCCACGAGCCGGTTATTGCCGTGCTCCTGCCTTGCTACAACGAGGAGCTGACGATCGGCGAGGTCGTGCGGCGCTTCCGCGAGACGCTGCCGTCGGCCGCGATCTACGTCTACGACAACAATTCCAAGGACCTCACGGCGCTGAAAGCCCGCGCCGCCGGCGCCATCGTCGTGCGCGAGCCGCGCCAGGGCAAGGGCAATGTGGTGCGGCGCATGTTCGCCGACATCGATGCGGACATCTATGTGATGACCGACGGCGACGGCACCTACGCGCCGGAGGATGCCGCGCTGCTGATCAATGTCCTGCAGACCGAGCGCTGCGACATGGTGGTAGGCACCAGGCGCGGCGTGACCGACGATGCCGGCCGCAACGGCCACGCCTTCGGCAACCGCATCTTCAACCGGCTCTACAAGGGCCTGTTCGGAACCGACTTCACCGATATCTTCTCCGGCTACCGGGTGTTCTCGCGCCGCTTCGTCAAGAGCTTCCCCGCCGTCTCCGGCGGCTTCGAGATCGAGACCGAGATGTCGGTGCATGCCTCGCAGCTGAAACTGCCGGTGAGCGAGATGGCGCTCGACTACGGCCGCCGCCCGGAAGGCTCCTCCTCGAAACTGTCGACCTTCCGCGACGGCGCCAAGATCCTGTGGATGTTCGCCATGCTGGTGAAAGAGACGCAGCCGCTGCGCTTCTTCGGCACCTTCGCGCTGTTCTTCCTGGCGGCGAGCATCGGCCTGATGATCCCCGTGCTCATCGAATTCGCCGAGACGGGGCTGGTGCCGCGCATGCCGACCTGGGTGCTGTCGATCGGCATGCTGCTTCTGGCCATGCTCTCCATGATGACCGGCTTTATCCTCGATTCGGTGTCGCGCGGCCGGGCCGAGCAGAAGCGTATCTTCTACCTGTCGATTTCCTCCGGCCGGGCCGAACGCCCGGCATCCGGGCAGGCCTCGCCGAAGAGCGAGCCGGGCAAGGCCCCTCGGGCGGCTTAGAGCATGATCCCGAAAAGTGGGAACCGGTTTTCGGAGAAAGATCATGCTCCAACAAAGAGTTAGATCGTGAGGGCGATTCAACGAAACGCCATCACGATGTCGCGGGCGGCATAAATGGGGCGCCTTGTCCGCTTCGCCCTTACCGGCGGCATCGGCTTCGTCGCCGACGCGGCGGCGCTTTGGCTGCTGCTTGCCACGACGCCGCTCGGCGCGCTATCGGCGCGCGTGCTGTCGATCGGCTTCGCGCTCTGCGTCACCTGGCAGATCAACCGCCATCTGACCTTCGCACCATCGAGCCGGGGCATCGCGCATGAAGGCGCGCGCTATGGCGGCGTCGGCATCGCCTCCGGCGTCGTCAATTATCTGGTCTATTGCGCGCTGCTCTTCGCGCTGCCGGCCCTGCCGCCGCTCGCGGCGCTCGCCATCGCCTCGATCGTCGCGATGACGCTGTCCTTCCTCGGATATTCCAGGCTAGTCTTCGACCGGTAGCGTCTGGCCGATTGGCAGAAGGCGCCGAGTTCCGTATATCGGCGCTTCCTGGAACTGCTCGACCGCCTTGGAGACCCGAGATGCCGCTGAAGATCGCCGTCCAGATGGACCATGTCTCCACCGTGTCGATTGCCGGCGACACGAGCTTCGCGCTGTCGCTGGAGGCGCAGCGGCGCGGCCACAAGCTTTTCCATTACACGCCCGACCGATTGTCGATGCTGGGCGGCAAGGTGTTCGCCCGCCTCGAGGAGATGCAGGTGCGCGACGAGAAGGGCAACCACTACTCACTGGGCGAGAAGGTGCGCACCGACCTCTCCGAGATGGACGTGGTGCTGCTCAGGCAGGACCCGCCCTTCGACATGAACTACATCACCACCACGCATATACTGGAACGCATCCATCCGAAGACGCTGGTGGTCAACGACCCGGCCTGGGTGCGCAACAGCCCGGAGAAGATCTTCGTCACCGAATTCCCGGACCTGATGCCGGAAACGCTGATCACCAAGGACCCTCAGGAGGTGGCCGCCTTCCGCAAGGAATTCGGCGACATCATCGTCAAGCCGCTCTACGGCAATGGCGGCGCCGGCATCTTCCATCTCTTGGAAGCCGACCGCAATCTCGCCTCGCTGCTCGAGATGTTCGGCCAGCTGTTCCGCGAGCCCTATATCGTGCAGCGCTACCTCAAGGACGTGCGCAAGGGCGACAAGCGCATCATCCTGATCGACGGCGAGCCGGTCGGCGCCATCAACCGCGTGCCGGCCGAGCACGATTCCCGCTCCAACATGCATGTCGGCGGCCGCGCCGAGAAAACCGAGCTGACCGAGCGCGAGCGCGAGATCTGCGCCCGCATCGGACCTTCCCTGAAGGAACGCGGCTTCATCCTGGTCGGCATCGACGTGATCGGCGACTACATGACGGAGATCAACGTGACCTCGCCGACCGGCGTTCGCGAGGTGCAGCGTTTTGGTGGGGCCGACATCGCCAGCCTGTTCTGGGATTGCGTGGAGGAAAAGCGGCTGAAGTCGGCCGCGTAATTGCCGCATGTTGACTCTGCAGCACGGGTATCGCGCTCCTACCGTATTCGAGATTGTCGCAGCAATGTTGCGTCATCGCCGCTATCTCCGGAAAGGGTACCCTACCGCGAAGTCGCAACCTGCTCTTCAGGCAAGTTTGCTGTCGGACGATCCGTTCATATCCTATTCGGGAATGTCCGGTACGCCCCTCGGATTGGCAAGTCACATGCCTCTCCTTCCACGCAGCCACCGTGCCTGGTTTCTCATCTCGCCAACCTGGTCCATCGAGAACAATTCCAGCGTCAAAACGATCCGGACCTATGCCGTTCTGCATAGGCTTAGGAACCCCCGTCACTCGCTAATCTTCCTATCCAACACACAGGCCGAGGCTGATCTCTTGAATCAGTCCGGTGAGGCCGCCGTCCTGCACAACAAGACTTCAACAACCTCCGAATACATATTCAGGCCTCTCGAGGACGTCCCTGTAGAATTCGATGCAATCTACAATGCGCAACTGGCTTCGTGGAAACGCCACGACTTGTCGCTTGGCATCGAGCGTTGCGCATTTGTCTTTTATCGTGATTTAATAGAGTCATCCACGATGGAGTCGGAAAGGGCGCGAATAAATCGGCACAGGGAGCTCGCGCCGGGTCACGTGTTCATCAATGAGTTTGACAGCACCGGCAAGCCTGTCCGATTGGCGCCGGCTCACGTGAACATGCATCTAAATCGCGCAGCCGTGGGAATTTGTCTCTCTGAAATAGAGGGACCCATGTTCGCCAGCACAGAATATCTTCTCGCGGGGCTACCTGTTGTCACGACCCCGAACCATGGTGGCCGAGACCTTTATCTGGATGACGATTATTCGCTTACAGTTCCACCCGATCCTCGATCCATCGCGGAGGCTGTCCTAGCGCTGAAGGAGCGATGAATCCCCCGAGCTTGTATTCGTTCGCAAACTTTGAAACGAGTTGAACGAGACCGCGGGCGATTCATAGACCTTGTAAATGAGATTTTTCTGGAAAGCGGCTCTTTGCGCCGGATCGCCATGCCCTGGCCTTTCCGATATCCTGTCATGGAGTGGCTCCCACCCCACATCGCAATCGATCGATCGCTTTCAGGTACGGTCGATGCCTTCATCATCGCTTAGACGGCAACAGCCCCGGATTGCCGGAGGGACTGCTCGCCTTTTCGACGGGTCGAGAGCGCGCGGCGATAGCCGAGGGGGGCGGCCGGCTAAAGCGCGTCGCGCTGAACCGGATTCAGGCGACGCGCTTTAAGTCTTTGTTTTGATGCATGTCGTTGTCCCAGA
>NZ_VFUA01000029.1 GCF_006440735.1 Mesorhizobium sp. B2-7-1 | reverse complement strand
CATGGCGCGGGCGACCATGCCGATATTCTCGCCGAGCTGCGGCTCGACCAGGATGATCGCCGGTCCGGCGGAAGCGGTTTTGGTTGTATCTTCGGTGGCTGGCATGGCTGTGGGTAACCGGAGTTTGCGGCGTTTCGGCGTCCCCTGCCACATCCGGACCGGAAAATGAAGCATTCACAACAGCGGCACGCGTCCGCTCCGGCGCGGATCGCGGTTTGCGCGCTGAAAAAGCCTTTGATATACGCTCCGCATCCCGGCCGAAACCATGCGGGCAAGGCCGTCCAGATCCCCCAGCAACGAGGCATTCTTTCCATGGCGAAGATCAAGGTGGCGAACCCGGTCGTCGAGCTCGACGGCGACGAGATGACCCGCATCATCTGGCAGTTCATCAAGGACAAGCTGATCCACCCCTATCTCGACTTGAAGCTTGAATATTACGACCTCGGCATCGAGCACCGCGACGCCACCAACGACCAGGTGACGATCGACTCGGCCAATGCCATCAAGAAATACGGCGTCGGCGTGAAATGCGCGACGATCACCCCCGACGAGGCGCGCGTCGAGGAGTTCAAGCTGAAGAAGATGTGGAAGTCGCCCAACGGCACCATCCGCAACATCCTCGGCGGCACCATCTTCCGCGAGCCGATCATCATGAAGAACGTGCCGCGCCTGGTGCCGGGCTGGACCAAGCCGATCATCGTCGGACGCCATGCCTTCGGCGACCAGTACCGCGCCACCGACTTCCGCTTCCCCGGCAAGGGCAAGCTGACGATCAAGTTCGTCGGCGAGGACGGCCAGGTGATCGAGCATGACGTCTATGACGCGCCGGGCGCCGGCGTTGCCATGGCGATGTACAATCTCGACGAGTCGATCCGCGAGTTCGCCCGCGCCTCGCTGAACTACGGCCTGCTGCGTAACTATCCGGTCTATCTGTCGACCAAGAATACCATTCTCAAGGCCTATGACGGCCGCTTCAAGGACATCTTCCAGGAAGTCTACGAGAAGGAGTTCGAGGCCGAGTTCAAGGCGCGCAAGCTCTGGTACGAGCACCGCCTGATCGACGACATGGTCGCCTCCAGCCTGAAATGGTCGGGCGGCTATGTCTGGGCCTGCAAGAACTATGACGGCGACGTGCAGTCCGACACCGTGGCCCAAGGCTTCGGCTCGCTCGGCCTGATGACCTCGGTGCTGATGACGCCGGACGGCAAGACAGTGGAAGCGGAAGCCGCGCATGGCACCGTGACCCGCCACTATCGCCAGCACCAGAAGGGCGAGGAAACTTCGACCAATTCGATCGCCTCGATCTTCGCCTGGACGCGCGGCCTCGCCCACCGCGCCAAGCTCGACGACAATGCCGAGCTGAAGCGCTTTGCCGAAACGCTGGAGAAGGTCTGCATCCAGACAGTCGAATCGGGCTTCATGACCAAGGACCTGTCGCTGCTGATCGGCCCCGACCAGCCCTGGCTCTCGACCACCGGCTTCCTCGACAAGATCGACGAGAATTTGCAGAAGGCCATGGGGTAATCAAATCCCGATAATGTCGAAGGCTCCGGAAGGAGCCTTCGTTTTTTCTGGGATAAGCAACGAGCGAAAGTGATGGCCAAGCCTATCCTCTACGGCGCGGACTACAGCGTCTATGTGCGCATCGCGCGGATGACTTTGGCGGAAAAGGGTGTCGGCTACGAGCTGGTGCCGCTCGACATCTTCGCCGCCGAGGGCATTCCGGCCTGGTATCTGGAGCTTCACCCTTTCGGCCGCATCCCGGCCTTCGAGCATGACGGCTTTCATCTGTTCGAGACCGGCGCTATCGCGCGCTATGTCGACGAAGCCTTCGACGGTCCGGCCCTGCAGCCCGCCGACGTGCGCGGCCGCGCCAGGATGGGCCAGATCATCGGCATGCTCGACGCCTATGGCTATCGCGCCATGGTCTGGGACGTCGCCGTCGAGCGGCTGGAAAAGACCCCGCCGGACGAGGCGCTGATCGCCGGCGGGCTCCGCCAGGCCGAGACGGTGCTAAAGGTTTTGGCATCGCTGAAGGCAAAGGGGCCCTGGCTGTTCGGCGACCAGCTGACGCTGGCTGACCTGCATGCGGCGCCGATCATTGCCTATTTCGTCAAGGTCGCGGAAGGACGCGACCTGTTGGCGCGGTTCGTGGAGATGCGCGATTGGTATCAGCGCGTCGCGGCGCGGCAGAGCTTTGCCAAGACCGAAAAGGTAAGCTGACATTATTGAAAAGACCGCGGGACAGCGCCCCGCTGCCCCGCCGACGTTTCGATAATTAGCCCGCAGCCTACGCCGCCTCCAGCGCCGCCTTAACCGCGGCGATCGCATCATTGGCCTTGGAGGCATCCGGGCCTCCGGCCTGGGCCATATCGGGACGTCCGCCGCCGCCCTGCCCGCCGAGCGCGGCGGACGCCACGCGCACCAGATCGACGGCGCTGAAACGAGCGATCAGGTCGTCGGTGACGCCGACGACCACGCTTGCCTTGTTATCCTCACCGGCGCCGACAAAGACCACCACGCCGGAGCCGAGCGTCTTCTTGCCGGCATCGGCAAGCGGCTTCAGGTCCTTCGGCGCCACGCCGGTGACCGCCTTGCCAAGGAAGCCGACGCCGGCGACGGTCTCGTTGGGGGCCGGCGCATCGGCAACGTCCGAGCCGCCGCCCAGCGCCAGTTTCTTGCGCGCTTCCGTGAGCTCCTTTTCGAGCTTCTTGCGCTCTTCGAGCAGCGTCTCGACCCGCGCCGGCACGTCGGCAGGCGAGATCTTGAGGGTCGCCGCCGCGGCTTTCAGTCGCTTGTCCTGCTCGTCGAGATGCTTGCGCGCAGCCTCGCCGGTCAGCGCCTCGATGCGGCGCACACCCGCCGCCACCGCGCTGTCCGAAAGGATGCGCACCAGACCGATATCGCCGGTCGACCTCACATGCGTGCCGCCGCAAAGCTCGACGGAATAAGGACGATTGGCCTTGGCGCCGTGCAGGCCGGTGCCCATCGACACGACGCGCACCTCGTCGCCGTATTTCTCGCCGAACAGCGCCATGGCGCCCTCGGCGATGGCATCGTCGACCGACATCAGGCGCGTCGACACCGGGCTGTTCTGCACGACGATCTCGTTGGCCATCCGCTCGACCACCTCGAGCTCATCGGCCGAGATCGGCTTGTTGTGCGAGATGTCGAAGCGCAACCGGTCCGGCGCGACCAGCGAGCCCTTCTGCGCGACATGGGTGCCAAGCACCTCGCGCAGCGCCTCGTGGATGAGATGCGTGGCGGAATGGTTGGCGCGCAGCTTCAAGCGGCGCGCGTGGTCGACCTTGAGCTCGACCGCAGCGCCCGTCTTCACCGTGCCTTTGGCTACCTTGCCGAGATGCACGAACAGACCGTCGGCCTTCTTCTGCGTATCGGAAATCTCGATCGAGAAGCCTTCGCCGGAGATCACGCCGGTATCGCCCATCTGGCCGCCGGATTCGCCGTAGAACGGCGTCTGGTTGACGACCACGGCGATCGCATCGCCCTGGCTCGCACTGTCGATGGCCTTGCCGTCCTTGACCAGCGCCTGGACGATGCCTTCCGCCTGCTCGGTCTCATAGCCGAGGAACTCGGTGGCACCCGTCTTTTCACGCACCGAGAACCACACGGTTTCGGTCGCGGCTTCGCCCGAGCCCGCCCAGTGCGCGCGCGCCTCGGCCTTCTGCCGCTCCATCGCGTCGGTGAAGCCGGCGATGTCGACCGAAATGCTGCGCTGGCGCAGCGCATCCTGCGTCAGGTCGAGCGGGAAGCCGTAAGTGTCGTAGAGCTTGAAGGCCGTCTCGCCGTCCAGCATGTCGCCGGCATGCAGCGTTTCGGTGGCGTCCGAAAGCAGGCCGAGGCCACGCACCAGTGTCTTGCGGAAGCGCGTTTCCTCGAGCTTCAGCGTTTCGGTGATCAACGCTTCGCCGCGCACCAGCTCGGGATAGGCCTGGCCCATCTCGCGGACCAGCGCCGGCACCAGCTGCCACATCAATGGCTCCTTGGCGCCAAGCAGCTGCGCATGGCGCATGGCGCGGCGCATGATGCGGCGCAGCACATAGCCGCGGCCTTCATTGGACGGCAGCACGCCGTCGGCCACCAGGAAGGAGGACGAGCGCAGATGATCCGCGATCACGCGATACGACGCGACATTCTCCTGGTCCGGACCCTGGCCGAGCGCGGAGGACGCGGCATCGATCAGATGCCTGAACAGGTCGGTCTCGAAGACGCTTTCGACGCCTTGCAGGATCGAGGCCATACGCTCCAGGCCCATGCCGGTGTCGATCGAGGGACGCGGCAGGTCGATGCGTTCTTCCTTCGTCACCTGCTCATACTGCATGAAGACCAGGTTCCAGAATTCCAGGAACCGGTCGCCGTCCTCTTCCGGGCTGCCGGGCGGGCCGCCCCAGATATGCTCGCCGCGATCGATGAAGATTTCCGAGCACGGGCCGCAGGGGCCGGTGTCGCCCATCGCCCAGAAATTGTCCGAGGTCGGGATACGGATGATGCGGTCATCCGAGAAGCCGGCGATCTTCTTCCAATAAGTCGCCGCCTCGTCGTCGGTGTGATAGACGGTGACGAGCAGCTTGTCCTTCTTGAGGCCGAAACCCTTGGTGATCAGGTTCCAGGCAAGCTCGATCGCGCACTCCTTGAAATAGTCGCCGAACGAGAAATTGCCGAGCATCTCGAAGAAGGTGAGGTGGCGCGCGGTGTAGCCGACATTGTCGAGGTCGTTGTGCTTGCCGCCGGCGCGCACGCTCTTCTGCGCGGTAGACGCCCGCGAATAAGGACGCTTCTCCAGCCCGGTGAAGACGTTCTTGAATTGCACCATGCCGGCGTTGGTGAACATCAGCGTCGGATCGTTGCGCGGCACCAGCGGGCTGGAGGCGACGATCTCGTGACCCTCCTTGCGGAAGTAGTCGAGGAATGTCGACCGGATGTCGTTCACGCCACTCATTGCATACTGCCTTTTTCGCAAGAACCGCCGGCGCTGCCGGCGGCTGATGGGCTTTCATGTTTCAGAAGATAGATGGGCCTTTTAGCGATAGCTCTTGAGCCTGTCCAGAAACACGGAGTTAAAGCATGTCTCCCGAAAGTGGGAACCGGTTTCGGGATAAAGACATGCGTAAAATCAAAAACCTAATGCATGTCGCCCAGAAGTGCGCAGCGGTTCTGGGACAACGACATGCATCAAAACAAAGGCTTAAAGCGCATGGAGCGAATCTGAAAGATCGCGACGCGCTTTAGGCCAATCAGCCGGCGAGCGGCGGCTCAACACCGCCCACAAACGCAAAACCGCCGGCACGAGGGCCGGCGGTTCGGGTACGCAATACTAGAACTCAATTACATAAGCATATGCGGATATAACAAGATTATGGCCAAACTCCGGCCGTCGCCTCACACGGCGCCGGCTTCGTCCTCGAAACCGTCGTCTCCGCCTTCGGAGCCGCCATTCTCGAGGAATTTCTCGGCGATCAGTCCGGCATTCTGCCTGAGCGCCATCTCGATTTCGCGCGCCGTGTCGGGATTGTCGCGCAGGAACAGCTTGGCGTTCTCGCGACCCTGGCCGAGGCGCTGCGAATTATAGGAGAACCAGGCGCCCGATTTCTCGACCACGCCCGCCTTGACCCCCAGATCGACGAGCTCGCCGGTCTTGGACACGCCCTCGCCATACATGATGTCGAACTCGACCACCTTGAAGGGCGGGGCCAGCTTGTTCTTGACCACCTTGACGCGGGTCTGGTTGCCGACGACCTCGTCGCGGTCCTTGACCGAGCCGATGCGGCGGATGTCGAGGCGCACCGAGGCATAGAATTTCAGCGCGTTGCCACCCGTGGTCGTCTCGGGCGAGCCGAACATGACGCCGATCTTCATGCGGATCTGGTTGATGAAGATGACCATGGTGTTGGAACGTGAGATCGAGGCGGTCAGCTTGCGCAGCGCCTGGCTCATCAAACGAGCCTGGAGGCCGGGCAGCGCATCGCCCATCTCGCCTTCGATTTCGGCGCGCGGCGTGAGTGCCGCGACCGAGTCGATGACCAGCACGTCGATGGCGCCCGAACGCACCAGCGTGTCGCAGATCTCCAGCGCCTGCTCGCCAGTATCGGGCTGCGAGATCAGGAGGTTTTCCAGGTCGACGCCGAGCTTGCGGGCATAGACCGGATCAAGCGCGTGCTCGGCATCGACGAAGGCGCAGATGCCGCCCTTCTTCTGGGCTTCCGCGACCGTGTGCAGCGCCAGCGTGGTCTTGCCCGAGCTTTCCGGACCGTAGATCTCGACGATGCGGCCGCGCGGCAGGCCGCCGACGCCGAGCGCGATATCGAGGCCGAGCGAGCCGGTCGGTACGGTTTCGATCTCGACCGCCTGCTCGTTGGCGCCGAGCCGCATGATCGAGCCCTTGCCGAAAGCGCGCTCGATCTGCGACAGCGCCGCGTCCAGAGCCTTTGATTTGTCCACTGCCTTATCCTCTACAAGCCGCAAAGAATTCTGAGCCATGATACATCACCCCTTGGTCGTCAATGAAGGCCGGACAATCCGTGATCCCTGCCGTTTTTGTACCTTTTTTGTTCTCATTTGGCAAGGGGCAACAACTATCGGAAAAATAATCAATATCTGGGTTTGTTCTATTTTTGTCTTACCAGCGCTGGTACCGTATTTATCCCTTGACGACAAGTAAGCTCTCCACTAATTTATCCCTCAACCACAGGTAAGGGGATAGCCGCCGTGTCCAAATACACCTTCAAGGCCTTCCAAGCCGAATATCCGGACGATGCGGCCTGTCTCGCAAAGCTGATGGAGATCAACTACGGCGGCACCCGAATCATGTGTCCCGGGTGCGGTGTCGAGACCACCTTTCACGCCATGACCAAGCGCAAGGCATACGCTTGCAAAGAGTGCGGCCATCACATCTACCCGTGCGCCGGAACGATCTTCCACAAATCGCGGACGAACCTCACCAAGTGGTTCTTTGCCATGTACCTCATGACCAGCACACGTCACGGTGTTGCCGCGAAGGAAGTCGAGCGCCAGCTAGGCGTCACCTACAAATGTGCTTGGCGCATGTGCCATGAGCTTCGGAAACTGATGGCGAACGCCGACGATAGCGGCCCTCTCTCCGGTCATGTCGAGATCGATGAGACCGTGATGGGCGGCAGGCAGACGCAGGACGACCGCCGCAAGGAAGGAACGAACAAGACTATCGTCATGGGCTTTGTAGAGCGGGATGGCCGCATTGTCGCCGGCCCGATCCCCGACACCTCAACGTTCACCATGGAACCCATCATTTTCGACAACCTGGAGCGCGGCAGCACGATTAGCACTGACGAGCACCGCTCCTATCGCAATCTCGGTGAGTTCGGCTACGACCATCAGACCGTCACTCACAGCGAGAAAGAGTACGTTCGCGGCATTCACCACACCAATACGCTTGAAGGCCATTGGTCGCACTTCAAGCGCGCCGTGCTGGGCACCCACGTTCATATTTCCAGCAAGCATATGTGGAAGTACGTCAGCGAGTTCTCATATCGCCGCAACCACCGTCATTCACACGAGGCCATGTTCAATCGTCTCGTTTATGCTTTCGCGCTGCCGCGTTTAGTAGAGACGTGAAATCCTCTCGGTGACTGGGGTTTGCAGCGCTGGCTGACTGGTCCTGTCCTGCGTCGTCCGAATCGGAAATAACATCCGGTACGGCCCCATTCTTCTGACGCTCTTCTGCCTCAAGCCTAGATCGTTCGTTCACCAGTTCCTCCTGATAGAGCGTCTCCAGAATCTTGCGCGCGGGGATCACGATTCCGACGCCAACATTGACCGATTCCTTGCGTTCTCCGACATCCTCTATGACCGCTGCCTCAGACCCTGGTAAGTCCCAATGTCCATGCATAAGCCCGAGCAATGGATATCGACCAAGGTCCACCGCATTATCAAGCCGCATTTCGGCAAGCGCGGCCAACAGACCCTTTTCGTTGTGATCCGGAGCAATGAAGAATGTATCCTTAGATGCCTTCGTTTCCATGGCAGTAGACCAATCTTCCGGTGTCACCGTCACCCGAGACGAATGAACATCCATCAGATTGAGAAAAACCGGGGAACCGCTGAGCCCGGATATGGACCTCGCCTCAACCAAATAGCCTTCGATATGACCGGCATGGCTGGTCCACAAAGGTTCAGCGGGCATGGCTGATAGATTACCTACCCGAATGATCGGTTCATTGCGGAGAGAGCCCGTGTGGTAGCGAAATAGCCCAAGGATAAGTATCTCTTGCCCTAACGCCCCGCCTTCGGCACGCACTATTTCGTTCGAGAGGTCGCGGTTAAACACCCATAGAGGCGCGTGATCGAATTGCTCTCTTGCGAACGAGAAAGGCGTTACCGCGACATCAGACAGGTTTTCAAGGTCTGGATGATGCCACCAATGCACTCCAGTCAAATCGACCGTCTGAGTGCCACCATCAACGGTATTAAGCCTAACGGCCATAGCGTCTTTTGTTTTTGATGCGGCAACTAGATTAGTCACGTGCATGACTACATGCTCGGCAGTCACCAAATGCGCTCGCAAGAACGAACCCTCGCCGGCATCAACCAAAAATCCAGTGGCTTTCGGGAGGAACCTGCCATCCTCCTTCTTAATGCCGATGAACACTACGCAACTGCGAAGGGCAGCCGGAACGAACACGCGTCGCCTCCTAAGCATCCAACGGGGAATCATGCCCACAGGATGATATGCCGGAATCGCGAACACCCTAATACAACCCTACTTGTCGTCAAGGGATAAATACGCGCTGGTACAAACCAGACCCACTGGTCCAGGAGAGATTTCGGTATCCGGCCGTCCGAATCGCGACCCGATTGCACGGCGACGTGAGGAACCTAGAGCAATTCCGTCCGGAATTGCGTAAAAACAAGAAGATGCGGCGGTTCGGCGTTTCCGCAAAACGCCGAACCGCTCTAGTGTGCGCAGCCGCACGATCAACCAAGGTTACAACATCCGCATGCCGACATCCCCAACAATCCTGGCGCTGGGCGGCGCCCATATCGACCGCCGCGGCCAGGTCTCGGGCACTTATGTGCCGGCCGCCTCCAACCCCGGCATGATGCGCGAGGACGTCGGCGGCGTCGTTTTCAACGCGCTGCGCAGCGTGGTGAAGCGCGGCGTGTCGGCCTCGCTGATCTCGGTCCGCGGCGGCGATGCGGCCGCGGACACAGTTGCCTCGGCGATCGACAATGCCGGAATAGCGGACCTCTCGGTGGTGTTCCTCGACCGCACGACGCCGAGCTACACGGCGCTGATCGACGCCGAAGGCGAATTGATCGTCGGGCTGGCCGACATGGCGCTCTATGACCTCGCCTTCCCCAAGCAAATAAGGCGCGCCAAGGTGCGCGAGGCGGTCGGCGCCGCGGACGCCATTCTGTGCGACGCCAACCTGCCGACGGCGGCGCTGGAGCGCTTGGTGGCGCTTGCCGGCGACCAGCCGATCTTCGCCATCGCCGTCTCGCCGGCCAAGGTCGTTCGCCTGACGCCGCTGCTCGACCATCTGTCGGTGCTTTTCATGAACCGCCGCGAAGCCGCCGCGCTGGTCGGCGGCGAATTGTCCGGAGAAGCCCTTGTCGACGCGCTCAGGCGAATTAGCCTGAACGCCGGCGTGGTTACGGCCGGCGGCGCTCCGGTGCTGGGCTTCGACGGCATCGGCATCTTCGAGATCGCGCCGCCCGCGCCGCGCAAGATCGCCGACGTGACCGGCGCCGGCGACGCGCTGACCGGGGCGACGGTTGCCGCCTTGCTGCGCGGCCTGCCGCTGCGCGCTGCGCTGCGTGAGGGCGTTGCCGCGGCAATGCTCGCCATCGAGAGCCCTCAGGCCGTGCCGTCCTTCACGGCAGGCAACTTCACGCAGGCGCTTGCCCTTGTGCCGGAGGCACGGGAGGTGGCATAGGGCCACCAAATATGCCGAAGCAATCCCTTCGGATCGGAGACATACAATGACGCCGCAAACCGGCCGCCCCTTCGTCGACATCCACCCGCCTGTGGCGGAGGCGCTTGCCGCCGGCCGGCCCGTGGTGGCCCTGGAAAGCACCATCATCACCCACGGCATGCCCTACCCCGACAATGGCGCGATGGCGGCCAAGGTCGAGCAGATAATCATGGAAGGCGGCGCGGTGCCGGCGACGATCGCCGTGGTCGACGGCCGCATCAAGATCGGCCTGTCCGACGGCGAGCGCGAATCGCTTGCCATGACCGGCGACGCCATGAAGCTGTCGCGCGCCGATCTCGGCTTCGCGGTCGCTCAAAAGCGCACGGGCGGCACCACGGTGGCGGCAACCATGATCGCCGCGCATATGGCCGGCATAAAGGTCTTCGCCACCGGCGGCATCGGCGGCGTCCACAAGGGCGCGGAAAAGAGTTTTGATATCTCGGCCGACCTCGATGAGCTGGCACGCACCCCGGTCATCGTCGTCTCGGCCGGCGCCAAGGCGATCCTCGACATCGAAAAGACGCTGGAAGTGCTGGAGACGCGCGGCGTGCCGGTCATCGGCCATGGCTGCGAGACCATGCCCGCCTTCTGGTCGAGGCAGTCGCCCTTCCGCGCGCCGCTGACGCTCAATGCGCCTGAAGACATCGCGCATTTCTACCGCACGCGTCAGGCGCTGGGCCTCGGCGGCGGCATCCTGGTCGCCAATCCAGTGCCGCAGAACGACGAAATCCCGGCTGACGAAATGGCCGGCTACATCCAGGCCGCGCAGAAGGCCGCCGAAGCGCTCAACGTCACCGGCAAGGCGGTGACGCCGTTCCTTTTGTCGAAGATCCTGGAACTCACCGGTGGCCGCAGCCTCAAGACCAACATCGCGCTGGTCGAGAACAACGCGCGGCTGGCGGCGGAGATTGCTAAGGCGCTATAAAGGCACGCGGCGAAGCCCCTCACCCGGATTGCCAAGGCCGAATTGCGAAGAGCAATTCGGGGCAATCCGACCTCCCCGAGGGGAGAGGAGCTGCTAGCGCCTGCGCCAACCTCTTCTCCCCAGCGGGTAGAAGGTGGCTGCGAAGCGGCCGGATGAGGGGGCGGCCTCGACGTGCTCTTCACAAGCGTTTCAACAGCCGGCCAATCACTTCCCCGCCCGTCTCCCAGCCTCATAGGCGCGCCGCGCCCACACCGCCATCTCGTCCGGATCGTCGAAGGCGTCGTCGGGAATGCTCCAATACGGCATCGCCACCTCCTTGCCGTGGCGCGAGCCGGTATAGGTCCACTGGCGGCAGCTGGCGGCTTCGAAATCGGGAATCGTTTCCTCGTCCGCCTTGAGTAGCAATTCGCCGCGCACGACGACCGCGACGATGACGCCGTGGCAATAGATGCCCTTGCCGCCGAACAGCTTACGGATGCTGATCGGGCCAAGGCTTTCGAACAGTTCTTCAAGGCGGGCATTGTCCATGCCGCATCATCTCATCCGGCATCGGCCTTGTCATTGCCGCAACCAAGAGCATGCTGACAGGTTGTGACCTGGAAACGGAGATCCCGCCATGCCCATCCTGCTCAAAGGCTCCTGCCGCTGCGGCGCCGTCCGCTTCGAGGTAGAAAGCCACACGCCGGTGCCCTTCATGCTCTGCTACTGCTCGATTTGCCGCAAGCAGCAAGGCGGCGGCGGTTTCGCCATCAATCTCGGCGCCGCCTATGAGACGATGAACATCAGGGGCAAGCCCAGCCTCGGCGTCTATCGCGCCGAGATCGAGGATGACGAGCATCCGCATTGCGAGGTGTCGACCGGCGAGCGCAATTTCTGCCGGAAATGCGGCTCGGCGCTCTGGCTCTACGACCCGACCTGGCCGGAGCTTGTGCATCCCTTTGCCTCGGCGATCGACACCGACCTGCCGACACCACCCGAAAAGGTGCATCTGATGCTGAAATACAAGGCGAACTGGGTCGAGCCGGTGGTCGGCAGACGAGACAAGGTGTTCGACGTCTATCCCGAGGAATCGATCGCGGATTGGCACAAGCGAACAGGGATGTGGGTAGATTAGCTTCCTTCTCGCCGTTGGACGGGAGAAAGAAGAATTCAGGAAGCGCGCGCCTCTGCAAGCGCCTTGAGGTCCGCCGGCTTCAATTCGACGGATTCGCCGCAGCCGCAGGCCGAGCTCTGGTTCGGGTTCTTGAAGGTGAAGCCGGTGCGCAGCGTCGTCTGCTCGAAATCCATCTCGGTGCCGAACAGGAAAAGCGCAGCTTCGGGCGCGACATAGACATGCGCGCCGTCACGCTCGATATGGTCGTCCTTCGGGTTCGGCTGCGTCACCAGGTCGACCGTGTATTCCATGCCGGCGCAGCCGCCCTTCTTGATGCCGAGGCGGATGCCATGCGCGTTGTCGCGCGCAGCCACGATCTCGCGCACGCGGTCGGCGGCCCTGTCGGTCATCGTGATGACGGCGAAGCGTCCCATGTCATTCTCCACGTTCACGCACGTTCAAGGCCCACGGAATGAGTCTGCCCTTAAGATGGTGAACTTTCACCTAGCGTGCAAGTCAAGCTCAATACCACCCGACCGCGACCTGCGCCTCTTCCGACATCCGGTCCGGCGTCCAAGGCGGATCGAAGGTCATTTTCACCTCGACGCCTGACACACCTTCGACGGCGCCGACGGCGTTCTCGACCCATCCAGGCATTTCGCCGGCCACCGGACAGCCTGGCGCGGTCAGCGTCATGTCGATCTTGACTGAGCGGTCGTCCTCGATGTCGATCTTGTAGACGAGGCCGAGCTCGTAGATGTCGGCCGGGATTTCCGGATCGTAGACCGTCTTCAGCGCCGAGACGATGTCGTCGGTCAGCCGCGCCAGCTCGTCGGCGGGGATCGCCGAGGCCGAGACAATGCCGTTCGCTGCAGTCTCTGCGGTGGTGCTCACATCGTCCATCATCGTCACCCGAAGAACTTTCGCGCCTTTTCCAGCGCCTCGGCCAAGGCGTCGACCTCGGCCCTGGTATTATACATGCCGAATGATGCCCTGCATGTGGAGGTCACGCCGAAGCGTTTCAACAGCGGCTGGGCGCAATGCGTGCCCGCGCGGACGGCAACACCCTGCCTATCAATGACCATCGACACGTCATGCGCATGGATACTCTGCAATTCGAACGAGATGATGGCGCCTTTGCCGGGCGCGTCGCCGAAGATGCGCAACGAGTTGATCGCGCGCAGCCGCTCATGCGCGTAAGTCTTGAGGTCCGCCTCGTGTGCTGCGATCCGTTCACGGCCGACCTTCTCCATATAGTCGAGCGCCGCGCCCAGGCCGATCGCCTGCACGATCGGCGGCGTGCCTGCTTCGAAGCGATGCGGCGGCTCGTTGTAGGTGACGATGTCCTCCGTCACCTCCTCGATCATCTCGCCGCCGCCCATGAAGGGCCGCATCTCTTGCAGCCGATCCTTCTTGCCGTAGAGCACGCCGATGCCGGACGGGCCGTAGACCTTGTGGCCGGTGAAGACGAAGAAATCGCAGTCGAGGTCCTGCACGTCGATCGGCATGTGGACGGCGCTCTGGCTGCCGTCGACCAGCACCGGAATTCCTCGCGCATGCGCGATGCGCACGATCTCCTTGATCGGCGTCACCGTGCCCAGCGCATTCGACATCTGCGTGATGGCGACGAGCTTGGTGCGGTCGGTCAGGCGCTTCTCGAATTCCTCGATGTGGAAGGCGCCGAGATCGTCGACCGGCACCCAGACGAGCTTCGCGCCCTGCCGCTCGCGGATGAAATGCCAGGGCACGATGTTTGAATGGTGCTCCATGATCGACAGCACGATCTCGTCGCCCTCGCCGATCCGCGGCATGCCATAGCCATAGGCGACCGTGTTGATCGCCGAGGTGGTGTTGGAGGTGAAGACGATGTTGTCGGTGCTCGGCGCGTTGAGGAAACGCTGTACGGATTTGCGCGCGTTCTCATAGGCATCCGTCGCGGCGTTCGACAGGAAATGCAGGCCGCGATGGACGTTGGCGTATTCCTGGGAATAGGCGTGCTGGATGGTGTCGAGCACGATCTGCGGCTTCTGAGCCGAGGCGCCATTGTCGAGATAGACCAGCGGCTTGCCGTAGACCTCGCGCGACAGGATCGGGAAGTCGCGGCGGATCGCCTCGACGTCATAAGGAGTGGTTTCGATCTTCTGGTCCACAGCAATCAACCTTCCAATGTGGCTCCCCCTCACCCGACCTCCGCTTCGCTCCGGCCACCCTCTCCCGGCGGGAGAGAGGAGGTCGCCAACGTCGCCGTCTGCCTCTTCTCCCCTCGGGGAGAAGGTGGCCGCGAAGCGGCCGGATGAGGGGGCGCGGCTTTCGCCTGTGCCGCTACCCGTGCGTCGAAAACCAGCCGTCGAGCCGCTCTTCCAGCGCCTCGACCAGCGCCTCGTCGTCCAGTTCCTCGATCACTTCGGCCACGAATGCCTTCACCAGAAGGCCCCGCGCCGACTTCTCGTCGATACCGCGCGCCATCAGGTAGAACAGATGGTTGTGGTCGATCTCGGTGACCGTCGCGCCATGGCCGCAGACGACGTCGTCGGCGAAGATTTCCAGCTCCGGCTTGGTCGAGAACTCGCCGTCGTCCGACAGAAGCAGCGTGTTGCAGGCCATCTTGGCGTTGGTCTTCTGCGCGTATTGATGCACGTTGATGCGGCCCTGGAAGACGCCACGCGCCTTGCCGGTCACCACATTGCGGATCACTTCCGTCGAGGTCGTGTGCGGCACCGCATGGTCGAGCACCATGGTGGTGTCGGTATGCGTGTCGCCGGCAAGAAGGTTGATGCCGCGCAATTTGAAGTCGGCGCCCTCGCCCGTCGTCCTGACGACTACCTCCTGGCGCACCAGATTGCCGCCGGCATTCATCACGAACAGCGTCAGCTTGGCATCCTTGCCGATATGCGCCTTGAACTGGGCGAGATGCGTGGCCGTCTCCGGCTGCTCCTGTACGATCAGCCAGGTCACTTCCGCGCCGTCGCCAACCACGAGCTGGCTGACCGAAGAGACCAGCGCCTCGTCGCCCTCGCCCGCCTGGCGCTCGACGATGACCGCCTTGGCGCCGGCCCCGACACGCGTCAGCAGCCGCACATGCGACTGGCCGCCGGCCTGGAGGTTCTGCAATTCGACCGGCTTTTCCAGCTCGGCGCCGTCGGCGATATCGACGAAATAGCCGTCGGCGACGAAGGCGGTGTTGAGCGCGCCGATCGCGTCGTCGCTGCCGTATGGGCCCAGTCCCGGAGCCACGCTGCCATCGGTGAGCTTTTCCGACAGGCGCTGCACGGTGACGCCTTCGATCTCCGGCGCCTTGGCGCTGGAGACGCCGTTCAGCACCGGCAGCACCGCCGAGCCTTCAAGGATCGGTGCCAGCGCCTTGACGACGGCGCCGGCCTCGAAAGCCGGAACCTTGGTCAGCAGCCGGCGCAGGTCGGTGTAATGCCAGGATTCGACGCGCCGCGTCGGCAGGCCGTGCTTGATCGCCTCGATCGCGTCGTCGCGCTTGACCATCACCGCGCCGTCGCCCGGCAGCAGCGACAGCCGCTCGCCGAAGGCATCGATCAGCGCCGTCTCGGCCAATGTCCGCTGGGGCTGTGCGTGCATGTTCATTGTTCTTGCCTCGACCGCTCCCATCTCACGCGGCTTCGCCGATCACGCCGGCATAGCCATTGGCCTCGAGATCGAGCGCCAGCGATTTGTCGCCCGACTTGATGACCTGACCCTTGTAGAGCACGTGCACACTGTCGGGCACGATGTGCTCGAGCAGACGCTGGTAGTGGGTGATGACGACGATGGCGCGCTCCGGCGAGCGCAGCGCGTTGACGCCGTCCGAGACGATCTTCAGCGCGTCGATGTCGAGGCCGGAATCGGTCTCGTCGAGCACGCAGAGCGTTGGCTCCAAGAGCTTCATCTGCAGGATCTCGGCGCGCTTCTTCTCGCCGCCGGAGAAGCCGACATTGAGCGGCCGCTTCAGCATGTTCATGTCCATGCTGAGCGAGGCCGCGGCTTCCTTCACGCGCTTCAGGAATTCCGGAACCTTCAGCGGCTCCTCGCCGCGCGCCTTGCGCTGCTCGTTCATGGCCACCTTCAGGAATTCCATGGTCGCCACGCCGGGTATCTCCATCGGATACTGGAAGGCGAGGAAGATGCCCGCGGTGGCGCGCTCGGCCGGATCCATTTCCAGGATCGACTGGCCGTTATAGAGGATGTCGCCCTCGGTCACCTCATAGTCCTCGCGGCCGGCGAGGATGTAGGACAGCGTCGACTTGCCCGAACCGTTCGGGCCCATGATGGCGGCGACCTCGCCGGCTTTCACCGTGAGATTCAGGCCGCGGATGATCTCGGTCCCGTCATCGACGATGCGGGCATGCAAATTCTTGATCTCAAGCATAATCTCTTCCTGAATATCGTATTGCGGTCAGCCGACCGAACCCTCGAGGCTGATGCCAATCAGCTTCTGCGCCTCGACCGCGAACTCCATCGGCAGCTGCTGGATGACGTCCTTGACGAAGCCGTTGACGATCAGCGCGATCGCTTCTTCTTCCGGAATGCCGCGCTGCATGACGTAGAACTTCTGGTCCTCGGAGATCTTCGACGTCGTCGCCTCGTGCTCGAACTTCGCCGTCGCGTTCTTGGCTTCCATATATGGCACGGTGTGCGCGCCGCACTGGTCGCCGATCAGCAGCGAATCGCAATTGGTGAAGTTGCGCGCGTTGGCCGCCTTGCGATGCGCCGAGACCTGGCCGCGATAGGTGTTCTGCGAGAAGCCGGCGGCGATGCCCTTGGAGATGATGCGGCTCGACGTGTTCTTGCCGAGATGGATCATCTTGGTGCCGCTATCGACCTGCTGGTAGCCGTTCGAGACCGCGATCGAATAGAACTCGCCTTGGGAATCGTCGCCGCGCAGGATGCAGCTCGGATATTTCCAGGTGATCGCCGAGCCGGTCTCGACCTGCGTCCACGAGATCTTCGAGCGGTCGCCGCGGCAGTCGCCGCGCTTGGTGACGAAATTGTAGATGCCGCCCTTGCCCTCGGCGTCGCCCGGATACCAGTTCTGCACCGTCGAGTACTTGATCTCGGCGTCGTCGAGCGCGATCAGCTCGACCACCGCGGCATGCAGCTGGTTCTCGTCGCGTTGTGGCGCCGTGCAGCCTTCGAGATAGGAGACGTAAGCCCCCTCCTCGGCGATGATCAGCGTGCGCTCGAACTGGCCGGTGTTCTTCTCGTTGATGCGGAAATAGGTCGACAGCTCCATCGGGCAGCGGACGCCCTTCGGCACGAAGACGAACGAGCCGTCTGTGAACACCGCGGAATTCAGCGTCGCGTAGAAATTGTCCGAGGTCGGCACGACCGAGCCCAGGTACTTCTTGACCAGTTCCGGATGCTCGCGGATCGCTTCCGAGATCGAGCAGAAGATGACGCCGGCCTTGGCGAGCTCTTCCTTGAAGGTGGTGACCACCGAAACGGAATCGAAAACGGCGTCGACCGCGACGCGGCCGGATTTGTAGACGTTGTCGCCTACCTCTTCTTCTTCCGTGTCAGCCGCCCCGGTCTTCTGCACGCCGGCCAGGATTTCCTGCTCCTTGAGCGGGATGCCGAGCTTCTCATAGACCTTGAGCAACTCAGGGTCGACCTCGCTCAGCGACTTCGGGCCCGGCGTGCTCTTCGGCGCGGCGTAGTAATAAATGTCCTGGAAGTTGATCTTCGGATAGTGGACGCGCGCCCAGGTCGGCTCTTCCAGCGTCAGCCAGCGGCGATAGGCCTCCAGACGCCATTCCAGCATCCAGTCCGGCTCATCCTTCTTGGCCGAGATGAAGCGAATGATGTCTTCGCTCAGGCCCTTGGGGGCCTTGTCCATCTCGATCTCTGTCTGGAATCCGTATTTATACTGGTCGACGTCGATCTTTCGAACCCGATCGATCGTCTCCTGCACAGCAGGCATAAGCGTTCTCCATCCACGCCGGGGTCAAGGCCCGGCAGTTTTCAAACTATGGCACCGCCGAAATCGTGCCCCAGATGGGACTCGCGGCGGAGTAAGTTCCATATAGTGCGTGTCCGCCGGAAATTCACCCGGCCAGGACAAAACGCACGGCTCTACCAGGCCGTATGGCCTGAATTCATCTTTGCCGCTGTCAGGCGGCTTCTTCCTTGCCCGCGCGGCGAGCGACGATCCCGGCCAGCGCCGCCCGGAAAGCCTCGATATCCTCGGCGCCGGTCGCGCGACCGATCGAAACGCGCAAGGCGCCCAGGCTCTCGCCATGGCCCATCGCCTTCAGCACATGGCTCGGTCCGACTTTTCCCGACGAGCAGGCCGAACCCGCCGACAATGCGACGCCGGCGAGATCGAAAGCGATTTGCGCCGTCTCGGCCTTGATGCCGGGAATAGCGAAGAATGTCGTGTTGGCAAGCCTTGGTGCCGCCGTTCCAAAGATTTCCGCGTCCGGCGCGAGGTCGCGCACGATCGCCTCGACCGCGTCGAGCCGCTGCGCGATGGCGTCCATGCCGTCGAGACCGGTCAGCGCGGCGCGCGCGGCGGCGCCGAAACCCGCGATCCCGGCGACATTTTCCGTGCCGGCGCGATGACCCTTCTCCTGGCCACCGCCATTGATCAGCGGCCGCGGCATCATCAGGTCGGACGCGGCGATGATCGCGCCGACGCCCTTCGGACCGCCGATCTTGTGCGAGGACAGGATCAGGTAATCGGCATAAGGAACTGACATATCGAGCGGAATCCGCCCGGCAGCCTGCACGGCGTCGACCACCAGCACCCCGCCGGCGGCCTTGACGATTTCGGCGATGCGACCGACCGGCTGCACAACGCCGGTCTCGTTGTTGGCGGCATGGATCGCCACCAGCGGCAGGCCGGCGTCCTTGTCATGCGCGGCAAGCGCGGCGACCAGCGCACCGAGATCGGCAATGCCGTTCCGGTCGACGCCGACCTTCGTCACCTGTGCTGCCGCAAATCGCCCGCCATTCAGGATGCAGGGATGGTCTGCCGCCGAGACATAGAGGTGGCTCATGCGGATGGCGCCGCGCCCCATCTGCCAGTCGGGCCCAAGCAGCATCGAGGCCGCCTCGGTGGCGCCGGAGGTGAAGACGACATGTTCCGGTCGGGCGTTGACCAGCCGCGCCACGTCGCGGCGCGCATCCTCGACCAGCCGGCGCGAGGCGCGGCCTTCGGTGTGGACGGATGACGGATTGGCGGCATCGAGCGCGGCGACCATCGCCGCCCGCGCTTCCGCAATGAGCGGCGCGCTGGCGTTGTAGTCGAGATAGGCGCGGGTTGCGGCCATTTTCGCTCAGTTCGTCCTTTCGCCAACTATCCCGCGAGGATAGCGCGTTATTTCCTTGAAATTGCAAGGCAAGCCGTCCTATTTACCCGGCTTGCGGCGCGGACGGCCAAACCATTGCGTTTCGGCTGCCCAGTTTTGAACAATTCTAAACTAGCTTCTAGGAAGACGCTCGCCCGGCGTCAAGGCCGCAGAAAAGCTGGGGCCAGAAGAGTTCCGGGATAGCGCCTTCGTATGCCACGTGGAGTATTTTATGCCTGAGGTCATTTTCGCCGGTCCGGCTGGTCGCCTGGAGGGTCGTTATCAGCCCTCGAAGGAAAAGAGCGCGCCGATCGCCATCGTGCTGCACCCGCACCCGCAGTTCGGCGGCACGATGAACAACAAGATCGTCTACGACCTCTTCTACATGTTCCAGAAGCGCGATTTCACCACGCTGCGCTTCAATTTCCGCGGCATCGGCCGCAGCCAGGGCGAGTTCGACCACGGCACCGGCGAATTGTCGGACGCGGCCGCGGCCCTCGACTGGGTGCAGTCGCTGCATCCGGATTCCAAGAGCTGCTGGGTCGCCGGCTATTCCTTCGGATCGTGGATCGGCATGCAGCTTCTGATGCGCCGCCCGGAAATCGAGGGTTTCATCTCGGTGGCACCTCAGCCCAACACCTATGACTTCTCCTTCCTGGCGCCTTGCCCGTCATCCGGCTTGATCATCCATGGCGACGCCGACAAGGTGGCGCCACCCAAGGACGTGCAGGGCCTGGTCGACAAGCTGCACACGCAAAAGGGCATCACCATCACCCAGAAGACGATTCCCGGCGCCAACCACTTCTTCGCCAACGATTCCGAGCTGCTGCTCCAGGAATGCGCCGACTATCTCGATCGGCGGCTGGCCGGCGAGCTCGCCGATCCACGGCCGAAGCGGCTGCGCTAGGCAATTCCAAGAAAAGTGTGAGTGGTTAGGCTCGGCGACCTCGCCGTAGCCTTTCGTCTGGAATTGTTTAAATAACAAAGAGATAGAGCGGTTCGCCGTTTCCATGAAAGGGAGAACCTCGCTAGCGCGGAACGCTGCGAAATCCGGGCGCTTTAATGGGTCTGCGTTCTGTCGGCGCCGATCTCGCCGCCCTCAACCAGGCCGGCCATCGAAATTCCGCCTCTTGGCGCGTTGGACGGTTTCAGCCGGAATGTCCGCTTGCGCACCGGCAGCTTCGAGCCTGTCTGGCGGAAGATGAAGCCGAGCCGGGCGAACACCAGCCCCGAGACCACCGCAAACGCCAGCCCGAGGCCGAAGCCTGCGACCGTGTCGCTGGGATAATGCGCGCCGACGAAGACGCGGGTCGAAGCGATGCAGGCGGTGACCACCAGCGAGATGTACCAACGTCTTGGGAACAGCAGCAGCAGGATGCCGAACACCGCGCCCATCGTCGTGGCATGGCCGGAGGGGAAACCGGCAAAGCGCGCGTCCATGGCGAAAGGATGCAGCGACAGGACGCCGAAACTGTCGAAATAAAGCGGCCGGGCGCGGCCGATGCCGTATTTCAACACGTTGACCGCCAGGCCGGACAAGCCGACGGCGCAGAGCACCAGGAAGGCGAAACAGGTCCAGTTGTAGACGACCATCCGGCCATGCCGGGACAGACCGCGCCAGTCCGTCAGATTGGCGGCGACGAGGCAGAGCGCTGCCGGAATGAGGTACCAGCCGCCCAAGCCGAATTGCGTGAAAAAATCGGTGAAGCGCACGAAGCCGGGTGACCATTCGCCGCGCATCTCGCCGGCGCCGGCATCGAGGCGCAGGAAGACCGCCACGGTGACCAGCGCCCAGGCCAGCAGCCAGACGCCCCATAGAATCCTAGGATAGCGCGCCGGCCGCACGGCAAAGCGTCGCCTGACGATCGTCATCGTGTCGCGGAAATTGCCGAGCGAGCGGCGGTAGAGGGCAAGGGGCGCGGCGGACATGCTAGAGCATGATGCCGAAAAGTGTGCGGCGGTTTTCGGGCGACATCATGCTCTATCTCTTTGATTCAGAGCCGGATTCAGATTTCAGGTCGTTTTTGACCTGAAATCATCCGGCTCTGGTCGCGAGCTTATAGGGGCATTCTATGCCCGACGCTATTCATCACGGCGCCACCCGGTAAAGGCCGAGCGAGAGCTTGTCTCCTGACGAATAGTTGATCCCGTCGATCTCGGTCAGTCGCTTCGCCGACTTGTCCTGGGCGGCCAGCACGTCGGCAAGATGCTGCTCGTCCTTGATCGGCGCCAGCCCAAGCGCGCAGGATGGATCGGTCAGCAGATGCCGCGCCACACCCTCGACGTCGGTCAGCACGGTCTTGGTGCCGACCAGGAAGACCAGGCTGGGCTCCTGGAACTTCGCCGAGGCAAGCACGGTGGTGTCGCAAAGACGGTTGGCCTCGACCGCGGCCTTGATGGCGGGGCTCAGCCAGATCGGCTTCAGCGACGGCGCGATGACGCCGAAGAGCAGGCTGAAGGTGATGCCGGCGCCGACCGCGATCGCGGCAATGCGCGAAAGCGGCACCTGCAATTGCCGCGGGAAGGCAAGATAACCGGTGACCAGAGCGGCGATCGCCGCAGGTATGCTCCACCAGGAGAAGGCCTTGGCCAGATAAAGCGGCGCGCCGACGCAGACCACGGCAAGGCCGATCGCCACCACGGCAAGGCCGAAGGCAGTTGCCCACCACAGCCAAGTCTGCCAGCGCTTCAGCGGCGCATTGGCCTGGTCCGCCGGCAAGGTGAGCAGCCAGCCGATAAGCAGCGCCATGCCCGGATAGGCCGGCATGACATAGTGCGGCAGCTTGGTAGGGATCGCCTCGAACACCAGCCAGAACGGAATGTACCAGGCGAGACAGAAGCGCAGGCGCGGATCGTCCCGGAACCGGTTGATCGCCTGCAGTCCGGCGCCGACCGCGATCAGCCCGAAGGGCCACATGAACAGCGAATAGGTCAGCATGTAGAAGCCGGGCGGCAGGCCGTGCGATTCCTCGCCCTGCGCCACCTTGTTCAGCATGTCCTTGCCGACCGCTTCCTGGAAGAAGGCGCCACCGCTCTTCCAGGTGATGAGGATCAGCCAGGGCAGCACGATCGCGAGCACGATCAGGACGCCGCGCGCCAGCTTCATCTTCAGCAGCCAGCGCCAGTCGCGGTCGAAGGCAAAGAGCGCCGCGGCCGTCAGCAGCGACAAGAGCGGCGAGACCGGCCCCTTGATGAGGATGCCCAACCCTTGCGCGATCCAGAAGATCCAGGGCAGGTGCCCGGGTACCGGCTCGTTGCGCTTTGCCGCCCAATAGACCTGTGCCAGCGCGCCTTGCGCCGCCACGCAGCAGGCGAGAAGCATGGCGTCGGTCTTGGCGTCGCGCCCCTCGAAGGCGGTGGCGAAGATCGCCGCCATCATCAGGCCGGCGGCCACCCCGGCATTGGCGCCGAAGAGTTTTGTCCCGGTCCAGCCGATCCCGACGACGGCGAGCGCGATGCCCAGCATCGAAACCAGGCGATAGATCCAGATCGGCGCCGCGGCCCCCTCGCCGCTCAGCGCCACGGCCGCCGACTGCAGCCAGTAGATGCCGATCGGCTTCTTGTAGCGGGTGACGTCCTGCAGGCGGATATCGACATAATCGCCTGTCTCGACCATCTGCTTGGTAGCCTGGACGAAGCGGGATTCGTCGCGGTCCACCGGCGGCAGGCTGGCCAGCCCGCTGACGGTCATGACGATGCTGAACAGAAAGAGGAAGAGGTAGTTCCTGTTCATCGCGGGAGCTTTTCCGATCTGAAACTGCGGGATAGCCCCGTCGCGGCGCGCCTGTCTTTGCGCGGCGCTTCATTACGCCAGCGAGGAAGGTGAAGCAAGGACGGCTGCCCCACGCAACCAGGCGCAAAACCGCAAACCACTTTTGCTGATCGCGTGTTTGTTGGTTGAAGCGCGATCGGACGCAAAACCGGAAACCACTTTTGCTGATCGCGCTTGGATGCTAAACGCGCGCCTTCACGTAAAGCATGGCCAAGTGCCCGGCGATCTCCAGGAAGAAAAAATGTCCGCCTTCAAATCCGATTTCCTGCGCATCATGAGCGAGCGCGGCTTCATCCACCAGATTTCGGATGAATCCGCCCTCGACCAGCTTTTCGCCAAGGAAACGGTGAGCGCCTATATCGGCTTCGATGCCACCGCGAAGAGCCTGCATGCCGGATCGCTGATCCAGATCATGATGCTGCACTGGCTGCAGCAGACCGGCCATCGGCCGATCGCGCTGATGGGCGGCGGCACCTCGATGATCGGCGATCCGTCCTTCAAGGACGAGGCGCGCAAGCTTTTGACCCCGCAGGACATCGACGACAATCTCGTGGGCATCCGCCGCAATTTCGCGCCTTACCTGAAATTCGGCAGCGGCCCCGGCGATGCGGTCATGGTCAACAACGCCGACTGGCTGATGCAGATCAACTACGTCAACTTCCTGCGCGATGTCGGCCGGCATTTCTCCGTCAACCGCATGCTCGCCTTCGATAGCGTGAAGCTGAGGCTCGACCGCGAGCAGTCGCTGTCCTTCCTCGAATTCAACTACATGATCCTGCAGGCCTACGACTTCGTCGAGCTCTACAAGCGTGTCGGCTGCCGGCTGCAGATGGGCGGTTCGGACCAGTGGGGCAATATCGTCAACGGCATCGACCTCGGCCACCGCATGGAAGGCGTGCAGCTCTTCGCCATGACCACGCCGCTGCTCACGACCTCGTCCGGCGCCAAGATGGGGAAGTCGGCGTCAGGCGCGGTCTGGCTCGATGGCGATATGCTCTCGCCCTACGAGTTCTGGCAGTATTGGCGCAACACCGAGGACGCCGATGTCGGTCGCTTCCTGAAGCTCTACACGACCCTACCCTTGGACGAAGTCGCGCGCCTGGAAAAGCTCGGCGGCTCGGAGATCAATGAGGCCAAGAAGATCCTCGCCACCGAGATCACGGCCATGCTGCACGGTCGCGACGCGGCCGAGACTGCAAGCGAAACCGCGCGCAAGACCTTCGAGGAAGGCGCGCTCGCCGACACGCTGCCCAGCATCGAGGTAACCAAGTCGGAACTTGAGGCGGGGATCGGCATCCTGGCGCTGTTTGTCACCGCCGGGCTGGCCGGCTCGAACGGCGAGGCTCGCCGGCACATCCAAGGCGGCGCGGTGCGCATCAACGACCAGCCGCTGACCGACGACCGGCGCGTCGTCACGGTTCAGGACCTCGGCCCGGAAGGCGTCGTGAAGCTCTCGCTCGGCAAGAAGAAGCACGTGCTGGTGCGGCCGGCCTGACCGGCCGCACCTTATCGCGCATTTTGGGACGGTTGCTGCCTGTACTCGAAGATCGAGCGGAATATGCCGGGCGCCACAACCGATAGCGGGTTGATGTTGAGCGTCGGCTTGTTGGCGTTGCCGCGCAGCCGGTAGGTGACGCCAATCAGGCCGCGGTCGCGCCCGTTGCCCAATAGCGGCCCGAACAGCGGCAGTTCGCCGAAGATGCGGTTCAGCCCGTAGACCGGCATGAAGGTGCCGGTCATGTCCATGTTGTTGTTCGGGTCGTAGAGCGTGCCCTGGAAGGTCGTGCCGATGCGCGGGCCGCGCAGCAACCCGTTCGCCAGTTTCAGATAGCCGGAACCCTTGTCGATCTCGGCGAAACCGCGCTCGAACTGCACCCTGGACGTGTCGATATTGCCCTTGACGGCCTCGTTCAGGCTGCGTGTATCGCCGACCGGCGTGGTCGATACGATCGAGGCCAGCTTGGGCTCGTTGACGATATAGAAATTACTGGCGTCCACCTGCCCCTTCATCGGCCCGTCGGCGGCGCCGGACAGCGACAGCGTAATCGCGCCGCCTTCCATATGCTCGTAGACGTTGAGGAAACGCAGGATCGCGCCGGCATCGGCTGATTTCACCCTGAGCACGCGGCCGCCTTCGCTGGTCGTGTTGCTGATCGCGATTGCGGCGCCCGAGCTGGCCGCGGCGGTGACGTTGAGCCCGTTCACGCGCGACCCGGCGGCGCTGTACTCGAGCTTGAGGTTGGAAAGCACCTCGTCGTGGAAACCGGTCAGCGCTGCCACATCGGCGCTCACCGAGATCGCGTCGCTGCCGGCGCCCTTCGTGGCGGTATCGACGTCCGAGGTGAACTGCTTGATCAGCGAGCGGGCGTCGAGCGACGCGCCGCTGACATCGACGGCGTAGCTCTTGCCGGCGCGCTTCACCGAAACGGCGACGTCGTCACCTCTGTTCAACGCGACTTTGCTGAAGCGGGCCGCGGACAACGCGCCGTTGACCAGCGTCACATTGCCGTCGATCGAAAAGCTTTTTCCGTCGAGATCGAAGTCCGACAGCGTGGTGGTGCTGCCGGACTTCGCCATGTTGAAAGCAACCTTGGCGGGAATGCCGGCACCCTTGCTCCAGCCCGCCCAGGGAATGTCGAGCCTGGCATTGGTCAGGTCCGCCGAAACCTGCTGGGCGCCCTCGCCGCTCTTGTCGATCGCCACCTTGATCGTGCCCGAGAGCAGGTCCGACAGGCCGGGCATGCTGGCATTGCGCGTCTTGTCGTCGAGGATCAGCGCGACCTTGCGGCTGCGCGCCGGCCCGTCATCTTCAAGCGGCTCGACCAGGTCGAGCTCGGCCGGAATGCCGTTGAGCTTGGCTTCGGCGGAAATCACCGCCTGCTTCGGCCCGACGGTGATCGAGCCATTGGCGTCGGTCACCGTCTGGTCCTCGAAAGGCTTGGCCAAGGACAGATCCTGATAGTCGAGCGAAACCAGCCAATCGAGCTTCGAGGTATCCATGCCCCTGGTCAGCGGAATGTCCGCCCTGACGTGACCCGTGACGGCGCCGGAGAGGTCCTCGGGTGCCAGTCCGACATGGCGCATGGCATTGATCGGCTCGTAGGAAGCCAGCTCGGCGATCGCCGGCGCCTCGCCCGCAACGTCGATGTCGAGCCCACCGACCACAATCGGCAGGTTCGCGTTCTTGATCGTCAGCGTGCCGCCGCTTGCCGCCACGGTGCGGCCGCTCGGCATATAGACGCTGCCCGAGGAGAGCGCGATGTCGACATCGTTGCCGTGGAACGCAACGGCGCCGACGGCGTCGCGGATCGGCGGGATGCGCCCGGCGGTATCGAAACGCGATCCTTCGATCTGGAAACGGCCGAACACTTCGTCGCCGTTAAGCGGCACGCCGTTGCCCAGACGCCCCGGAACGATCTGGAACTGCAGGTTGGCGTCGGTCACCGTGCCGCCGAATAGATTTCCCAGCACCCAAAGCCGCGCGTTGCGGGCCGAGAACCACGGCCACAATTGCTTGACATGCGAGACCGGCATGTCGTGAACGTTGAGCGACAGCGATACTCCCGGCGGGCCGTTGTCGATGAAGGCGACCGTGGCGGCGCCCAGCACCTCGCCCGGTCCGCCGGAGCGCACGCCGATCTGCTCGGCGACGAGCTTGCGGCTCTTCGGCTGGTAGACCCCGGCGACACGGGCCAGGAACTGAAGCGCCGGTTCCGGCGATTCCGAAGGCGCCAGCGTCGAGCCGTCGCTGGTGAGGTCATAGCGGTAGGCCGGCTCCTCTCCCGCTGTTGCCGGCTTCGGCCCGATCGATCCGGCAAAGTCGAAGCTGGAGCGCCCGCTCCTGATCAGCAGCCGGTCGATCGAGATCTTGTTCGACCCGGCCACCAGCGTGGCATCGGCATCGACATCGGTCGGCAGCAGCCCGCGTTCGTCCAGGTCGAGCACCGAACCGGCGAGCGACAGCGAAGCCGCCAGGCGCGACGGGTTGTCGCCCGACGCTTCCGAGCCCGAAAGCTTCAACGCGATCGAACCCAGTTTGGCGCCATCGGCCGCCGGAGCGGTCCCGGTCGAACTGTCCTCGCCGGAGGGGCCGGCTATCTCGAGGTTGGCATCCAGCGACGAAATGCGCCTTGCCGTCGCATCGCGCGTCGCCGAGGCGGTCAAAGTCGCGTGCCTGCCGTCGACATCGGCATCGTAAGAAAGCTGGATGCTTCCCGTACCGGTCTGCGCGACTGTCGCCGAGGCGACGGTCACGCGCTTGACCAGCCCGGTGTCCGGCAGTTCGAACTCGACATTGCGCAGATCGATCTGGCGCATCGAGTCCTCGCGCACGGCATCCAGCGCGTCGTTGACGCCTGAAAACACCGCCGCCGACACTTTCTCCGGGTCGACAAGGCCGTCCTCGTTGCGCAGCGCCGCCGTCCAGTCGCCGCCGCCGGAGGGCATGGCGGCCACCACGATGTGGGCGTTGGAAAATCTGGCGCTGGTCAGCCGGACATCGCCGGAAAGCAGCGGCAGCAGGCGCATGCCGAAACGCACGCGCCCGATATCGGCCATCGGTTTGCCGTCGGCCGTCTTCAGGCCGACATCGCTCACCTGCAGGGCGACGAAGCTCGACCCGTCGAGCGTCAGTCGCGCCGCGCCGACAGTGACGTTGACATCGACGCCGGCCAGCTTCTCGATGGCTGTCTCGGCCTCGGCCCGAAGTCGTTCCGTGCCGATGCCCGAGGCGCCGAGGACGTAGACGCCCGCCGCCGCCAGAAGCACGAACGCGCAAAGCCCGGCAAACACGCGACCGAGAATATGGAAGCGCCGACGCACCGCCGCGCGGCCAAGCGGCGGCACGCTGCACGCGGACGGAAGTGCTGCCAGGTCGGTGATCTCGTCACGCCTGAACCTGATCTTCTCGTGCTGCGGTTCTTCCTGATCCAAGCAATATTCCGTTGTGACGAACTCGTCGTGGACGAATCCCCGCTTCACGTTATATCGATGATTTCCCGCGCGTAACCGCAAACAAGGACATCGATATGGCTGATCTCGAAGTGGGCGACGCAGCACCCCAATTCGATCTTCCGCGTGACGGCGGGGACTCCCTCAGTCTCGCTGCGTTCCGGGGCAAGCCCGTTGTACTCTACTTCTATCCGCAGGACGACACCACAGGTTGCACCAACGAGGCGATCGGCTTCTCGCAGTTGAAGCCGGAGTTCGAGAAGGCCGGTGCCGCGGTCATCGGGCTATCGCCCGATAGCGTCAAGAAACACGACAAATTCAAGGCGAAGTATGATCTGACGGTCGACCTCGTTGCCGATGAGGAGCGCAAGGTGATCGAGGCCTATCATTTGTGGGTCGAGAAGACGATGTACGGGCGCAAATACATGGGTGTCGAGCGCGCCACCTTCCTGATCGGCAAGGACGGCCGCATCGTCCGCATCTGGCGCCAGGTTCGCGTCAAGGGCCATGCCGAAGCGGTACTCGAGGCCGTGCGCGCACTCTGAGCGTCGCCAAAGCCCACCAAAGCAATCGACAATTATGGTCGTTACTCGTCAGGTGCCTCGGCCTTCGGCTGCCGCCGCGTCCTCCAGGATTTCGAAACATGGCTCACTTGATCGGCCAGCGCGGCAAGATTGCCACGCAAGCCGCGCGCACCCATCATGGACGACAGCGTGACTGATTGCGTGGCGAAGCGCCGCTTGAAATCCTCGCCGCCGCAGAGAAAATCAATCGTGGCAAGGCCACGGTCGAACGACCATTGGATATAGTCCATCATCAGCACCATACCCGGCGAGGCGCGCTCGTATTCGGGATCATAGGTGGTGACGAAAGCCATCATCGTGCCTTGCTGCTCGAAATTGATCGAGACAGCGACGATCGTGTCGTCAAGCTCCAGCACGAAGATGCGCAACAGCCCGAGGTCGGCCAGCACCGAAATAAGCGCGGCGAGAACCGGCGAGCCCTTGTCGAACAGATCCGAGGCACGACCATGGCGAGCGAGCCAGAGGCGCTTCAACGTCGCGACGCGCTCGAGCACCGGCTCGCGCGGCTCCTCCGCATCCAGCAGCCGGAAACGCAATGCACCGCTTTCTTCCATGAGCTTGCGGCCACGGCGATAGTTCTGCCGGCCCTTCTTGGACAACGTCTCGAACCATTCCGCCCCACGCTGCCAGGAGCCAGCGACACGATAGCTGATTTCAGTACGGTGGTTGGGCCGGAGCGCCTTGCCATGAGCCGGCTCCAGCAGGGCATGAACACCGGCATCCGGTAGCAGACGGTTGAGATAGATCAGGTCGAAGCCACCCTGGTCGAAAACATACTGCCAGAGGCGGGAGATCGCCCGCGGGTCGCTGTCAGGTGCAACCAGCGCGTCGCCATAGTCACTGTGATCCTTCGCCGCCCATTCGAGTATGCGGATGCCGGAACGCCTGAAGGTCGCGAGCGCTATCACGCCTTCGAGCCGGTCGCCGTTCCAGGCAAGCCCGATCCTGAGCGCGCGCCGCTCCTGCTGCGGGGTGGTGCGCCACCAGGCCGCGATCCAGTCCGGGTGCTGGAAGACAAGCCCGCCAGCCCGCTGCCAGAGCGCGCTCCAGGCCGGTGCGATCTCGGCCAGGCGCACCGCCGATGTCACGACTTCGAAGGTGCGTGTCCGCGGAACTGCGAGCACAACGGGAGCGTTCATGGCCGTGTCCCCTCCGAGGATCGCGAGGTGCGTGACTGTGGCTTTCCGGGCCGGATGCGCCTGGCGATATGCCCCCACATCCGCTTCAGCGGCATGACGTAAAGGCCTGCGAGCGACTGATAGTCGCGCACATCGCGGTCGACCAGCCCGAACTTGAAGTCCTCGTCGGGCCTCGGCACACACAATGTTCCGAAGAGCCGGTCCCAGAACGAGAAGAGCAGTCCGAAGTTCTTGTCGTAGTGGCGCGGATCGACGCTGTGATGCAACTGATGCCAGTGAGGACACAGGATCAAATTGTTGAGCGGGCCGAACGAGATCTTGAAATGCGTGTGCCTGACGAAATCCATCATCAGGATGTTACGCATGACATAGACGTTGACGCCAAAAACGGTCAGTTCGACAAGGTTCAGCGAAATCAGCGACCAGATGCCGAAGCAGAGCCCCACGATGATGCCGTCCCAAGCTCGGTTCATCAACTCGTCGAGCGGATGGACCCGGTCCTTGGTGATTCCGACCATCACCTCGGCCGAGTGATGCACCTTGTGCAGTTCCCAAAGCAGCGGATAGCGATGCTGGGCGACGTGATAGAGATAATAGGAAATGTCGTAGGCGAGGAGCATGCTGACGGTGAAGATCAGAACCGTCACCGGCCCTGCCGGCCCCTCGATCAGAGGCGGCTGGAAGTGGAACAGTGTCGAAAACAGCCAGTTGGTCCCGTACCCCACCGCCGTGACGAAGACGATTCCAGCGGGCAGCATCAGGAAAGGCATCAGGGCCTTCTTCGTGACCCAGAACATGAGGTCGGCCTTCGCGGAGGGATGGGTGATGACCTCGTGCGGGATGGCGAACTCGAAAAACTCCCTCCAGCTCTTCTCCTCGACCGTGCGCCAATAGGCCACAAGCGCGCTGACAAAGGCAGTCAGCAGCAAAAGTCCGGTCGCCAGCAGACTGGTGCCCGAAATCTTGTCGAGGATCTTGCCAACCAGGTCGTCCAGCATTCCTACCGTCACGGTGATTCCCAAATACCAACACGCCTTTACTCGAAAAGCGTCAACTAAACGCAATCGAAGACAGTTAAGAAATCCGAGCCTTGCTTTGTGAGCTACAGGCTGCTCCTGGCAGAACATTGGTGTTCATCGTCAACGATTTCGCGGCATGGCGTCCGCGTCCTGGAGATTTTCGCGCAACCTCTTGCCCGTGTTGCGTGCATTCGGCGCCGCGCAATCGACACGGCAAGCCTTTGTTAACCCTAATAATGTGTAATCAAGCTGTCGTGGTGTCGTAAATGAAAGCTTGGTCCCGTGAACGCAACCGGTCAGTCAGCGATCTTCGGCAAGCGTAAGGAACCGCATACGGTCATCATCGCCCGGGGCAACGAGATAAGGCATTTCACCATCCGCCCATGGCTCGCGGCCTTCATCGGCTCGGCTCTGGCGGCGATCGCTATCGGCTATTTGCTCGCGACGTCCTACCTCGTGCTGCGCGACGACCTGATCGGCGCCACGACGGCGAGGCAGGCGCGCATGCAGCAGGCCTATGAGGACCGCATCTCGGCTCTTCGTGCCCAGGTGGACCGCATCACCAGCCGCCAGCTTCTCGACCAGCAGCTGATGGAAACCAAGGTCAGCGAGCTGCTGGCCAGGCAGACCCAGCTCAGCGAGCGCCATGGACGGCTAGGGCCGATCCTCGAGCGCGCCGAGAACGAAGTCGGCGACGCGCCGGCGGCAGGCGCGGCGACGCCCAAGCCCGACGAGCACGCCGAGGTCACCGGCAGCCTGTCGCAGGCGCCGACCTACTCCGTCGCATCGTTGAGTGAGGGCGACACAAGGCCCTTCTCGTTGTGGTCGACAAGGTCCGATCCGCTCGACGGCGAAACAGCCGCCGATCGCGCCGACAAGCTGTTCGTCTCGATCAATGCGTCGCTGAAGGCCATCGAGAACCAGCAGCTTACGCGCATCACCACGCTTGCCGACAACGCCTACAAGAATGCCGATGCCATCGCCCAGGCGCTGGAAGCAGCAGGCCTGCCGGTCGACAGCGAGCTCGACAAGAGCGATGTCGGCGGCCCGCTGGTTCCGCTCGATCCCTCGATGGTTTTCGACAGCAAGGTCAAGGAACTGGACGAGGCGCTCGACGCGCTCGACGGGGTCAAGAAGGAAGCGCGCAAGCTGCCGCTCGCCAACCCTGCTCCCGGCCATACGGTGACCAGCCCGTTTGGTGTGCGCACCGATCCGATCCTGGGCAGCGCCGCCTTGCATACGGGAATGGATTTCAGGGCGCCGATCGGCATGCCGGCCAAGGTCACGGCCGCCGGCACCGTCACCAGGGCCGGCTGGGCCGGCGGTTACGGCCGCATGGTCGAGGTCGACCACGGCAACGGCTTTGCCACGCGCTACGGGCATTTGAGCGAGATCGATGTCGCCGTCGGCCAGAAGCTCGCCGCCGGCGATGTCATCGGCAAGACCGGCAGCAGCGGCCGCTCGACCGGCCCGCACCTTCACTACGAAGTGCGCCACGATGGCGAGGCGGTCGACCCGCTGCGCTTCCTGACCGTCGGCAAGAAGGTCGCGCAGTACCTCTGACCGGTGGCAGCTCGGAGGTAGGCGCTTGCCGCGTCCCTACGACGCGCCAGGACCTTCCTGCCCGGCCAGGAACATCGTTGCCGCCGAAACCAGGGTAAGCGCGCCGTTTTTGAGGGCAGCCTCGTCGACCCGGAACCTGGCGTGGTGAAGCGGATAGACCGATCCGACCTCTTCGTTGCGGATGCCGAGCCGGAAATACACCGACGGACGTTTCTCGCTGTAATAGGCGAAGTCGTCGGCAATGCTCCAGCCAGGCATGTTCAAGGCATTGTCCGCGCCGATGCTGGCCTTGGCGCCGGCGATGATCAGTTCGGTCATCTCGGCATCGTTGACGACGCCGGGTTCGCCTCGATGCTGGTCGACCTGCACACTGGCGCCGTGGCTGGACGCCACGCCTTCGAGCACCTCGCGAAGCCGGCGCCAGGCACGCTCGCGGGTGGAATCGTTGCCGCTGCGGATGGTGCCTTTGAACGCGACCTTGCCGGCGGTCACGTTGTAGGCATTGCCGCCATTGATGGCGGTCACCGAAATGACCAGCGGATCGTAAGGATCGGTCTCGCGCGAAACGATCTTCTGCAGCTCGCTCACCATGGCGCAGGCCACGGCCAGCGCGTCGACGCCTTCATAGGGTTTTGCCGCATGCGCGGCCGAACCGGTGACCAGCACATCGAACGTGTCGCATGCCAAAGTGTAGGGACCGGAACCGACGGCGACCTTGCCGGACGGCGTATACGGATCGACATGGACGCAGATCGCCGCATCGACGTCGTCGAGAAGCCCCTCCTCCACCACCCGTTTGCCGCCTGACGGCTCGTCCTCTTCGGCCGGCTGGAAGATCAGGCGGACGGTTCCGCCGAAACTGTCGCGCGAGCGATTGAGATGCGCGGCCACCGCGAAGCCCATCGCGGCATGGGCGTCGTGGCCGCAGGCATGCATCACGCCCGGATTTTCCGATGCGAAGTCGACGCCGGATTCCTCTTCGATCGGCAAGGCGTCGATATCGGCCCGGATAGCCACCTTGCGGTTCGAAGGCCGGCCGGTGCCGACGATGTCGACCGCGAGCCCGTAGCCGGCAACGTCGCGAATCTCGGCGATCCCTTCCCTTCCGAGCATCTCGCGCAAATAACGCTGCGTGCCCACCTCCCGGTTCGAAAGCTCCGGATGGCGGTGCAGATGGCGGCGGATCTCGATCATCCGATCGAGAATTCCGGCATCGATGTCGGGCGCGGTATCGCTTGCTGAAGACGGCAGGTCAGGCTTTGACATGGATGTCCCGCGGGAACTTCGTCAGCGTCTCGTTGCCGGTGTCGGTTACCAGGATGGTCTCGCTGACCTCGATGCCCCAGCTGTCCATCCACATGCCTAGGATGGAATGGACGACATTGCCGGGTTGCAGCACCGTCTTGTCGCCGGGCCGCAGGCTGATCGTGTGCTCACCCCAATCCGGCGGATAGGCAACGCCGATGGAGTAGCCGATGCGCGATTCCTTCTTCAGCCCGTGACGCTCTATGACCTTGCGCCAGGCCGCTTCGACCGCCTCGGCCGTCGTGCCCGGCCGTACGGTGTCGAGCACCGCATCCATGCCCTCGATCACCGCCTTTGCCGTGTCGGCGACGACCGCTGGCGTCTTGCCGAGTTGCATCGTCCTGGCGAGCCCGGCGGCATAGCGGCGGCAGACGCCGGCAAGCTCGAGCGCGATGGTTTCGTCCTTTCCGAACCGCCGGTCGCTCCACATGATGTGCGGCGCGGATGCGTTCTCACCGCCGAGAATCGTCGGCGGCAGCGCCGTGATGTCGCCGGCAAAATCCGGGCTGCCGGCGATCTGCGCCGCCTGGATGGCGGCGATCGCGTCGCACTCCCGCACACCCGGCGCAATGACTTCGTAGGCCCGCGCGACTGCCGCCTCGGCCAGCCTCGACGCCTTGCGAAGATAGGCGACTTCTGGCGCCGACTTGACCGCGCGGATCCAGTTCACGACCAGATCGGCGTCGTACCATTTCGCATTGGGCAGCCCGGCGACGAGCCGCGCATGCGCCTTCGGCGAGAAATAATAGGCTTCTAGCTCGATGCCGATATGGCGATTGCCCCAGCCCTTGGCGGCGATCCAGGCCGCGATCCAGTCCATGGGATGACGGTCGGCGCGCTGGACGTGATCCTCCGGGAATCCGACGACGTTTTCCGCCTTCATCCAGGCCGTCAGCAGCCCGCCGGCGGCATCCATGGCGCGCCCTATCCAGACCGGCTCGATATCCTCGATAGGAACAAGCACCACCTGCGGCGTGTAGAACGACCAGCCATCATAGCCGGTGATGTAATGCTGATTGGCGACGTCGTTGACGATCAGGAGTTCTATGCCGCGCTTGGCCATTTCGGCGCGGATTTTTCCGAGCCGCCGCTGATACTCTTCGCGGGCAAAAGGCAGTTCAATCATCTTTTCTCCTCACCGGACCGATCTGATCGAGGACGAGCCGCAGCTTTCCCCTTCCGCCCACCATCGCGGCGGTTTTGACGGTCGGCAATCGGCCAGGGCAACGCATAGGCAGGGCCTAGCCCGATAGGCCCGCCTTCTCCGCCGACATGGGAGCTGCCCTATCTTGAACGAGCCGATGACGTGGTCGCCGAACAGGAGAGCGATTGACTCGAAATAAGTTGTAGGATGATATGTATCACCCGATATCCAGACATCAACGTTCATGACCGTTCAACGCCTCTCGCCGGAAATCCTCAGCGCCATGGAAGGCGCCGTCGGACAGAACGGCATTGCCGTCGAACCGGCCGGGATGGCCAAATATCTGGGCGACTGGGCTGGCGACTATCGCGGCAGTGCTCTTGCCGTGCTGCGGCCCGCCTCGGTCGGCGAGGTTCAGGCCGTGATGCGGCTTTGCGGCGAGCTTGGACTCGGTGTGATCCCGCAGGGCGGCAACACTGGATTGGTCTCAGGCGCGATCGACAGCAAAGGCAGGGGCCTGGTTGTCGTCAGCCTCGAGCGGCTAAACACCATCCGGCAGATCGATACGGATAACTTCACGCTGCAGGCCGATGCCGGCTGCGTGCTGCAGACGATCAAGGACGTGTGCGAGGCACAGGATTGCCTGTTCCCGCTGGCGCTCGGCGCGCAAGGCAGCTGCCAGATCGGCGGCAATGCGGCCACCAATGCCGGCGGCGTCAACGTGCTGCGCTATGGCATGGCGCGCGACCTGGTCCTCGGGCTGGAGGTCGTGCTGGCGGATGGCGAGCTGTGGAACGGCTTTTCCGGCCTGCGCAAGAACAACACCGGCTATGACCTGAAGCAGCTTTTCATCGGCTCGGAAGGCACGCTGGGCATCATCACCGGTGTCGAGGTCAAGCTGTTTCCGAAGCCGGCCAGGACAGAGACGGCCTATCTCGGACTGGCCTCGTTCGAGGCAGCCATCGCGCTGTTCAACCAGGCGCGCCGCGACTGTTCGGATCTGATCTCCGCTTTCGAGATCATCGGCTCGGAATGCATCGAGCTTGCCCGGCTGATCGACCCAGCAACGAGAGAGCCGGTCTCGGCGCCCGTCCAGGTGCTGATCGAATTGTCGTCCAGCGCCGCCATCGACCTCAGCGGCTTGCTTGCCGGCTTCCTCGGCGATGCCATGGAAAATAGCCTGGTGACTGACGCTGTCCTCGCCGCGAGCAGCGTGCAGGCCAGGAGTTTTTGGGCAATCCGCGAGGGCCTTGTCGAAGGCCAGGCCAAGCGCGGCTATCATGTGCGCACCGATCTGTCGGTCAAGATTTCCGATATCCCTGCCCTGATCGAGCGCGCCCGCCGCTTCGTCGCGAAGGAGCATCCCGGCTGGATTCCCCTCGCCTACGGCCACGCCGGCGACGGCAACGTCCATTTCAACGTGCTGCCGCCGCTCGAACTGGCCATGCAAGAGGCTCGTGCGCGGGGCGTTGAGGTTGTCGCTGGGCTCTATGAGATCGCCGTCGGCCTCGGCGGCTCGATCAGCGCGGAGCACGGTATCGGCCGCAGCCGGCGCAAGGAATTCTGGGCCGGACTCTCGCCGACGCATCGCCGCATGGTCGCGGCGCTGAAAAGCGCCCTCGACCCCAAGGGCCTGATGAATCCCGGCTGTCTGTTGCCCGCGACGGAGACTTTCCCATGAAGCAGAGACTGGCCGCCATCGGCACCGTCGAGACGCTGCCGCACCGGGTCGCCACCTTCCTCAGCCGCGAGATCGAATCCGGCGAATTGAACCCCGGCGCGCGCCTGCCGACCGAGCAGGAGCTGTCGGAAAAATTCGGCGTCAGCCGCAACGTCGTGCGCGAGGCGATCGCCCAGCTCAGGGCCGACGGCATGATCGAGGCGCGCCAAGGCATCGGCGCCTTCGTGCTGGCGCCCGAGCAGCGCGCCGCGATCCGCATCGACCGCGAGGCGCTCAAGGACACGCACAACATGGAGCGGCTGTTCGAACTGCGCTGCATCCTCGAGGCCGAGTCGGCGGCGCTCGCCGCGGCGCGGCGCAGCAAAGAGCATCTCGATTCGATCAAGGCGGCGCTCGACCGCATGGGCGGCGAAGAGCGTTGGGAGGAAGGCAGCATCGACGCCGACCTTCTGTTCCATCGCGAGATCGCGCGCGCCACCGGCAACAGCTACATCCACACCTTCATATCGTTCGTCTGCGAACAGATCCGGCACTCGATCCACTACGCGCGCATGACCAACCCGCTGCACGACCTCGTCGAGATCAATGTCGGCGAGCATGTGCGCATCTATGACGCGCTGGTGGCGGGCGATCCGGCTGCGGCGGAGGCGGCAATGCGGGCGCACATCGTCGGCGCTGCCAACCGCGTCGGCGTCAGGCTGCCGCTCTCGAAAGCCAACGGAGCGAAATAACATGCCGGCAAGCATCACCCGCATCTCCGATATCTGCCTGCTGGTGGAAAATATCGACAGGACGGTCGAATTTTATGTCGACAAGCTCGGCTTCCGCCTGCGCCGCCGCGCCGAAGGCTTTGCCGATTTCCATGGCGAGGGCGTGACGCTCGCCGCCTGGGAACTCGACCACATCAACCGGCACACCGGCGTCTCCAACCTGAAGTCGCCGCGCCATGCGCACAAGGTCTGCGTCGCCGTGTAGCTCGACACGCCGGCCGACATCGACCGCATGCACGCCGAGCTCAGCGCCAAGGGCGTGCCCTTCTACGGCCCGCCCGAAAACTACGTCTGGAATGCGCGCTGCGCCTATTTCACCGACCCGGACGACACGCTCTGGGAACTTTACGCCTGGCTCGACGGCGGCCCCGGCGACTACCACGACGAACAGCCGTAGACGACGCCGCGCTGAAGGGAGCGGCGCCTGAAGAAGAGACGAGAAAGTCTGCAACAGGAGCGAAAAATGAATGGGAACAGGGACTTCGAATTGAACCGCCGTACTTTCGTCAAAGGCGGCATGGCCGCCGTGGCCGCCGCGTCCGCCGGCATGCAGCTGGTGTTGACCCCGGGCGCGAAGGCTGCCGGCAAGGTCTTAATCCAGTATGACTGGCTGATGTCCAACGGCCAGATCGGCGACATCGCGGCTGTCGCCAACGGCTATTTCAAGGACGCCGGGCTGGAGGTCGAGTTCAGCCCCGGCGGTCCCAACGCTTCGACCGTGCCGCCGGTCATTTCGGGGGCCGCGCAGCTTGGGCAGTTTTCGGAAACGCCGCAGCTCTATTCGGCTCGCGCCAGCGGCGTGCCGATCAAGATCATTGCCTGCGGCTTCCGCACCGGCCCTTACGCGCTGACCTCGAAGCCGGCCAAGCCGATCCGCGGCGTGGCCGACCTCAAGGGCAAGAAGATCGGCATCCAGCCGACCGCGCGCTTCGTCATCGACGAGATCCTGGCCAAGAACGGCATCGACCCGTCGGAGGTCACCATCGTCAATGTCGGCTTCGACAAGGCACCCTTGGTGCGCGGCGATGTCGACGCCATTGGCGGCTGGATCACCAACACGCAGGCGCTGAGCGTCGTCGGCGACGACCGCGTCGACCTCCTGACGCGTGACCTCGGGCTGAGCTCCTATGCCGACGTCTATTTCGCCACCGATGCTGCGATCGAGAAGGATCCGGACACGCTGGCGAAGTTCATCGGCGCCGTCGGCAAGGGCTGGGGCTGGGTGCATGCGAACCCGCAGGAAGCGGTCAAGAAGATGGTCGCCGCCTATCCGGAAATGGATCTCGGCTGGGAGGAAAAGACCGTCAACCTGGTGCTGAAGCTTTCCTTCGATGGCGCGACCGCCAAGGATGGCTGGGGCACGTTCGATCCCGCCTCGATCGAGGAGCAATTGGCGCTGCTCGACAAGGTCGGCCAGTATCCGAACGGACGCCCGGCCGCCAAGGATGTCTACACCACCAAGATCCTCGAGCTCTCGGTCGCCGACCGGCCCAAGCTCGACGCACCGGCGGCCTAAGCATGATCCCAGAAAATGGGAACCGGTCTTTGGAAAAGATCATGCTTCAACAAAGAGTTAGATCGGTATGACGATTCAATCAAATGTCGTGCTGATCTAATGCCGGACGCGATCGAAGCGCGGCAGCTGGATGTCGGCTATGGCGGCCGGCAGGCGGCCGTCAAGGTGCTCGCCGGCCTCGACTTGACCGTCGCGGCCGGCTCCTTCCTGTCGATCCTGGGACCGTCCGGCTGCGGCAAGTCGACCCTGCTCAGGGTGGTGGCGGACCTTCTTGATCCGCTCGGCGGCACGATCAGCGTGCTCGGCGAGACGCCGCACGCGGTGCGCTCGCGCCGCGACGTCGGCTTCGTCTTCCAGGATTCGACGCTCCTGCCCTGGCGCACGGTGCGTGACAATGTGCGCCTGCCGCTCGGCGTCGGCCAGCGCAGCCTCACCCGAAAGATCGAGGACCGCAGCGCCGAACTTCTGGAGCTCATGGGCCTCGGTAGCTTTGGCGAGCGCCTGCCGCATCAGCTTTCCGGCGGCCAGCGCCAGCGTGTCGCCATCGCCCGCGCCTTGCTCGGCGAACCCAAACTGCTGTTGATGGATGAACCCTTCGGCGCACTCGACGAGATCACGCGCGACCGTCTCAACGACGAATTGCTGGCGCTCTGGCGGCGCACCGGCACGACGGTCCTTTTCGTGACCCATTCGATCGCCGAGGCCGCCTATCTCGGCGAGCGCGTCATCGTGCTGGCTGCCAATCCGGGGCGCGTGGTCAAGGACCTCGACATGCGGCCCTTCAAGCAGGAAGGCAATCGCTGCAAGCGCGAGGATCCGGCAATCGTTGCCGCCATGGCCGATCTGCGCACGGCGCTGGAGCGCGCATCGTGAGACCGGCGCCGCTCTCCCCGCAAATGACCGTCGCGCTTCCCGTCCTGGGGGCGGCTTCGATCCTGGTTGCGTGGCAATACCTCCTGCCGCTGCTCGGCGTGCCGGCCTATATCGTACCGACGCCGATGGCGATCTTCGGCGTCTTCCAGAAGAACTTTTCGCTCCTCATCGACAATCTCAGGCCAACGCTGATCGAGGCGCTGGCCGGCTTCGTCATCGGCAATCTGGCCGCGGTGCTGCTGGCCGTGCTCTTCGTCCACAGCCGCGTCCTGCAGGCCGCCTATTTTCCGATCGTGCTCTTCTTCAACACCATTCCGATCCTGGCGCTGTCGCCGATCATCATCCTGATCTTCGGTCTCGGCATGACGCCGAAGATCGTCATCGCCGCGGTGATCTGTTTCTTCCCAACGCTGGTGAACATGATCCGCGGCCTCGATTCGGCTAGCGACAACGAGCACGAGCTGTTCCGGGTGCTGTCGGCGACACGCTCGGAGATCTTCTGGAGCCTGCGCCTGCCCCGCGCCCTGCCGATGCTGTTCTCCTCGCTCAGAATTGCCTCGGCCACCGCCGTCATCGGCGCCATCGTCGGCGAATGGATCGGCTCGGACAAAGGGCTCGGCGCGCTGATCATCCAGGCGACCTTCAACTACCAGTCCGACCGGCTTTACGCGGCGATCGTGCTGTCCTCGTCGCTGTCGATCGCGCTGTTCTGCCTCGTCGTCCTGATCGAGCGGCGGGTGATCAAATACTGAGCTGAAAATACTCAGCCGGGCCGTATGCCGGACGGCAACGGCCCTGCGCTCCATGCTCGCACATCGAGTTAATGATAGCTTCCCGACGCGATCAGGCATTCATCGCGCATTTAATCGGTCTGCGGTAGGATATCGGTGTACAACCAAACCGGGAGACAATTCGTGTTAAAAACTTTTCACGTCTCGATCCGAACGACGCTGGCCTTCATGTTCCTGGCCGGCCTGGTCGCCGCGGCGTCCGCCCTTTTCCCCGCCACCGCCTCGGCGCAGCAGCTGCGCCGGTGCGCCAATGAAGGCGGCATATGCCGCTTGCCCTATCCCACGGAGGTGGTTTACGGCGCACGGGGTCGAACAACCTCGCGGTTTTTCGACCGTCAGTCCGTGCCCTGCTCGAATCGCCTGTTTGGCGACCCCGCTCCTGGCCGCGAAAAGGCCTGTTATTTCGTGGCGCGCGGCGGCGGCTATGGCGATGACAACAATTACGGGGGCAATGACTACGGCTCACGCCCGGACCGCGGCGAATGGGTCGCCTGCGCCAGGGAGGGTGAGTTCTGCGATTTCCGCGGCCGCGCGATGGTCAGATACGGCGCACGTGGCCAATACACGCAGAATGTTTTCAGGAATGGCGTTCGCTGCGGCAACAACGCTTTCGGCGATGATCCCGCTCCAGGCGCCCCCAAGCGCTGCTACGTCAGGCAGTAGCGGCCTGAACCAGCCAAGCCAGGTGGCGGCCCAGCAAGGTCCGCTGCCGCTTACTGCAGCCGGAACACGTGCTAGACGTGTCCCATAACCGAATTTCCAATTGATCCTGTCAAGGAAGAATGGCGCGAGTGACGGGGCTCGAACCCGCGACCTCCGGCGTGACAGGCCGGCACTCTAACCGACTGAGCTACACCCGCGCACTTGACGAGCACGTGTCAGGCGTGTTCGTCGTTGGGCGGTGGATAAGGGGTTCGTTTGCGGGTGTCAAGCGCGGCATTCAAGCATAACAGCAAACAGGAGAAGGTTTTTTGACAGCGGCGCCAGGGCTGGGGAAATCCGCGCCGCGGTGGGCGCGCCATCCGTTCATTTGGCCTTGCGAATGCGGCCCTAACTGCTTAAAGGTCCGCGCTCAAGCGGGCGATTAGCTCAGTTGGTAGAGCGCTTCGTTTACACCGAAGATGTCGGCGGTTCGAGCCCGTCATCGCCCACCAGTCCGCCGACAAACTGACGCAAAACGGCGAAGCCCTCCCACCGTTGCGATCCTCCGACGTTACCCGTTCCAGCTGATCAGCCCCAGCAGCCTTTCGCCGAGCGGTGTCAGCTTTGCCGTCTCGGCATGCTTCTTCTCCCAGCCGCGCGGATCGCCGGCGAAACCGGCGCGCTGCGGCGCCTCGCGCTCGCGCCAGGACCGGATACGCGCCTCGCGCTCGACGAGATTGCCCTCATCGGCAGGGAACATGGAGATGTACTGCGCCATCCGCACCTTGTCGTCGGACGTGTTCGGCGCCACGCCATGCGCCAGCAGCGAATTGAAGATCATCAGGTCGCCCGGGAAAAGTTCGAGCTTCTCGATCCTGTCCTCGATCCCCCTCATATCAGGGTGATGCGGGTCGCGATCGGCGGGTTGGGTTTTCACCCACTCGTCGAAATGCTCGAACAGATACGGCACGCATTGGAAGCCGCCGATGTCGCCGCCGTCCTGATGGACGAGCGACAGGACGCCCTGCACCGAGATCGGCTTGGGCTCGAGCGAGGTGTCGGCGTCCCAGTGGATGAAGCCGGGAGATGCGCGCCTGCCCTTGTTGGGGGTGTTGAGGTTGGCGCGATCGATGGCGACCCACAGATCCTCAATGTCCCATATGTCGACGAAGGCGTCGTAGACGCGACGCGCCATGCGGTTGTCCCACAGGAATTGGTGGTTGTAGATCTCGACCATGCCGGCGTTGTTGATTTCCTTCAGGGCATAGTCGCGCCGCTGGGTCACATCCCACGTCGTCGGATCGCTTGGGTCCTTTTCCTCGAATTGCCAAAGCAATGCCTTGAGGCGCTCGACATTTGCCTGCGGCACCGCATTGCGCACGATCACGAAGCCTCGCCTCTGCCAGTGCGCGAAATCCGCGTCTGAAAGCACGCGCAGCGGAAGCGTTTTCTCGATCTTGGACAGTTGGGCCGTTGCACGGCTGGATGTCGGGTGATCGTCCTTGGTGATGTCTTTCGCATGGGCCATCGTTTTCCTCCTCTGCCTTGCCTGCCGAAGACGAGGCTAACTGAACGATGGCCGCGCATGTTGTCCCTGACAGGCCTGGAGTGATACTATTCTGGCGTTCGTTATGTCTCTCACGCCGTTCGAGGCGAATTCCTTAGGGGTAGGCCATGAAGCCCTATCTGGAGAAGGTCACCGTCGCCGATGACGCCTCATGGTCGATGGTAAGGGTCCTGCGCGACCCGACCATTCCGTTCGAATGGCACCATCATCCGGAATATGAACTGACGCTCACCCTGAACTCGCGCGGGCGCCGCTTCGTCGGCGACCACGTCGGTGGCTATGACGACGGCGATCTCGTGTTGCTCGGCCCGAGCCTACCGCACACCTGGTCTTCTTCGAGCAAGATCGACGGCGGCAGGCCGCACCTGGTCATGGTCATCTGGTTCCGCCCCGAATGGGCACGTGGATTGACCGGTCTCCTGACGGAGCTTCGGCCGGTAGCCGGCCTGCTGGAAAGATCGGCGCGCGGGCTGAAATTCTCGCAAGGCGCCACCGGGCGCGTCAGGGCGCGGATCGAAGCGATCTTCGACAAGCCACCCGCGGAGCGGCTGCTCGACCTCATCTCGGTCCTGCTGACGCTCGCCGGGGATGACGAGGCCGAGCCGCTGACGGCGCCGTCCCGCTCGCCCTCGTCCACCATCCCTGCAAGCGGATCGCGGATAGACCGCGTGCTGGACTATCTGCACGCGCACTATACGGACGATCTCAGGATCGATCGTCTCGCCCGGCTAGCCGCGCTCAGCCCTTCAGGCTTTCACCGCATGTTCACTCGGCACACGCACTTGACCTTGATTGAGTACGTGACGCGGCTGCGCATCGGCGAGGCCTGCGCCCTCCTCGCGGAAGAAGACAAGCCGATCGCCCACATCGCCGAGCTGGTCGGCTATCGATCGCTGGCCAATTTCGGGCGTCAATTCAAGGCGTTGAAGGGGCTCACGCCGCGCGAATATCGCGGCAGGTTCGCCAGGTGAGGTCTTTCTCGGAACCATTCCAATCTTGTCCCGTTCAGCCCACGGGCGAAAAGACGGGAGAGATCAGATGGCTGTGAGATGCCGTATTTCCATCGACGATGCCAGGGATGTGGACGAGTTGGCATTCCAGGAATTGCCGCGGATAGGCGAAAGCGTGTCGATGCCGGTCGAAGGATCGAACCAGGACCTTCGCGTCCTGCGGGTGGTGCACATGCCCGGTAGCGAGCAAGGCGCAACGACGATGCTGGAGTTGACCAGCAGGATTCTTTAGAGCGCCAGCGCTCGGCCCTGCCGCCCCGGCACGACGCGGGAAATCATTCACCCAGCACGATGCCGGAGGCAAGGATCTGAGCTGTCCGCCGTATGAGCGTGCCGTGTTTGAGCAGCCTCGGCTTTTGATAGGATTTCTTCATTCCGCTGTTCCGAACCGATTTCATTCGTGTCGGTCAAAGCAGCAAACGCGCTGGCTCCCGTTGCGTTCCGGACCTTGAAAGCTGGAGGAGTGGAGCTTGCGAGCGAGGCAGTCTCTACGCGAGCGGTCTCAATCGCCGCAGGATTCGACCTAGACCGCGCTTCGGAACGTTCTTGTGAACATAACTTTGCCGGCGGTGCGTCAGGCGCTTCAATTCGTGGTTGCGCATATAGGCATCCACGCGCTTTTCAAAGGATTCGCCGGCATAGTCGGGATAGCGTGCAGAAGCCGGATTTTCCTCGTTGTAGATCGGCGCGCGGAAGATGGACATCTTTACCAGGAAACATTGGTCTGAGAATCCATATCCAACGAGGAAGTCGCCTTGCTGGCCGAAGCTTTCGGATCTTGCCAGGTCGAACCGATCGTTCCAACACAGATTTGCGACGACGAGATCGCCACTGCCCTCCATCAGCCCCACAGCGTCGTCGATCCAGCGGAACCGGCGCTTCGGATAAGAATCGCCCTTATAATAGAGCAGGTAGCTGGCATCACTGATGTGAAGCGCAACCAATTCGCTGATGGAATAGAGATAGCCGCGGCCAAGGGAAGTTTTGCTGACCTGGAAAAACTCCAAGGCGGCCGCGGCATGATCATCCACGAACAGATATTCGTCGATATCGCCGCGGGCCACCGCCGCCGCCGCGGCCGCTTCCACCCGAGCGCGCTCCCTGACATTGTTGATGACCAGCCGGCGCCGGTTGAAATCATGGCAGCAACGGTCGAGGACGACGCGCAAATAACCCCTCGCAAGCATGATCTGCCAATCATTCTCATAGCAATTGGTTGTGAAATCCACAGTCGGAGCGCTGCGGTTGCGAGACGCTCGCATCTTTTCCATGGATGTTGCCGGCGACGGTGAAGCAACCTCACCTGGCAAGGAGGGTTTCCACTTCCTGCAATGCCGGCATCGACGGCGCGGTGCCCGGGCGGGTCACCGAAATGCCGGCGACTGCGCAGGCAAAGCGGATGGCCTCCAATGGCTCGACGCCTTTTGCCAAGGCTGCGGCCAGGCCGCCATTGAACGCGTCGCCCGCCCCCGTGGTCTCGACCACCGGGCCGGCATTGACCGCGCCGACATGTTCGGAAAAGGTCTTGGTGTGGAGCAAGGCGCCCTTCTCGCCGAGCGTCACGATGACCGAGCCGACACCCTTGGCCAATAGGGCATCGGCGGCGCGGCGGGCGTCGTCGACCGACGAAACCTTGATGCCGGTCAGCCCTTCTGCCTCAGTCTCGTTGGGCGTGACATAATCGCAAAGCGTGTAGATGCGATCCGGCAGGCTGGCGGCCGGCGCCGGATTGAGGATGGTCGTCACCCCTGCCCCGCGCGCGATCTCGAGCGCCTTCAATGCCGCGTCGATCGGCTGTTCGAGCTGGGTGACGAAGACGCCAGCGGACCGGATCAGCCCGGCATGCGCCTCGATGTCGGCCGGGGAAATCAGCATTGCCGCGCCCGGGCTGACGATGATCGCGTTGTTGCCGGTGCCTTCCTCGACGAAGATATAGGCCGCGCCCGTATAGCTGTCGGGCGTGTCGATGACGGCGCTTTTCACGCCTGCGTCCTTCCACGTCTGTTTGGCCATATCGGCGAAGGCATCGACGCCGAGGCGCGTCAGGAAGGTGATGTCCGCGCCGAGCTTGCCGGCGGCTACGGCCTGGTTCGATCCCTTGCCGCCCGGGCCGAGCTTGAAGGAATTGCCCAGGATCGTCTCGCCCAGCCGCGGCTGGCGATCGGCGCGATAGGCGGTGTCGGCGACGAATACACCCAGGATGACGACGGGCTTGCCTGCGGCCATGTCCTTACTCCGCATTCGGTGGCACGACGCCCTTGCGGAAGGCAAAGCAGCCATAGAAGCGGCGCTCGCCGGTCTGGATCACGCAATAGGCTTTCTTGGAGCGCTCGTAGAAGGCGTAGCGCTCGATCGAGATCATCGGCCAGGGCTTGCCCTCGGCCGCGTCGATCTCGTTTTGAACCTCCTTCTGCACCGGCGGGATTTCGTTCGGCTTGCCGACGATCTCCATGCGCGCGGCGGCATCGTTGACGAAAGTATCCAGCGGCAAGACCGACAGCACCGCCTTCACCACTTCGGCCGCCGTTGCATCGATGCGCAGCAGCTTGCCGAGCACGGTTTGCCGCGCCACGGAATCGGACGGGAAATTGGTGTCGGCGATGATCAGGTCGTCGCCATGACCCATCGCCCGCAGCGCCTGGAGCACATCGGCATTGAGCAGCGGATTGATCCCTTTGAGCATGGTTTCCTCTTGAAGGGTTGATGCGGTCTGGAGCAATTCCAGGAAAAGTGTGAGCGGTTTTCCGTCCGGAATTGCGTAAAGTTCTAAAGACGCTTGCCGGTCCCGGCGTCGAACAGGTGGACCTGGTCGAGACGCGGCTTGAGCTTGAGCGTGTCGCCCGGCTTGAAGTCGTGGCGCTCGCGAAACAGCGCCACCATCTCGCCCTCGCCGAAGCGCACGAAGGCCAGCGTCTCGGAGCCTGTCGGCTCGACCACCGAGACGGTGGATGCGACGCCGTCCGGGTGGATCTCCAGATGTTCCGGCCGCACGCCATAGACGACGGCCTGGCCGTCCTCGGCAACCGCGCTCGACGGCATCGGGAACGCCGTGCCGGCGATCTCGACGACCGGCTTCGCAGCTTTCTTCACGGTACCCCCATTTTTTACAGTACCCTTGAGCAGGTTCATCGAGGGCGAGCCGATGAAACCGGCGACGAAAAGGTTCGCCGGTCGGTCGAACAATTCGAGCGGCGCGCCAACCTGCTCGATGCGGCCGTCGCGCATCACCACGATCTTGTCGGCCATGGTCATGGCCTCGATCTGGTCGTGGGTGACGTAGATGGTGGTCGTCTTCAGCCGCTGGTGCAGTTCCTTGATCTCGGTGCGCATCTGCACGCGCAGCTTGGCGTCGAGATTGGAAAGCGGCTCGTCGAAAAGGAACACCTGCGGATTGCGCACGATCGCGCGGCCCATGGCGACGCGCTGGCGCTGACCGCCGGAAAGCTGGCGCGGGTAGCGCTTGAGATAGGGCGCGAGGTCGAGGATGTCGGCGGCGCGCTTGACCCGTTCGGCGACGACGGCCGGATCTGTACCGCGCAGCTTCAGCGCGAAGGCCATGTTCTGCTCCACCGTCTTGTGCGGATAGAGCGCGTAGTTCTGGAACACCATGGCGATGTCGCGCTTGGCTGGCGGCAGGTTGTTGACGACGCGGTCGCCGATCGAGATCGTGCCGCCGGAAACGGTCTCCAGCCCGGCCACCATCCTCAAGAGCGTGGACTTGCCGCATCCCGACGGGCCGACCAGCACGACGAACTGTCCGTCGGCAATATCGACGCTGACCTCATGCAGGACCTTGACGGTTCCGAACGCCTTGGCCACACTGCTGATCGCGACTTGAGCCATCGTCTCCCCTTTATCGTTTGCGGTGAAGCTAGCCATTGCCAACGGCAACGGCAAGTCGGTATCTTATAGATAAAAAGCCAATCTTGTTGACAAGGTAATCGATTACGCGAATAGTGGCGAGTGCCAATCCGAGAGCAGGCCTGTTACCCTGAGATCGGAGCTCCGGCGACGCAGGGTGGGGTCCCACGTCCCCGTATGATCGAGGAGAACCGAGAGACGTTTCGACGTCCGAGAGATTGGCACTTCAATTCAATCGCTGTTGTTCTGGGAGGAACCTGTAGATGAGAGTCGACCTGTATGAAAAACTGATGCGCGCCGGCGCCAGCCGCCGCGATCTGCTGAAAGGCGCGGCCAGCATGGCCGCGATCGCCGCCGCATCAGGCGCCGGGCTCGGCGCGTTGACAAGGCCCGCCGCCGCCGACGATGATTTGCGTAAGAAAATCCTGCAGATTCCCGGCGTCGGCAAGGGCCAGCCGACCGATGCCGACTTCCAGAAGGTCGGCGAGCTCTGCCTCGAAGCGACCAAAGCCAATGTCAAGGAAGGCGAGTTCGCCGGTGTCGAGCTCACCTTCATGGGCCTCAACAACCAAAACCTGCACAACGTGCTGTTCCGTGGCTTCCTGAAGCCATGGGAGGCCTATACGGGCGCCAAGATCAGCTGGATCGACCTCGCCCAGGCCGACTACAACGCCCGCCTGCAGCAGTCGATCGCCACCGGCACCGTCGACTTCGACATCATCGAGATGGGCGCGCCCTTCGAAGGCGATGTCTGCGGCAAGGGCCTCACCTCCGAGATGCCCGACTGGGTCAAGAAGCAGATCGACTTCGACGATCTCGTCAACTACCTGAAGCCGCCGGTCGGCACCTGGGACGGCAAGCAGTATCGCGTCACCATCGACGGCGACACGCACAACTTCAACTACCGCACCGACGTGTTCTCCGATGCCGACCTCGCCAAGCAGTGGAAGGATAGCGGCGCAACGACGGAATGGGGCGTGCCGAAGACCTGGCAGGAAGTGCAGGCCGTCACCAAGTTCCTCAAGGGCAAGAAATTCAAGGGCCAGGACGTCTATGGCTATCTCGACGCGCCCAAGCCCTGGGGCGGTTTCGGCTTCTACTTCCTCGGCAGCCGCGCCACCGCCTATGCCAAGCATCCGGACGACAAGGCCTGGCTGTTCGATGCCGACACGATGAAGCCGCGCGTCAACAATCCGGCCTGGGTGCGCGCCATCCAGGACGTGATCGACGCCCTGCCCTCCGAGCCCGCAGACCAGATCAATGCCGATCCGAACACGACCGCCTTCCAGCAGTTCCTGGCCGGCACCGGCTCGATGATCCCCTGGTGGGGCGACGTCGGTTCGAACGTGAAGACCAACGACTCTTCGGTCATCGGCGACGTCACCGGCTTCTCGATCCTGCCGGGCTCCGACGACGTCTACAATTCCAAGACCGGCAAGTGGGACAAGCTCGCCAGTGGGCCCAACTATGCGCCGAACTGCGCCTATCTCGGCTGGGGCGTCTATGTCATGGCGCGCGTCGACAAGGACGAGAAGAAGAAGAAGGCCGCATGGTCCGCCGCCGCCCATCTCGGCGGCAAGGACCTGTCGATCTGGACGGCGATGTATCCGTCGGGCTTCCAGCCCTACCGCAACTCCCATTTCAACATTCCGGAATGGGTGGCGGCAGGCTATGACGAGGCCTTCATCACCTCCTATCTCAAGTCGGAAGGCGACAGCTACAACCATCCGAACGCGGCGATCGAGCCGCGCATCCCCGGCATCTTCCAGTACTACTCCGCCGCCGAGGACATCCTTGCCAACACCTTCGCCGGCAAGATGAAGGCACAGGAAGGCGCCGACGCCATCGCCGCGGCCTGGGAAAAGCTGACCGACCAGATCGGCCGCGAAAACCAGATCAAGCTCTACAAAGCCTCGCTCGGCATGTAGGCTGGCTTATGAGACGTCGCGGCCCGGTGGCACATCGTCACCGGGCCGCATCTTTACCGGCCCGGCCGGTTTGAAGCGCAAAGAGGCAAGGCGTGGCTGAGCAGACTTCGACCGCGAATGCGTGGCCGGCAGATCCGGCCGACCTGATCCCGGCGGGCCGCAAGCGCCTCGGCTGGGGCCTGCTGGCCCTCGCGACGCTTGGCCTGCTGGCGATCATCGTCGTGCAGGTCCTCTACAAGACCGAGATGTCCACGGTCGGTTTCGACACCTGGCGACCGGTGATCTACGCTTACATCGTGTGGGGCGCGGCGCTCGGCGCCTGGCAGGTCTTGACGCGTGGAGAGGACGGCCAGCGCGCGCTGTTCCTTTTGCCGGCGCTGCTCTTCACCATCGCCATGGTGATCTTCCCGACCCTGTTCGGCTTCTATATCGCGCTGACCGACTGGAACCTCAGCTCGTTTGCCGGACGCAGGTTCAACGGCCTCGACAATTTCTGGCAGATGCTGGCTGATCCCTATTACCGCAACGCGCTGTTCAACATGGTGCTCTATGTGCTTGCGGTGCTGGTCGAATATGTCATCGCCTTCGGCCTGGCGCTGCTGCTCAACGCCCAGATCCGGGCCCGCAAATTCTTCCGTGTCGTCTTCCTTTTGCCGCTGATGCTGTCGCCGGTCGCCGTGTCCTGGATGGTCGGCAAATCGCTTATGGAGTACCGGTTCGGACCGGCGGCGACGCTGGCGCGTCATCTCGGCTGGGACAATCCCGCCTTCTTCTCCGACCCGATCACCGCCCGCATCTCGATCATGATGCTCGACGCCTGGACCTTCATCCCGTTCATGATGATCATGCTGCTTGCCGGCCTGCAGGCGATGTCGCGCGAGGTGCTGGAAGCCGCCCGCGTCGACGGCGCGACCGCATGGCAGACATTCTGGCAGGTCACCTTTCCGCTGATGCTGCCGGTGTCGGTGACGGCCGTGATCCTGCGCATCATCTTCAAGCTGAAGCTTGCCGACATCATCATCACCTTGACCTCCGGCGGACCCGGCGGCGCCACCGATTCCGTGTCGAGCTTCATCTACCGCGAATACCGTGACCGCTCGAATGTCGGCTACGGCACCATGCTGGCCATGGCCTATCTGATCATCATCGTCGTGTTCGTGACCTGGCTCCTGAAATTCGCCAGTCGTTTCGTGCGCAACGTCAACTGAGCGGCCGTCATGAGCGTCCAGACCACCGACTACACCGTTTCCGAAATCCGCTCACCGGCGGCCTTCATCGCCAGCCGCGTCTTCATCTACGGCGCGCTTGTCTTCTGGGCATTCGTGTGCCTGTTCCCGATCTACTGGACGATCACCACCTCGTTCAAATCGGCGGTCGACGTCACGCAAGGCCATCTCGTTCCCTTCGTCGACTTCCAGCCGGACTGGAAGGGCTGGCGCTCGCTCGGCCTGTCGCCGGATTCGATCTTCCAGACATCGACCGTGCGCGACGAATTCCTCAAGCGCTTCATGAATTCGGTCATCACCTCCGTCGGCGCATCGGGCCTCGCCATCATCATCGGCAGCCTCGCGGCCTATGGCCTTGTTCGCTACCGCTACAAGTTCGCCTGGTTCAAGAACGAGGACATCTCTTTCTTCTTCCTGTCGCAGTTGATCCTGCCGCCGGTCGTGCTGGCGCTGCCTTTCCTGGTGCTCTACCGCGAAGTCGCCCTCCTCGACACGCGCATCGGGCTCGTGCTCCTCTACACGCTGATGGTGCTGCCGATCGTCATCTGGATCATGCGCGACCAGTTCAACTCCATTCCCGTCGAATTGGAGGAGGCAGCTTTGGTCGACGGGCTGTCGATCTGGGGCGCCTTCTTCCGCATCGTCATGCCGATCGCGCTGCCGGGCATGGTCGCCGCTTTCATCCTGGCGATGGTGCTGTGCTGGAACGAGTATTTCTTCGCCGCGCTTCTGACGTCGACCGATGCCAAGACAATCCCCGTCATGGTGGCGAGCCAGACCGGCTCGCAAGGCATCAACTGGTGGTCGATGGCGGCCCTTGCCACGGCAGCGATCGCGCCGCTGGCCATCATCGGCATCGCGCTCGAGCGCTACCTGATCATGGGCATGACCGCCGGCTCGGTGAAATAGGCGGGAGCCTCTCTTTCTCCCCCTGAGGGAGAAGGTGGATCGGCGCGCAGCGCCAAGACGGATGAGGGGTGTTCCAGCGGAGCGAGACGCCGGCGTTCCCTGGAACACCCCTCATCCGCTTCTCCCACAAGGCTCCCACAAGGGGAGAAGGAAGAGCCACGCTATCGCACCAAGATCGACCTTAAATGGTCGAGGATCATGGCGACGCCGATGTTGCCGAGACCGGCCGAAGCTTCCGAAGCGCCCCTGGTGTACCAGCCGGTATTGTCCGCGAAATGCTTCTCGTCCACCGCCTCGGGGCATAGCGCCAGCATCAGCGAGGTTTCGCCGATGCCGGCATGGTCGAACGGATATTTGCCGTTCATCGTCGCCGGCATCAGCGGATGCACCTGCACCCAATTGAAGACATTCTCGCCCTGCGCATGGCCGGCATAGTAATCGGCCATGCTGTTGGAACCCCACCAGCCCTCGCCACGCTCCTTCTCCAGGAAGCGGAAGATCGCCTGCCGACCGGCGGTCTTGAAGGCGAGGTCTGTCGGCATGCCGGCCGCGAAATTCTCGGTCTGGTGGTGGATGATGGCGTGGATGTTGCGAAAGCCGATGCGCAGCAGGCCATAGAACAATTCCTCCGCGAAAGGCGAAAGCACCTTACCGCCGACCTGCACCGAGCCGCTGCCTTCCGGCACCGCGACCGCATAGCTTGCCGCGCCGTAGTAGAAAGGTGGGAGGATGACGATGTCCCTCTCCTTCTCGATCAGTTCCACCGTCTTGATGACGGCCAGCGTGTCCATGCCGACCGCCATGTGCTCGCCATGGTATTCGAGCACGCCGAGTGGGAGCACGACCGGCCAGTTCTCCTCGATCGCCTTGCGGATCTGGTGCGGCAGCATCAGCTCGTAGCGCATCCCCTACTCCATATTGGTGTGCCTGGCGCGCATCGCTTCCGGCGTGGCATTGGTCAGGCGTTTAAGCTTCAGCACCATGATTTCGAACAGAAGGAACAGCGCGCCTTCGAACAGCGAGCCCATCGGCAGCACTGAGGTCCTTGCCGCGCCCTGGTCGCTGGCCATCGTCTGCGCCGGGATGAGCAGGGTGAAATCGGCGAGCTTTGCGGCGCTGCCTGCCGGTTCGGCCGTCAAAAGCAGCACTTTCGCCCCGGCCTCGCGGGCAACCCGCATCAGGGTCAGCACCGTGCTGGTCTCGCCGGGCCCTGAGCTCGCCAGGAAGACATCGCCCTCTCCGAGCGGCGGCGTGGTCATGTCGCCGACGACCGACACCGGCAGGCCGAGATGGTAGAGCCGCATGGCAAAGCCCTTCACCTGCAGCGCCTCGCGGCCGCAGCCATAGGCGGCAATCCTGCCGGCGCCGGCAAGCATTGCGCAGGCGGCGTCGATCCGGGCTTCATCCGTGCGCGCCAGCACCGCGCCAAGCTCGTCCAGCGCGGTCGCGAACAGGACTGATCCGACTTTGGTCATGACGGCCCACCCTCCTGCCGAGGTATCGCTTGGCTCTACGGATTTGGCGGCTGACCGCCTGCGAAAGGCTTGTTTTTGTTCATGCTACCACCGCGAAAATCGCTGTCCAACGAGCCTCGGCACTTTTGCTGGGCCACGAGCGTGATAGTGTCATGTCAGACAAATCACTCCGGGACATCGTCAGACATGAAGACACGGCATTTCGACCGCATCGGCAATGGCGGCATCACCTTCACCGAGCTGGGTTTCGGCACCGCGCCGCTCGGTAATCTCTACCGCGCCGTCTCCGACGAGGACGCCAATGCCACCTTGCAAGCGGCATGGGCGACCGGTTGCCGCTACTATGATACGGCCCCGCTTTACGGCCTCGGCCTGTCGGAGACCCGCCTGAACCCGTTCCTGCGCGGCAAAAAGCGCGACGACTATGTGTTGTCGAGCAAGGTCGGCCGCATCATGCGCGTCGCCCCGCCGGACCAGCGCACCGGCATCGGCAAGTTCTTCGAGACGCCGTCGCGCCGCGAGGTCTACGACTACAGCTATGACGGCGTCATGCGCTCCTTCGAGGCCTCGCTGGAGCGTCTTGGTGTCGATCGCATCGACATCCTGTTCGTCCACGACGTCGACATCTTCACCCATGGCAGCAGGGAAGCCTCGGATGCCCGCATCGAGGAGTTCATGTCGTCCGGCTATTACGGGTTGCTGGCGCTGCGCGACCAGGGCGTCATCAAGGCTTTCGGCGGCGGCATCAACGAGTGGCAGGTCGCCCAGACGCTTGCCGAACGCGGCGACTTCGACCTGTTCCTGCTGGCCGGCCGCTACACGCTGCTCGAGCAGGAGGCGCTGCAATCCTTCCTGCCGCTTTGCCAGAAGCGCGGCAGCGGTATCGTGCTGGGCGGCCCCTATAATTCCGGCGTGCTTGCAACCGGACCGAAGCCCGGCGCCTTCTACAATTACAGCGAGGCGCCGAAAGAGATCCTGGATCGCGTGGCGCGTATCGAAGCCGTCTGCAAGCGCCACAATGTACGCCTGATCGAGGCGGCTCTGCAGTTCCCGCTGCAGCATCCTTCGGTCATGTCGGTGATCCCTGGCGGCCAGCGGCCGGCCGAGGTCGAAAGCAACCGCGCGCTGCTGGACACCAAGATACCGGCGGCGCTGTGGGCGGATTTGAAACAGGAAGGCCTGATGCGCGCCGACGCGCCGACGGCCTGAGCCGCCGCCCATCAGCTGCAAAAAAGAAAAGCCGGGCAAGCCCGGCTTTTCTGCTCTTAAAGAAAAAGATCTTAGTTGACCGCGTCCTTGAGGCCCTTGCCGGCCGAGAACTTCGGCACGGTGCGCGCCGGAATCTTCACTTCCGCGCCGGTCTGCGGATTGCGGCCGGTCGAAGCAGCGCGTTTTGACACGGTGAAATTTCCGAAGCCGACAAGCCGGACATCGCCGCCCTTCTTCAGTTCGCCAGTGATCACGGAGAACACCGCATCGACGGCAGACTGCGCATCAGCCTTCGAAATGCTTGCGGAGTCGGCGACGGCGGACACCAGTTCGTTCTTGTTCATAAAAATTCCCTTCCATGAGAAAACCGGAACTTACGACTCATCCGGCAGGAAACGGACTTTAGAAAGAAGCGTTCCGGAACCCAAGCCAAAAACCGCGGAATTCCGGGCTTTTTTGCATTTTTTCGTGGCTTTTTCACATGAAAAAGCCGGGCTCGAAGCCCGGCTCTCTCTTTGTGCGTTGCAACGTTAGCAAAAGCTAATGTGCAAGCGACTTTCCGGCATCGTCGCCGCTGTCGACCGGAGCCGGCGTATTGACCGGCTCGACCCACTCGATCGGCTCCGGCATCCTGGTGAGCGCGTGCGCGAGCACCTCGCCGACCCGCGAGACCGGCACGATCTCCATGCCGTTCTTCACATTGTCCGGAATCTCCGCCAGATCCTTGACGTTCTCTTCCGGTATCAGCACCTTCTTGATGCCGCCGCGCAGTGCCGCGAGCAGCTTCTCCTTCAGGCCGCCGATCGGCAGGATACGGCCACGCAGCGTGATCTCGCCGGTCATCGCCACATCAGCCCGGACCGGGATACCCGTCAGTACCGACACGATGGCCGTGGCCATGGCAGCGCCGGCGGACGGGCCGTCCTTCGGGGTCGCGCCTTCCGGCAAGTGGACGTGGATGTCACGCTTGTCGAACAGCGGCGGCTCGATGCCGAAATCGATGGCGCGCGAGCGGACATAGGACGCCGCTGCCGAAATCGATTCCTTCATCACGTCGCGCAGATTGCCGGTCACCGTCATGCGGCCCTTGCCGGGCATCATGACGCCTTCGACCGTCAGCAGCTCGCCGCCGACTTCGGTCCAGGCAAGACCCGTGACCACGCCGACCTGATCGTCGGCCTCGACCTGGCCGAAGCGGAAGCGCGGCACACCGAGATAATCGGCAAGGTTGTCCGCCGTGATCTTCACCGTCTTCTTCTTCGTCCGCAGGATCTCGGTCACCGCCTTGCGGCCGAGCTTCATCAGCTCGCGCTCAAGGCTGCGCACGCCGGCTTCCCGCGTGTAGGTCTGGATGATGCCGCGGATCGCGTCCTCGCCGACCGAGAACTCGTTCGGCTGGAGCGCGTGGTCGCGGATCACCTTGGGCATCAGGTGACGCTTGGCGATTTCGATCTTCTCGTCCTCGGTGTAGCCGGCGATGCGGATGATCTCCATGCGGTCCATCAAGGGCGCAGGGATGTTCAGCGTGTTCGCCGTCGTCACGAACATCACGCTCGACAGGTCGTATTCGACCTCGAGGTAATGGTCCATGAACGTCGAGTTCTGCTCCGGATCGAGCACCTCGAGCAGGGCCGATGACGGATCGCCGCGGAAGTCCTGGCCCATCTTGTCGATCTCGTCGAGCAGGAAGAGCGGGTTGGACTTCTTGGCCTTCTTCATCGACTGGATGACCTTGCCGGGCATCGAGCCGATATAGGTCCGCCTGTGACCGCGGATCTCGGCCTCGTCACGCACGCCGCCAAGCGCCATGCGGATGAACTCGCGGCCGGTCGCCTTGGCGATCGACTTGCCGAGCGAGGTCTTGCCGACGCCGGGCGGTCCGACGAGGCACAGGATCGGCCCCTTCAGCTTCTTCTGGCGGCTCTGCACGGCGAGATATTCGACGATACGCTCCTTGACCTTGTCGAGGCCGAAATGATCGGTGTCGAGCACGTTCTGGGCGAACGCAAGGTCCTGCTTGACCTTGGAGTTCTTGCCCCACGGGATCGACAGCAGCCAGTCGAGATAGTTGCGCACGACCGTCGATTCAGCCGACATCGGCGACATCGAACGCAGCTTCTTCAGTTCGGCTTCCGCCTTCTCGCGGGCCTCCTTGGAAAGCTTGGTCTTCTTGATGCGCGCCTCGATTTCGGCTGCCTCGTCGCGGCCGTCCTCGCCTTCGCCGAGCTCCTTCTGGATCGCCTTCATCTGCTCGTTGAGGTAGTACTCGCGCTGCGTCTTCTCCATCTGGCGCTTGACGCGCGAACGGATGCGCTTTTCCACCTGGAGCACGGAGATTTCGGCTTCCATGAAGCCCATCGCCTTCTCCAGACGCTCCTTGACGGAAAGCGTGGCGAGCATTTCCTGCTTCTCGGGAATCTTGATGGCGAGATGCGAGGCAACCGTATCGGCGAGCTTGGAATAGTCGTCGATCTGGCTGGCGGCACCCACCACTTCGGGCGAGATCTTCTTGTTCAGCTTGACGTAATTCTCGAAGTCGGTGACGACCGAGCGGGCAAGCGCCTCGATTTCGACCTCTTCCTCTTCCGGTTCGGTCAACGCGGTGGCGCGGGCCTCATGGAAATCGGCGCGGTCGGTAAACGAGACGATCTTGGCGCGCGAGGCGCCCTCGACCAGAACCTTCACGGTGCCGTCGGGCAGCTTCAAAAGCTGCAGCACATTGGCGAGCGTGCCGATGTCGAAAATCGCATCGGGCTCAGGATCGTCGTCGGCTGCATTCATCTGGGTGGCAAGCAGGATCTGCTTTTCCTGACCCATCACCTCTTCCAGCGCCTTGATCGACTTTTCACGGCCCACGAAGAGCGGAACGATCATATGCGGGAACACGACGATATCGCGCAGTGGGAGGACTGCGAAAACGCCGTCGCCGGAAGCCTTGGATATCTTGGCCATTGTCCAACCTTTCATGTCGCGGCTGCTTATTTAGCCAACCGCGAATCTCATATTAACGACCGAGTGTCGTTCCGCCTACCACCGTTTGTGACGGGAGTTTTACAGCACAGAATTCGGCGCCTCGGCCTTCCAGTGTTAGGTGGATGCAGCCGGGGCAAAGATCAAGAGCTAACACGGTTGCTCGATCCCTTCCATTGCATAGCGCCACGCCTCTCACAGCAAAACGGCGCCACGCGGGCGCCGTTCCATGAAAATTGTGGGGTCAAACGCCATTCAGGCGCTGACATTGCCCTTCTTTTCCTTCTGCTCGGAATAGATGTAGAGCGGCCGGGCGCTGCCGGTCACCACTTCTTCCGAAATCACCACCTCGCGCACGCCTTCCAGCGCCGGAAGCTCGAACATGGTGTCGAGCAGGATCGCTTCCATGATCGAGCGCAGGCCGCGCGCGCCGGTCTTGCGCTCGATGGCGCGCTTGGCGATCGCCGACAGCGCGTTCTCGTGGAAGGTCAGGTCGACATTCTCCATCTCGAACAGCCGCTGATACTGCTTGACCAGCGCGTTCTTCGGCTCGGTCAGGATCTGGATCAGCGCCGGCTCGTCGAGGTCTTCCAGCGTCGCCAGCACCGGCAGACGGCCGACGAATTCCGGGATCAGGCCGAATTTCAGCAGATCCTCGGGCTCGACCTGGCGGAACAGGTCGCCGGTGCGCCGGTCCTCGGGCGAGGCAACGGTCGCGCCGAAGCCGATCGAGGTCTTGCGGCCGCGGTCCGAGATGATCTTGTCGAGGCCCGCGAAAGCGCCGCCGCAGATGAACAGGATGTTGGCGGTGTCGACCTGCAGGAACTCCTGCTGCGGATGCTTGCGGCCGCCCTGCGGCGGCACGGAGGCGACCGTGCCTTCCATGATCTTCAGGAGCGCCTGCTGCACGCCCTCGCCCGACACGTCGCGGGTGATCGAAGGATTGTCCGACTTGCGCGAAATCTTGTCGATTTCGTCGATATAGACGATGCCGCGCTGGGCGCGCTCGACATTGTAGTCGGCGGACTGCAGCAGTTTCAGGATGATGTTCTCGACGTCCTCGCCGACGTAACCGGCCTCGGTCAGCGTCGTGGCGTCGGCCATGGTGAACGGCACGTCGATGATGCGGGCGAGCGTCTGCGCCAAGAGCGTCTTGCCGCAGCCGGTCGGGCCGATCAGCAGGATGTTCGACTTGGCCAGCTCGACATCGTTGCTTTTGCCGGCATGCGCCAGGCGCTTATAGTGGTTGTGGACCGCCACCGACAGCACGCGCTTGGCGTAAGGCTGGCCGATGACGTAGTCGTCGAGGACCTTGAGGATCTCCTGCGGGGTCGGCACGCCCTCGCGCGACTTCACCATCGAGGTCTTGTTCTCCTCGCGGATGATGTCCATGCAGAGCTCGACGCATTCGTCGCAGATGAAGACCGTCGGCCCGGCGATCAGCTTGCGGACTTCGTGCTGGCTCTTGCCGCAAAACGAGCAGTAAAGCGTGTTCTTTGAATCACCGCCGCCGTTGCTGACCTTGCTCATTTTACTGTCCTTTCACCGACGCCCTGCGACCGCCTGGCTTTGAGTGACGTCTCACCAATCTATCGCGGGAATCCGCCACCGCCAGTGTTCCGGCTCACACAGCGCATTCCGTACGAAACACAATTCAGAAAACGCGGCAATGATTCGCAGCAACCCCACGCAAAGCTAAGCCGTCGAAAATCAACATAGCCTTAACGTAGGCAATCCCAACGCCTGTGGGAACAGCCAAATGTGGCCGAAATGCCGCAAGACACGCCAAAACCGCGTTATGCTGCCATTTGCCGTCGATGGTCAGGCTGAAGCCGTAGCGGTCTCGACGGCCTCGCGGCTTGAGATTACCCTGTCGATCAGACCGAAGTCCTTGGCCTCGTCCGCGGTCATGAAGTGGTCGCGGTCGAGCGTCTTCTCGATCTCGTCATAGCTCTTGCCGGTGTGCTTGACATAGACCTCGTTCAGGCGGCGCTTCAGCTTGATGATGTCCTGCGCATGACGTTCGATGTCCGAAGCCTGACCCTGGAAGCCGCCGGACGGCTGGTGGACCATGATCCGGGCGTTCGGGGTGGCGAAGCGCATGTCCTTGTGGCCGGCGGTCAGAAGCAGCGAGCCCATCGAGGCGGCCTGGCCGATGCAGAGCGTCGACACCGCCGGCTTGATGAACTGCATCGTGTCATAGATCGCCATGCCCGAGGTGACGACGCCACCCGGCGAATTGATATAGAGGTTGATTTCCTTCTTGGGGTTTTCCGCCTCGAGGAACAAAAGCTGTGCACAAACCAGCGTCGCCATCCCGTCCTCGACCGGACCGGTGATGAAGATGATGCGTTCCTTCAAGAGGCGCGAGAAGATGTCGTAGGCACGCTCGCCACGATTGGTCTGCTCGACCACCATCGGAACGAGGTTCATGTAGGTTTCAACGGGGTTATTCATGGACTACCCTTGTTGGAGATGGATTCCGGCGCCTCGGTATATCAGCAATCGCGCGGAATCGTTCTGGATCGGTTACGGTCTAAATAGGATGCCGGCTCACCCTAGCGCAAGGCCGCCTCTCCTAGCCATCTGGTTAAGTCTAGTAAAGCGTTGCGGCGTCGGCGGCTGAGGCGAATTGGACCTATGAGACGGCTCGGTCCCGGTTGTCGAACCTAAGCCATTGGCAAGGTAGCAATTCCTTAACCGCGCCGCTTAACGAAAAGCCTTGAAATCGCTGTCCGCCCCCGGAGCTTCGGTTACAGTCC
>NZ_VFUA01000028.1 GCF_006440735.1 Mesorhizobium sp. B2-7-1 | reverse complement strand
GATGGCTGCGATGGTCGCATGCGCGATGATCGGGCCGACGCTCGGGATCGTCGTCAGCCGCAAGGCCGCTTGCTGCCGCCTGACCTGAGCCAGGATCTGCTTGTCCAGCTTGCCGATCTCGCCATCCAGCGCGCGCCATTGCCCGGCCAGAGGCGTCAGACAGATCAACAGCGCCGCGGGGATGGCTTCATCGGCCGTCTCGATGCGTTGCAGCAGGGTCTCGATGCCCGCCGCCCCCTTGGCGCTTGTCAGGCCCATCTCATAGAGCATGCCACGCATGGCATTGGCCAGTTGCGTGCGCTGGCGCACCAGAAGGTCGCGTGTGCGGTGCAGCGCCCGAGCCCATTGCTGTTCGACTGTCTTGATCGGCACGAAGCGCATGTCGGGCCGGCTCACCGCCTCGCAACAGCCTTGCGCATCGCGGGCATCGTTCTTGTTGCGCGGCACGTAGGGCTTCACATAGGCCGGCGGCATCAGCTTGACCTCATGGCCGAGCGCGCTGAGTGTGCGGCCCCAATGATGAGCCGAGCCGCAGGCCTCCATGCCGATCAGCGCCGGCGGCTGCGCGGCGAAGAACTTCTCCACCTGCGCGCGGCGCAGCTGGCGCTGCGCGACCACCCGCCCGCTCGCATCCACGCCGTGCACCTGAAACACATTCTTGGCCAAATCGATTCCAAATCTGATAGCTTGCATGACGGACGGTCTCCTCCGCTGGGGTTCAACAACACGACCAGCTTGGCACATTCGATGCCGCAAGGGGCCGTCCACCCATCATTCTATGGTCTGCGCCGCGTCGCTTCGCTCCTTGCTCCGCCATGGAATGACGAGGTTGGGGCGGCTCCAGCCAATCCCCGGCGTTTGCGCCGATTTCACGGAAATGAACGCCTTGTCCGCCCATGCGCCTTTCGCCTGTGCGAAAGCGCCGAACGGGTATGGCGGACTCTTTGCAATCAGCCGGTGCGGGTTTATGGTTAACCAATCATGAACACGCTGACGATCGACATCCGGAAGGCAGAGCCGCGCGACGCTAGCGCCATCGCCGAGGTGCACCAGCAGGCCTGGCGCGGCGCCTATTCCGGCATCATCCCGCACCGCACGCTGACCTCGATGATCAACCGTCGGGGCGTCGACTGGTGGGCCAACGCGATTCGCCGCGCGGCCACCGTGCTGGTGGTCGAGATCGGCGGAACGGTCGCCGGCTATGCCACGATCGGCAAGAACCGCGCCAGCGAGCTCAGGCAGCAGGGCGAGATCTACGAGCTTTACCTGCGTCCGGAATATCAGGGCATCGGGCTCGGCAGCCGGCTGTTCAAGGCAGCCAAGGCCCGCCTCGCCGACCATGGCCTGCGCGGCCTGGTGGTGTGGGCGCTGGAAGACAACCACAACGCCCTGGCCTTCTATGCCGGCAATGGCGGCCGCGATATCGCCGAAGGCGTCGAGGTCTTCGAGCAGAAGGCGCTGAAGAAAGTGGCTTTCGTCTGGAATGACTAGCTTCGCCTAAAGCATGTCTCCCGAAAGTGGGAACCGGTTTCGGGGCAAAGACATGCGCAAAATCAAAAGCCTAAAGCGCAAGGAGCGAATCTGAAAGATCGCGACGCGCTTTAGGTTACAGCCCATCACAAACTGTGCGTTTCCATTAGCGTTCAGTGCTATTCACCGCATTGCACCATGACGCTTGGCCCGCTATCGGGTTTGCAATCGAGAGAGGGATTTTAGCGATGCGTATCGAAGCGATTGCCACCGGAAAGAACCCGCCTGAGGACGTCAACGTCATCATCGAGGTGCCGATCGGCGGCGAGCCGATCAAATACGAGATGGACAAAGAGGCCGGCACTTTGTTCGTCGACCGCTTCCTGCACACCTCCATGCGCTACCCCGGCAATTACGGCTTCGTGCCGCACACGCTGTCGGGCGACGGCGACCCGATCGACGTCCTGGTCTGCAACACGCGCGCGCTGGTGCCGGGCTGCGTCATCAATGTGCGGCCGATCGGCGTCTTGATCATGGAAGACAATGCCGGCCAGGACGAAAAGATCATCGCCGTGCCGTCGCCGAAGCTGACGCTGCGTTATGAAAACGTCACCGAATACACGCAACTGCCCGAGATCACGCGCCAGCAGGTGCAGCACTTCTTCGAGCATTACAAGGACCTCGAGCCCGGCAAATGGGTCAGGATCGAGGGCTGGCACGATTCCAAATACGCCAAGAAGATGATCGTCGACGCGATCGCCCGGGCCAAGGCGGCTAAGTAGGGCGGAGGCGCTTATCGCACCGGCTTCTCGCCGCCCGCCGCGGTGATCACCCCGACGATGATCAACCCCGTCAGCACCAGCCGCACGCCGGCGCTGACGCCGAAGGTGTTGAGCATGGTGAGCAGAAGCACCAGGAACAGGCCGGCGCCCCAAACGCCCGGCACGTTCGCCTTGCCCCCGGCGACCGACGTGCCGCCGATGACCACGACCGCGATCGAGGCCAGCAGGTATTCGTTGCCGATATCGACGTTGGCGCCGCGGAAATAGCCGGCAAGCAGCGCGCCGTCGATGCCGCCCAGCGCGCCGCACAGCGTGTAGGTGAGGAAGCGGATGCGGCCGACATTGACGCCGGCGAGCCAGGCGGCGCGGATGTTCTGCCCGATCGCCAGCACCGAGCGGCCGTAGATCATGCGCTGCAGCGCAAGTGCCGCGCCGATCGTGAAGACCACCGTCAGCATCGCCAGCACCGGAACGCCCAGCACCTGCCAGTTGGTGAAGTCGGCGAAACCCGGCGGCGGCTTGATCTGCAGACCGCGTCCGTAGCTGATGTCGACCGACTGGATGATGAAGCTCGCCGACAGCGTGGCGATGATCGGCGGGATGCGCAGCGCCCGGATCAACAGATAGTTGATGGCGCCGATCGCCGCGCCGCAGGCGAGTGCCGCCAATAGCCCGACGACGATCATGGCGTCGCTGCCGCCCATCACCTTCATGGCGACCGCGCTTGCCAGCCCGATATTGGCCGGCAACGACAGGTCGACATTGCCGGGCCCCAGCGTGATGACGAACATCTGGCCGACGCCGACGATGACGGTGAAGACGGCCAGCGAAAGCGCCGCCGTGACCATGCCGCCGGCGCCGTAGCCGCCGGTGAAGGCAATCGTTGCCAGCCAGACGACCAACGCGCCGACGAAGGACCAGAGCCAGGGCTTTTCAAGCACCATACGCAACGAGGCCATCGCCTACCGCTCCCTGCGGCTGATCAGCACCCGCGCCGCCAGCACGATGATCAGGATCGCGCCATTGGCCGCCACCTGCCAGTCGGGCGGGATGTGCATGAAGGTCAAGAGCGGCGAGGCGGCCAGCGCCAGCGTCAGCGCGCCGAGCACCGCGCCGATCGGCGACACCCGGCCGCCGACGAACTCGCCGCCGCCGAGAATGACGCCGGCGATCGAAAGCAGCGTGTAGCCATTGCCGATATTGGCGTCGGCCGAGGTGGTGATGCCGATCAGCGCCATGCCGGAAAGCACGCCGAACAGGCCAGTCAGCGCGAACAGCGCGACCTTGGTCCTGAGCAGCGACCAGCCGGCGCGCCTCAGCGCCGCGGCGTTGCCGCCGGAACCGCGCAGGATGACGCCGTAGGACGTGCGCATCAGCCCGAAATGCACGACCGCGGCGATCAGCAGCGCCGCCAGGATCGGGAACGGGATGTAAGGCGGCTTGAAGGACATGATCGCAAGCAGCCAGTCCGGCGCCTTGCCGCCCGGCTTGGGCAGCACGAGGATGGCAAGACCCTGCCAGACGAAGCTCATGCCGAGCGTCACCACGATCGACGGCAAATTGCGCAGGTGGATCAGCGCGCCGAGCAGCGCATAGACGCCGATCGAGCCGATGAGCACCACGATGCCGATGAGCGTCGCATCCCTCAGCCATGTCGCGGTGACGCAGCCGACGAAGCCGACAAACGTGCCGATCGACAGGTCGAGCTCGTTGCCGGCGATGACGAACATCTGCGCGATCGTCGCCAGCGCGATCGGGATCGCCAGGTTGAGCATCAGGTTGAAGCCGAAATAGCTGATGGCGCGCGGGTTGAGCCAGGCGATCGCAATCAGCACCAGCGCCAGCGACAAAGCCGGCAAAAGGCCGCGCAGCATGCGCGCCCGGGCGGCGCTGCCGCGCGGCGAGGATTTCGGGACGGTGCCGGGAGCGATCGCCGTCATCTCAGGCCGCATCGCCGAACGAGGACTGGATGATCTTTTCCTCCGTCAGCTCGTCGCGCCGCAGATTGGCGACGATGCGACCGTTCTTGAAGACATAGACATGGTCGCAATTGTCGAGCTCTTCGGTCTCGGTTGTGTACCAGAGGAAGGTTCGGCCCTTGGCGGCCTCCTCGCGCACGAGGTCGTAGACTTCGAGCTTGGTGCCGATGTCGACGCCGCGCATCGGGTCGTCCATCAGCACGATCTCGGCGTCGGAACCGAGCGCGCGGGCAAACAGCGCCTTCTGCTGGTTGCCGCCCGACAGCGAGAAGATGTTGTTGTTCATGTCCGGCGTCCGGATGCCGATCTTCTGCTTCCAGAATTCGGCGAGCTCCGCCTCGCGCTGCGGCGAGATCAGCAGTCCGCTGCGCAGGCGGGCCAGCGAGCGGATGCCGATATTCTGCGCGATCGACCATTGCGAAAAGATGCCGTCCGACTGGCGGTCGCCGGCGACCAGCGCGACCGGCGCCGTCACCTCGATGCCGGCCTTGGCGCGGGAGGCGGCCGAGAAGATCGCCAGCAAAAGGTCGGTCTGGCCGTGGCCGGCAAGCCCGGTGAGGCCGATGATCTCGCCGGCGCGGGCGACAAGTTCCTTATCGTCCTGCTGCCTGACCGCGCGCGCCCGCACCCTGAGCGCGCCGGGCTCGCTCTTGCGGGCCTCGGCGGCGGCCTTGTGATGCCCTTCGGCGCCGCCCATGGCGGCGACCAGCTTATCGCGATCGAAGGCGCTGGCGGCATCCGCCGCGACCACCTTGCCGTCGCGCATCACCACGATGCGGTCGGCGTTCTGCAGCACCTCGCCCAGCACATGCGAGATCAGGATGCAGCTGCCGCCCTTTTCGACGAAACGGCGTACGAAGGAAAGCAACTGCCCCGCCGTATGCGCGTCGAGCGAAGAGGTCGGCTCGTCGAGGATGACCAGGTGCAGCGGCTCGCGGGTCAGCGTGAAGGCGCGCGCCACCTCGACCATCTGCCGCCTGCCGATCGAAAGGTCGCCGGCGATGTCGTCCGCCGAAATGCCGTGGTCCGGGAAGATTTCGTCGAGCTTGGCGCGGATGAGATCGGCAGCTCTGCGCCGCCAGCCGAAACCGGCGAGCGAGGGATGATTGATGCGGGTGTTCTCGGCGACGCTGAGATTGGGGCAGAGCGACAATTCCTGGAAGACGCAGCGTATGCCGAGCTCGAGCGCGCGTGCCACCGAATAGCTTGCCTCCTGGTTGCCGCGCACGGCGATCTGCCCGCCATCCGGCCGCAGCGTGCCCGCCACCATATGCATGAGCGTCGACTTGCCGGCGCCGTTATGCCCGACCAGCCCGACGCATTCGCCGGCGCCGACATGGAAGTCGACGCCGTTAAGCGCCCGAACGGCGCCGAAATGCTTTTCGGCGCCGTCCAGCCTGACGATGTCTGCAATAGCCTGAAGCATCCTCAACTTTTATCCGGTTGGCGATGCGGACGGCAACGCGCCCAAAGTGGGATGACCTTTCTTCGAAACGTCACCCCACTTCGTCTGCTGCTTGAGCATGATCTTTTCCGAAAACCGCCGAACACTTTTCGGGATCATACTCTATTGCTTGATGTTGGCCTTGATCGCCGCGATGGCGTCTTCCTGCGTGTACTCGTGGGTGGCGACGCCGCCTTCCTTGATGTTCGGCAGCGCGGCCTCGAAATCGTCCTGGGTGAAGGCCAGATACGGAACCAGCAGGTCATGCGGGATGTCCTTGCGGCCGTCGAGCACCTGCTGCGCCACCCAGAAGGCCAGCGTCGACACGCCGGGCGCGATCGAGGCCGACCAGGTCTTGTAACCGTCCTTCTCCTTCTGTTCCTTCCACCACTTCAGCTCGTCCTGGCGGTTGCCCATGATGATGGTCGGGCGCGGCTTGCCGGCGGCGGCGAAGGCTTGCGCGGCGCCATAGCCGTCGCCGCCCTGGTCGACGATGCCGACGACATCGGGCAGCGACGGCAGGATGGTCGCCACCGCCTTCTGCGCCGTGGTCTGGTCCCAGTCGCCGGTCACGGAACCAACGATTTTAAACTCCGGATGGGCGGCGACGCCTTCGAGGATGCCGGCATGGATGGCATCGTCGATCGAGGTGCCGGCAAGACCACGGATTTCCAGCAGATTGCCGCCCTTGGGCTGGAACTTGGCCATCTGCTCGACTTCCTGCTTGCCCATGTCCTTGAAGTCGACGACGACGCGGTAGGCGCAGGGCTCGGTGACGGTACCGTCGAAGGAGACGACGGTGATGCCGGCATCGCAGGCCTGCTTGATGGCGCCGTTCAGCGCATCCGGCGAAGCGGCGTTGATGACGATGGCGTCATAGCCCTGCAGGATCAGGTTCTGCACCTGGGCGGCCTGGGTCGGCACTTCCTTGTCGGCGGTGGTGAAGACGTCCGCCGCGCCGACGATCTTGTCGTCGACTGCCTTCTTCGTGACGATGCCGTAGCTGTCGAGCATCGCCTGGCGCCACGAATTGCCGGCATAATTGTTGGAGAAGGCGATCTTCTTGCCGCTGGTGTCGGCAAGCGCGGTGCCCGAGGCGAGCATCGCCGCAAATGCACTCAATACGAGCAGTTTCTTCATGTCGGTTCCTCCCGAGTTTGCTGGGCTTGACGGATGGTCGTAACGCTTATTCCCTGTTTTTTATCTATTGTCAGACAAATTCAGAGGAACCGCAAGCTGTCAACTGCAAAGCATTGGCGCTGCCACGATCAACTTGCGGTGCCACGATTGAAAAGGCGGCGACTCCTGGTCTAGGAACGTGGCAGGAGGCCAATGCATGGCAGTGACGCCGACCGTTGCAAAGGGCGCGCCCGGGATTCCGGCGCGCTGGACATCAAGCGCCAAAAGCGGCGTCGGCACCGCGCTTTCGGCAAAAAGCCGGCTCTGGTTCACCATCAGCCATGGCATTTTGAACGAACTCTATTATCCGCGCCTCGACAGCGCTTGCACGCGCGACCTGGGGCTGATCGTCACCGGTCCAGGCGGTTATTTTTCCGAAGAGAAGCGCGATGCGGCACACACCATCGAACCTTTCGAGGACGGCGTCCCCGGCTACCGGCTGACCAACACCGCTTCCGACGGCGCCTACCGGATCGAGAAGCGCATCGTTACGGATTCGAAACGACCTGTCTTGCTGCAAGAAGTGCGTTTCACCGTCCTCAAGGACCGGGCGGCCGACTATCGCGTCTACGCGCTGCTGGCCCCGCATCTCGTCAACGCCGGCATGGGCAACACCGCCTGGATCGGGGAGCACAAGGGGCAGCGCCTTCTCTTTGCCACCGGACGCGGCGTCTCGCTCGCGCTCGCCTCCTCCTTGCCCTGGGGCGCCTGCTCGGCCGGCTATGTCGGCTTTTCCGACGGCTGGCAGCAGCTGCACGACAACGGCGCGCTCGATCCTTCCTGCCAGGCAGCGGAAAACGGCAATGTCGCGCTGACCGGCGAGATCGGCTTTTCGGCCGGCAAGGCGGTTGCCCTGCTGGCGCTCGGCTTCGGCGCTTCGCCGGAGGAAGCCGCCGACCTTGCGCTTGCAAGCCTGAAACAGGGTTTCGAGCCGGCCGCGAAAACCTATGTCGACAACTGGCGGGCATTCCAGGCAGGGCTGGAAAAACTCGACCGCCATGCTGCCTCCGGTCTGAACACCTACCGCGCCAGCACGGCGGTGCTTGCGACACATCTGTCGATCGCGAGGCCTGGCGCCGCCGTCGCCAGCCTGTCGATCCCATGGGGCTTCAACAAGGGCGACGACGACCTCGGCGGCTATCACCTCATCTGGCCGCGCGACCTTGTCGAGACGGCGGGCGGCTTCCTCGCCGCGGGCGACGCCAGGCAGGCGCTGCAGATCCTCACCTATCTGCGCGCGATCCAGCAACCCGACGGCCACTGGCCGCAGAATGTCTGGTCCGACGGCACGGCCTATTGGCCCGGCATCCAGATGGACGAATGCGCCTTTCCGCTGCTGCTTGCCGACGCCTTGCGCCGCGCCGGCCACCTGCCGAAGTCGAAGCTCGCCGACTTCCTGCCGATGATCGAGAATGCGGCCTCCTACGTCGTGCGCAACGGCCCGGTCACCGGCGAGGATCGCTGGGAAGAGGACGCCGGCTACAGCCCGTTCACGCTGGCTGTGGAAATAGCCGCATTGTTCGCAGCCGCCGACATGCTGGACGCCTTCGGTAAGAATGAGCCGGCAAACTATTTGCGCGAGACCGCCGATTGCTGGAACGACCAGATCGAGCGCTGGACCTATGTCACCGGCACCGAGGCAAGCGCGAGAGCAGGCATCGAAGGCTATTATGTCCGCATCGCACCGCCCGACGATGGCAGCGCCGCCTCGCCCAAGGACGGCTTCGTGCCGATCAAGAACCGGCCACCGGGCGATACCGACAAGCCGGCCGAGGCAATCATCAGCCCGGACGCCCTGGCGCTGGTGCGCTTCGGGCTGAGAGCCGCGGACGACCCGCGCATCCTGAACACGGTCAAGGCGATCGATGCCGAGTTGCGCTGCGACCTGCCGCAAGGGCCACTCTGGTACCGCTATACCGGCGACGGCTATGGCGAGCACGAGGACGGCACGCCCTTCGACGGCACCGGCCGGGGGCGACCGTGGCCGCTGCTCGCCGGCGAGCGCGCCCATTATGAGCTGGCCGCCGGCCGCAAGGACAAAGCGGCGCAACTGCTGGAAACCTTCGAACGCTCGGCCGGCGTCGGCGGCCTGCTGCCGGAACAGGTCTGGGATCGCCCCGACATGCCGGACCGTGAATTGCGCCTGGGCGCCCCTTCCGGCAGCGCCATGCCGCTGGTCTGGGCGCATGCCGAGCACATCAAGCTGTTGCGCTCGCTGCGCGACGGCGCCGTCTTCGACATGCCGCCGCAAGGCGTCGAGCGCTATATCAAGGGCAAGACGGTCTCGCCGCTGCGGATATGGCGCTTCAACCACAAGATCCGCTCCATTCCGGCCGGCAAGGCGCTTCGCGTCGAATTGTCGGCGCGGGGCGTCGTCCATTGGAGCACCGACAAATGGCTGACCGTGCAGGACAGCAAGACGGTCGAAAATACGTTCGGCATCCATCTGGTGGATTTGCCCGTTAACCGCCTGCAGCCGGGAACCACCATCGTCTTCACTTTTTTCTGGCCCGGGGCGATGCGTTGGGAGAATGTCGACTTCAGCGTCGGCATTGACACTCGATCGTGATCCAGCAGGGCCATTATACTTCTCCTTTCCTCAAGCAATCGGGATGACACCATGCAGATCGGAATGATGGGACTGGGCAGGATGGGCGCCAATATGGTGCGGCGCCTGATGCGCGACGGCCATGAATGCGTCGTCTACGACATCAATTCGGCAAGCGTCGCCGGCATGGTCAAGGACGGCGCCGTCGGCGCGGCCTCGCTGGAGGAATTCGTCGGCAAGCTCGCCAAGCCGCGCTGCGCCTGGCTGATGCTGCCCGCCGCGATCACCGGCAGGATCGTCGACCAGGTCGCGGCGCTGATGGAGCCGGGCGACATCATCATCGACGGCGGCAATTCCTACTACCACGATGCCGTCGACCAGGCGGCCAAGCTCGCGGTGAAAGGCATCAACTTTGTGGATGTCGGCACCAGCGGCGGCGTCTGGGGCCTCGAGCGCGGCTACTGCCTGATGATCGGCGGCCCCGACGAGGCGGTGAAGCATCTCGATTCGGTCTTCGCCACGCTGGCGCCGGGCGCCGATGCCGGCTCCAATCCGCCCAAGGATGGCGGCACGGCGCCCTTCGGCTATCTCCATTGCGGCCCGAGCGGCGCCGGCCACTTCGTCAAGATGGTGCACAACGGTATCGAATACGGCGTCATGGCCGCCTATGCCGAAGGTATGAACATCCTGAAGTCGGCCAATGCCGGCAAAAGGCAGCGCACCGCCGACGCCGAGACCAGCCCGCTCGAAAATCCGCAATACTACCAGTTCGACGTCGACCTGCCCGCAGTCGCCGAAGTCTGGCGGCATGGCAGCGTCATCGGCTCCTGGCTGCTCGATCTCACCGCTGGCGCGCTGAAGAGCGATCCGGCGCTTGCCCAGTTCGGCGGTCGCGTCTCCGATTCCGGCGAAGGCCGCTGGACGCTGAAGGCCGCGATCGACACCGGCGTCCCGGCGCCGGTGCTGTCCTCGGCGCTGTTCGACCGTTTCTCCTCGCAGGGCGAATCGCAATTCGCCGACAAGCTCCTGTCCGCCATGCGCTATGCCTTCGGCGGCCATCTCGAAAAGAAGACCGGCGCGTGAGGGGAGACAAGGCATGAGCCAGGAGAGGTCCGACACGCTGGTGCTTTTCGGAGCGACCGGCGACCTTGCGCATAAGAAGATTTTCCCGGCGCTCTACCAGATGGTCGCCAAGGGGACGCTGACCGAGCCGGTGATCGGCGTCGCCTTCGAGCCTTGGGAACTCCCCAAACTGGTGGACCGCGCCCGCGACGGCGTCGTCACCGCGCTGGGCAGCATCGACGACAAGGTCTTTTCCAAGCTCGCCTCGCTGCTGCGCTACGTCAGCGGCGACTACCGCGACGGCGCGACCTTCGAGAAGCTGAAGACCGCGCTGGGGTCAGCGCAGCGGCCGCTGCACTACATGGCCGTGCCGCCGACCATGTTCGAGACCGTCGTGCAAGGATTGGAGCAGTCCGGCACCGCGCGCGGCGCCCGGCTGATGGTGGAAAAGCCGTTCGGCCACGATCTGCAGTCGGCGCGCTGGCTGAACCGGGTGCTGCATCTGGTGTTCGACGAGCAGTCGATCTTCCGCATCGACCATTATCTCGGCAAGGAGGCGATCCAGAACCTGCTCTATTTCCGCTTCGCCAATTCCTTCCTCGAGCCGATCTGGAACCGCAACTTCGTCGAGAGCGTCCAGATCACCATGGCCGAGGATTTCGGCGTCGAAGGGCGCGGCAAATTCTACGACGATGTCGGCTGCATCCGCGACGTCATCGAAAACCACCTGCTCAACATCCTGTTGCTTTTGGCCATGGAGCCGCCGGTCGGCCGCTCGGCCGACGACCTGATCGACGAGAAGGTGCAGGTGCTGCGCGCCATCCGCACGCTGACCAAGGACGATGTCGTGCGCGGCCAGTTCGACGGCTATCTGGCCGAGCCGGGCGTGCGGCCGAATTCGCCGGTCGAGACCTTCGCCGCGGTGCGTTTCTTGGTCGACACCTGGCGCTGGCAGGACGTGCCCTTCTTCATCCGCGCCGGCAAGAACATGCCGGTGCACGCCACCGAGGTGATCGTGCGGATGAAGCGGCCGCCGCTCGATGTCTTCGATCCGATCAAGCCGGGCGACGCCAATTACGTGCGCTTCCGCATCGACCCGCAGGTGGCGATCTCGATCGGCGCCCAGCGCAAGGTCCCCGGCGACGACATGATCGGCGAGCAGGTGGAACTGACCGCGCTCGACGACACCAAGGGCGACATGCCGCCCTATGAGCGGCTGATCGGCGACGCCATGAACGGCAACGGCCAGCTCTTCACGCGCCAGGACGCGGCCGAGCTTGCCTGGCGCATCGTCGGTCCGGTGCTCGGCGACACCACGGCGCCGGCGATCTATGCGCCCAAGACCTGGGGGCCGGCCGATGCCATGAACGGCTTCGGGCCGCCCGACGGCTGGATCAATCCGACGAAATAGCTTCGGGAGGACAAGATGGCGAAGGCAACAAGGAAGGCGCCGGCGAGCAGCGATCCGATCGTGCTCGCCATCGATGTCGGCGGCTCGCATGTGAAGATCCTGACCAGCGCCGGCGGCGAGATGCGCCGCGCCGCGTCCGGACCGAGCCTGACACCGGACCAGGTCGTCGCTTCGGTCAAGAAGCTGGCCGAGGACCTGGACTACGACGTCATCTCGATGGGCTATCCCGGCCCCGTGCGCGACAACAAGCCCTCGCTCGACCCCTTCAATCTCGGCAAGGGTTGGAACGGCTACGATTTCACCGCCGCCTTCGGCAAGCCGGTGAAGCTCGTCAACGACGCGCTGATGCAGGCGATCGGCAGCTATGACGGCGGCCGCATGCTCTTCCTCGGCCTCGGCACCGGCCTTGGCGCCGCCATGATCATCAAGAATGTCGGCCAGCCCATGGAGCTCGCCCACCTTCCCTACAAAAAGGGAGCGAGTTTCGAGGATTATGTCGGCGAGCGCGGCCTGGAAAAGCGCGGCAAGAAGAAGTGGCGCAGATACGTTTTCGACGTGGTCGACAGGCTTCGCGCCGCCTTGCAGCCGGACTATGTCGTGATTGGCGGCGGCAATGTCGACAAGCTCGATGAATTGCCTGAAAAATCCCGGCGCGGCGACAACACTCGCGCTTTCGAGGGTGGATTTCGTCTATGGCGCGACAAGGCGCTGATCGTCTGATATTGTTACATTTCAGTATAATTGTTCAAAACAGCGTGTATTGACGCGACAAAACGTTGCGTCGCGCAGATTTGCCGACTAGGAATTCGCCGGCCTGCGGCCCCTGCGGCTTTTCGAATTCGCCAACAACGCCCGCAGCGCTTTGACATTACACGCCGTGAAAACCGGATCGTTTTCACGGCCTTGCGGCGAAAATGGAGGGACTACGTGGACGAGGACACCAGCACAGCCAAGGAAGTCGATCTGCTCGAGCTCACCGCTCACATCGTATCGGCCTATGTCGCGAAAAACCGCCTGCCCGCTTCGGACCTGGGCGGACTGATCGCCAGCGTCGCCTCCTCGATCAGCGGGATTAGCCAGCCGGCGGTGCCCACGGCGCCCCCACCGACCCCCGCCGTCAATCCCAGGCGCTCGGTGACGCCGGACTACATCATCTGTCTCGAGGACGGGAAGAAGTTCAAATCGCTGAAGCGCCATATCGGCGTGCATTTCGGCCTGACACCGGAAGCCTACCGCACCAAATGGGGCTTGCCGGTGGACTACCCGATGGTCGCCCCCAACTATGCGGCGTCGCGTTCGCAGCTCGCCAAGTCGATCGGCCTCGGCCGCAAGGCGGAACCGGAGCCGGCAAAGCCGGCCAAAGGCAGAAAGGCCAAGGCGCCCGCCTGAGATCGCTCGCCTGAAATAACGCGCCTGCACCAATGGTTTAAGCAAGCCTGCCGAGGAATCCGCCTTGGCAGGCTTGCTGCTTTTATGGCTTGGATACGGTCTGAGACCGGGGAGCAGGCCAGCCATGAACTACGCCAGGATGGTGATCGAGAAGGAAGCGCCGGAGGAATACGGCTACGACCGCATCCGCTACAATCTTTCCGAAAGCTCGATCGCCGACCAGAAACTCTCCGACATCGGCCTCGCGCTGTCCGACCTCACCTTGTTCTATGGCGAGCATCGCGGCGACAAGGACTTGCGGGCGCTGATCGCCGGGCAGGACAAGGGCGTTTCTCCCGACGATGTGCTGGTGACCGCCGGCGCGGCCGGCGCGCTGTTCATTATCGCCACGTCGCTGCTGTCGCCCAATGACCATCTCGTGGTCGTGCGGCCGAACTACGCCACCAACATCGAGACGCCGAAAGCGATCGGCTGCGCCATCTCCTATGTCGACCTCGATTTCGACCGGGGCTTTGCCGTCGACATCGAACGCGTCAAGACAGAGCTGCGGCCGAGCACCAAACTGATCAGCGTCACCTGCCCGCACAACCCGACCGGCACGATGATGACACGCGCCGATCTCGACGCGCTGATTGCGCTCGCCGAACATCGCAAATGCCGGCTGCTGGTCGACGAGACCTATCGCGACCTCTCCTACAGCGAACGCCTGCCCGCCGCGGCCTCGCTCAGTCCCGCCGCCATCAGCGTCTGCTCGTTGTCCAAGGCCTTCGGCATTCCGGGCATCCGCATCGGCTGGCTGGTAACCCGCGATCCGGAGCTGCAGGAAACCTTCCTCGCCGCCAAGGAGCAGATCGGCATCTGCGGCAGCGTCATCGACGAAGCGATCGCCCGCACCACGCTCGAACGCCGTGACGGCTTTCTGGCCTCGCTGCTCCCCGAAATGGCCAGGCGCCGCGACATCGTCCAGGCCTGGATCGACGGCGAGCCTCTTGTCGACTGGGTGCGGCCGCAAGGCGGCGTCGTCGGCTTCCCGCGGCTCAACGTCGATGCCGGCTTCGACCTCGACACGTTCTACAGCAGGCTGCTGGAGGAGCACGGTACCTATGTCGGTCCCGGCCACTGGTTCGAGATGCCGAAACGCTTCTTCCGCCTTGGCTTCGGCTGGCCGACGGAAGCGGAGCTGCGCGGCGGGCTTCACGCCATCTCCGCCGCGTTGAGAGGCTGAGCCGCCATTCGGGGAGAAAATTTCGATTTTCTTTGATCCGGCGCGGATTTTTTGCGCGCATGGCGAAACGAACTGGGCTAAAGGGTTGCGGCCGGACCAGCGCCCACCGTGGAAGTGCCCCGCCGGCCATCGTCGCAACGGGGCCTCAGATCATGACCGTCGAAACAACGTCACCCGACCAGCGCTACGCCGCGTTCCGGCACCGCCCGTTCCTCAGCTATTGGACGGCGCGTTTCCTCACGACCTTCGCGACCATGATCGTTTCGGTCGCCGTCGGCTGGCAGGTCTATGACCTGACCCGCGATCCGTTCGACCTCGGCATTGTCGGCATCGTCCAGTTCCTGCCTTCGCTGCTTCTGGTGCTTGTCACCGGCGTCGTCGCCGACCGCTTCGGCCGCCGGCTGATCATGACGCTGGCGACCCTGGTCGAGGCCGGCTGCGCGCTGGGTCTGCTGCTTCTGACACTGCGCGGCCTGACCAGCCCCCTGCCGATCTTCATGGTGCTGGTGGCGTTCGGCATTGCGCGGGCCTTCTACGGCCCGGCCTCGTCCTCGCTGTTCGCCAATCTGGTGCCGCAGGAGGATTTCGCCAACGCGATCGCCTGGAACTCGTCGGCCTGGCAGACCGCGACCATCGTCGGCCCCGTCGCCGGCGGCCTGCTCTACGGCGTTTCGGCCGAAATCGCCTACGCGACCGCCGCCATATTGATGCTCGCCGCCGCTGTGCTCATCTTCACCATCCCGAAGCCCGCCCAGCAGACGGCCACCGACAAGCCGACCATGCAGACGCTGTTTGCCGGCTTCGGCTATATCTGGGGCGAGAAGATCGTGCTCGGCGCGATCTCGCTCGACCTCTTCGCCGTGCTCCTGTCGGGCGCCTCGGCGCTGCTTCCGGTCTATGCGCGCGACATATTGGATCTCGGCCCCTGGGGTCTTGGCCTGTTGCGCTCGGCCCCGGGCATCGGCGCCATCTGCGTCGCCGTCTGGCTTGCCGGCCATCCGATCCGCGATCATGCCGGCAAGATCATGCTGGGCTTCGTCGCGCTGTTCGGCGCCGTCACGGTGCTGTTCGGCGTCTCGACCATCACCTGGCTGTCGATCGTGGCACTTGCCCTGCTCGGCGCCACCGACATGTTCAGCGTCTATATCCGCGAGACGCTGATCCAGCTTTGGACCCCGGACGAGGTGCGCGGCCGCGTCAACGCCGTCAACCAGGTCTTCGTCGGTGCCTCCAACGAGGTCGGCGAATTCCGCGCCGGCACCATGGCGGCGCTGATCGGCACGGTTCCCGCCGTGGTGATCGGCGGCATCGGCGCCGTAGCGGTCGCCGGCCTGTGGGCCTATCTGTTCCCGGCGCTGCGGCAGGTGCGGCATCTCAACAGCCGCAATTGATCGAGTTCCAGATCAGGTCGACGGCACTCACCGGCCCGCCGTTAGGGGTATGGGGCTTGTGGCTAGGCTGCGAGGGCACCGATGCGGAAGCTCAGGTCGGGAGCAGATCTATTCCGAAAAGCTCACGCTGACGCCGCGCTGCCGAAAATAGGCTTGCATCAACTTGCGGCCGGCACGGTTTTTCTGCACCAGCTTGGCCGGATCGAACACCGCCTGCTTTTTCCCCTCCCGTGCCAGCGCCGCCTTGAGCGTCGCGATATGCGCATCGATATCGGCATTGTCGGCTCGGAGTGAGGCATAGATATTCTCGGTCGCCTCGGCCAAGGTCGGTTCGTTCACAGCTGTCGTCCTTCGGTTGGTTGGGCGGCGCATAACACAGATGGTGGTCGCGCCGATACCATCCATTTTTGTTCCTCGCGTTTTGAGGGGACGGCTTCTATTTTGGACAGGGCGCGATGCCGATGAGGAGAGGCGGGCTCTCACCTGATAGGAGGGTTACGTTGTGAAAATACGCACGACGACGCACAATCATCCCGGAGAACCAGGCGTCATTCTGCTGGATCAGCCATTGGCGAACATGATCGTGGTGACAGACATTCGCGATGGCGCAACGACGCTGTTCGGAACAGTCGACCTGCAGGTAAACTATTCCGGCAAGTACGACATCAGAGTAGAATTGTCGCCGGACGAACTCACGCGCGCGTACCGGCTGCTCGTCAAAAATCTCCTTGAGAAAATACAGGAGCTTACTAGCGAGCAAAATCCTTGAAGGCGTAGGCAATTTTTGAATCGGGCACAGCCGTTCGAAGCAAATTCGGTTTTCCCTACCCCACCGCCGGCCTGCCAAAAATCAGCCCCAGAAACTCGCCCAGCCAGCGCTTGAGGTGCATGTCCCAGATCAGCCGGCCGCCGAGATGGTCGCGGCCGGGCTGCGCGCCGGGCAATTCGAAGCGATGCGCGCCGCGCACCACCCAGCGCTGCATCATCGCCCGCGTCAGCTCGCCATGGAACTGGATGCCCCAGGCGTTGTCGCCATAGCGGAAAGCCTGGTTGGGATAGGTTTCCGCCGTTGCCAGCAGCGTCGCTTCCTTCGGCAGCGAAAAACCCTCGCGGTGGAACTGGTAGACCATCTCCGGCCAGTGCAGCAGCTTCTTGCCGGCGTCGGTCGGCTTCAGCGGGTACCAGCCGATCTCGACCAACCCCTCGCCATGGCCCTCGACCTTGCCGCCGAGATGGTTGGCCAGCATTTGGGCACCGAGGCAGATGCCGAGAAACGGCCGGTTTTCCTTGAGCGGGATTTCCAGCCAGTCGGTCTCGCGGCGGACGAACTCGTCCTCGTCATTGGCGCTCATCGGCCCGCCGAACACCACCGCGCCGGCATGGTCGTTGAGCGTGCAGGGCAATTCGTCGCCGAGCGGCGGCCGGCGGATGTCGAGATCGAAGCCTTCTTCCAGCAGCATATGGCCGACGCGACCGGAGCTCGAATTCTCCTGATGCAGCACGATCAGGATTTTGGGTCTCGGCCTTGGTCTGGATGGCATGGAAGGCGAAGGGTCCTGTTATTCGTCGCTCGACTTGCCCCGCGCGCCGGGCGCCTCGGCCGCCGCCTTGCGGCGCGCCTCGATGCGATCGTGGCGCTCGACGCCGATCAGCTCGGCGACCCGCCAGACGGTGTTGTCCTCGAGCTCGTGCAGCTCGCCGTCGGCATAGACGATTTCCCACATCAGGCCGATGAAGGCCTTGCGCGCCTCGGCGTCGAGATCGCGCTTCAAGACGCTGGTGAAGGCATAGAGGTCGATCGCCTCGTTGTCGGCACGCTCGCCGGCCGCGGCCAGCGCATCGAGCTCCGCGCCGCTCACCGAATAGGTCTCGGCCAGGATCTGCTTGAACCGTTCCCATTCGACGTCCTGGCGCACGCCGTCGGCGTTCATCACATGATAGAGCAGCGCGGAAGCCGCGACGCGCGGATCATCGGCGCTCGGCCTGGCCTCGCCACCGGCCGGCAGATCCCTCAGGAAGGACAATACGCGCTCGAACATCGATGTTTTTTCCCTGCCCACCAAAACCCGGCCTCAGATCACAGCCTTAGAACAAACGAAACCGGCGCGGCGATTTTTCCGCAGCCTCGTCCGGCGCGACACCCGGATCGTCCGGGAGATGCGGCAACTCCGAACCTTGGCCGATGGTTCCCGCCTCATCGACGGTCTCGGCCACCGCCTTGTCCTTCTCGCCGCCGTTCGTCGGCACCGGCTTCTCGGCCGCCGCATCGGCAACAATGTCTATCGCCTTTTCGGCCGGTGCGGCGGCGGGCGCGGCTGCGATCGCCGGCACCGGGATATCGGTCTCGCTGTCGATCAACTGGCCGAGCCGCTCCATCGGCGCGCGCCAGGTGAAGGCGTCGAGCTTGCCGGTGACCGGCGACACCGGCGCCCAGCGCTCGGAGATGACGCCGTCCGCCACCCAGGCGGGATCGCGCGGCGCGCGCACGGCCTTCGACAGCAGCTGCCGCACCTTGCCCTGGTCGCCGGTCTCGGCTTCCTCGATATCGGCGAGCAGAAGATAGGCGCCCTCGCGACGATCCATGCGGATCGCGGACTCCGCCTCGCACCGGGCCGTCGCGTAATCCTGCGCGTCGAGCGCCGCGCGCGCCACGGCCATCGCCGACTCGGCGTGGTTCTTCTTCAATTCCTGCAGCTTCTTTGCCCGGTTGAGGCGGTCGAGCACGGCGTCGCCCGGCCTGGCATGGGTGTAGAGCTCGGCGATGTCGGGATGCGGCTCGGCCTTCCAGGCGGCCTCCAGGATCTTGGAGCCCTTGCGCACGTCGTTTTGCCGGATAACCAGATCGGCGGCGATCACCGCGGCCGGCGCGAAATCGGGCGCCAGCTTGTTGGCTTCGAGCGCCGCTGTGCGGGCCGCGTTCGGATCGCTGTCGACCAGCGCCTGCGCCTTGGCGGTCAGCAGCACGGCCCTGCGGCGGTTGGCGGCGTCGCGCTCGATCTGCCGTGTCGATTTCTGCGCCTCGACCAGCTTCAGCGCGCCGTCCCAGTCGCCGCGTTCGGTGAGCTCCTCGAGCGTCGATTCCGCCGCCCAGGCAAGCTGCGGCGCCACCGCAGCGGCGCGGCCAGCATAGTGGCGCGCGGCATTGCGGTCGCCGAGCCGCTCGGCCTCCAGATAGAGCCCACGCAGGCCGAGCAGCCGCATCTCGGGATCGTCGAGCATGCGCTCGAATTTCTCGCGCGCGCCCTCATGGTCGCCTTCGAGCAGCGAGGCCTGGGCGTCGAGCAGGTTGACCAGCGGCTCTTGGTCGGAGCTGATCAGCTTCGCGGCCTCCTTGGTCTTCTTGCGCGCCAGCGCGCCGTCGCCGGCGCCGGCGGCGATCATACCGGTCGACAGCGCCTGGTAGCCGCGGTCGCGGCGGCGCACCCGGAAATAGCGCGAGATCGTGTAGGGGCTGTTCCACAGCGACTTCACCAGCCACCAGACGATCATCACGGCGGCGACCACGGCAACGATCGCCACCGCCGCCACCATCAGCGTGACCTGGTACTGGTAGCCGTTGAAGGTGACGAGCATCTCGCCCGGACGATCGGCCAGCCAGGCAAAGCCTAGCCCGAGCGCGAAGACGACGGCGAGGAAGACGAGGAGGCGGATCATCTGTTGGTCCTCACGCCTTCGTCGCGCCGGCAATCAGCGCTTCGAGCTGCTTTTCGACGTCGAGCCGCGCCTTCAGTTTGCCGGCAAAGTCGGCGCCGGCGGCCTTCGCGGCATCGGGCAGCGTGTCGTATTCGCCGAGCGCCTTGGCGTAGTCGCCCTGGGTGACCGCCACTTCCATGCGGGCGACGGTTTCCGGCGCGCCCTTGCCTTCGATGGCGCCGACCGGCCGCACCTTGACCAGCGATTCCGCGCTCGACACCAGGCTCTGGAAAAAGCCGGCATTCTGGTCGGCCGGCTTGGCCGCCTCGACCATGGCGTTGGCGGCGGCATCGGCCTCCGACGCGATGGTGGCGCGGGTCGGCACGCCCTTGTCGGCATAGGAGCGCAGCGTCGCGAGCTCCGGCGCGTCCGGCGCGATCGCCGCGAACGTGTCGAGCTCGGTCGCAAAAGGCGCGCCGCGGTCGAGCGCCGACTTCAGCGCCGAGGCGGCAATGGCCAAAGCGATCTTCGGCTGCGAGGCCTGCGCCTCGACCTTGCCGGAAAGCTGCGACACGGACTGCTCCAGCGCCGCGACCCGGCCGTCCTCGGCTTTGGCCGCGTCGCCGGACGATTTCACCTGAGCGTCGAGCCCGGCGATCTTCTCGTTGAGCGGCCCGAGATCGACAGGCGCCGCATTGCCGTTCTTCCGCAGGTCGGCCACAGCCGTCTCGACCTGGCCGACCTTGTCGCCGAGCGCCTTGAGCGCGGCGCCGTCGCCGCTCTGTCCTGCGGTGGATTTCAGCGCCGCCACATCGGCCTTGACCTGCTCGAGCGCCGACGAAAGACCGTCGACCTTGGCGGTGGCTCCGGTGTCGCCGCTTTCCTTCAGCGCCGCCATCTCGCTTTTCAGCGACGCGATCTCGCCAGTGACGCCGTCGAGCGATCCGCCGCCCGACCCCGGCGCGCCAAGCAGGCCGACTGCCTGCAGCAGGCCGGCGCCGGCAAGCGCGATCACGCCGCCGATGACGCCCGCGGCGATGGCGTTGACGCCGGTTTTGCGCGACGGCTGCAATACGCGATCCTCGCTCCGTGTCTCGTTTGCTTTCGATGCCGCGGCGCCGGCGGCGGATGCGTCCTCGAAATTGTACTCGAAGCCCCTGGGCTGGCTCTTCGGTGCGTCGGAACCGCCGGGATATGGCTTTTCCGACTCGTCATTGCCGGCCTCGGGCTTGTCGGCCGCTGCTTGAGCTGCATCGCTATGCTCCCACGGCTCGATATCGGCCTGCTCGGCGTGGATCGGTTCCTCTGGCGCCTCGGGCTGCGAAGCGGCGACGGCCTCTTCCGCCTTCGCCTCGTCGGTCTGCGCGGCATCGGCCTTGGCGGCATCCTCGTCGGTGATTCGCGAGACGGCGCCGGGCTCGAGTTCGATGGTCACCGGCTCGCGCCGTGTCTTCGAGTGTCGCATCTTCGGCGTCTTGACCATGCTTTGGGCTCCGCGAACTGGCTTGAGGATGGTTCAAAGGGTCCAGGGGATGCTCTAGCACATCACCAAGCGGTGAAAAGGGGCGGTGTGATGACGCGGCTCAGCGCGTTTGCGACAAAAGCGCCAGCAACGCATCTTCCTCGGGTTTCGACGCGATGCGGATCGTTTGACGGGCGATCCCCTGCAGCGGTTCGGCGACACGCGCCGAAAGTGCCAGGAATTCTGTCTTTTCAAAGAGCTGCCGTAGGGCAGGCCGCGCGATCAGGCTGACCAGCGCCGCACTTGCCTTGGCCGAATAAAGCAGCGCGGCGTCGACCGGCCGGCCCGACAACCGGGCGACTACATCGGCATCGCCATGGTCGATCGCTGTTGTGTCGTAGGTCTCGATCGCCTGGACATGCACGCCGGCCGCCGCCAGCCGGCGCTCGAACAGCGGAAAGCGCACGTGGCCGCACAGATAGACGATCGCCTTGCCGGCAAGGCCGTTGGCGATGCCGTCGGCCAGCGCTTCGGCATCGCCCGGACCTTCCGCGACGGATAAAAATCCCGCCGCGCGGCAGGCCTCGGCCGTCCTTTTGCCAACCGCGTGGCAAGGCAGGCGCGCAAGCGCCGCAATCAGCGCCCCGGGCGCATGCCGCACCGCATTGGCGCTGGTGACGGCGACCGCGACCGCATCGCCGACAGTCGCCTCGACCGGCAATGCGCTCGTCTCGGTCAATGGCAGCAGGATCGGCTGGAATCCCAGGGCTTCGAGGCGTCGTGCCGTGCGCGACGCGCCGGGCTCCGGCCTCGTCACCAGGACGCGGACCATGTCAGGCCCAGCCGTCGAAGAATTTAGCACCGGCCCTGGCGCGAACCGTCCGCGCGGCGTCCAGGCCGATCTCAGCGGCGTCCGCGGCCTCGCCGTCCAGCCGAACCTCATGCGATTCCGTGCCGTCGGGCGAGATGATCAGCCCGGTGAAATCAAGTTTCTCGCCCGAGACCGTCGCATGGCCGGCGATCGGCGTGCGGCACGAGCCGTCGAGCGCGGCGAGGAAGGCGCGCTCGCAGGCCAGGGCCTGGCCGGTCGGCACGTGATGGATCGCCGCCAGCATTCTCTCGACCTCGCGGTCGCCGATGCGCGTTTCGATGCCGATCGCGCCTTGTCCCGGCGCCGGCGGGAAATCCTTCAGCGACATCAGGTCGGTGACGACATGTTCGAGCCCGAGCCGCTTCAAGCCGGCATAGGCGAGGATCGTGCCTTCGGCGACGCCTTCATCGAGCTTGCGCAGCCTCGTCTGCACATTGCCGCGGAACATCACCACCTCGAAATCCGGCCGCATGCGGCGAAGCAGCGCCTGGCGCCGCAGCGACGACGACCCTACCGTGGCGCCATGCGGCAGGTCGGCGATCCGTTTCACTGTCTTGCCGATGAAGGCGTCGCGCGCGTCCTCGCGCGGCAGGAAAGTGATAAGCTCCAGTCCATCGGGCAGCACCGTCGGCATGTCCTTCGAGGAATGCACGGCGATGTCGATGCGGCCGTCGAGCAGCGCTTCCTCGATTTCCTTGGTGAACAGGCCCTTGCCGCCGGCTTCCGACAGCGGCCGGTCCTGGATGCGGTCGCCGCTGGTCGAGATCGGCATCACTTCGAATGCCTGCTCGGGCAGCCCATGCGCCTGCATCAGCCGCGCCCGCGTCTCATGCGCCTGGGCCAGTGCCAGCGGGCTGCCGCGTGTTCCGATTTTCAAAGTTTGCATGGCGCGCGGTCCGTGATAACCCCCGGCAGCTTGAGGTCTGCCGGGCCTTTTCCTAATTGGGAATGGTCGGTGACACAATCTTTGAGGCTAGCGACGAATTGATCCGCGTTCTGGGCATTGAGACGAGCTGCGACGAGACGGCGGCCAGCGTGGTGGCGCTGGACGGCGTTTCCGCGCCCGAAATCCTGTCCAACGTGGTGCTGAGCCAGATCGAGGAACACGCGGCCTTCGGCGGCGTCGTGCCCGAGATCGCGGCGCGCGCCCATGTCGAGGCTCTCGACGGGATTGTCGAGGCGGCACTTGAAGATTCCAAGGTGTCGCTCGACGAGGTCGACGCGATCGCCGCGACGGCGGGGCCAGGCCTTGTCGGTGGGCTGATCGTCGGGTTGATGACGGCCAAGGCGATCGCCGCTGCCGCCAACAAGCCGCTGATCGCCATCAACCACCTGGAAGGCCACGCGCTGACGGCGCGGCTGACCGACGGTCTCGACTTCCCCTATCTTTTGTTGCTCGTCTCCGGCGGCCACACCCAGATCGTCGCGGTGCGCAGCGTCGGCGACTACCAGCGCTGGGCGACCACCATCGACGATGCGCTGGGCGAAGCCTTCGACAAGACGGCCAAGATGCTCGGCCTGCCCTATCCCGGCGGCCCGAATGTCGAGAAGGCCGCGGCCAGTGGCGACCCGCGCCGCTTCGCCTTCCCGCGCCCGATGAAGGGCTCGGCGCCGCCGGATTTTTCGTTCTCGGGCCTCAAGACCGCGGTGCGCCAGGCGGCAACCGCGATCGCGCCGCTGAGCGACCAGGACGTCGCCGACATCTGCGCCTCTTTCCAGGCGGCGGTGGCCGACGCGCTGGGCGATCGTGTCGGCCGCGCGCTTGCCCGCTTCCGCCGGGAATTCCCTCGCCAGGCAAAGCCGGCGCTGGTCGTTGCCGGCGGCGTCGCCGCCAACCGCACCATCAAGGCGACGCTTGAAGCGCTTTGTTCGCAAGCCGGCTTCGCCTTCGTCGCGCCGCCGCAAAAACTCTGCACCGACAATGCCGCGATGATCGCCTGGGCCGGCATCGAACGGCTGCGCGCGGGCATCGCCGACGAGAACACCGCCGATTTCGTGCCGCGCTCGCGCTGGCCGCTCGACAGTGTTTCGGCACCACTCGTCGGCTCGGGCCGGCGCGGTGCCAAGGCATGACGTCCAAGCGATCCATCAGCAGCTGGCGCGTCGCGGTACTGGGCGGCGGCGCCTGGGGCACGGCGCTGGCGCTGGCCATGCTGCGCGCCGGCCATGATGTCCGGCTCTATGCGCGCGACACTGAGACCGTCGCTGCCGTCGCCCGCGGCGAGAACCCGCGTTATCTGCCCGGCATCCAAATCGCGCCCGGCATCGCGGCCACCAGCGATATGGCCGCCGCGCTCGACGGCGCCGACTGCGTGCTCGCCGTGACCCCGGCGCAGTCGCTGCGCGCCGTTCTGGCCGCTGCACGCAACCATGTGCCCCGGGGAGCGCCGCTGGTGCTCTGCGCCAAGGGCATCGAGCGCGAGACCGGCGCGCTGCTCTCGGCGATCGTAACGGAAAGCCTGCCGGACAATCCGGTGGCAGCACTGTCCGGTCCGAGCTTCGCCAGCGACGTCGCGCGCGGCCTGCCGACGGCCGTCGTGGTCGCCGCTCGCGACGGCGATCTGGCGGCGGAGCTCGCCGCGCGCTTTTCGGCGGAAAACCTGCGTTGCTATTCCAGCGACGACCTGATCGGCGTCGAGATCGGCGGCGCGCTGAAGAACGTCTTCGCCATCGCCGCCGGCGCCGTCACCGGCGCGGGCCTTGGCGCCAGCGCCCAGGCCGCCATGGTGACGCGCGGCTTCGTCGAATTGCGCCGCATCGGCGCCGCCTTCGGCGCCAGGCCGGAGACGCTGATGGGGCTTTCCGGCCTCGGCGACCTGCTGCTCACTTGTTCTTCCGCGCAGTCGCGCAACTTCGCCTATGGCCTGGCGCTCGGCCAAGGCAAGCCGCTTGCCGGCCTGCCGCTGGCCGAAGGCGTGCCGACGGCCAGCATTGCCGCCCGCATCGCCGCCGAGCGCCAGATCGAGGCGCCGATCATCTCGGCCGTCGCCGCCATCCTCGACGGCAAGGTGACCATCGGCCAGGCCGTGACCGCGCTGATGACACGCCCGCTCAAGACCGAAACCGACATCTGAACCATCGGAGTTTGAAAGATGCTGTTTGCGTTGATTTGCAAGGACAAGCCCGGCAGCCTGCAGCTGCGCGTCGACACGCGGCCGGCGCATGCGGCGTTCCTGGAAGGCCTGATCAGCGAAGGCAGGCTTGCCTTTGCCGGCCCCTTCCTCGACGCCGATGGCAAGCCGGACGGCAGCCTGGTGATGATCGAGGCGCCGGACATGGCTGGCGCCCAGTCCCTGGCCGCCGCCGACCCCTACGCCAGGGCCGGCCTGTTCGAGAGCGTCCAGATCCGTCCGTGGAACTGGGTGTTCCAGAAGCCCGCCGGCGCGTGATCCTTCGCCGCCCTCGCCGCGGCGCCGGCGAGAGAGTAAGCATAGGCGGCAACGCCGTGCACGGCGCGCCGACAATGGCAACGGGACAAACGATATGAATTACTGGCTGTTCAAGTCCGAACCCTCGGTCTTTTCCTTCGAGGCGCTGAAGGCCAAAGGCAAAGCCGGCACGCAATGGGACGGCGTGCGCAACTACGCCGCCCGCAACAACATGAAGGCGATGCAGATCGGCGATCTCGGCTTCTTCTATCATTCCAACGAGGGGCTCAACATCGTCGGCATCGCCGAGGTCTGCGCGCTGGCGCATCCCGACAGCACCACCGACGATCCGCGCTGGGAATGCGTCGACATCCGGGCCTTCAAGGAAGTGCCCAAGCCGGTGACGCTGGAACAGGTCAAGGCCAATCCCAAGCTCGCCGAGATGGCGCTGGTGCGGCTTGGCCGGCTTTCCGTGCAGCCGGTGACGCCGGCCGAATGGAAAGAGGTCTGCCGCATGGCCGAGCTCAACCCGGCACCGTGACGAAGCTCGCGCCGAAAAGCACGAAAAAGTTCATTCTCGACAACACGGCGCTGATGGCGCCGGCGCATGTGCCGGAAGTGCTTCTGCACCTCGCCGACGAGGCGCATGACCTATGGCTGCGCACCGAGGAAGAACTGGCCGAGATCGGCCTGCCGCCGCCTTTCTGGGCCTTTGCCTGGGCCGGCGGCCAGGGTCTCGCCCGCTATGTGCTCGACAATCCCGGGACCGTGCGCGGCAGGCGCGTGCTCGACTTCGCCTCCGGTTCTGGCCTCGTCGCGATAGCGGCGATGAAAGCTGGTGCTGCGCGGGTGGTCGCGGCCGATATCGACCCGTTCTGCGAAACGGCAATCGCCATCAACCTCGAAGCCAACGCCGTGGAGGCGCAATTCCGAGGCACGGATTGCGTCGGTTCCGACGATGGCTGGGACGTCGTGCTTGCCGGCGACGTCTTCTACGACAAGGCTTTCGCCGACCGGCTGCTGCCCTGGTTCACCAGCCTGCGGGCGCGCGGCGCCGAGATCCTCGTCGGCGATCCGGGCCGCGCCTACCTCCCCAGGACCGGACTGCAATCGCTTGCCGTCTACCAGGTTCCGGTGACGCGGGTCCTGGAGGACGCCGAGGTCAAGCGCACGACCGTCTGGCGCCTTGCTTGACGCGACGGGCGAACAAGCGTTCCATCGCGTCTCGATCTGGAGGGGAAAAGCATGGATTTTTCGGTCGTGAACTGGCTGGCGGTGATTGTCGCCGCCGTCGTCGCATGGTTGTTCGGCGCGGTTTGGTACATGGGCTTGAGCAAGCCCTGGCTGAAGGCAGCCAGGCTCGACCCCGCCACCATGAAGCGCTCTGCCGTTCCCTTCGTCGTCAGCTTCGTCGCCGAGCTCATCATGGCGCTCGTGCTGACGCTGGTGGTGGGCGCGATCACCGGCGGCGAGCCGAACCCGATCGCGGGATTGCTGTTCGGCTTCGTGCTGTGGCTCGGCTTCATCGCCACCACGCTCACCGTCAACCACCGCTATGAAGGCTTCGGCTGGGCCCTGACGCTGATCGATGCCGGCCATTGGCTGGGCGTGATGCTGATCATCGGCGCCGTCATCGGCTGGTTCGGCGCGCCGGGCGCGCCCGCGGGCTGAGGCGCGCCTCTCAGGTAGGCGTCTTCGCCGCCTCCTCGGTAAGCCAATCGCGGAAGGCGACGACGCGCGCGTCGTCCTTCGCGGCCTCGGGATAGACCAGGAAATAGGCGAATTCCGGCGCGACCTTGATGCCGAGCTCGAAGGGCCGCACTAGGCGCCCTTGCGAAAGATCATTGGCAACCATGGCGAAGTCGGCGAGCGCCACGGCATTGCCGTCGAGCGCCGCCTGGGTGGCATCGGTCGACGAACCGAAGACCAGCGTGCGGCTGTCGTCGAAATCGTCGACGCCGGCCGCGTGCATCCACATGCTCCAGTTCGGCCAGGTCACGCCCTGCCGCGACCATTCGATATGCGCAAGCGTGTGGTTGAACAGGTCGCGCGGTTCCTTCAGCGGCGGACCCGCCGCCAGCAGCGCCGGGCTGCACACCGGGATGATGATGTTCTCGAACAGCCTGTGCGCGCAAAGCCCCGGATATTTGCCGGCGCCGAAGCGGATGCCGATATCGACATCGTCCCGGTCGAAATCCCTGACATCGTAGGTGATATCGAAACGCAGCTCGATGCCGGGCTTCTGCTGGCGGAAATCGTCGACGCGCCGCATCAGCCACTTCGTCGCGAACTGGGCGTCGAGCGTCACTTTCAGCAAAGAGGTCCCGCGCGTCATCTTGCGGGCGCGGCTGACGGCGCGGTTCAAAAGGTCGAGCGCATCGATCGACGCGTCGTGCAGCACGTTGCCTGCCTCGGTCAACCGGATGGTGCGGCTGGTGCGCGTGAACAGCACCAGATCGAGCTGGTCCTCAATTTCCTTGATCTGATGGCTGACCGCCGCCGGCGTCAGGCCGAGCTCGTCGGCGGCGCGGGTGAAGTTGAGATGCCTGGCGGCCGCTTCGAACGTCCGCAGCGCCCGCGTTCCCGGCAGCAGCTTGGACATGCGATCTCCAAATAAAACTTGATGATCAGAAAAGAACTACTCGTTTCTCGTTTGTTTTTCAATCCGGCATTATGGCTCCATCGAAACACCATCAAACCGGATTTGATATCCGGAGAACACGGACAGAGCCATGTCTGAAATCGCCCTGAAGTCCTGCACCCCCCTGGAATCCCCTTCCGGCCTCGCCCTTTGGCTGCGCTCGGCACGCGATTGGCTGCGCCAGGCCCGCGTCGCCGCCCGGCTTCCGCACGAATCGGTCGAAGACCTCTCCGACAGCCAGCTGCGCGACATCGGCGCCGAGCACGGGAACATCTCGAAGGCGATGGATCGAGAGCTTCGCGAGATCGGACTGCTGGGGACAGGTTGGCGGCGGCCGAGGGGCTATTGAGATTCAGGTCAGGCCGAGTCGAAAACGATGGCTTCCGAGAACCGGAGCGGAGCGTACTTGAAGTACGTGAGCACTGGAAGCGCAGGAAGCCATCGTTTGCAGGTCGGCCTCACCTGAATATCGATAGCCCCTACCTCACCACCTTCACCACCGTCCTGTCCGACAGCAACGGAAGCAGCCTCGCCATGGTCCGCGCCGTCACCGCCACGCAGCCCTGGGTCGGGGTGAAGCCCGGCCGTGAAAGATGGAAGAAGATCGCGCTGCCGCGCCCGCGCCGGCGCGGCGCGATGTTCCAGTCGAGCACTAGGCAGACGTCGTAGAGCCGGTCGTCGCGCTTCATCCGCTCATGGCTCGCGCCATAGGGGATCTTCACCGGCCGATTGTAGTTGCGGTCGTCCGGCACCTCGCACCAGCCGAGATCCGGACCGATCGGCGCCATCGGCAGCCTCGTCCTGCGCCCGCCCGCGAAATGATCGCCCCGAAAATAGCCTGACAGGATGCGCATCGACGCCAGCGGCGTCGCGCCGTCCCCTTCATGCTTGTTGGCGGTGATGCCGCCGCGCCCCAGGGCGCAGGCAAACACCGTTTTGCCGGCCTGCAGGAACCCCTGCGCGGGGTTGCCCGGCCGTGCGCGCACGACCAAAACACGCAAGGCTTTCGGCAAAAATGCGCCCGCCTCATTGCGCGCGCGTTTTTTCTTGTATGATTGTCTCACGGAACAAATCACTGTGATCGGCTGTTGCGCCGGTGAGCTTCCGCATAAATGGGGGGAGGTCAACTGAATATTCTTTTTAAAACAACGGATTGATCCATGACATCACGCACCATCCTGATCGTCGATGACGACGACGACCTGCGCGCCACCCTGGTTGAGCAGTTGGCGCTCTACGAAGAATTCGATGTCCAGCAGGAATCGAGCGCCGCAAAAGGCGTTGCCGCGGCGCGCGGCGGCGTCGTCGATCTGCTCATCATGGATGTCGGCCTGCCCGACATGGATGGCCGCGAGGCGGTGAAGATTCTGCGCAAGGGCGGCTACAAGGCACCGATCATCATGCTGACCGGCCATGACACCGATTCCGACACGATTCTGGGTCTCGAGGCTGGCGCTAACGATTACGTGACCAAGCCTTTCCGCTTCGCGGTGCTGCTCGCCCGCATCCGCGCCCAGCTTCGCCAGCACGAGCAGAGCGAGGATGCGACCTTCTCGGTCGGCCCCTATACGTTCAAGCCCAGCCAGAAGCTGCTGATCGATCCGCGCGGCGCCAAGGTGCGGCTGACCGAGAAGGAAGCCTCGATCATCAAGTATCTCTACCGCGCCGACCAGAAGGTGGTGACGCGCGACGTGCTTTTGGAAGAGGTATGGGGCTACAATTCCGGCGTCACCACGCACACGCTGGAGACCCATGTCTACCGGTTGCGCCAGAAGATCGAGCGCGATCCTTCCAATGCCGAAATTCTTGTGACAGAAAGCGGCGGCTACAAGCTGGTTCCTTAAACATTTCATGATCTAGAGCAATTGCAGGAAAAGCGTGAGGCGGTTGAGCCCGGTGGCTTCGCCGTAGCCTTCCGTCCGGAATTGCGCCAAAAGAGACGAAGCGGTCGGGCGGGACCGCTTCGGGTACGATCCTGGTGCTGGAGGGTGATGGATCGGCTCGATGGATGCCTCGCACGGAGTGCAGGCAGGAAGTGCTGGAGCGTTTCTCGCGCGTCCTTTAGGGCGCGCCGCTCCAAAGGAGGGACTGGACTGACCGCTCGGGGACACAGCTAGGATGGCGTTGGATGACGACATCCACATCCTGTCCAGCGTAAAGCTTTTCCAGGGCTTCACGCAGGAACAGCTGCGTCTGCTCGCCTTCGGCGCCGAGACAACTTTCCTGCAGGCCGACCATAAGCTCTACCGCGAGGACGACGTCGCCGACTCTGCCTACATCGTGGTTAGCGGCCTGATCACGCTCTATCGGGAGCTAGGAGGTGAACGCGTCCCGATCGGCACTGCAGGTCCGGGCACCATGCTGAGCGAACTGGCGCTGATAGCCGACACCAACCGGCTGACCAGCGCGTCGGCTACGGTCGATTCTGAAGTGATCCGATTGAGCCGCAAGATGTTCCACCGAATCCTGGAAGAATATCCGGAGATCGCGGTGCTGTTGCATGAGCGCATCCTGGAGGAATTCCAGCAGATGATCGCCCGCATCGAGGAACTGGCGCCGCGCTTTTCGGGGTGATGCCTGAAAGGCCGCCCCACGCTGGCTTCCTCATTCTAGGGCGAAGCAAGGAGCGAAGCGACGCGCGTAGACCCTAGAATCCATTCCGTGACGTTGACGCGTTGCCGCGTTGCAAAATGGGGTTTCCAGGCGAAGATCGATGTGGGGAGAGAATTACCTCTGTTCTGCATCGTTGCATCCTTCGACGCAGGTAACGGAATGGATTCTAGGGTCTACGCGCGTCGCTTCGCTCCTTGCTCCGCCCGTGGATGACGACCGAACGCCAGCGCCGCCCTCTCCCGCAACGCGTCAGTCCAAGTCAAACCTGGCTATCACCGGCACATGGTCGGACGGCTTCTCCCAGCCGCGCGCCGCCTGCAGGATCTCGTAGCCCTTGAAGCTCGGCACCAGGTTGGCGGACGACCAGACATGGTCGAGGCGGCGGCCGCGGTTGGAGGCTTCCCAGTCCTTCGCGCGATAGCTCCACCAGGTGTAGAGTTTCTGCTCGGCGGGCACGTCGAGCCGCATCAGGTCGACCCAGCCGCCGGCTTTGCGCATCGCCTCGAAATTTGTCGTCTCGACCGGTGTGTGGCTGACGACGTTGAGCAATTGCTTGTGCGACCAGACATCATGCTCCTGCGGCGCGATGTTCAGGTCGCCGACCAGGATCGATGCGGACGATTCGTCCCCGCCCGCCGGCATGCCGTTCATCTCCTGGACGAAATCGAGCTTGTGCCGGAATTTGCGGTTGATCTCCGGGTCCGGCTCGTCGCCGCCGGCCGGCACGTAGAAATTATGCACCAGCACCGACTTGCCGCCCGCCTGCACCTTGACCGACAGATGCCGGCTGTCGTCGATCTCGCAGAACCGCCGCTTCTCGACCAGCTCGATCGGGCGGCGGGCGACGGTGGCGACGCCGTGATAGCCCTTCTGGCCGTGGAACAGGATGTGCTCGTAGCCCGCCTTGCGGAAGGCTTTTTCCGGAAAGAGCTCGTCGGGAACCTTGGTTTCCTGCAGGCACAGCACGTCGGGGGCGTGCTCTTTCAAAAGCCGCTCGACGATCGGCATGCGCAGGCGCACGGAGTTGATGTTCCAGGTGGCGATGGTGAAGGGCATGTGGCGAGTCCGGCAAGAGATCGTCGATCTAGTGCCAGCCGCTCGCGGGAAAGACAAGCCAACCTTTGCGGCTGCAATCGCTTGACCGGGGGACCTAATTCAGGTCAGGCCGAGTCGAAAATCTCCGAGAACCGAAGCGGAGCGTACTTAAAGTACGTGAGCACCGGAAGCGCAGGAAGCCGGCATTTGCAGACCGGCCTCACCTGAATTTACCGCGTCTTGGTATTCAGCTCTCTATTCGCCGTATAGTCGATGGCAAACGTATCCGGCGGGAAGCTGACGCCTTCCTTGGTATTGAAGATCATCACCGTGGTGTCCTTGCCTTGAGCATCGGTGATCGTCCACTGGCGCAGGTCGTAGGTCTTCGGGTCGAACATCATGGTGATCATCGCATTGCCGAAGACCGACTTGTCGGACAGCTTGATGGTGGTGAGGTCGTCCTCCTCCTTGACCGCCTTGACGCGCCCGCCGGAGAGGTCGATGCGGTCGTCGAGCAGCAGCTTCAGCGGCGTCTTCGACAGCGGGTAGAGGTCGGAGGTGTTGAGCTTCTTGTTGAGGATCACCACCGACTTGCCGTCGGAGATGACGCGGAAGTTCGAGGATCCGTCATAGTTGAAGCGGATCTTGCCCGGGCGCTCGAGGAAGAACTTGCCGCCGGTCTGCTCGCCTTTCGGGCCGAACTGGACGAATTCGCCGCTCATCGACCTCACCGAGGAGAAGTGGTCGGCGATCTTCTGCGCCGCCGACGGCACCGCGGCCTGCGCGGCGGCCACGAGCTGATAACCCGGCACGAGGTTGAGAGCGGCGGCTCCGCCAAGCATCAGGCCGAGGCCGAGGAGCTGGCGGCGGGTGATGGCGAATTCTGTCTGGGTCTTCATGCCGGTCACTTTCTGTGATTCGTGTCGCCGCAGTTTCTGGACTCCCACTAGGGCCTAAGTTTGGCGGTGCGCGACAGGCCCGTCGCGCAGGCGCGGGCGTGAGCCCGTCGCATGAAACGCGCCAGACGAATTCCGGTTGCTTGCCGGCCCGGGCTGGCGTCTCGCCGGGCCAAGGGTTGTCGGATTCAGGTCAGGCCGGCCTCACCTGAATATCGACAAACCCTAGAATTTGTCCTCTTCGGTCGGCACCAGTATCTCGCGTTTGCCGGCATGGTTGGCCGGGCCGACAATGCCTTCCTTCTCCATCTTCTCGATGATCGAGGCGGCGCGGTTGTAGCCGATGCCGAGCCGGCGCTGGATGTAGCTGGTCGAGGCCTTGCCGTCGCGCAGCACCACCGCCACCGCCTGGTCGTAAGGATCGTCGGAATCCTCGAAATTGCCGCCGCCACCGCCGCCGGAACCACCCTTGCCCGACGGGCCGTCCTCGTCGTCTTCCTCGTCGTCCTCGGTGATGGCGTCGAGATATTCCGGCACGCCCTGCAGCTTCAGGTGCCCGACGACCTTCTCGACCTCGTCATCCGACACGAACGGGCCGTGGACGCGCTGGATGCGGCCGCCGCCGGCCATGTAGAGCATGTCGCCCATGCCGAGCAGCTGCTCGGCGCCCTGCTCGCCGAGGATGGTGCGGCTGTCGATCTTGGACGTCACCTGGAAGGAGATGCGGGTCGGGAAATTGGCCTTGATGGTGCCAGTGATGACGTCGACGGACGGACGCTGCGTCGCCATGATGACGTGGATGCCGGCGGCGCGCGCCATCTGCGCCAGGCGCTGCACCGCGCCTTCGATATCCTTGCCGGCGACCATCATCAGGTCGGCCATCTCGTCGATGATGACCACGATATAGGGCATCGGCTCGAGTTCGAGATCCTCGGTCTCGTAGATCGCCTCGCCGGTCTGGCGATCGAAGCCGGTCTGCACCGTACGCGAGATCTTTTCGCCCTTCTTTTCGGCTTGGCTGACGCGCGCGTTGAAGCCGTCGATGTTGCGCACGCCGACCTTGGACATCTTGCGGTAGCGGTCCTCCATCTCGCGCACGGTCCATTTCAGCGCGACGACCGCCTTCTTCGGATCGGTGACGACCGGCGTCAAAAGATGCGGGATGCCGTCATAGACCGAGAGTTCGAGCATCTTCGGATCGATCATGATCAGCCTGCACTCCTGCGGCGTCAGCCGGTAGAGCAGCGACAGGATCATGGTGTTGATGGCGACCGACTTGCCCGAGCCGGTGGTGCCGGCGACCAGCACGTGCGGCATCTTGGCGATGTCGACGATGACCGCCTCGCCATTGATGCTTTTGCCGAGCGCCAGCGCCAGCTTCATCTTGGTCGTCTCGAAGTCGCGGCTGGCCATGATCTCGCGCAGATAGACGGTCTCGCGCTTGGTGTTGGGCAATTCGATGCCGATGGCGTTGCGGCCAGGCACGACGGCGACGCGGCACGCGATCGCGCTCATCGAGCGGGCGATGTCGTCGGAAAGGCCGATGACGCGCGAGGATTTGATGCCGGGCGCCGGCTCCAGCTCGTAGAGCGTGACGACCGGACCGGGGCGGACATGGATGATCTCGCCCTTGACGCCGAAATCTTCCAGCACGCCTTCGAGCAGGCGCGCATTCTGCTCCAGCGCGTCCTTCGAAAGGCTTGCATCCTTGGCGATGTTCTTCGGCTCGGAGAGAAAATGCAGCGACGGCATCTCGAACGTGTCCGACCCGATAAGCGAGGTCTGCGCCTCGCGCTGGACGCGTGACCCTGGCACCGGGCGCGCTGCCGGCGCGGCGACGCGGGTCGCGGCATCGGAGCGGAAATTCTGCACCTTGGCGCCTGCGCCCCGCCGCTGCACGGGCGCCTCGTCGTCGAAGTCGTCGAGGTCGACGTCTTCGTCCTCATCCTCCTCGTCGAAGATATCCTGGTCGGCCGGGTCGACCGAGACGCTGCGGTCGTTGACCATGGCGGCGAAGAATTCCGGCTCGACGCGGGCGCGGCCGCCAGGGCTCATGCGGGACTCGGCGAACTCGGCCGACTCGACCCGCTCGGCGGCGCGCCGCCAGGCGCTGGCCTTGGGCTCCATCGGCGGTTCGAACTCGTCACGCTCCCGCCTGCGGCGCTCGGCGCGGCGATGCAGGTAGGCGCGGAACGACAGCCACCAATGGGTGACGGCGCCGAGCGCGAGTATCCCTTCGTCGCCCTCGTCCTCATCCTCGTCGAACAGCATCTCGTCCTGCTCGCGCGGATCGGGCGCGGCAGCGCGCTCCATGACGGCAAAGCCGTTCTTGCGGGCAATCAGCGCCGAACCATAGGCAAACAGCCACAAGGCGGGAGCGGCAAGGATGACTGCTATGATCGTCGCGAAAAGGCCTTTCGGATAACCGCCGACGGCGATGCCCGGAATCTTCAGCACCATGTCGCCGAACACGCCGCCGAGCCCGGTCGGCAGCGGCCAGGTGTTGGGCGGCGTCACGCAGCCGGCGATGGCGGCGGCCAAAAGCGCAAAGCCGAACCAGCCGAAGCCGCGCTTCGGCAACTTGTCGACGCCGCGCGCGGAAAACAGAAGGAAGCCCCAGATCACCGCCGGGACAAGGCCAGCGACGGCGGCAAGGCCGAAGAACTGCATGGCGAGATCTGAGAACACCGCGCCGGCATAGCCCATGGCGTTGGTGACGACGTTGCTGGTGGCGTGCGAGAAGCTCGGGTCGGCGACGTTCCATGTGGCCAAAGCCGCGATGCCGAAGGCGGTGAACAGGAATAGCCCGGCGCCGACCAGCCGCCCGACCTGACGCCGCGCGAATGCCTGGATGCCGTGCCCCGTATCGGTCAGCGCGAGCGGTGCTGAGGCGCCTGAACGCATGCTCTTCCCCGTGATCGTTGCCTGGCCGGGCGCATGGCGCATTCCGGCAGATTCGAACGCCAGACTATCGGGGGGAAGGTTAAGGCCGCATTAACCATGGCTCTTTACCGGGCTTCGGCTCGAACAAAGATGGCAGGCCTCGCGGCCCGCCACCCTGTGCGTTGAAAACGCCAAAGCGATCGGGCCCTTCCGGACCCGACCTTCCGCGGGATCACCTGTTGCCGGCGTAGGTCACCAGATTGCCGCAGAACTCGGCGTGAGGCTTGCTCATCGCCGCGTCCTGGCATTCCTTCATCATCATGTCCTGCTTGTCCTTGGGCATCGCCGCCCAGGCTGCTTTGAAGTCGGCCTCGGGCTTCATGGTCTTCATGCTGGAGTCGGTGAAGAACGGGGCCATGTTGGCCGGCTCGTCGAGAGCACCGGCAAGTGCAACGCCGCTGATCATCGAAAGAGCTATTGCTCCCAGGAAGATGTTCTTGATGTTCATCAGGTGGTTCCTTCCCTCTTGTTTGGCGGACGCCTTGATGGCGCTCGCTATCCCAGTACGGAACCTGGAAGGTCGATGTTTCACTGAAGCGCGATCAAGTGAATGTGATCGAGACTCGCCAGGCAGGCGCCGAGCAAAAAAGGAGGCCCGGAAGAACCTTCCGGGCCTCAAGGCGTGAGCCCCTTTTGGGGGCGTCACGACGGGATCTTGGGAGGAATTCCGGGCCGGCGGGAGGAGGATCCGCCGGCCCTCGGGGCAATTCCAGCGGTTTCCCGTCCGGAACTGCGCCGAAGCAGAGAGCAGAGCCGGCCTTACGGCACGACTTCGCCGTGCTGGGTGACGTCGAGGCCTTCGACCTCTTCCTGCGTGGACGGACGCAGGCCGACCAGAGCCTTGACGATGTACAGGATCACGAAGGTGGCGATCGCCGTCCACAGGATGGTGAAGGCGATGCCGTAGAGCTGCTTGCCGACCGAAGCGTCCTTGCCGAGCGCGTTGATCGCCGGATCGGCGAGCGCGCCGGTGAGCAGCGCGCCGACGATGCCGCCAACGCCGTGCACGCCGAAAGCATCGAGCGAGTCGTCATAGCCGAACGCATGCTTGAGCTTGACCGCCGACAGGTAGCAGATGACGCCGGCCAGTATGCCGACGATGAAGGCGCCGGTCGGGTTGACGAAGCCGGAAGCCGGCGTCACCGCGACGAGGCCGGCGACGGCGCCCGAGATGATGCCGAGAACCGAAGGCTTCTTGGCGACGATCCATTCGGCGAACATCCAGGCCAGCGCCGCGGCGGCGGTGGCGACCTGCGTGTTCATCATCGCCGCGCCCGCAAGGCCGTCGGCCGCGAGTTCCGAGCCGGCGTTGAAGCCGAACCAGCCGACCCACAGCAGCGAGGCGCCGATCACCGAATAGACGAGGTTATGCGGCGCCATGTTGGTGGTGCCGTAGCCCTCGCGCTTGCCGAGCACCAGCGCGCAGACCAGGCCCGCGACACCGGCGTTGATATGGACGACCGTGCCGCCGGCGAAGTCGAGCACGCCGGCCGAACCGAGGAAGCCGCCACCCCACACCCAGTGGGCGATCGGCGCGTAGACGAAGACCAGCCACAGGCCCATGAAGATCAAGAGCGCCGAGAACTTCATGCGCTCGGCGAAGGCGCCGGCGATCAGCGCCGGCGTGATGATGGCGAAGGTCATCTGGAACATCGAGAAGACGAATTCAGGGATGTTCGCCACGCCCGGCGCCCATAGCGTCGAGACGGTGATGCCGTGATGGAAGAATTTCGAGAAGCCGCCGATATAGCTGTTCGTGGCGCCGCCGTCGGAGAAGGCGAGCGAATAGCCGAACATGAACCACAGCACCGTCACCAGGCAGGTGATGGCGAAGCTCTGCATGATGGTGGCGAGCACGTTCTTCTTGCGCACCATGCCGCCGTAGAACAGCGCCAGGCCCGGAATGGTCATCATCAGCACCAGCGCCGTCGAGGTCAGCATCCAGGCGGTGTTGCCGGTGTCGAGCGCCGGCGCGGGCGCGGCAGGCGCCGCGGCGGTGGCTGCCGGGGCGGCTTCCTGCGCGATGGCGGCGACGGTGCTCATGGCCACGAGCGCGAGCGAAGCGGCCGCGCGTCCCGTCGTCTTCAAGGTGGAAGGAATATTCATTGAACTCTCCGTTGGAATGGATGGTCGCCGCTTAGAGCGCGTCGGTGTCTGTTTCGCCGGTGCGGATGCGCACTGCCTGGTCGATGCCGAAGACGAAGATCTTGCCGTCGCCGATCTGGCCGGTCTTGGCGGCCGCGGTGATGGCTTCGACGGCCTTGTCGACCATGTCGGCGCCGACGGCGACCTCGATCTTGATCTTGGGCAGGAAGCTGACCGCATATTCCGCGCCGCGATAGATTTCCGTATGCCCCTTCTGACGCCCGTAGCCTTTGACTTCGGTGACGGTCAGGCCCTGGATGCCGACGGCGGTGAGCGCTTCGCGCACCTCGTCGAGCTTGAACGGCTTGATGATTGCCATCACGATTTTCATAAGGTTTCACCCTTTGCTGTTGCGGTCCCCCGCGTTTGCACACCTTCACCGATCCTGAGGAGCCGGAGAGTGCCCGACAGGATTCAAGCTCCGTGCCAGTTGCCGGAACCGGGTGTTAACCCGTTGTAAACAAATGGAATGGGCGGCCGGTGCACATCATTCGCGCACCGATGATCCAGCATCATTGCTTATAAAATGGGCAGAAAATCAAAAATGCGCGTTTTGCAGGCAGTCGCCTGGGCCGGCTCAGCGTTTCAGCCGAATGAGGCCTTCCTGGGCGACCGAGGCGATGAGCGTGCCGTCACGCGCAAACAGCGAACCGCGGGTGAAGCCGCGCGACCCTTGCGTCGACGGGCTGTCCTGGTTGTAGAGAATCCAGTCGTCCAGCGAATGGCTGCGGTGGAACCACATGGCGTGGTCGAGGCTGGCGGCCTGGATGTCGCGGTCGAAGATGGCGCGGCCATGCGCGAAGGTCGAGGTGTCGAGCAGCGTCATGTCGGAAAGGTAGGCCAGCACGGCCGCCTGGATCGCGCGGTTTTCCGGCACCGGACCGGTGGTGCGGATCCAGATGTTCTGCTGCGGATCGAGCTTCTCGCGGCTCGTATAGTGCTTCAGCATCACCGGCTTCATCTCGATCGGCCGGTCGCGCTCCCAGTAGCGCCTGATGCCTTCCGGCACCGCCTCGCCGAACTTGCCGAGCAGTTCGGGCTGGGTCAGCAGCGTGTCGGGCCCCGGCACGTCGCGTGGCATCGGCATCTGGTGCTCCAGCCCGACCTCGTCCTGCTGGAACGAAGCCTCCAGCGAGAAGATCGCCTGGCCGTGCTGGATCGCCACCACCCGGCGCGTGGTGAAGGAGCCGCCGTCGCGGATGCGGTCGACCTCGTAGACGATCGGCAGCTTGGTGTCGCCGGGCCGCATGAAATAGCCATGCAGCGAATGCACGTGGCGTTCCGGCTCCACGGTGCGCTGCGCGGCGACCAGCGCCTGGGCGATGGTCTGGCCGCCGAAGACGCGCTGCCAGTCGACCTTGGGGCTGCGACCACGATACAGATTGTGTTCGATCTGCTCGAGGTCGAGAATGTCGAGAAGCTCGTCCATGGCCGCTGTCATGTCTGAAATCCTTCGAGGATGTGCCATGGCCGGTTTCGGACAGGACGCGCAGGCAGTCAAGGCCGCAAACGGCGGCCGGCCGAAGCCGTGAAAGGATGATGCCATGGTCGACCGCAAGCGGGACGGAGCAGAGGCCAATGGGACGCGCGAGGCTCTCGACGTGCTCATCGCCGGCGCCGGCTATGTCGGCCTCACCGCGGCCGTGTCGCTGAAGCAGGCGCGGCCGGGCCTCGCCATCGCCGTCGTCGATGCCGCGCCCGCCGGCGTCTGGCAGCGCGACGGCCGCGCCTCGGCCATCGCCGCCGCCGCCAGCCGCATGCTGGAGCAGCTCGGCGTCTGGGAGGAGATCGCGCCGGAAGCGCAGGCGATCACCGAAATGATCATCACCGACTCGCGCGCCGCCGACCCGGTGCGCCCGGTATTCCTGACCTTCGACGGCGAGGTGGCGCCCGGCGAGCCTTTCGCCCACATGGTCGCCAACCGCGACTTGAACGGCGCGCTGCGCCGCCGCGCCGCGAAGCTCGGGATCGACATCATCGAGGGCATGGCGGTCAGCGCCTTCGACGCAAACGGCGCCGGCGTCACCGTGCACCTCGCCGACGGCGCGACGCTGAAGGCGCGGCTGCTGGTCGCCGCCGACGGCGTCAATTCGAAACTGCGCGACATGGCCGGCATCAAGACGGTGAAATGGGAATACGGCCAATCCGGCATCGTCTGCACGGTGGCGCATGAGCGCCCGCACAATGGCCGAGCCGAGGAGCATTTCCTCCCCGCGGGTCCGTTCGCGACGCTGCCGCTGAAGCCGGACAAGGACGGGACCAACCGCTCGTCGATCGTCTGGGTGGAGCGCACCGAAGATGCCAAGGCGCTGGTCGAAGGCGACGATTTCGTCTTCGAGCACGACCTGGAGCAGCGCTTCGGCCTGAAGCTCGGCGAAATAAGCGTCGCCGACAAGCCGCGCGCCTGGCCGCTCGGCCTGACGCTGGCCCGCGCCTTCGTCGCGCCGCGCTTGGCGCTCGCCGGCGATGCCGCGCACGGCATCCATCCGATCGCCGGCCAGGGCCTCAATCTCGGGTTCAAGGATGTCGCGGCGCTCGCCGAAGTGGTGGTGGAGGCCGACCGGCTCGGCCAGGACATCGGCGCGCTCGACGTGCTCGAGCGCTACCAGCAATGGCGCCGCTTCGACACGCTGCAGATGGGCGTCACCACCGACGTCCTGAACCGGCTGTTCTCCAACGACATCGGCCCGCTGCGCGCCGCCCGCGACCTCGGGCTCGGGCTGGTCGAGCGCATGCCCAGACTCAAGGATTTCTTCATCCGCCAGGCCTCGGGCTTGTCCGGCGACACGCCACGGCTATTGAAGGGCGAGGCGATCTGAACGGCCCTGCCGCCTGAAGGCGGCAGGGCCTGGCAAAGTCGCAGACTAGGGGCACTCCGGGAGACTGAGCAGATTGTTCGGCTCGTCGCCGTCGGCCTCGGTCTTCAGATACTTGTGACCATACCGGCTGACAGCAACAACCACCCACACAGTGTCGCCTCTTGGGCGGCTCACATAAAAACGCCATTCGCGGCTTTCGATGTACGCAATGGCTTGCTGCTGAGTTATTTTCCATTGCTCGGTCGCATATCCACCCACGTGCGTTATCCGCTCGTGGACGTTGCCGCGATCAAGCTTATTGATGCATTTTATTTCTGCGGTTTTCGTTTGTGTCGCTTGGGACATTAGTCTGTTCCTAACATTTTGAAAAAATGCCAGGCTTGACCGCAGCGTGTTTTTGACTCAAAAACACCCTTGCAAACATTGCCGCGTCCCGCGCCTGACACGTCGTGCGGGAAGTGAAGTTAGAAACCGTCGCCAGTTTCAGCTGCGCGACGGTTTCGTCTGTTCACCATCAGCTAATGTTGTGAGGCGAGTCCCACGGTTCTGTCAACGCGCCAAAACCCTCCGCAAACGAGATTCTTCTCGGCGGATTTTTATGCTTTATTTTCAATATGTTAAACCGGCTCCTCCCAGAGCAAGCTTCTGTTTTCTCACAGAACTTTCACATTATCTACACCCGCCGAAGCGACTCGTCCAGATTGTGCGGCGCAACAAGTCACAACCGATTCGGATCTAGTTCACCTCGAACCCCAGCTTCTGCCGCAGCCTCAATATCCGCTGGTCGGCGATCCTGAGGCTCTGCTCGCCGCCTTGCGCGACGCGGTTCAGCATCCTGAGCAGGTCGTCACGCTCATGCGGATCGAGCCGCTCGCGCAGGAAAGGCGCCAGCTTGTCGATGACGATCGTCGTGTCGTCGACCTGCGCGACCGCCCACTTGGCATAGACGACCGCCTCGTCGGTCTTCTTCGGGCTTTCGGCGATCTGGGCGATCACCTCGCGGATGACAGCCTCGCGCCGCGGCAGGACCGGGCCGTGCTCCGAGACGATCGCGGTGATCAGCGTCGCCGCCGCCACCACCGGATCGTCGATCGCGGTCAGCGGCGAGAGGGCGGCCTGGTTGCGCAATTTCTTGCGGCGGATATTGCCCTGGACGCGCCCGACGACATCGGCGACCTCGCGCGCGGCGTCGCTCATATATTTGAGCCGGTACCACCAGATGGCGGCTGCTCCGAGCAGGCCGAGGATGGCGATCAGGAAAGGCATGCCGAGTTCCCCCGAAATCGCGGCGACGATAAGAGAAGCGTGACTCTGCTTCAACACGCAACGGTTGCGGCGGCGAAGGAAATCGTATCGAAGTTAAGGCTGATCTTGAAATCCGCGCAAAGCATGATCGTTGCCTTCACGATCCCAGCCATGGGCCATGTCAAGCCGATGCTGCCGCTGCTGAGCGGGCTTGTCGGCAACGGGCAGGAAATTGTCTGCTTCGGCCACACGGCATTCGAAAGCGCGATACGCTCCTCCGGCGCGCGGTTCCTGCCCTACCCCGGCTTTGCCTACGATATCGACGCTCCCGACTTCAACCTGCTGCGGATGGGAGCCGATCTCCTTCGCGCCTCGCGGACATTCCACGCGCAGCTGTCGGCTGACGTCGTCGCCCTGTCGCCGCGCTTGATCCTGCAGGACTCCATGGCGTTCTGGGCCAGCCGCATCGGCACCGCGCTGGATATTCCGAGGATCCACACGATCCCCACCCTCGTCTTCAATCCGGCGACCCAGCGCAGGATGCGCAAGGAGGATGGATACGCGAAGCTTGCGGCAGATGTCTTCCGCGGCGCGCCAGCCCTTCTGCGTGAAATGGCCAGGCTCGGATTCGCCGTTTCATTGCAGGAGGTTTTCGGGGTGGAGCGTTCCTGGCGGAGGTTGGCGCCGCCACGGTGCGAGCCGGTGTTTTCGCTCAAGGAGCTGCAGGTCGGCGATCCCTGGGGAGATGTTCCGCGCCACTATATCGGGCCGACGATCGATGAGGGTCGCCGATTTGAACCGCGCGCCGGACGCGGCTATGCGCTGGTCACGTTCGGCACGCTCTCCAACAATGACACGCGGCGCTTCGAGGCAGCCATCGAGGGAGCTTTTCTGGCGGGATTCTCGGTCGTCGCCCTGTGCGGACGCAAGGTGGACCTGCCGCGCCTGATGAGCGTCGCGAAGGCGCTCGAGGCGGCCAATCCCGGGCAGGAGGCGACCGTGCTAGACACTGTCCGCGACATGGAGCCGCTGATTGCCGGCGCGGACGTCGTCATCCACCATGCCGGCATGGCGACCACCTGGGAGACGGTCCGGTATTCGAAACCCGCTTTGTTCATCCCGACCATTGCCGATCAGAAAGTGTTGGCAAGCCAGCTCGACGCGCAAGGGTTGGGCATTCGTCTGCCGCCGGGCCGCGAGCTCGACTCCCACGCGATCGCCCGAGCTCTTGAGGCTCTCAAGGACCGGGACTATCCGTGGGGCAGGATTCGGGATCTGCTGGCGCGAGCCGGAGGGGCGCCGGCCGGCGTCGGCATTGTCATGGAAGCGTTGGGGACCGGGCGGTGACGACATATCTGGGGTTTTCCTGCTCGCAGCACGATCCCGCCATCGCGGTGGTCGATGAGGCAGGCGAAGTGCTGTTCGCGCAGGCCAACGAGCGCGCCTTGAAGTACAAGCGCGGCTGGCATGCGGCGCCCGACGCCTTTGGCCTGATCGAACCCATCCTCGACAGCTACGCGCAGGCCGGACCGGTCAGCGCGAACCTGACATGGTCCGGCAACGCGCTGCGCTCGGTCAGGTATCTGGCGCCCTTGTGCCGCTGGGGCCTCGGCGCGCTCGACCTGATCGGGGCGTCCGACCTGGAGGCGAAGCGGGCAAGGGGATGGGTGCTTCGCCACGGGCTCTACCGGGCTCCCACCTCGGTGATCGACCTGCTGCTCAATCTCGAGCTACGCCTGAACGAACGGCGCCACTTCAGAAGCCGGCTAACGAAGAAGGGGTGGAACCATCATCTCTGCCATGCCGCGACCGCCTCGTTTTCAAGTCCGTTCGAGGACGGGCTCTGCGTCGTCATGGACGGCATGGGCGAAGGCTCGAGCACATCGGTGTTTTCGTTTCGGGACGGAAGGCTGAAACGCCTGGACAGCCCCGGCATGGCGAATCTTGCAAGCCTGGGCATCTTCTACGGCCAGGTCTGCTTCGCTGCCGGCTTCGATCCGGTGGCCGGCGAGGAATGGAAGCTGATGGGGCTTGCCGCCTATGGCCGGCTGGATGAGGGGCTTTACCGCCGCATGCGGTCCGCCGTGACGGTGAAGGGCGGACATCTGTCGCTCGCGCGGGACTATGCGGCCGTCATCGGTCACCTGCTGCCGTTTCGCCAAAGACCGCACATGGCGAATGCCGACATGGCCTTCACGGCCCAGAAGGTTTTCGAGGATGTGCTTTTCGAGTTCCTGAACCAGGCGCATCGGCGCTGGGGCGGCGAGAACCTGATCCTCACGGGCGGCTGCGCCTTGAATCCGAGCGCGAACGGCAAGATCCTGGGAGCGACACCCTTCCGCCGTCTCCACGTGCCGATGGCGCCCGGTGACGACGGAAACGCCGTCGGCGCGGCGCTTCTGGCCTGGCAGGCGGCGCATCGCGACCGTCCCGTGCCGCGCTTTTCGACCCCCTATCTTGGCTCCGTCCGCGCGCAGGATTCGCTGGAACGGCTCTGCAGGCACGGCGTCGAACCATGCTTGCAAACCGACGATCCCGATCGGCTGACCGACCATGTGGCCGCCAGGCTTGCCGACGGGGCGATCGTCGGCTTCATGCAGGGCCGCGCCGAATTTGGACCGCGCGCGCTCGGCAATCGCTCGATCCTGGCCGACCCGCGTTCGCCAGGCATCCGCGACCGGCTGAACGCGTCGGTCAAATTTCGCTAGGAGTTCCGCCCCTTCGCCCCGAGCATCCTGCATGAGTTCGGGCCGGACTATTTCCAGGACTATGCCGAGTCCCCCTATATGGAGCGCACCTTGAAATGGCTGCCGGGACGCGCGCCGCCCGGCGTGCGCCATGTCGACGACACCGGACGCCTGCAAAGCGTGACCGAGGCGGGCAATCCGCTGTTCCACAAGCTGATCTCGGCGTTCCACCGCAAGACGGGCCTGCCGATCCTGCTGAACACCAGCTTCAACGTCATGGGCCGCCCCATGATCCATGACACGGAAGATGCGCTCGGCGTGTTCTTCACCTCCGACATCGACCTGCTTGTTCTCGGCAATACCGTGTTCCAGAAACCCGGCCGGACCGGCAGGTCATGAACCCGGTATGTCGTAGATCGCCCGCACCTCGACCGTGCCGAGCTCGGCCAGCGGAACGCGGTCGGCGATCGCCAGCGCTTCGTCGAGATCCGCCGCCTCGACCATGAGGAAGCCCAGCAATTGCTCCTTGGTCTCGGCGAAAGGGCCATCGGTCACCAGCCGTTTGCCCTGGCGCCGCCTGAGCGACTTCGACATCTTCACCGGTTGCAGCGCCTGCGCGACGATCAGCTTGCCCTGCCGGTCGAGCTCCCTGTCATGGGCCAGCGAATCGGCATCGAGCTTGGCCGATTCCTGCGGGGTAAGCGCGAGGAGGTCCTTTTCCTGGCCGTAGACCAGCAGCACATATTTCATTTCAAGCTCCCATATTGCGATGAACCATAGGATGCGGTCCTGACGTTGTCAGCCGCGCCTTTCACTGCCGCGGCATGTTCGAGAAGACATGCGGCGACCCCGATGACGGCAACGGCCAGCAAAAGCCGCCCGCAGCCGGAAGGCGGCGGGTCCAGCCAGAAGTCCTCCTTGCGTTGCGGCTTGCCGCCCGAACGTCGCCAGAGTGAGAAATACAGATTGTCCATGCGAGCCTCCGTCCGGCCACGAACCTGTGGCCGCCCGCAGGACGCTCCGGTCCGACCGAAGTCGACATTTTTGCACGCAACTTTCTTCGGAATTTTTTGACGGCGCCTGCGATGCCGACACATTGCGCCCGGGGCCGGATGGTCTTCCGCCGCGCTCGCGCTATAGTCATGGGGAACGCCGGCGCCCGCCGGCGAGAACCCCGACAAGGCAGGAGGACTTCATGGACCGCACCGCAAACGCCGTCTGGAAAGGCAATCTGAAAGAGGGCAAAGGCACGCTGGACACGCAGAGCGGAACCTTGAAGGGCACGCCCTATTCGTTCAAGGCGCGCTTCGAGGATGAGAGCGGCAAATCCGGCACCAACCCGGAAGAGCTGATCGCCGCCGCGCATGCCGGCTGCTACGCCATGCAGCTGTCGCATTTCCTGGCCGAGAACGGCACGCCGGCCACCGAGCTCGACGCCAAGGCGGTGGTGACGCTGGTCCCCGGCACCGGCATCACCGGCAGCGCCATCACCCTGGTCGGCAAGGTGCCGGGCATCGATGCCGCGAAGTTCAAGGAACTCGCCGAGAAGGCCAAGGCCGAATGCCCGGTCTCGAAGGCGCTTGGCGCGATCAAGGTGTCGCTGGACGCCAGGTTGGGGTGATTGGTTTGGGAGGGCGGCGATCCTTCGCCCCCCTCTCTGCCCTGCCGGGCATCTCCCCTCAAGGGGGGAGATCAGATGTCACGCAGGGTCTCGCCAATCACCGACGTCGTAAGAGGAGTGTCGGCGCTGAAGCTGCCAATCTCCCCCCTTGAGGGGAGATGTCCGGCAGGACAGAGAGGGGGCCTCGCGCCAACGCTTCGGGGAAGGGTTAACCGCCCAACGCCTCGATCTTCGCCCGCAAAGCCGCGACCTCTTCTTCTAGCGCCTTCACCCGCGCCGCGAGATCGGCATCCGAAGATGTCGCCGCCGGCTGCCAAGGCGCCGCCACCGCAACCGCCTCCACCGGTCCGCTCAGCAAGTGCACGTAGCGCTCCTCGCGCTGCCCGGGCGCGCGCTCGAGCAGCTGGATCAGAGGCGGCCGGCGGCCGATCATCAGGTCGAGATTGTCGCGAAGCTCCTCGATCGATGCAAAGCGCGCCATGCGCTCCGAACGGGCCAGCAATTCATGCGCCGTCTGCGCGCCGCGCAACAGCAAGAGCCCGATCACCGCGATCTGCGGCGTGGTCAGCGAAAAGCGCTGCGCCATCTGATGCTCGTAACGCTCGACCCGGGAGGCGAAGGCCTGGCGCACCAGGCCCTTCTGCTCGAGCGAGCTCAGCGCCCGCCTGATCTCGGTCAGCTCCAGCGCCATGACAGGTTCGCGCGCCGTCTTCTGGTTGGCGGCCTGGTGCGCGCCGTTCAGCGTCAGCGGATAGACGTCCGGCGTCAGCTCCTTCTTCTCGATCAGCGAGCCGAGCACGCGCGCTTCGACGGCGGAGAGGATAGGGAGATCGGTCATGGGATGTATATCCTTTTTAGGCTGGAGGGACAGCACCCCTGTCCTGCCGCAGCATTGAGCCAGGGTGATGGGCCAACGTCTCGCCTCGCCGGGAAGATATCTGGCATTGTGGCCAAAACTCATCATGAGCGGTGACCCTTGCCGCCGCTCCGGGCTTTGCGGGGAGAGATTAGCGACCCCACCTGGATTCGAACCAGAACCTGCGGAGTGAAAGTCCGTTATTCTACCGTTAAACTATGGGCGATCAAGCAGACCGCCGGGGTCGCAGCAGGTCATGTAGGATCAGGTCTTTGCGGCGTCAAGATCGCATCGAACCGGTGTATCTTTCCCTGTGTCTTGGAATGTAACCCGCCGCCGCTGGTAAGCAAGCATTGATATTTGACGGCGAGTTCGCTTAGCTAATCGGCATGCCGGTCGAACTTAGCGATCTTATGCAGTTAGCACTCAAACAGCGCCCCCATTTGTTCATGGGCGAGCTCCCTAGGAGGGTGGCTACCTATTTGAAAGCAAACCCAGGGTTAGTGTATTTGGGGTGCCGGGAATTCTATAAGATCGCCGAAAAGCACACGGAGATAACTAGGGAAGAATTCCAAAGCATGCCTCAGTTGATCAAAAATGGCAGCTATTATTCGGTCCCTGATCGACCAAATTGCGCGACTATATTCGGTTACGCTACCGAGCAAGCTCTCATGTATCAAATAGGTATAAAGGCAGCCGACTCTGGCGGAGAAATATGGGTCCAGACATTTCACCGGACCACAGAGTTAAAAGCCGGTCGCATTAAGACCCGATGTCAGCATATCGCAGGCCTTAAATGACGGACACCCCCGGGCAGGGGGTGCCAATCATTTCCTCGGTATGGTGGGGCCTGCCGGGAACCCCACAATGCGCACATCGCTTGCCCGGAACGAGGCTACGGCTGGCAGATTGTCACCGTGTCGCACACCAAGACAGCCAAATCTCTAACGGGAACTGGCGACGCGAATCATAGCAAATTTGCGTTATACAGAGAATCCCCATTGTTACTGTGAATCAGTATCAACAGGCCTGTGTCTAGGCTGTGACTAACCTGTGAAAAGAAAGCTCGAATACGCGGGCCAAGTCCAGCCGGAGCTGGATCGCGGCCACCGCTTCCCGCAAGCAGGGTCATTGCGGGGCTATACCCTTCTCTCCACCATCATCTTCTTGATCTCGGCGATCGCCTTTGCCGGGTTCAGCCCCTTCGGGCAGGTCTGCGCGCAGTTCATGATGGTGTGGCAGCGATAGAGCCGGAACGGGTCTTCGAGATTGTCGAGCCGCTCGCCCGTCGCCTCGTCGCGGCTGTCGATCAGCCAGCGATAGGCCTGCAGCAGCGTGGCCGGGCCGAGATAGCGGTCGCCGTTCCACCAGTAGCTCGGGCAGGACGTCGAGCAGCAGGCGCACAGGATGCATTCGTAGAGCCCGTCGAGCTTCGCGCGGTCCTCGTGGCTCTGCAGCCATTCCTTGGCCGGCGTCGGCGATACAGTCTGCAGCCACGGCTGGATCGAAGCATGCTGGGCATAAAAATTGGTGAGATCCGGCACCAGGTCCTTGATCACCTGCATATGCGGCAGCGGATAGACCTTTACAGCACCCGAGATGTCCTCGGCGCCCTTGGTGCAGGCCAGCGTGTTCGAGCCGTCGATGTTCATGGCGCAGGAGCCGCAGATGCCTTCGCGGCAGGAGCGGCGCAGCGTCAGCGTCGGGTCGATCTTGTTCTTGATCCACAACAGCGCGTCCAGGACCATCGGCCCGCAATCGTCCATGTCGACGAAATAGGTGTCCATGCGCGGGTTCTGGTCATCGTCCGGCGACCAGCGGTAGATGCGGTACTCGCGCAAATTGGTCGCGCCTTCCGGCTTCGGCCAGGTCTTGCCCTGCTGGACCTTCGAATTCTTGGGAAGCGTGAGTTCGACCATTACCTGCGGTCCTTTCGGATGACGAGCTTCAGCCCGGACCAGATTTCGTTCACGGCGGCAACCTTCACGTCGACCAGGTCGCGCTTCAGCGCCTCCGACCGGATGACGTCCTCGGTGACGTCGGTCGGCACTCTCGATGCCTTCTTCGGCCAGGAGACCCAGACCATGCCGTCGCGCTTGATCGCGGCCTCGATGTGGGCCAGGCCGTCCTCGATCTCGGCGCGCTGCCGGGTGAAGGCGTGCACGGCGTCGTATTTGCGGCTGCCCGAGATCGCCGACCACTCGGCGAGCCGGTCGACGCCGGCAAAGGACACCGCCTCGGTCAGCGCGTCGAGCTCCGGCGGCAGCGCGATGAAGGCGGCGACCATGCCGTCCTTCAGGCCAAGCTTGGCCGGGAGGGGCGTGCCGGAATATCCCATGGCCGCCGGCGCCATGATCAGTACACCCGCGCCTTCGGCGCGATCTTGGCCAGGCTGATGCCGCCGTCCTTTTCCGCCAGCAGCGGCTCGGTGTGCACCGGCCGGTAGGTCAGCGTCACCTTGCCGTCCTCGCTCAGATGGGCAAGCGTATGCTTGCGCCAATTGGCATCGTCGCGGGCCGAGAAATCTTCCCGCGCGTGCGCGCCCCGGCTCTCCTTGCGCGCCTCGGCGCCGTAGACCGTGGTGATGGCGTTGGCCATCAGGTTTTCCAGCTCCAGCGTCTCGACGAGGTCGGAATTCCAGATCATCGAGCGGTCGGTGACCTTGATGTCCTTGAGCTCGCCCCAGAGTTCCGAGATGCGCTTGCAGCCGTTCTCGAGCGATTCCTGCGTGCGGAACACCGCGGCGTCTTCCTGCATCGCCCGCTGCATCTTTTCACGCAGGCTTGCCGTCGGCGTCGAGCCGTTGGCATGACGCAGCCTGTCGAAGCGGTCCATGATCTTCTCGACCGAAGCTGCGTTTGGCGAAGGGATCGGCGAATTGCGGTCGATCACCTCGCCGGCCCTGATCGCCGCGGCACGGCCGAAGACGACCAGATCAATCAGCGAATTCGAGCCCAGCCGGTTGGCGCCATGCACCGAAGCGCAGCCGGCCTCGCCGACAGCCATGAGGCCGGGCGACACGCGGTCGGGGTTCTCTGGCGTCGGGTTGAGTACCTCGCCCCAGTAATTGGTCGGCACGCCGCCCATATTGTAGTGGACCGTCGGCAGCACCGGAATCGGCTCCTTGGTGAGGTCGACGCCGGCGAAGATCTTGGCCGATTCCGAAATACCCGGCAGCCGCTCGTGCAGCACCGCCGGATCGAGGTGGTCGAGATGCAGGAAGATATGGTCCTTCTTCTTGCCGACGCCGCGGCCCTCGCGAATCTCCAACGTCATGCAGCGCGAGACAACGTCGCGCGAGGCAAGGTCCTTGGCCGACGGCGCGTAGCGCTCCATGAAGCGCTCGCCCTCGGAGTTGACGAGATAGCCGCCCTCGCCGCGCGCGCCTTCGGTGATCAGGCAGCCGGCGCCATAGATGCCGGTCGGATGGAACTGCACGAACTCCATGTCCTGCAGCGGCAGCCCGGCCCTGGCCGCCATGCCGCCGCCGTCGCCGGTGCAGGTATGCGCCGAGGTGGCGGAGAAATAGGCGCGGCCATAGCCACCGGTCGCCAGCACCACCATCTTGGCCGAGAAGCGGTGGATGGTGCCGTCGTCGAGGTTCCAGGCGACGACGCCGGTGCAGGTGCCGTCCGGCTCCATGATCAGGTCGAGCGCGAAATACTCGATGAAGAACTGCGCGTTGTTCTTCAGCGACTGGCCGTAGAGCGTGTGCAGGATGGCGTGGCCGGTGCGGTCGGCGGCGGCACAGGTGCGCTGCACCGGCGGTCCGTCGCCATAATTCATCATGTGCCCGCCGAACGGCCGCTGGTAGATCTTGCCTTCCTCGGTGCGCGAGAACGGCACGCCGTAATGCTCGAGCTCGTAGACCGCGGCCGGCGCCTCGCGCACCATGTACTCCATGGCGTCGACGTCGCCCAGCCAGTCCGAACCCTTGACGGTGTCGTACATGTGCCATTGCCAGGAATCGGGGCCCATGTTCGACAGCGAGGCAGCGATGCCGCCCTGCGCCGCGACGGTGTGCGAGCGCGTCGGGAACACCTTGGTGATGCAGGCGGTGCGCAAGCCCTGCTCGGCCATGCCGAGCGTGGCGCGCAGGCCGGCGCCGCCGGCGCCGACGATCACCACATCGAATTTGTGATCGACAAAAGTGTAGGCGGAAGCCGTGCTGGCTGTGTTTGCGTTGGCCAAGACGTCAGCCTCCGAATGCGAGTTTGAGCAGGGCAAACAGCGAAGCGACGCCGACTGCGACTGCAAAGAAGGTGTTGAGGGCGATCAGCGCCAGCTTCATGCCTTCGCCATGCACATAGTCCTCGATGATGACCTGCATGCCGAGCCGCATGTGATAGAGCCCGGAGATCAGCACCAGCGCCAGCACGAGCGCCACGAAGGGATTGGCGAGCGCCGCCCGCACTTCCATGTAGCCGTGGCCGTTGACCGCGATCAGGAAGCCGACGAAGAACAAAAGCAGCGGGATGTTGGCGATCGCCGTCAGCCGCTGGCGCCAGAAATGCTGCGTGCCTTCGCGCGCCGAGCCCAGGCCGCGCACCTTGCCGAGCGGCGTGCGCATATCGGTGTTGTTCGCGCTCATCAGAAAGCTCCCCGCGCCATGTAGCCGGCGATCCAGATCAACAGCGTCAGCACGATCGAACCGGCGAGCGTCGCCCAGGCGATCTTCGAGGCGGTGTGCTTCTCGAGCCCGGCGCCGGTGTCCCAGACGAGGTGGCGCAGCCCGCCCAGCATGTGATGCATCAGCGCCCAGGTGTAGCCGAAGAGGACCAGCCGGCCGAGCCAGGAGCCGAAGGCCCAGTCGACCCAGTCGAAGGCGGCCTGCGAGCTCGACGCGGCGATCAGCCAAGCCGCCACCAGCAGCGTTCCGAAATAGAGCGCGCCGCCGGTGATGCGATGGATGATCGACATCGTCATCGTGATCGGCGGCCGGTAGACCGTCAGATGCGGCGAGAGCGGCCGTTCACGTCCGGCAACTGCGCGGGTGGCTGGTGATTTGCTCATGGCTCCCCCAGATCGGCATCCTGGAGCCGCGATGGGAATGCGGCGTTTGCCGCCCTCATATATGGCTCCGGACAGCCGGTTTCTAATGCTCTTTTTGCACCGCGTCAAAGCCGGAAAATCGTTTTGGAAACATCATTTAGTCTGACAAATTGGCGGTCGCGCGCTTCAATCGATTAGCGACTGTTTTGAAGCCGGCGCAGCGTTTGCTGCAGTGCGGTATATACATCTACCCGGCAAGCGCCGGGTGTGTTGAGATTCAGGTCAGGCCGAGTCGAAAATGGCGGCTTCCGAGAACCGGAGCGGAGCGTACTTGAAGTACGTGAGCACCGGAAGCGCAGGAAGCCGGCATTGCAGGCCGGCCTCACCTGAATGGCAGCACACCCGCTATCTTTTACAAGTCTGCGGGGTCGACCCCCTCTTCATCACCAGCGCCTCGCGTCCGTCGATCACGATTGCGTCATGCGTCGCCGCTTCCTGGTAGCGGCTGCTCTGGTTGGCGGGCGAGGCGGCGAACTCCTCGGTCGAGCCATCGGGCCGCATGACGCGCAAGGCGCTGCCCAGATTCTGGATGGTGATCATGCCGCCATTGCCGCATCTGTAGGTGGCGGTGCCGATGCCGGACCGCGGCGTGGTAAGGTCGGTGACGATCTTGGTCGGCGGCGCGGGCGTCTTGGCCGCCGTCGGGACCGGTGCCGGCGCGGGCACCGGGGGCGTCGCTGGCATCGCCGCTGCCCCCGGCGCGGCGGGCTGCTGGATCGGCGCGGGCGAGGCGGGCGGAGCGGCATTCGCCACCTTCGGCGCGCCGTCCTGCGGCACACAGGCCGCGGCCGCGAGAAGCAGCGGGATGGTGATCGACACCCGAACCATGTGGCCAAAGCTCATGCGCTGCCCTTTCGTGCGCGGCACCCTACAGCAATTCCGGGAAAACAGTGAACGGTTGGGTTCGGCGCTTTCGCCGTGGCCTTCCGTCCGGAATTGCATCGAAACAAAGAGATAGCCGGTTGCCGTTTCCGTGAAACGGTGGACCGCTGTAGCCACGCGGCGCCGCAAGATCAAGATGACCCGGAGTGAGCCCGGCTCCATAACGCCCCCGTCGCTTGGGAAGCCGGGCCTTCCAAAATTAACCATGTTTCTTAAGAAACGGCGCCGATGGCCTCCCGCCTCTTAACAAAGGTTAAGAAAGAGTTAATTTCCGATTCGAACCGGATTCCAGGCGCGATCTGTCGTGCCTATCAAGGGAGAGCGACATGCGTTCGAATTCAGTGCGGGCAAGCGTTGCCGCCGCGGCGCTGGCGGGGCTGGTGGCGGCAATCGCGGCGCCGGCCGAAGCCGGCTTGCGCCATCATGACCGCGTCTATGCCGATTCCTTCGGCAATCTCGTCGTCGACAGCGCCGCCGGCTACAAGCGCATCATCGTCGGCGAGGGCAAGCTTGCGAAGAAGCTTTCCGAATTCACCAGCGCCGGCCAGCCGGATGTCGTCTATGACGATGCGGACGAAGCCGGCGCGCCGGGCTGCTACCAGCCGCCGGTGCTGGTCAAGGGCCGCTCCTATATGTACGGGCTTTCCGACGGCGAGATGCCCAATCTCAGCCCTTGCCGTTGAAGACAGTCGGCGCCTGGCGCCGCCGCAGCGCGCCTGACACGCGCACGCAGTCGCGGCCGGCATTCTTGGCATCGTAGAGCGCGGCGTCGGCGCGCCGCAAAAGATCGGCAAAACCCTCATCGGCTGCCAATTCCGCCACGCCGAAGCTTGCGCTGCAGCGATGGTCTGCGGGCAGGCCATCGATCGGCAGGGCGCCGAATGCGTTGCGCGCGCCTTCGGCAAACAGCCGCGCCGCGGCAAGATTGGTGCCCGGCAGGATGATGGCGAATTCCTCGCCGCCGATGCGGCCGGCGACATGATGTTCGGCGGCAGCCTCGCGCAGGAAACCGGCGAACGTCTCGATCACGCGGTCGCCGCAGGCATGGCCGTAGCTGTCGTTGATGCTTTTGAAATAGTCGAGATCGGCGATCACCAGCGCCACCGGCACGCCGCGCCGCACGGCATCCCGCATGGCAAGGTCGGCATGGCGTTCGAAGCCGCCGCGATTGAACAGCCGCGACAAAGCGTCGGTTTCCGATTTCGAGGTCGCCTCGTTGAGCACGTCGCGCACCAGCACGGCCAAGGCAAGCAGCGCCAGCGCCAGCCCGAACACGGTGCCGAGCGATTGCGACACCAGCGCGTAGCTGGTCCCGACATAGGCTTGCGGATTGGCGCCCCAGCCGCCCAGCGCGCCCGCGATGAGCGGCTTGGAGGCGAATTGCACCGCGCTGGCGCCGAGCACCAGCGCAAGCAGATGGTCGAGCCGCGCGAGCCTTTGCCGGGAGGACAGCACGATGCCGAGCGCGGTGAATTGCATGACGGCGTAAGGAAGCTGGTAGGCCATCATGCGTGTCAGCGAATGGCGCGGCAGGTCCTGCACCAGATAGACGGCGACGGAGGCGACGACGAGGAAGCACAGCATCGGCGCCCAGGGCGGGCTCAAGCCATATTTGTGGGCGAGCCCGCCATTGAAGGCGATGGTTGCGCCGAGGAAGACGGCAAAGGCGGCAACGACCGGCAGCCGGGCGTCGGCGAAAGCGGGGATGCTGAATTCGATGGCGAAATAGGCCATGCCGAGCAGGTAGCTGAACGCAAGCCAGCGCGCCGACATGCGCCCGCTGTCATAGACGGCAACCGCCATGAATGCCGCCGCCAAGAGCCCGGCGACGACGAGGTTGATCATCAAGATGAAGTCGGCGCTGCCCATGTCTTCCTTCGTCGGATGGTCCGGACACGAAAGCATCGACGGGCGAAGAACACGTTAATGCCAGCTATGCTGCGGAGCCGCAGGCCTTGCGGCTAGCCGCAAGGCCTGTCCGGTCGTCAGAGCATTTGGAACGCCGCTTAGAGGTCAATGGCAATCGCCTGGTTCCGCGATTGGCCGAGCCATCCCTTCGATCGTCATCCACGGGCGAAGCAAGGAGCGAAGCGACGCGCGCAGACCCGAGGATGACGAAGTCGCGGGAGCCCACTTGCCTCACCCGACGGCGAGCGGCTCGGCGACGAAAGTGGTCTCAGGCCTCTCATAGGAAAGCCGCACGCTGTCGCGGCCGTTCTTCTTGGCCTTGTAGAGCGCCTCGTCGGCGCGCCGCATCAACGGCATCAGCCCTTCCCTGCCGCTTCGCGCGGCGACACCGAAGCTGGCGGTGACCCTGGTGCCGGGCGGCAGGCCATCGATCGAGCCGGCAGAATAGAAGGTGCGGATGGCTTCGGCAAAAAGCCTTGCCGCCCCCAGGTCGCTGAGCGGTAAAAGCACGGCGAACTCTTCGCCGCCGATGCGGCCGGCAGCCCCGCGCGCGCCGGTGGCGGAACGCAGCTTGGCGGCGAAGTCGGCGATCACCCGGTCGCCGGCCTCATGGCCGTGCCGGTCGTTGAGCGCCTTGAAGTGGTCGAGATCGGCCAGCACCAGGGCGACGGGAAAACCGGCCTTGCCGCACTGGTCGAGCAGCAGGGTCGCCCGCTCCTCGAAGCCGCGGCGGTTGAGGATGCCCGAGAGCGGATCGGTGTGGGTTTCCGCCTTCAGCGCCCTCATCACATCGAGCGCCGCCGCCGTGAACAGGCAAAGCGCGATCAGCAGCGACAACAGCGCGTGCGACAGCAGCGCCGTCGTCCAGTAGGACGAGCCGTAGAATCCGTCATAACCGGGGAATGGCCCGTGCGCGATGACGACGATCAGCGTGCGGGCGACGAAGTTCAGCCCCGACAGCAGCGACAGCGCGAACAGGATCCTTTCGGTCGGACCGTTGTTGCGCACTGTTCGGAGCTCGGCGGCGACCAGCAGGCTGAGCGCGCCGAAGCCGAAATTCATGACCAGCACCCGCCAGGTGAGATCCGGCTGGACGAACATGAACCAGATGAAGGCGGCAAGCCCACCGCCGGTCACGATGCCGATGCCGACATAAGGCACGCGTCTTCCGTAGCGCGCGATGATCGCGCTGGAGAGGCAGCAGGCCGCGATCGTGAAGCAGATGTTGGAAACGAGCTTGGTCAGCGCCACGCCGACCGGAAGCGTGAAATATTGCAGCAGGAAACCCGGCGCCGACAGGCAGTAGCTCGCGCCTAGCGCCGCCAGATACGGACGATGGCGCTGATAGGACCACAGCACGAGGAACGCGGCGCCAAGCGCCAGCGCTATCGTCGGATTGAGCAGCGCTATGAGCAGACCGGTGTCCAAAGGACTGCGACTTTCCCCAACTTACCCAACGGGAGATACTAGGACCTAAGCCCAAACAAGCGGTTAAGCCCTCCGACAAATACGCCGCAAAGCATTCGGAACCGGCCTGCCGGAGCGGCGTTGTCCGGCCAGACGGGAGACGCCAGGCAGGAGACGATCGAGATGGCCGACACGATCACTTTGACGAACCACGATGAGATCCGCTCCTGGGCGGCGGCGCGCGCCGGCTTCCCGGCCATCGTCGACGTCTCACCCGAGGCCGGCACGCAGGCCATGCTGCGGCTGGTTTTTGGGCAGAACGCCTATGAGGACACTGACCGGCCGGAGCGTCCGCTCAACGCCGGTGGCTACGAGCTTGTCGAATGGGACGAATGGTTCAGGATCTTCGACGAGCGGCAACTGGCATTGGTCGTCGCCGCCGACGAGCCCGGCCGGCGCGAAGAGTTTCACGAGATCGTCCGCAGGTAAGTTCCCTGGCGCGGAAATTTCGACCGGTCGGATATGCTGCGTTGGTATGCCTTAGCGATTGGCCGGAACGCCCATCGCGATCGTCATCCACGGGCGAAGCAAGGAGCGAAGCGACGCGGCGCAGACCCGAGGATCCATGCCGTGACCCCAAGGCGTTGCAGCAGTGCAGAATTCTGCTCTGCTGCATCCTTCGAGTCTCCGCGACGGAGCTTACGCTCCTGCTTCGCCCTGGAATGACGATGTCGGGGAAGCTTCAGCCAATCCCCACCGCTTGCGCTGATTCCGACACTTCCTGCGCTCCAAGCCGGGCGCCTACTTCCAGTCGCGGATGTCGACGAAGTGGCCGGCGATCGCGGCCGCCGCCGCCATGGCCGGCGACACCAGATGGGTGCGGCCCTTGAAGCCTTGCCGGCCCTCGAAATTACGGTTCGAGGTCGAGGCGCAGCGCTCGTGCGGCTTCAGCCGGTCGTCGTTCATGGCCAGGCACATCGAGCAGCCCGGCTCGCGCCAGTCGAAGCCGGCGGCGACGAAGATCTTGTCGAGCCCTTCGGCCTCGGCCTGTTCCTTGACCAGGCCGGAACCCGGCACGATCATGGCGTTGACGCGCGGATTGACCTTCTTGCCCTCGACCACCTTGGCGGCGGCGCGCAGGTCCTCGATGCGGCCATTGGTGCAGGAGCCGATGAAGACGCGGTCAAGCTCAATGTCGGTGATCCTGGTTCCAGGCGTCAGGCCCATATAGTCGAGCGCGCGGATCTTGGACGTGCGCTTGTTCTCGTCCGCGATCTCTTCGGGATTGGGCACGATGCCCTGCACCGAGACGACGTCCTCCGGCGAGGAGCCCCAGGAGACGATCGGCGGCAGTTTCGCCGCGTCGAGCACGATCACCTTGTCGAAATGCGCGCCCTCGTCGGTCTGCAGCGTCTTCCAGTACTCGAGCGCGGCATCCCAGGCAGCGCCCTTCGGCGCGCGCGGCTTGTCCTTGACATAGGCGAAGGTCGTCGCGTCCGGCGCGATCAGGCCTGCGCGGGCACCGCCCTCGATCGACATGTTGCAGATCGTCATGCGGCCTTCCATCGACAGCGAGCGGATCGCTTCGCCGGCATATTCGATGACATAGCCGGTGCCACCGGCGGTGCCGATCTCGCCGATGATGGCAAGGATGATGTCCTTGGCGGTGACGCCTTCCGGCAGCTGGCCGTCGACGCGCACCAGCATATTCTTGGCCTTGCGCTGGATCAGCGTCTGCGTCGCGAGCACATGCTCGACCTCCGACGTGCCGATGCCATGCGCCAGCGCGCCGAAAGCGCCGTGCGTGGAGGTGTGGCTGTCGCCGCAGACGATGGTCATGCCCGGCAGGGTGAAACCCTGTTCCGGCCCGATGATGTGCACGATGCCCTGGCGGATGTCGTTCTCGGAATAATATTCGATGCCGAAATCCTTGGCGTTCCTGGCCAGCGCCTCGACCTGGATGCGGCTTTCCTCGTTCTTGATGCCGAACTTGCGCTCGGGCGAGGTCGACACGTTGTGGTCGACCACGGCCAGCGTCTTTTCCGGATGGCGGACCTTGCGGTTCGACATGCGCAGGCCCTCGAAAGCCTGCGGGCTGGTGACCTCATGCACGAGGTGGCGGTCGATATAGAGCAGGCAGGTGCCGTCGTCCTGGCGGTCGACCGTGTGGTCGTCAAAGATCTTGTCGTAGAGGGTGCGCGGTGCGCTCATGTGCGTAAATCCGTCGATATGAGAAATGGGAAAAGCAGGCGGCTTTCGGCCGGCAAGCGACTTCGATCAGTCGGCCTGGCTAAGTCGGCTGGTGAGCGCGCCACAAACCCGCGCGGAGAACCGTGACGGCAGGCGCTTTCTGTCCTGCAGCACGAAGCCCTTGTAGGCCGGATCGCTGAAAAGCTTTTCCATGGCGGGGTAGATAGCAATGTTTTGGCTTTTCGGCAATTGCGGCGACTTCCCCTTCTCCCGTTGTGAGGCCTTTGCACAGAATCGGATTGATGATTCCATGCGGATATCCGAAAGGGGATTCGCGATGGTTGATCGATTGCTTGGGCAGTTGAGTCTTGCGGACGGTCTTGCGGCGTCGGATGAGACGATCTTCGATCTGGTATCGAAGGAACTGGATTGGGAGGCGGTCCGAACCTTGCTTGGTCAGCGCAGCGGCCCCGGTTCGGGTAATACCAGCTATCCGGCGGAAGCGCTGCTGCGCTGTCTCTTGCTGGGCATGTGGCATGGGCTGAGCGATCCGGCGCTCGAGGCGCAAATTCGGGACCGGCTGTCGTTCCGCCGCTTTGCCGGCTTCAGCCTTTCGGATCGCACGCCCGATCATTCGACGCTGTGGCGTTTCCGCGAGGAGCTGACGCGGGATCGACTGATCGACAAGGTCTTTGAGGAGATCAACCGTCAGTTGGAAGAGAAGGGCCTAATCGTCAAGCGCGGTACCTTGGTCGACGCTACATTCCTGCAGGCTCGAGGCCGGCCACCCAAGCAGCCGAAGAAGGGCCACCAAGGTCCGATCAAGCCATCGTCCGACAAGGATGCGCGCTGGGGCAAGAAGGGCAAGAAGAGCACCTTCGGCTACAAGATGCACATTGGCGTCGACCAGGCGCACACCATCATCCGGCGCGTCGAGGCGAGCGATGCCTCGGTTACCGACACCGAGCCGGCCGACAAGTTAATCTGCGGCGATGAGAAGGCTGCCTATGGCGATCAGGCCTACTACACCCATGCCAGGCATGACCGCCTCGCCGAAGCCAATATCAAGGACCGGCTGATGCGACGAGCCAACAGGCATCATCCGCAACTGCCGGCCCGCCAGAAGCTCCGCAACCGGCTGATCGCCAAAGTGCGGGCTGCGGTCGAGCGGCCTTTCGCGGTATTCAAGGAGCGCTACGGCATGCGGCGCATGCGCTTCTTCAACTTGGCCACCAACCGTACGCAGTGCATCCTGGCTGCCTGTGCCTATAACCTAAGGACCATGATTGGCGTCATTCATCGGCCTGCTGAGAGACGGGCATAAGGAGGAGTCCGCCTCTGATCGAGCCGGTGAGCGCTAAACCGTCAAAAAACAGACAAAAAGCCACCGAAAAAAGCTCCGACGGCCCTTTAAAGCCTTCGCCAACCCAACGCTAACCGCTGCGCTCCCTGTGCAAAGCCCTCCTTGTGGGAGAAGGTGTCGCCGAAGGCGACGGATGAGGGGTGCTCCAGGGAAAGCCAGCGTCTCACTCCGCTGGAACACCCCTCAACCGTCTCGGCGCTGCGCGCCGATCCACCTTCTCCCACAAGGGGAGAAGGAAGAAGGGCGCTAAAATCAAGCCGCCTGGCAGGCCTCAAAGCTCTTGCGCAAGCGCTCGGCGTCGAGATCGCGGCCGATGAACACCAGTCGGCTCTCGTGCTTTTCGCCATCCTTCCAGGCGCGCTGGTGGTCGCCCTCGAGGATCATGTGCACGCCTTGCAGCACATAGCGGTCCTCGTCGCCTTTGAGCGCGATGATGCCCTTCAGCCGCAGGATGTTCGGCCCTTCCATCTGGGTCACTTTCTCGATCCAGGGGAAGAACTTCTTCGGGTCCATCTCGCCGCCGCGCAGCGACACCGACTTCACCGTCACGTCATGGATGTCGGAAGCATGGTGGTGATGATGATGATCGTGGCCGTCGTGATCGTGATGATGGTGGTCGTGATCGTGATCGTGATCATGCGCCTCGAGGAAGTGCGGATCGTTCTCCAGCGCGCGCGACAGGTCGAAGGCGCCGCGGTCGAGCACTTCGTTGAGCGCCACGCCGGACCGCTGCGTGCGGTGGATCTTTGCCGCAGGGTTGATGGCGCGGATCGTCGCCTCGACTTTTTCCAGCTCTTCCGGCGTCACGAGGTCGGTCTTGTTCAGCACCACCACGTCGGCGAAGGCGATCTGGTCTTCGGCTTCCTTGGAATCCTTGAGGCGCAGCGGCAGATGCTTTGCATCGACCAGCGCCACGACGGCGTCGAGCTTGGTCTTGCTGCGCACGTCGTCATCCATGAAGAAGGTCTGCGCCACCGGCACTGGGTCGGCGAGGCCGGTGGTCTCGACGACGATGGCGTCGAAGCGGTCGGGGCGTTTCATCAGGCCCTCGACGACGCGGATCAGGTCGCCGCGCACCGTGCAGCACACGCACCCATTGTTCATTTCGTAGATTTCCTCGTCGGATTCGACGATCAGGTCGTTGTCGATGCCGATCTCGCCGAACTCGTTGACGATGACGGCGTAGCGCTTGCCGTGGTTTTCCGACAGGATGCGGTTGAGTAGCGTCGTCTTGCCCGCGCCGAGATAGCCGGTGAGAACGGTTACGGGGATTTGCGTCTGTGCATCGCTCATGGCTTGCCTCGAAAATCTGGATTTGTCGCCTCATATAGGATGGGTGCCGCGCTTTTGCACGCGCCAAACCAATGGAACCAGGCGGCACCTCCGGCCGGGACGGCGCCGAGGACGGATCGGCGGCGACCGAGGCGGGTCAAACGGAGGTTCCGGAAAGGTGTCGACCGGCCCATGCCGGCTTCCGCTGTGAATCTCGCCAGCGCAAAAGTCGTTTGTCATCTAACTGAAATAAACATCTGGCATCACCTGCGCGGGCACCGCAATGCTTGCCGGCAAAGCGTTCTGCAAGCCGGTCTCTTGAAATCGTCATTTGCCAGCCGTCGGACAGCCTCTATGCTTGCCTGCGCCGGTTCGGCCGAAGAGGGAACGACCATGGCCAAGGCGGACAAGACAGCGACAATGAGCCGGCTGCATTCGGCGGCGAGATTGGCGCGCACGGCGCTCGCCGCGCGGCTTCTGGCGCACGGCTTCTACGCCGGCCAGGACCAGATCATGCTGGCGCTCGACCGCGAGGACGGCCAGACCCCCGGCAACCTCGCCGGCCGGCTCGGCGTGCGCCCGCCGACCATCACCAAGACCATCAACCGGCTGCAGGCGCAGGGCTTCCTCGAAAAACGCGCCTCCAACGCCGATGCCCGCCAGGCCCACATCTTCCTCACCGAGTCCGGCCGCGAAACCATCCGCGCCATCGAGAAGTCGGTCAAGAAGACCGAGAAGCAGGCGCTGAGGGGCCTCGACAAGAAGGACCAGAAGGCGCTGTTCAAGCTGCTCGCCCGCATCGAGGCCAATTTGTCGAACGAAGACCTGGTCCTGATGGACGACGACGCGGAGTTGGATGAAGCGTAAGCGCGATGCGCAGCATCGTCGCTCAACCGCGAGGCGTTGGTGACATGCGCGCGACGCGCAGCGTCGTCGCTCCACGCACCCACGTTGGCGTTGTGCTGTAAGCGCGACGCGCAGCGTCGTCGCCCTTCCCGCTAGGCCGCCACCCGGGATCCCTTCACCAGCGCCGCCCAGCGTCCCGGCGTCAATCCGAACGTCTTCTTGAAATGCCGGTTGAAATGGCTCTGGTCGCTGAAGCCGGCGGCGGCGGCGATTTCCGCCAGCGGTTCGCCCTCGGCAATCATGCGGCGCGCGCGCTGCAGCCTCCGCATCAGCAGGAAGCGATGCGGGCTGGTCGAATAGGTGGCGCGGAAATGGCGCGATAGCGCATAGCGGTCGAGGCCGGTAACGGCTTCCAGCTCATCCGAGCGCACCGGCCGCTCGGCATTTTCCTCAAGATAGTCGCGGGCAAGTGCGGCGGCGCGCCATGCGGTCTTGCCCGCCGACTTTGCCGGCTTTCCGGCGTGGCGCCGAAGATGCCGCGCCAGCTGCGCAACGAAATCAGCCACGAACAGGTCGCCGAGTTCTTCGTCCAGCGGCGCCAGCGCCGACAATAGCGTGTCGCGAAAGCGGGGATCGTCGACCACGGCGTCACGGACGAAAGGCAGCGGCTCGCCGTCGAGGCAGTCGAGCAGCAGGGACGGCTCCAGGTAGAGGATCCGGTAGCGCAGCCCGTCTTCCGTTCCGGCGCCGCCATCATGCAATTCGTCCGGGTGCAGCACGATCGCCTGGCCGGGCAGGCTGTGTTGCAGCGCGCCGCGATAATGGAAGCGCTGCACCCCCTGCAACGTCACGCCGATCGCGTAGGTGTCGTGCCGGTGCAGCTCGAAGGCGTTGCCGTGGAAGCGCGCCTCGATGCGTTCGAGGCCCGAGCCGCCCGGCGCCGAAACGATGCGGTCGCCGTTGACCGCATCCGCGCACGAACGTTCAAGACCTTCCTTCGCTTCTGCGCCTAGAGCCTGCGCCATCGCCCTTTCCCGCCCGTCATGGGCCCTCTCGGAGTCTCCATCTTGGTGTTCGATACGAAAATTGCAATTGTCCTGAGAGAGGATCTGCCGGTGTGGCAGAAACTCAACGTCACCGCGTTCCTGACCAGCGGCATCGTTGCGCAGTTCCCCGAAATCATCGGCGAGCCCTATCGCGACCGTGCCGGCAACCTCTACAACCCGATGTCGATCCAGCCGGTCATCGTCCTGTCGGCCGATGCGGCGACGCTGGGCACGATCCATCGACGTGCCTTGGAGCGCGGCGTGACGATGTCCGCTTATATCGAGGAGATGTTTTCGACCGGCCACGACCTCGCCAACCGCGCCGTCTTCGCCGAATTCGCGCCGGACGACGCCAAGGTCGTCGGCATTGCCTTGCGCGGCGACAAAAAGCTCGTCGACAAGATCACCAAGGGCGCCCGCATGCATGGCTGAAATGGGTGTCATGCTCCTTCGCCCGAAGGGCCATTGCGAACGTTTGGGGTTGGCCTGAACGCCCATCACGTCGTCATGTATGGACGGCCCCTCTTGGGCAAGAGGCAAAATAGCGGCGGCGGCGCAAGTCTGGAGCGGTCATGTATT
>NZ_VFUA01000027.1 GCF_006440735.1 Mesorhizobium sp. B2-7-1 | reverse complement strand
GGATCCTCGAGTCTGCGCGCGTCGCTTCGCTCCTGCTCCGTCCATACATGACGATGTTGCTTCGGCCAACCTCTGCGGCAGTGTGTTGTTTCGAGCTAAAACTGAATCGGACAAACCGTTTAGCCGTCTATGCGAGACACTGGATTCAACGACCTAGTCCATCGATTCAACGAAGGGAAATGCCATGGCCACCACAAAACTGCTCAGCGATGCCGAGGTTGAAAAGATCCCGGCGGTGAAGGCCGTGTTCGACGATATCCGCGCGACGCGGAAATCCGACTTCGTCAACAATTTCTGGCGCGGGCTGGCCAATGATCCGGCGTCGCTGAAGCGGGTATGGGAGCAGCTCAAGGCGGTGATGGTTGCCGACAGCGCCATCGACCCGCTGACCAAGGAGATGATCTACATCGCCGTCTCCACCGCCAATGGCTGTTCCTACTGCATCCATTCGCATACGGCCGCCGCGCGGGCCAAGGGCATGACCGACGCACAGCATGGCGAGTTGGTGTCGATCATCGGCTTGGCGGGCCAGACCAATCACCTCGTCACCGCCATGCAGATCCGGCTCGATCCGCAATTCGAGGTGAAGTGAGTCGGGTGCGCGGCGCGGCGTTTTCCGTGTCGCCGCCAGCAAAAAAATATCGACCGGCGACGTTCATTTTCGCATTTCACAGGCTTGTGCCCGTGATCGAGAATTTTGCCCGGCGCTGTTAAGGAAGTGACATGTAACGGCACTAAGGAAGCCGCACGCGAAGTCGTTCGCCCGTGGTTTCCGGCGCGGCTCTCGCGGCGGAGCCGTCATGAAAATCGTCCAGATCACAGATACCCATTTCAGCCCAAGCAAGCCGCATTTCAACGGCAATTGGGAGCCTTTGGCCGCCTGGATCGAGCAAAGCGGCGCCGATCTCGTCATCCACACCGGCGATCTGACCGTCGACGGCGCCGACAAGGATGACGACATCACCTTCTGCATGGGGCTGATGCGGGAGATATCGAAACCCATGCTGCTGGTGCCCGGCAACCACGATGTCGGTCACCTGCCGGGTTCGCTGCAGCCGGTCGATGCCGTGCGGCTGGAACGCTGGCGCCGCTTGGCCGGGCCTGACTACTGGTTCGAGGATGCGGGAAACTGGCGGCTGATCGGCCTCGACAGCCAGGTGATGGGCTTCAACGATGCGACGGAAGAAGCCCAGTTCGAATGGCTGCGGGAGACGCTGGAAAGCCGCGGCGGTCGTCGCGTCGCGATGTTTGCCCACAAGCCACTCTTTGTCGACGATCCGGATGAAGGCGACACCGGCTATTGGAGCATCCGTCCGACGCAACGCCGGCGCCTCTATGATCTGATCGCCGCCCACGACGTGGCCCTGCATGCAAGCGGCCATCTGCATTGGGCGTGGAAGGGCAAATACGCCCATACCTCGCTGGTCTGGGGGCCGTCCGCCGCCTTCATCGTCGACACCATGGAACGCAAGATGCCGGGCGAGCAGCTGATCGGCGCCGTCGTGCACGAGTTGGATGACACGGTCGCCAGCGAGATCGTCGCGATTCCCGGCATGGCGACTCACGTTCTCGACGATGTGGTCGAGGAGGTCTATCCGCACGAGGCCCACAAGGTCCGCAGGAAGGCCGGGTGATGGGCGCGCTATCGCTTCGCGGCCTGAGCAAGGCCTTTGCCGGCAACGCCGTGCTGAAAGGCGTCAGCCTCGATGCCGAGCCCGGCGAGTTCATCGCCCTGGTGGGCCCTTCGGGCTGCGGCAAGAGCACGTTGCTGCGCATCCTTGCCGGGCTCGACCATGCCGATGCCGGCGAGATCCTGGTTGGCGGCAAGGATATGTCGAACGTCGCCGCGGCCGACCGTAACGTCGCCATGGTATTCCAGTCCTACGCGCTCTATCCGCATCTGACGGCCGGCCAGAACATCGCCGTTCCGCTAGCCATGAAGCGGCTGAGCCGCGCGCAGCGCCTGCCGCTGATCGGCTCCTTGCTGCCCGGCCAAAGGGAGACACGCGCCGGCATCGCGCGCGACGTGCGCGAGATGTCAGCTCTGCTCAAGATCGACCACCTGCTCGACCGCAAGCCTGGGCAGATGTCGGGTGGGCAAAGGCAGCGCGTGGCGCTGGCGCGCGCGATGGTGCGCCACCCCAGCATCTTCCTCATGGACGAGCCGCTTTCCAACCTGGACGCCAATCTGCGCGTCCATGCGCGCGGCGAGATCGTCGAACTGCACCGGCGCGCGGGCGTGCCGACGCTCTATGTGACGCATGACCAGGCCGAGGCGCTATCCATGGCCGACCGTGTGGCCGTCATGATCGGCGGCCATCTGCTTCAGCTTGCCGCGCCCGAAACCATCTACAACGACCCCGCCCATATCGAGGTCGCGCGGTTCGTCGGTCAGCCAAGGATCAACATCATCCCGGCGCAGACTGAAAACGGCCGTGCTGGTTTCGAGGGCATCCGGCTTGCCTTGATGGAGAAAGTGGCGAGCGGCCCGGTCAGCCTCGGCATCCGGCCCGAATTCGTGAAACTGGCGCCTGATGGGCGCAGCGGCCTTGCCGGGCGTATCGAGCGGCTCGAATTCCTCGGGTCGGAAGTCATCGCCCATTGCCGGCTTCAAGCAAGCGGCGACGCCATCGTCGCCAAGCTCGCGCCGCATGAGGCTAGGGACCTGATCGCGGGAATGCCCGTGGGTATCCTTCTGCCATCCGAACAGGCGATGGTGTTTGGGCCGGAAGGACGGCGGCTGCGTACGGCCGCGGCAGCAGGAGCGCGGCAGGAGCCGGCCTATGTCTAGCGTCACGACGGCGGGCAGCATCTCGGCCGCCGCCCTCCATCGGCGCAGCGAGGACCGGACGGCCTGGCTGCTGGCGCTGCCGGCGATCGTGCTGTTGTTCCTGTTCGTGCTGTTGCCGGTGATTGCCGTCATCTTTCTCGGCTTCACCGATTTCGAGCTCGGCTATGGCAAATTCCGGATCGTCGGCTTCGAGAACTACGCGCATCTTTTCAGTGACCGCACCTTCCGCAAATCGCTGTGGAACACGACCCTCTACACGGCGATGGTCGCTCCGGTCTCGATTGCGCTGGGCTTGGGCGTCGCGCTTTTGATCGAGGGCGAATTGCGCGCGCGGGCCTTCTTCCGCACCGTCTACTTCCTGCCGGTGGCCTCGCTGATCGTCGCCATGGCAACCGTCTGGCAGTACATCTTCCACCCGACCATCGGGCCGCTCAACGCGCTGCTTTCGCTTGCCGGCATTCCCGGCCCGAACTGGCTCGGCGCCTCGAACACGGTCCTCTACAGCCTGTCGATCATCGGCGTGTGGCAGTCGGTCGGCTTCAACATGGTGCTGTTCCTGGCCGGCCTGACGGCAATTCCGCGCGAGCTCTATGCCGCGGCTGAAGTCGACGGCGCGAAATCGGCGCTCGACCGGTTCTTCCTCGTCACATGGCCGATGCTCGGACCGACGACGCTGTTCGTCGTCACGATCAGCATCACCAATGCGGTGAAGGTTTTCGAGACCGTGAAGATGCTGACGGACGGCGGCCCGAACAAGGCGTCGGAAGTGCTGCTCTTCACCATCTACCAGGAAGGCTTCGTCTATATGCGGGTCGGCTATGCGTCGGCAATGACGGTAGTCTTCCTGGCGATCCTCGTGGTGCTGATGTTCCTGCAGTACCGCGTCCTTGACCGGCGGGTGCACTACACATGACGGGTATCCCAGTCGGTCGCATCGTCCGCTTTGCGCTGCTTTCGCTCGGCGCACTGACGATTCTGGCGCCCTATATCTTCATGATCTCGACCGCCGGAAAGACGCAGAGCGACATCTTCACCGCGGCGCTTTCGCTCATTCCGCAGCATTTCTACTTCGCCGAGAATTTCGCCAAGGCGCTGGACAAGGTGCCGATGGCAACGCTGCTGTGGAACGGCGTCGTCGTGTGCGGGCTGATCTTCTTCTTCCAGGTCGCGGTGGCGATCCCCTGCGCCTACGCGATGGCCAAGCTGAAGTTCCGGGCGGCACGGATGATGATGGTGTTGGTCATGCTCGGCCTGCTGGTTCCCATCCATGCAACGGCGCTGCCGCTCTATGTCGCGTTCGACCGCGTGTCGCTGCTCAACAGCTACACCGCCCTGGTCGCGCCATTCACGATCTCGGTGTTCGCGATCTTCATGTTCCTGCAGTTCTTCCGCGCCATGCCCGACGACCTCATCCATGCCGCCCGGCTCGACGGGATGTCGGAGCTCGGCATCGTCGCGCGCGTCATCGTTCCCAATGCCTGGCCGGCCGTCACCGCATTCGCGATCTTTTCCGTCGTCGCGCACTGGAACGATCTCTACTGGCCGCTGATCGTTATCAGCAAGCAGGCCTACGCCACGCCGCCGCTCGGCCTGATGTATTTCCGGGCCGCGGAGGCGGGCGACGACTACGGCGCGCTGATGGCTGCCACGCTGATCATCACCCTTCCTCTCGTCGCCGCCTTCCTGCTCGCGCAGAAGCGCTTCGTCGAAGGCATCACCATGACAGGTCTCAAAGGCTGAATTCGCCAACAACCAACTGGGCCAACAAGGAGCACGAGCAATGAAGCATATATCGAGGATTTTCGCCGCGGCGGCGGTCTCGCTGACCTTCGCACTACCGGCAAGTGCCGAAACGACTCTGACGGTCCACTATCCGATGCCCGGTTTCTTCAAGAACGTGATGGACACGATCTCGAAGAAGTTCATGGAAGAAAATCCCGATATCAAGATCCAGTTCGCCAGCCCGTCGGCAACCTATGAGGAAGGTATCCAGACCATCCTGCGCCAGGCCGGCACCGACGAGATGCCCGACATCACCTTCATCGGCCTCAACCGCCTGCGCATGCTCAACGAGCGAGACGTCGCCGTCGACCTCGGGCCGCTGGTCAAGAAGGACGGCAACATGGCCGAGCAGGGCTTCTCCGACACGATCCTCAAGCTCGCGCAGGTGAACGGCAAGCAGATCGGCCTGGCCTTCGCCACCTCCAACCCGATCATGTATTACAACGCCGACCTGGTGAAGGCGGCCGGCGGCGATCCGGACAATCCGCCCAAGACCTGGGACGAAGTGATCGCGCTCGGCGGCAAGATCAAGGCGCTCGGCAACGGCGTCGACGGCATCGACTTCCGCTGGCAGGGCGACGACTGGATGTTCTCGGCGCTCTTGTTCGGCGCCGGCGGCAAGATGCTGAACGGCGACGAGAGCAAGGTCGCCTTCAACGGTCCGGAAGGCGAGAAGGCCGTCGAGCTCATCGAGCGGATGGTGAAGGAAGGCGGCATGCCGGTGTTCACCAAGCCGGCGGGCGAGCAGGCTTTCGCCGCCGGCAAGGTCGGCTTCGAATTCCAGACCACCGGCGCGCTGGTCAACACGATCAAGAATGTCGGCGACAAGTTCACGTTGCGCACGGCCAAGATCCCGCTGATCGATCCGGTCAACGGCCGTCTGCCGACCGGCGGCAATGCGGTCGTCATCCTGACCAAGGACGCCGCGAAGCAGGAAGCTGCCTGGAAGTTCGCCAAGTTCGCCGCCGGCCCGTATGGCGCATCGGTGGTGGTGCCTGGAACCGGCTATGTGCCGAACAACGAGCTGGCCGCGAAATCTTCCGACTATCTCGGCGATTTCTACAAGAAGAACCCGCTGTTCCAGGCTGGCCTCAGCCAGATGCCGCTGATGGTTCCGTGGTATGCTTTCCCCGGCACCAACGGAGTCAAGGTGACGCAGACCATCGTCGACAACCTGTCGCGCATCGTCGACCAGTCGGCGACGCCGAAGGAAGCACTCGCCGACGCCGCGAGCGACGTCGAAGGCATGCTGCCGACGCAGTAAAGGCTTGCTCCGGAAGTCGTCGCGCCTGCCCGGCGCGGCGGCTTTCCGAAGCACTTACACTGGCCGGTAAACCTTGTCGGCCGTGTTCCAGAAGATGTTTGCCTCTGCTTTGGCGCCGTACCTGGCGACCGCGGCGCGGTGTGCCTTGATCAGCTCGGCGTGGCTGGTCCACAGCTTCTCGATCGGGAAGTTCGAGCCGAACATCAGCCGGTCGCTGCCGAGGATCTCGATGGCGTTGTCGACGATGTAGGCGATGAGTTCGGGGTCGTTGCCGTGCACGAAAGTGCCGAGCCCCGAGAGCTTGGCGTAGAAATTGGGCGCTGCCGAAAGCGTGCGGAGCCCCGCCTTCCACGCTTCGGTGGTTTCCGGCTCCATGCCGGTCAGCATGCCGGCATGGGTGAGGATGAAATTCGTCTCAGGGTTTTCGCCGACCAGCGTCAGCCCGTCCTTCATCTGCGTCGGGAAAAGCTGCAGGTCGAAGGTGAGGCCGTAATCCTTCAGCCGGGCGACATTGACGCGGACCTTGGGATCGATCACCTGGTCGGCCGATGTGGCGAAGCGGAAGGCGGGCGTCTCGTGCCAGTGGAGCTGCATGCGCACACCGCGCAGCAGCTTGTATTTCATCAGCCTGTCGATCTGCGGCCGGACGTCGTCGACGGTCATGTCGGCATAGCCGACAATGGCGTGCGGCCAGCCGGTTTCGTCGGCCGTTTTCTGCAGGAAGGCGACCTCTTTCTCGAAATCCTCCTTGGCCCAGTTGGTCTGGACATAGACGGCTTTCTCGACACCCGAGCCCTTCTGGTCCTCGAGGAACTCGGTGATCGGATAGTCGCGGCGGATCGGCTCGTAGGGGCCGAAGATGCGCGGCACCATCGGTCCGACCAGCCAGGGCTGGTCCTTCTGGCGCCAGATGTGGAAATGCGCGTCGATGGCCTTCTGCATCACGATACCCTTTTCCAGATGGTCTCGGCCGCCGGGGCGGGGCGGGCGAGCGAGAGGATGAAATCGGTCAGGCTTCCGACCGACGAGCCGTCGACCAGGTCGTCGAGCAGCGGCAGGATGGCGCGCAGCGCCGCCGTCGCCGGCTGGAAGCGCGGATCGCCGGCCAGCGGCGTCGCCAGCGACAGCCGGAAAGCGCGGGCGCTGAACCGCCGCATGGCGGTTTCCAGGTCGGAATGGTCGCCACGCTCCAGGCCATCGGACAGGATCACGACGCAGGCGCCGCGCGCGAAGGCGGAAAAGCGTGGCACCGACAGGAAGGCGAGCAGGGTCGGCCCCATCCGGGTGCCGCCGTCCCAATCGTCGACGAGCGCCGCGGCGCGGGCGAGCGCCTGCCCGCGGTCGCGGATGCGCAGCGCCGAGGTGACGCGGGTGAGGCGCGTGCTGAAGGTAAAGACTTCGGCGCTATCGGCACCTTGCACGGCCGCGTGCGCCAGCTTGAGGTAATCGGCGGTGTGCAGCTTCATCGAGCCGGAAACGTCGATCAGCAAGAGCAGCTTGCGCGGCACGGCCTGGCGGCGGCGCAGCAGCGGCGAGGGGATGTCGCCATCGGCGCTGACGATTTCGCTGAGCGATCGGCGAAGGTCGAGCGTGCCGCGCGAGCGGGTGCGCGCGGTGCGGAAGGAACGGCGCGCGGGCAGGGCGGCAGAGAGTTTTCGGCGGAACTGGCCGAGGCCATTGGCGTCGCGCTGGAAATCGCGGCTGCTCAGTTGCTCGAGCGCCGAGGACAGCTCGCCGCCTTTCTCCTGGCGGATGGTCTGTTTTTCTTCCTCGCGCGTGCCGCGATCGTCCTTGACGCGGGTCTCGTCGTCCTCTTCGCCCTCGATCGCGGGCTTGGCGTCGCCGTAGAAATAGGCTCGGAAATGCGCTTCGAATTCGCCGCGACGATCGGGCGAGGGCGCCAGGGTTGCAAGGGCCGCTTCGCGGATGTCGTTCATGGAGCGCGGGCCGAGCAGGGTGATCGCTTGCATGAAGCTGGTCACCTGTTCGGGGGCAATGGCGAAGGCGTGATGGCGCAGCAGGCGGGCGAAGCCTAGGAAGGGCGCGGCGGGATGAGGCAAGCTTTCGCCAGGTCTCATTCCTTCGCACCCCTCTCTGTCCTGCCGGACATCTCCCCCGCAAGGGGGGAGATTGGCAGTTTCGACGCCTCGCTCGATCCTGCGACGTTGAAGATTGGCGAAAGCCCGCGTGACGTCTGATCTCCCCCCTTGCGGGGGAGATGTCCAGCAGGACAGAGGGGGGTGCTGTCCCGCCAGCGTTGCGCATTAGCCTTGGGGTATCGCGCGAGCTCGTTACGATTGCTCGTCACCCCAACGCCTCCTCGACAATCCTCCCCAACTCCGGTGCGATCGCCGACAAATCCTCCTCGTCCTTGATCAGCACGCCGATGGCGCGGCGGAAGGCTTGCGGCCACGGGCTGCCGCCTTTTTCGAGAATGGTTGCGGCGTTGGCCCATTCGACCGCTTCGGCGATACCCGGCGGTTTGGCCAGGGACCGCGCGCGGATCTCCTGCACCGCATTCGCCACCGCGCGCGCCGTCGCCTCGGCGACATCACCGGAGCGCAACATGATGATCTCGGCCTCGCGCTCTGCATCGGGGTAGCCGATCCAGTGATAGACGCAGCGCCGGCGTAGCGCCTCGGCCAACTCGCGGGTGCGGTTCGAGGTCAGGATGACGATCGGCTGCTTTGCCGCGCGGATCGTGCCGCGTTCGGGGATGCTGATCTGGAAATCGGAGAGGAATTCCAGCAGCAGCGCTTCGAATTCATGGTCGGAGCGGTCGATCTCGTCGACCAGCAGCACGCGTTGCTCGGGCGCCCGCAAGACCTGCAGCAGCGGCCGCGCGATCAGGAAGCGGTCGTCATAGATGTCGATCTCGTGCTCGCCGGCATGACGGATGGCGAGCAATTGGCGCTGGTAGTTCCACTCGTAGAGCGCGTGCCCGGTATCGATGCCTTCATAGCATTGCAGGCGCACCAGCTCGCGGCCGAGCAGTTCGGCGACTGCCTTCGCGGCCTCGGTCTTGCCGACGCCCGGCGCGCCTTCGAGCAGCAGCGGCTTGCCCAGGCGGATCGCGAGGAAGATCGCGGTGGCCAGGCTGTCGTCGGCCAGATAGCGCGAAGCGGCAAGGCGCTCGGCTATCGCCTCCGGCGAAGCCGCGACTTCAACGGCGTCGGCGCTGGTCATCTTGCCCTCAGCCCGCCGCCTGCGCCTTCAGCGCGCGCAGGATGCGCTCGGGCGTGATCGGCAGCGTGTCGATGCGGACGCCGACCGCGTCGAACACGGCATTGGCGACGGCCGGAATCTGCGGGTTGGCGCACATCTCGCCCGGTCCCTTGGCGCCGAACGGACCGTCGGCGGACGGGCGCTCCAGCACGATGATTTCGGTCTCGGCGAGGTCGCCTGGGCCCGGCATCAGATACTGGTTGAAGTCGGTGCCGCCATGGTCGCGGTTCGGATAATAGGGCTCGGTCGTCTCGTAGAGCGCGTGGCTGATGCCCATCCAGGAGCCGCCGACCAGCTGCTGCTCGACCATCTTCGGGTTGAGCGCGCGGCCGATCTCGAAGACGTTCTTGACGGTGAGCACCGTCACCTCGCCGGTCTCGTCGTCGACTTCGACCTCGGCCACCGTGCAGGCATGGGCGTAGCACGTGGAGGGCTTCATCGCGCCGGTCTCCTTCTCCGGGTAGGATCGCGGGATCAGGAACATGCCGCGGCCCGAAATCGAGCGGCCGCGCTTGAAATGCGCCGACAGCGCGACATCGAAGATCGAGATCGATTTCTGCGGCGCGCCCTTCACCTGGATGTTGCCCTGGCCGTCGGTCTCGAGGTCGGAGGCGTTGACCTCCAATTCCTCGGCGGCCACTTCCAGCATCACCTGGCGGGCTTCCTTGGCCGCCTGGATGACGGCATTGCCGGCGCGGTGCGTGCCGCGCGAGGCGAAGGTGCCCATGCAGTGCGGACCGGTATCGGTGTCGGCCGTGTCGATGATGACGCGGTCGGTCGGCACGCCGATGGTCTCGGCGCAGATCTGCGCCATGATCTGCTTCATGCCCTGGCCGAGATCGACGCTGGAGAGCGTCACCATGAAATTGCCGGTCGGCGTCGAATGGACCAGCGCCTGGGTCGGGTCGCCGCCGAGGTTCATGCCGGTCGGATAGTTGATCGCGGCGACGCCGCGTCCACGCCGGATCGCCATCTCAGGCTCCCTTCCTGTAGGAGGACATTGCCATGTATTTTTCGGCCACCGGCCAGTCGGCGGCGCGCGAGGCCTCCTGCATGCATTCGATGAGCGCCGCCCCCTCGGTCGGCTGGCGATGCGCCTTCATGTCGCCGTCGCGATAGGCGTTGATGAAGCGGAACTCGAGCGGGTCCATGCCGATCAGCCGCGCCAGCTTGTCCATCTGCACCTCCAGCGCGAAGTCGCCGATGGTGACGCCGAAGCCGCGCATGGCCGACGAAGGGGTGCGGTTGGTGTAGACGCAATAGGTGTCGATCCAGACATTCGGGATCGTGTAGGGCCCGGGATAATGCGCGGCGCCTTTCTGCGCGCCATAGGGCGAGTGGCGGGAATAGGCGCCGGCATCGGTGTAGCCGGTCACCTTGCGGGCGACGATACGGCCGTCCTTCATGACGCCGTCCTTGATCACGACCTTCTCGGCCGCGCGCGGCGAGGAGATCTGCATCTCCTCCTCGCGGCTGTAGATAAAACAGACCGGGCGTCCGGTTAGCTTGGCGCCGAGGATGGCGATCGGCTCGACGATGACGTCGACCTTGCCGCCGAAGCCGCCGCCGACCGTACCGCCGACGAAATGCAGCTTCGAGCCTGGCATCTGCAGGATGATCGATGTGTTGTCGAGGGTGAAGAACATCGCCTGCGTATTGGTGTAGCAGGTGAAGCGGTCATTGCCCTCGGGCGCCACCACGCAGCCGGTGGTCTCGGTCGGCGCATGCTCGATCGGCGAGGACTGATAGGACTGTTCGAGGATGTGGTCGGCCCCGGCAAAGCCTGCCTCGACATCGCCGAAGCGCACCTTGCGGCACTCGCCGCTGTCATAGAGGTAGTAGTTCTGGCCGTGATATTCGTTGACCAAAGGCGCGCCGGGCTTCAGCGCTTCCTCCATGTCGAAGACGGCTGGCAGCACCTCGTAGTCGACCTTGACCTTGGCGGCCGCCTCCTGCGCCGCGCGCTCGCTCTCGGCCAGCACCGCGACCACGGCCTCGCCTTTCCAGCGCACCTTGCCGTCGGCAAGCACGGTTTCGTCCTCCGGCCCGACCTGGATCAGGATCAGGATGGTGTAGACGTTGTGCGGCACGTCCTTGGCGGTCAGCACCTTCACGACGCCCGGATGCCTTTCCGCCTCGGACGTGTCGATCGAGCGGATGCGGGCATGATGGTGCGGGCTGCGCACCATCTTCAGATGCAGCATGCCGGGGAAGTTGCGGTCGGCGAAATAGGCGGTCTTGCCGGTGACATGTCCAGGCGAGTCAAGCCGCGGGCGGGCCTGGCCGATCTCGTGCAGGCCGTCCTTGCGGACATCGGCGAAATAGTCCTTGCGCAGTTCCATGGCTCGTTCCCTCAGGCGGCGTTCTGCGAATTGGCGCGCGCCGCAAGCAGCACCGCCTGGATGATCGGCTCGTAGCCGGTGCAGCGGCAGATGTTGCCGGACAGCGCTTCGACGACATCCTCGCGGCTCGGGTTCGGCGTGCGGTCGAGCAGCACTTTTGCCGCCATGATCATGCCCGGCGTGCAGAAGCCGCATTGCGTGGCGAAGGCATCGAGGAAGGCGCGCTGCAGCGGGTGCAGCACGCCGCCTTCGGCAAGGCCGGCGGTCGTCTTGATGTCGGCGCCGCCGCAGGTTTCGGCCAGCGTCAGGCAGGAAAGCCTCAGTTCGCCATCGATGATGACCGAGCAAGCGCCGCAGGTGCCTTGGTGGCAGCCGCCTTTCGGCGAGGTGTCGCCGATCTTGTCGCGCAGCGCGGCGAGCAGCGTCGTGCCACTTTCGACGAACTCGGCTTTCTCCGAGCCGTTGAGCGTGAATTGAACCGGGACCTTCGCCATTCTTCCTCCCTTGCGCGCCTGCCGGATCTGCCGGACAGACGCACGTCCCCGATGGATTTCAGTTCAGCAGCAACCGCCCGAGATGGACCGGCAGGACCTCGGCGCGATACCAGGCGCTGGCGACCGGGTCGGTGATCGGTGCTATGCCTTCGCCCGCGGCGGCTAGCGCCGGCGCGATTTCCTGCTGCGTGAGCTTGCAGCCGAGCAGCGCCTTCTCCGCCGCCTTGGCGCGTATCGGCCGATCGGCCATGCAGCCCAATGCAATCCGCGCCGAGGTCACCGTGCCGTCCGGCGCGAGTTCCAGAAGCGCGGCGATGCTCAGCACCGACACCCCCTTCGGCTTGACGCGCGACACTTTCAGGAAACGGAAGCTCTCAGCCCTCGGCAATGAAAAGCCGACGGCGGTGACGATGACGCGGCTGGTGTCGCGGCCGGCCAGGAAAGTCTCGATCGGCATTTCGCCGCCTTCGGTGACGACCGTTGCGTCCAACGCCAGCAGCGCCACCGCGAAATCGCCATAGGGGGCCGGCGCGAACAGATTGCCGCCGACGGTCGCCATGTTGCGGATCGCCGGCCCGCCGACAGCGCGCGCGGCCGGTGCAAGCGCGGCAAGCTCGGGGTGGCGGGCAACCGCCGCCATGGTGACGGAAGCGCCGAGCCGGACCTTGCCGCCGGAAACCGCGATCTGCGAAAGGCCGGGATCGTCGACGCGGACAAGGCTGGAGACGGCAACGTCGCCTTCATTGGCCGCGCGAACGACAAGCGTACCGCCGCCAAGATAGCGGGTGCCCGACACCTGCAGCGCGGCGTTGGCGTCTTTCATGCTCGAAAAAGTCCGCAGCGCAAGCGACATGGCGGGCTCCCGTCAGCTCTGGCCGGCGAAATGGGTCTTCAGGGCGTTGAAGCCGCCCTGGAAGACATTGGCGCCCATGCCCTCGGCCAGCTTGTCGGCCTCCTCCGGTGCCGCGTCGAAGCTTGCCGTCCATTCGGCATAGGTGCGGTTGCCGTCGGTGACGCGCCGCAATTGCAGTGTCGCCTTGTGGTTGGTGAGCGGCTGCGGTGTCTCGAGGATCGAATAGCTGACCAGGAAGTTCTCGTCGGAGAAGTCCAGCAGCTTCTCGCGCAGCCTTGCGCCGCTGACCAGTTTGAAGTTGCGCACGCAGCCGATCGTGGTGGCGGCCTTGCCGTCCTCGATCTCGCTCTCCACCATGCGCGGATGCCAGCCCGGCAGGCCGTTGAAGTCGCGGATGCGCGCCCAGACCTGCTCGACCGGCGCGTCGATGACGCTGGAAATGGTGACTTTCGCCATAGACTGGTTCCCTTACAAAGATCGGGAGCAGGCTAGGGCGGGCGATGGGCCGGCGCTTATCAATGCGTCTTGAGCGCGTATCAACCAGTCGGAAAAACGCGCCTCAGGCTGTCGCCCGAGCGGCTTCCCTGTAGAGCGTCGGCGGCACGCCGACATGGTCGCGGAAGAAGCGCGAGAAATTGCCCTGGGTGGTGAAGCCGAGATTGCAGGCGACCGAGATCAACGGCTCCTGCGACCACTGCAGCTGGCGCACGGCTTCCTCCATGCGCAGCGTGTTCCAGTAGACGTTCGGCGTCAGGTTGGTCTGTTCCTTGAACAGCGCGAAGAAATGCGGCCGGGACAGCCCGACCGAGCGGGCGACGTCGTCGAAGGAGATGCGCTCGCAGACATTGGCCTTCATCAACTGGATCGCCTTGCGGACGCGGAAATCGAGCATCGTGTTGATGCGCGCGCGTGCGGCCTGCGGCGACGAGGCATCGGCCGCGTCGAGCACTGAGTCGATGAAACGCTCGATCTCGTAATTGGCGACGTCGTCGATGCTCTCATTGTCGGTCAGGTGATCGAGCAGGTTCGCCGCCGCCTGGTGCAGCCAGGGCTCCAGTGTGATCGCGGCTTGCGTGAACAGCGGCGCCGAGGAGGGGAGGTCGCGGCGCTGGCGCGCCCAGTCGGGATCGATGTAGAAGGCGAGGAACAGGCCGGGCCTGCCGTCGCGGGAAAGGGCGTGGCTGTGCGGCTGGAACGAGTTGATGCCGGCCGCGGTGCCCGGTCCGAGCCGCACCGTCTCGCGGCCAATGGTCATTTCGCCTGCCGTGCCTTCCAGCCAGATGATGAGATGCGCCTCGCCATGGGCATGGGTGACGAAGTCGTTGGCGACATTCAGCACGGAAACATGTCCGAACCGGCCCCAATAGAGCCTGATCGCGTCCGTCATGGGTATCGTTCCTCCCGCAGGCGACTGGCCTCCCTTCGCCTGCCGGGGGATAGTGCTGCCGGGGTGCGGCCGCGTCAAGGCAGGCGGGGGCGGCGGACTTTGCGTTCAAACCACCTGGATGGATTTTCAGACTGAGCGATAGGGGCGGCATTCCCTTCTCCCCCCTGTGGAAGAAGGTGTCGCCGAAGGCGACGGATGAGGGGTGTTCCAGCGGAGTGAGACGCTGGCCTTCCCTGGAGCACCCCTCATCCGACCGCTTCGCGGCCACCTTCCCCTAGAAGGGGGGAAGGGGGAGCTAATCGCTGCGGCGGAAATTGCGGATGCGGTCGAAGAGCACGGCCAGGATGATCGCGCCGCCGATGAAAGTGCCTTGCCAGAAGGCATTGATGCCAAGCAGGCCGAGGCTGTTGCGGATCACTTCGATCAGGGCTGCGCCGACGATGGCGCCGAAGGCGGTGCCGACGCCGCCGGCGAGGTCCGCGCCGCCGATGACGGTCGCGGCGATCACCTGCAGCTCCATGCCGTTGCCGAGATTGGTGGTGACGGCGCCGAGCCACCCGGTCTGGATGATGCCGGCGAGCCCAGCCGAAAGCGCCGAGATCATGTAGACGGCGACCTTGATCTGCTTGACGGGAACGCCGGTCAGCGTTGCCGCATGCTCGTTGCCGCCGATAGCGAAGATGTGGCGGCCGAACTTGGTCCAACGCAGGGTGAAACCGGTGATCAGCCCCAGGATGATCATGTAGAGCACGGGGTTGGCGATGCCGAACACCCATGCGCCACCGCCCAATGCGAGCAGCTTCTGATGATCCGGCCCAAACTGGAAGACCACCGTGTTGTTGGAGGCGACCATGGCAAGGCTGCGCGCCACCGAAAGCATGCCGAGCGTCACGACGAAGGGCGGGAAGCCGAGATAGGCGATAAGCACGCCGTTGAAGGCGCCTACCGCAAGCGCGGTGGCGATCGACGCCAGGATGCCGATCTCGATCGAATAGCCGGCATGCATGGTGACGGCGAGCACCATCGAAGACAGGCAAAGCACCGAGCCGACCGAAAGGTCGATGCCGCCGGTGATGATGACGAAGGTCATGCCGAGCGCCACGATGGCGACGAAGGTGACGTTTCGGGTGATGTTGAAGAGGTTCTTCGAGGTGGCGAAGGAATCGGTGGCAAAGGATAGGAACAGGCAGGCGAGAATGACCGCGATCACCACCCAGAAGGTCTGGTTGGAGAATAGCCGCGACAGGAAAGTGTGCTGCTTCTGCGCGATCGTCTGGTCAAGGGTGACTGCCATTATCGACCTTTCCTGAGAGGTGGGGCGCGAGGATCAGCGCGATCACGCAACCTGTTCGATGGCGCCGGTGATCAAGCCGGTGACTTCCTCGGGCGAACTCGACGCGATCTTCTTGTCGGCGACCTTGCGGCCGCGCCGCATGACGATGACGCGGTCGGCGACGTCGAACACGTCCGGCATGCGATGGCTGATCAGCACCACGGCGATGCCCTGGTCGCGCAGGTGGCGGATCAGGTTCAGCACTTCGGCGACCTGCCTGACCGAGATCGCCGCCGTCGGCTCGTCCATCAGCACGATCTTAGCCTGCGACAGCATGGTGCGGGCAATCGCCACCGCCTGCCGCTGGCCGCCCGACATCTGCTTGACGAGGTCGCGTGGCCGCGTTTCGGATTTCAGCTCGGCAAAGAGCTGGCCGGCGCGCTTGTACATCGCACCATAGTCGAGGATACGGAACGGGCCGATGCCGCGGCGCAGCTCACGGCCGAGATAGACGTTGGCCGCGGCCGTCAGGTTGTTGCAGAGCGCCAGGTCCTGGTGGACGATCTCTATGCCGTGCTGACGCGCATCGGCGGGCTTGTGCAGGACAAGGTCTTTGCCGTCCAGGCGCATCGTGCCATGGCTCGGATGGAAGTTGCCGGCGATCATCTTGACCAGCGTCGACTTGCCGGCGCCGTTGTCGCCCATCAGGCCGACGACCTCGCCAGCCTCCAGCGAGAACGAGACGTCGTTGACCGCCTGGATGGCGCCGAAATGCTTCGAGATGTTGGCGAGTTCGAGAACCGGCACCAGCCTTAAGCCTCCCCATTTATCGCGCAGCTGCCGCCGGCCTGGCCGGCGCCGCTTGCGTCGTTGCTCCGTCCATTTCCTCCCGAACGGCGCGTTCACGCATTTAGGCAAAAGCGGACAAGGGCGTCAATCAATTGTCAGACGATTAATTTCGAGACTCGACGAAAAATCGGTTTTGTAGGACAAATAGGAATTGACGCTGGCGAAAAGCCGATATTAGCTAAGCCTCGGAGGAAGACTTTGCTCCTCGTCCGCCTGTCCGGCGGAAGGCGGGCAAATGGTTTGAAGGTCAAGGATCCGGCTGCGCCAGCATTCGGGCAAACGGATCGGCAAATGCTTATCAGCCCGGCGCAGGACGCGAACATCATGAGATGCTCGTCATGGGTCTTGTGTATCCGGGCTGATCAGTGTGGCGGGCACGCGGTGTCCGTCTGTTTCAAGGGAGGACTGATATGAGGAAAACACTTTTGCTTGCCGCCGTCGCCGCCATGGCGTTGGGCGCCGGGCCGGCTTTGGCCAAGAAACAGCTCGTCATCGTGGTAAAAGGTCTCGACAATCCGTTCTTCGAAGCCATCCATCAGGGCTGCGAGAAGTGGAACAAGGAAAACGCCAGCTCGGAATATGAATGCTTCTACACCGGCCCGGCATCGACCTCGGACGAAGCTGGCGAAGCGCAGATCGTGCAGGACATGCTGAGCAAGCCAGACACGGCGGCGATGGCGATCTCGCCGTCGAACGCACCGCTGATCGCGCAGACGATCAAGAGCGCCAATCCGTCGATCCCGATCATGACGGTCGACGCCGACCTTGCCAAGGAAGACGCAGCCCTTCGCAAGACCTATCTCGGCACCGACAACTACCTGATGGGCAAGAAGATCGGCGAGTACATCAAGAAGGCCAAGCCGAATGGCGGCACGATCTGCACCATCGAGGGCAATCCGGCGGCCGACAACATCCTGCGCCGCGCGCAAGGCATGCGCGATGCGCTGTCGGGCAAGGAAGGCCTTGCAGCCCTTGCCGGCGAAGGCGGCTGGACCGAAGTGGCCGGCTGCCCGGTGTTCACCAATGACGACGGCGCCAAGGGCGTGCAGGCGATGACCGACATCCTCGCCGCCAATCCGAAGCTCGATGCCTTCGGCATCATGGGCGGCTGGCCGCTGTTCGGCGCCCCGCAGCCTTATCGCGACCTGTTCAAGCCGATGGCCGACAAGATCGCCAAGAACGAGTTCGTCATCGGCGCCGCCGACACGATCGGCGACGAGGTGGCGATCGCCAAGGAAGGCCTGGTTACCGCGCTGGTCGGCCAGCGGCCGTTCGAAATGGGCTACAAGGCGCCTTCGGTGATGCTCGACCTCATCGGCAACAAGAAAGTCGACGATCCGGTCTTCACCGGCCTCGACGAATGCACCAAGGAAACGGCCGACACCTGCATCCAGAGGTAGGCGCAGGCTGCATCCAAAGCCAACCGTCAAAAAAGGGGCGCCCGCAAGGCGTCCCTGATTTTTCCGGCGCCCGCTTTCGCGGTCGGCCAGGGCAGGGCGCTTTCAGATTTTCTGCTTCACGCCGTCCTTCGAGGGCATCAGGTCGACGCCGTTGAGCTTGCCGATATGGGTGGCGAGCATCGGCACATACTGCTCGGCGGGACCGGCTGCGAAGGCGGTCGCAAAGGAGTTCTTGATGGCGTTGCCCAGCGGGTTGGCGATGCTGGCCGCGCCCGCCATCGATTCCAGATAGGTCAGGTCCTTGAAGGCATTGGCGATGCTGAACTTGTGCGCGTCGCGGTCTCCCTCCAGCGTCCAGCGCATGAAGGTCTGATAGAAGCCGCAATCCATGCGGCCGTTGCGGATGACGCTGTCGAAGCGCGACGGCGAGATGCCGACCTTCTGCGCCAGCGCCAGCGCTTCCGAATAGATCGCGGCATAGCCCAGCGAGACGAAGTTGTTGAGCAGCTTCATGCGGTGGCCGTCGCCGGTGTCGCCGATATGGACAATGCGGCCGGCCCAGGTCTCGATCACCGGCTTCAGCCTGGCGAACACCGCGTCCGGCGCCCCGACCATGGCGTCGAGCGTGCCTTCCCAGGCCTCCTTGGGCGTGCGGCTGAGCGGCGCATCGACATAGTCGACGCCGAGCGCCTTGAGCTCGGCGGCCAGGGCCACGGTCGAGACCGGATCGGAGGTCGAGCAATCGACGACGACGGAGCCTTGCTTCAGGCCTTCCTTCAGTCCGCCGGGGCCGCGGACGATCGCCTCCACCTCGCGCGAGCCGGTGACGCAGATGAAGACGATGTCGGAGGCAGCAGCTACTTCCCTAGATGTAGCAAGTTCCCTGGCGCCGCGGCCAGCCAGGTCTTCGGCGGGCTTGCGGTTCTTGCGGCCGAGGAAGGTCAGCGGATAGCCCTTGTCGACGATGTTCTTGGCGATGCCGTGCCCCATCAGGCCAAGGCCGATGAAACCGATGTTTTCGCGGGCAGCGGTGGTGCTCATGTCGTCTCTTCCCTGTCTTTCGTGGTGATGAGCCCGCGCGGCGGGCGATTGTCGAGGAGGTTTCCGCGGATCGCGGTAGCGGGCGGTTGCGGATTGCCATATTGTCTGACAATACACATAATTTCCGAGCGTTGTGGAGAGCAAAATGACGAAGCGGATCATGTTCACCGGCGGCAGCGGCAAGGCAGGCCGGCATGTCGTTCAGTATCTGGTCGAACATGGCTGCCAGGTGCTCAACATCGACACCAAGCCGCTCGACAATCCGAAGGTGCGCACGCTGATCACCGACATCGCCGACAGCGGCCAGGTTTTCAACGCGCTGTCGAGCTATATGGGCCTGCACGAGTTCGACCCGTCGCTGAGAGCCCAGCCGGTCGACGCCGTGGTGCATTTCGCCGCCATCCCGCGCATCATGATCACGCCGGACAACGAGGTGTTCCGCATCAACGCGATGGGCACCTATAATGTCATTGAAGCGGCGGTTAAGCTCGGCATCCGCAAGGTCGTCATCGCCTCTTCGGAGACGACCTACGGCCTGGTCTTCGCCAACGAGCCGCGCAATCCCACGCATTTCCCGCTCGACGAGGCATATGACGTCGACCCGATGGACTCTTACGCGCTGTCCAAGATCGTCAACGAGAAGACGGCAAGGGCCTTCTCGCTGCGCAGCGGCGCCGACATCTATGCGCTGCGCATCGGCAACGTCATCGAGCCGCATGAATATTCGCTGTTCCCGAAATGGTTCGCCGATCCCGGCTTCCGCAAGCGCATCGCCTGGAGCTACATCGACGCGCGCGATCTTGGCCAGATCACCTTGCGCGCCATCGAGAAAGATGGCCTGGGCTTCCAGGTGTTCAACGCCGCCAATGATGATACCTCGTCGGACCTGCCGACGGCGGAGCTGTTGAAGCGGTTCTATCCGGGCGTGCCGGTCAAGGCCGAGCTCGGCGAATATGAGACCCTGCTTTCGAACCGCAAGGCGCGCGACGTGCTCGGCTTCCGGCCCGAGCACAGCTGGCGCAAATATGTCAAAACAGCGTGAGGCGGCGCCAAATGCCGGTTGAGCTGTGCACATCCATGCACGTTGCTTGACAGCCTCTCAAAAGCGGATTTTCTGGATCATATGCGGGACGCGAAGCCGAACAACGAAAAAAAGCCGACGAAGGCGGCAGCCACGGAGCGTCCGGCCGGCGTTCGCCGGGCCAATGCGCCGCGTATTCCGGGCGCCAGCGTGCACACGTCCTTGGCCGGCGAGATCGGGCTGAGGATCGTGCGCGGCGACTATCCGCCAGGCACCATCCTGCCCAACGAAGCGAAATGGTCGGAGACCTTCGACGTCAGCCGCTCGGCGGTGCGCGAGGCGATCAAGATGCTGATGGCAAAGAGCCTGCTGGCGTCGCGGCCGAAGATCGGCAGCTGGGTCGAACCGAAAGAACGCTGGAACCTGCTCGACCGCGATGTGCTGTCCTGGTACGCGACATCGCCGGATCGCGTGGTTTTCCTGAGGACGGTGCAGGAATTCCGCCATATCATCGAGCCGGAAGCCACCGCCTTCGCGGCGCTGCGGCGCACCGACGAGCAGATGGCCGAGATCAGCCAGGCCTGCCGCGAGATGGGCGAGGCGACCAGCCTGCAGGAGCGCACCCGCGCCGACACGCGCTTCCATCTCGCCATCCTCAGGGCCTCCGGCAACGACCTTTTGGTGCCGCTCGGCGTGCTGATCGAATCCGCCTTCGACCATCTCTTCACCTACACGACGCGCGAACTGGACGATCTGCAGCACGCCCAGAAGCTGCATGAGGCGATCGAGCGGAACATCCGCCTGAAGCGGCCGGATGCGGCGCGCAACGCTGTCCGCAAGCTGCTCGCCAACACCGACGAAGTGATCCACTCGCGCTAAGGCCTTGTACCGGGCCAGTTCTCCAGCACAAAAACTTTGCCCGCTGCCCATGCGTGCATTGGCAGATCCCATGGCTTGGCGATTGGCCAAGACGCCTGTCGAGGTCGTCATCCACGGGCGGAGCAAGGAGCGAAGCGACGCGCGCAGACCCAGGAATGACGAGGTTCAGGAGCCTTCAGCTTATCGCCACCGTTTGCGCTGACTACCCTAACGGACGTTGATAGCCTTGCCCGACAGGCCTGCGATCTTTCCAGATCCCTGTGTTGAGGACCTAGTGCCAGCCGCTCTCAGCAACCCTCAATCCTGCTTTTCGCGGCCGAAGGCGACGCGCAGCTCGTCCTTCGCCTTTTCCAGCACTTTCTTGCGCTCTTCGGGCAGGTTGCTGCCGGCGCGGTTGATGTAGAAATTCAACATCGACATAGCGGATTGGAACGGCTCGGCCTTGCGGCGGTCGCTGTGCTCGGCCGAGCGCTTCAGCGAAGCGGCGATCTTCCTGGCGTCGTCGGATTCGAAGACATGATCCTCGAGATCCATCGCATCGCTGTGTTCTGTCACGTCGGCCGACCATTTTTTCCTGGCGGTCATGGCGAACTCCTTCCTTCAGGCAAAAACGCCATGAGGGGAGGCGGGTTCCGGTTTCTGGAGCCACGGATTTGCCAGCCGTGGCGCTGCTCGGCTCGGCAAATGCGCCGATAGTGCGCTCAAACACGCGATTTTGAAGAAATCGCGGACAGGAGACGCCGTGACGACAGTTCCAGCAAACGCGGCAAACAACGCCGGTATCGACAGCTTCTATGCATGGACGCGGCTTGGCATTTCCCTGCTGCTGGCCACGATCGGCGGGGTCGGCACCTGGGCGGTGGTCGTGGTCCTGCCCGCGGTGCAGGCCGAATTCGGCGTCGACCGCGCCGCCGCGTCGATGCCCTATACCGCGACGATGGTGGGATTTGCCGCCGGCAATGCGGTCATCGGGCGCGCCATCGACCGCTTCGGATACTGGTTGCCGGCACTCGCCGCTTCGCTCGCGCTTGGCGCGGGGTTTCTGTCGGCGTCGCTCGCCAGTTCGATCCTCGGCGTCACGCTTGCCCAAGGACTGCTGATCGGTGTCGGCTGTTCGGCGATCTTCGGGCCGCTGATCGCCGACGTCTCGCACTGGTTCAACCGCCGCCGGGGCGTCGCGGTGACGGTGGCGGCGTCAGGCAATTATATTGCCGGGGCGATCTGGCCGACGATCATGCCTTATACGATGCAAGGCCATGGCTGGCGCTTCACCTACGCGGCGATCGGGGTCGTTTGCCTCGTCACCATGGTGCCGCTGGTCCTGATGTTGCGCCGGCGCGCGCCGCATGAAGGTGCCTCCGGCGCGCCGCGCGGACGGCCGGTGCAGCCGATCTCGCTGTCGCCTTCGCAACTGCAGGTCCTGCTGGTGATCGCCGGCTTCGGCTGCTGCATGGCGATGTCGATGCCGCAGGTGCATATCGTCGCCTATTGCATGGATCTCGGCTACGGCGTCGCGCATGGCGCCGACATGCTGTCGATCATGCTGGCGGCCGGGGTGATCAGCCGCATCGGCTCAGGCTTCCTCGCCGATCGCATCGGCGCGGTGAAGACGTTGCTGATCGGCTCGGCGCTGCAGTGCCTGTCGCTGCTCTTCTACATCCCCTTCGACGGGCTTGCCTCGCTCTATGTCGTTTCGCTGGTGTTCGGCCTGTCGCAAGGCGGGATCGTGCCCTGCTACGCCATCATCGTGCGCGACTATATGCCGGCAAAGGAAGCCGGCCAGCGCGTCGGCATCGTCCTGATGGCGACGATCTTCGGCATGGCGGTGGGCGGCTGGATGTCGGGCTGGATCTACGACCTCACCGGATCCTACGCCGCCGCCTTCCTGAACGGGATCGGCTGGAACCTCGTCAATCTCGGAGCCATCGTGCTTTTGATGTGGAAAGCCAACCGCAGCACAGCAGCGATCGCCTGACGCGCCTAGGGCGCCGACGTCGGCTTGCTTGACAACGGTTGAGGCATGCGCGACGCCAACGGGCAAAGTTGGCTTGGTGGCGCGATGACACGGATGCCGATCCCGATGTTGCGGCTGCGCATCGACGATGGGGGAACAGGGCTTTGACCAAGCCGCGCTCCCGCCGTGGCGGCGGCCGTCCGACCATTGCCGACGTGGCGCGCAAGGCCGGTGTCGGCGCGATCACAGTATCGCGGGCGCTGCGTGAGCCCGGGCGGGTGTCGGAGGATCTGCGACGGCAGATACAGGCCGCGGTCGACGAGCTCGGCTACGTGCCCGACCCGAATGCCCGCGCGCTTGCCTCGGCGCGCGCCGAGGTGTTCGGCGTACTGGTGCCTTCGCTGACCAACAACGTCTTCGCCGAAGTGGTGCGCGGCATCTATGACAGCCTTTCCGACAGTCCGTTCCGCATCCAGATCGGCAACACACATTATTCGGGGCTCGAGGAAGAGCGGCTGCTGCAAGTCTTCGGATCGCAACGCCCCGCGGCGCTGATCGTGGCCGGCATCGACCAGACGCCCGGCGCACGACGGCTGCTGGAGAATGCCGGGTGCCCGGTGGTGCAGGTGATGGAGACCGGGCCGGACCCGGTCGACATGATGGTCGGCTTCTCGCATCTCGACGGCGGCAGGACGGCCGCCGAGCACCTCCTGCAAGCCGGATATCGCAAGATCGGCTTTATCGGCGCGCGGATGGACCCGCGCTCGCAGCGACGCCTTGCCGGCTACCGCGCCGCCATGGAGGCCGCCGGCCTGTTCGATCCGCGGCTGATCACCACCACGCCGGTGCCGTCAAGCGTGACGCTCGGGCGCGAATTGTTCCGCGACGCGCTGGCCAAGATGCCGACGCTCGACGGCGTGTTCTGCAACAATGACGATATCGCGCTCGGGGTTCTGTTCGAATGCCATCGCGCTTCCATCGATGTGCCCAAGCAGATCGGCATTGCCGGCTTCAACGATCTCGACATGATGCAGGTGTCGTTTCCCTCGATCACCAGCGTGCGGACGCACCGCTATGAAATCGGCACCCGCGCCGTCGCCATGGCGCTGGCGGCGATCGCCGGAAACCGGCCGGAACAGCGGATCGTCGATCTCGGTTTCGAGCTCATGCGGCGCGAGAGCACCGCGCGTTAGGGCGTAATTTCGTTGAATCGCCATAACGCTCTAACTCTTTGTTGGAGCATGACCTTGTCGAAAACCGGATCCCACTTTTCGGAATCATGCTCTAGGGCCGCGGCGGAAACGCCGGGCCAATCGCTGCGCACTGTTCGGGAGGCGCTCTTTAAGAACACGGAAAAATGACGAAAGCGGCGCTTTACAGCTCTGCATGGTAGCGCTACCATTTGTCTGTAAAATCAACATTCGGCATGGTTCAGACCTGTTTATTATACATAAGCAACAGCTCAAGCTTGTTTATTATGTATAATATGATAGTTTTCTCACCGTCCCGGAGGGTGAGGGAAGAGGAGAAGGCAGGGCGATCCACGTCGCCCGGCAAGCATCTCGGTTCGGCAGGAGGGTGCCGCCGAGCGTGTCAGGACTTCATTCAGCAGATCTGCAAATTGGGAGGAATACCGATGATCAAGTCACTCGTTGGCGGCGTCGTTGCCGCCACTGCGTTCGTCATGCTCCATTCGGCCGCCATGGCCGCCGGACCGGAAGTCGTCTCCGGCCCCGCCGCGCAGCCGGACTGCTTCGCGCCATGGTCGGCGGACACTAAGTTCTTCAAGTTCCCCAAGAAGGAGGGCCCGTTCCGGATCGCCTTCTCCAACGGCTATATCGCCAACACATGGCGCATCCAGATGGTGCAGACGGCAAAGGCTTATGCGGCGCAGCCGGACGTGAAGGCCAAGATCAAGGAATTCAAGGTCGTCTCGACCGGCGAGGACGTTCCGGCGCAGATCTCGGCGATCAACAACTTCATCGATTCCGGCTATGACGCGATCGTCACCGACGCGCAGAACCCGACCGCTTTCGGTCCGGTCATCAAGCGCGCCAAGGAAGCCGGCATCGTGCTGGTCGCCTTCGACAACATCCTCGACACCAAGGACGCCATCAACGTCAACGTGGACCAGAAGGGCCTTGGCGAGTTGTGGGCCAAGTGGCTGGTCGACAAGGTGCCGAACGGCGGCAAGATCCTCGAAGTGCGCGGCGTCGCCGGCACCTCGGTCGATACCGACCGCCACAACGGCATCCATGAGGTGCTGGATGCTTCCGGCAAGAAGTGGGACGTCACCGAGGTCGCCGGCAAGTGGGATGACGGCGTGGCGCAGAAGGTGACCGCCGACGCAATTGCCACCAACGGTCCGTTCGACGGCATCACCGGCCAGGGCGGCGACACCGGCATCGTCCAGGCGATGATGGATGCCAAGCATCCCTTCGTGCCATTCGGCGGCGAAACCGAGAACGGCTTCCGCAAATTCTGCGCGGCACATTCGGCCGACGGCCTGAAGTGCACCTCCGCCGGCTCCGGCCCGGCACAGGTTGCCGTCGCCATCAAGACCGCGATCGCGGCGCTTGAAGGCGAGGTCGTGCCGCAGGAAATCAAGCTGCCGCTGGCGATCGCCTCGGATCCGAGCATGAAGGAAGGCACCGATTATTTCCCGAAGGAATCCGACAATTTCTTCGTCGGCAACTCCTTCCCGACCTGCGGCATCAATTTCAGCGCGCAGGAAATCATGGGCCAGACCAAGGCGGACCAGTAAGCTTCCAAATCGATGACCTGGCGCCGCGGATCAGCCGCGGCGCCGCCTCATGCAGATATCACCTGGAGGCTCAATGGACGGTGCGGTCCCGCTCTTCCGCATGGAAGGCATATCCAAGCGCTATGGCGGCGTAAGGGCCTTGGAAAAGGCCGATCTTGAAGTTACCGCCGGCAGCATCCACGCCATTCTCGGTGAGAACGGCGCCGGCAAGTCGACGCTGATCAAGACCATGGCGGGCGTCGTGGCGCCCGACGAAGGCCGCATGACGCTGGACGGGCGCGAGGTGAGTTTCGCCTCGCCGGCCGCCGCCAACCAGGCCGGCATCGTCTGCATCTTCCAGGAACTTTCGCTCGTCCCGGAATTGAGCGTCGCCGACAACATCGTCATTTCCGATCCGCCGAAGCGCTTCGGCATGATCGACCGCAAGGCGCAGCGGCAGATCGCTGAAGAAGCGCTGGCACGCGCCGGCGCTTCCGACATCCATCCGCGCGCCCTGGTCAAGGACCTGCCGCTGTCGCGCCGGCAGATGGTGGAGATCGCCAAGGCGCTGGCCCGCAAGCCGCGCATCCTGATCCTCGACGAAGCGACCTCGGCGCTGACGGCGGCGGATGTCGCCAAGGTCTTCGAGGTGCTGAAGCGGCTGCGCGCGGAAGGACTGGCGCTGCTCTACATCTCGCACCGCATGAACGAGATCGCCGAGCTCGCCGACCATTGCACGGTGTTCCGCAACGGCCGCAACGTCGCGAGCTACCCGGCCGGATCGAAGAGCGACAATGAAGTGGTCGAGCTGATGATCGGCCGCGAATACAGCCACATCTTCCCGCCGAAACCCGTCGCCGCTCCGGCCGCCACGCCGGTGCTCGAAGCGCGCAATCTCTCCTGGGCCGACCGGCTGGACAATATTTCGCTGAGCGTCAAGGCCGGCGAGGTCGTCGGCCTGGGCGGTCTCGACGGGCAGGGGCAGCGCGAATTGCTGCTTGCCTTTTTCGGCGTGCTGCGCGGCTTGCGCGGCGAGGTGCTGATCGACGGCAAGCCGGCTTCCATCTCCAGCCCGCGCGCCGCCAGCGACGAGCGCGTCGGCATGGCGCTGATCCCCGAGGATCGCAAGACCGAGGGGTTGATGCTGCCGATGACGGTGCGCGAAAACCTCTCCTTCGCGGCCCTCGACCGGCTGGCCAAGGGCGGCATCATCGATCGCGCCGCCGAGCAGCGCCTGATCGACGACATGGTCGGACTGCTGGCGATCAAAACGGCGGGGCTCGACATTCCCGTCGGCGCGCTCTCGGGCGGTAACCAGCAGAAAGTCGTCATCGCCAAATGGCTGATGCGGCAACCGCGCATCATCCTTCTCAACGATCCGACGCGCGGCATCGATGTCGGCACCAAGCAGGAGATCTACCAATTGATGCGCAAGCTGGCGGATGCCGGCGCCGCCATCCTGTTCTATTCGACCGATTATGACGAACTGATCGGCTGCTGCGACCGCGTGCTCGTGCTCTATGATGGCAGCGTCAAGCGCGAGCTCGTCGGCGCCGACATCACCGAGCACGCGCTGATCGCCAGCGCGCTCAACATCCACGGCGATGGCGCCGACATGAAGCAGGGAGCGGGCGCGTGAAGGATTGGCGCTACTTACTGGCCGAGCAGCGCGGGGCGCTGCTGGCGCTCGGCATCTTCATCGTCATGTTCATCATCTACACGACGAACCATCCCGCGGGGTTCACCGCCAATGTCGTGCAGACAGCAGCCAACAAGGGCGTGCTTCTGGCCTTCGTCGCCATGGCGCAGACGCTGGTGGTGATCACCGCCGGCATCGACCTGTCGGTCGGCATGATCCTGCTCCTCACCAACTGCCTGGCGTCCTGGCTGGTGGTCGGCACGCCGCTGGAGACCACGCTCGGCGTGATCGCGGTCCTGGCGGCGGGGCTGGTCTGCGGGGCGATCAACGGCGCCATCGTCATCTATGGACGCCTGCAGCCGATCGTCGCCACCATTGCCACGGGTGCCGTCTATTACGGCATTGGTCTTTTGCTGCGGCCGTTTCCGGGCGGATCGGTCAATGAGGACCTGGCCGACGCGCTGACGGGAAAGCTGTTCGACGTGATCCCGACCTCGCTGGTCGCGCTCTTGATCGTCGTGCTGGTCGTCTGGGTGCCGTTCAGCCGCTCGGAGTTCGGCCGCGCGGCTTACGCCGCGGGCTCGTCGGAAACGGCAGCCTATATGTCCGGCGTGCCGATCCGGCGCGGCAAGTTCATCGCCTATGCGCTGGCAGGCCTGCTGGCCTCGGTCGGCGGCCTGTTCCTGACCTTTTTCACCTATACGGGCGAGGCGGCCTATGCGAGCGGCAACGCCTACACGCTGTTCTCGATCGCGGCCGTCGTGCTTGGCGGGGTGTCGCTGTTCGGCGGCAAGGGCAGCGCCATCGGCGCGATCTTCGGCGCGCTTGCCTTCCGCACCATCGGCGACCTGTTGTTCGTCTTCGACTTCGATCCGCTCTGGCAGCCGTTGTTCCAGGGCGTTATCCTGTTGATCGCGGTCAGCCTCGGCGCTTTCGCGCTGTTTCGGGTGCGCAACCGGTTGGAGTGGTTCCTGTGAGCGAAACGACGCTTGGCGGCATCGCCGGCCGCATGCCGAAATTCATCCGCCGCGCCGATCCGGCGGTGCTCACGGCCTTTGCCTGCATCGTGATCCTGCTCCTGCTCGGCAGCCTCTATTCGCGCAGCTTCCTGTCGCCGGAATATCTGCTGCAGCAGTTGAAGGTCGCGTCCTTCCTCGGCGTCATCGCCACCGGCATGATGCTGGTCATCCTGCTTGGCCAGATCGACCTCTCCGTGCCATGGGCCGTGGCCGCCGGCGCCATGATGGCCTGCGCGGCCGCCGCCTACGGGCCGGTCGGCGTTGCTCTCGCCATCCCATTCGGCGTCCTGTGCGGCGTGGCGATCGGCGTCGTCAACGGCATCGGTGTCGCCTATCTGCGCATCCCCTCGATGATCATCACTTTGGCCACCAACGCCGTCGCGCAAGGGCTGATGGTGGTCTACACTGGCGGCTTCTCGCCGCAGGATTCGGCGACGGCGGCGATGCGCTATCTCGCCACCGGCTTCACCATTCCGGGCGTTCCCAACGCCGTCATCATCTGGGCGCTGATCGGCGCTGCGATGGTCTTCGTGCTGACCCGCACCAGCTTCGGCCGCGCCGTCTACGGTATCGGCAATCGCGAGCGCGCCGCCTACCTTTCCGGCATCGACACGCGCCGTATCGTGCTGATCGCCTTCGCCGTCTCCGGCGGGCTGTCGGCCTTTGGCGGCGTGCTTCTGGCCGGCTATGCATCCAAGGCGGCGCAGTCGATGGGCGATGCCTATCTCCTGCCGTCGATCGCCGCCGTCGTGCTGGGCGGCACGTCGATCCTGGGCGGGCGTGGCTCCTATCTGGGCACCGTGGCCGGCGTGATCCTGATCACGCTGTTGCAATCCATCCTCTCGGTCATGCAGATGCCGGAAGCGGGGCGGCAGATCATCTATGGTGTCGTCATCGTCGCCATGCTTCTGCTCTACGGGCGCGCGCCGGCAAGCCGCTGACCGTGGATGAGGCGAGGGCAAGACCGCAGATCCCGGAGCTTCGCATGAACGATCTTCGGACGGCGCCGGCCATCGTCGTGATGGGTGTTGCCGGTTGCGGCAAGACGGCCGTCGGCGAGGCGCTCGCCAAGGCGTTGGGCGCCGACTTCATCGAAGGAGACCGGTTGCATCCGCCGGGGAATGTCGCGCGCATGGCGCGCGGCGAGCCGCTGACGGATACGTTGCGCGCGGGCTGGCTCGACGCCATAGGCGAGCGTATCGCGACCTCCGTTGCCGATGGACGAAAGGCGGTGGCGGCGTGCTCGGCGCTGAAGCGCGCCTACCGAGACCGGCTGAGCCGCTTCTGCCCCGGCACGGTCTTCCTCTATCTGAAGATCGATCGCGAGACCGCCTGGCGCCGGGTCGCCAACCGCAAGGCCCATTTCATGCCGGCAAGCCTGGTCGACAGCCAGTTCGCCACGCTAGAAGAGCCTGCGGTCGACGAACGGGCCGTGACGGTCGACGGAACGCGAAGTGTTGCCGGGATCCTAAAAGCGGTCGTCAGCTAGGTCAGTTGGTATTCATGCGCCGTCGTTGCCGATCGCGGCCTCGGTTGGCCGCTCGGTCAGCCGCACGGCGCTCGACCAGGCCATCATCTGCTCCGGACAGAGTCCGAGCGTTTCGAGCATATGGTCGCGCTTCGACAGGATGTATCGCGCCTGGACAGCGAGGTTCTTCGCCGCCGTGTCTCTTGCCGGCGAAGCCGACGCCTGCGGACCCGCGCTCAGCTCGCTGACGATCGACCGATACTGGCGAAAAGGCACCGTCTCGATGGTCGCCATGTGGAACAGCGCGGCACCCGCGCGCGCGGCGAAGTTTGCCGGCGCCGAGGCGAGGTGGGTCCAGCCGCGCTCGCCCATGGCGGCCTCGGTGAAGGCGGAGCCGGCATAGGCGGTGTTGGTCATCAGCACAACGCCGTTTGCCTTCAGGGTTTTCTGGATGCGCGTGGTCACCTGATAGGCGTCGGTGCGCTCAAAGACGATCCGGCTTTTCAGGAAGCGGTTCTCGACCTTGACCAATGGCGGGTTGATCACGCGGTAGCCGAATTGGCTCGGCGAGAAGCCGTGATACTGCGCGCTCACCTGATGGGCATCGACGCCCGCCTCATGCAGGGCGCGCTTGCCCATGATCGTCTGCGCCGTGAACTGGTCGCACCATACGATCGCGCCGCGCCCGTTGCGCAAGGCTTGTTGCAGCGCTTCGAGGCCTTCCAGCCGGATCGCCGGCGACCAGCGCCAGCAGGCGACGAGATGCGCCGCAAGCGTCAGCCGCCTGCGGTGAACGGCGGTGAGTTGCGCCTCGAACATGCTTTTCGTGTCGGCGGCATTGCCGAGCACGGCCTTCACCGCGATGTCGTAGCGGGCAAATTCCTTGCGAAAGTGGCGCTTGCGCCTGAGCCCGGACACCCAGCCGCAGATGGGTCCCCACCAGGACACCGGCAGCATCGCCGCTACGCCGAGATAGAAACAGGAAAGCAGGCTCTCGCGCAGATCCCGATTGGTGAAGCGGCGCAGTTTTCCGGGGCGGATAACCTTGCGGCTGAAGAAACGAACCGACTCGTTGCGCTCCGGCACCGGAACGTCGGCAGTAATCTCGGTGTGATAGAGGTCGTTCGACGTCGGTTGCCGGCTGGCCCTGCGGGAATTGCCAAGCCAAGGCAGCCTCATGCGTCAGAGCCCTGTTTCATCCTCCCAGCCGCTTTACTGCGTCCGCCGTAGACTGGCAACCGAGGGCGACAAGGCCGGCGGGCGACTTGTCGCTGGGCGCAATTGCGGACGGAAGGCTGAGGCGAAGGGCGGAACCCGGCCGCTACCGCTTGCTCGAATTGCCTCAAATCTGAGAGGTGAGCTCCGCTGGAAAATCGTCGTTGTCGGCGTCGCGCATGGCGGCGAGGCTGCGGTTGTCGAGCACCTCGGCGATCGCCTGGCGCACTTCCAGCATCATGTGGCGGACCTGGCAGGTGGCCTCGTCGCAATCCTCGCAGCGCTGGTATTGCGTGCGGCTGGCGCAGGGGATCGGCGCCAGCGGGCCGTCGAGCACGCGCACGACATGGCCGATCTTGATCTCGGAAGCAGGCCGGGCGAGGCGGTAGCCGCCTTCCTTGCCTTTGCGGCTCTGGACGAAACCGGCATTGCGCAACTCGCCCAGAATCGCATCCAGGAATTTCTTCGGGATGTTGTTGGCGACAGCGATGTCGTTGACGAATGCAAGCTGGCCAGCCGGCAGGCTGGAAAGATGCACGAGGGCCTTGAGGCCGTATTTGCCTTTTTTGGTCAGCATGCCCGATTCAGTCCATCAAACCCCAATGCGCCTGCATCTGGCGGTTGTTTGTGTGCAAATCATGACAGTTGACCGCCTGGCCCAACAATTTGCCCGGCAGCTTAGGCACAAACGCGTTGATTCTTCGTAACGTTTTTCACGTTGGACGCCAGATTTCCCCCGCGAAATGCCGGCCGGCTTAAATGAGGAAGCCGGCTAAAGCCGGCTTTCCTGCGCTTCCTGATTGTATAGCGGTTCAGCGGCTGCCATAGGCCTGATCGAGCAGTCCGCCGGCGGCGAAATGCTCCTTCTGTACTTTGTCCCAGCCGCCGAAGACTTCCTCGACAGTCAGCAGCCGGACATCCGGGAAGTCGGCCTTGTGCCTGGCGGCGACCGTCGCGTCGCGAACCCGCAGACCGTTCTCGGCGGCAATCTCCTGGCCGTCGGCCGTGTAGAGGAAGTCGAGATAGGACTTGGCGAGGTCGCGGCTGCCGTGCTCGTCGGCGACCTTGTCGACGACCGCCACGGGGAACTCGGCCAGCAGGCTGACCGAAGGCGTGACCTGTTCGAACTTGTCGTCGCCGTATTCCTTGCGGATACCGCGCGTCTCCGACTCGAAGGTGATCAGCACGTCGCCGATCTCACGCTGGACGAAGGTGGTGGTGGCGGCGCGGCCGCCGGTGTCGAAGATCGGCACGTTGTTGAAGAGCTTGGTGATGAACTCCTTCGCCTTGGCGTCGTCGCCCTTGAAGGCTTCCTTGGCGTAGGCGGTGGCGGCGAGGTAGGTGTAGCGCGCATTGCCGGACGTCTTCGGGTTCGGGAAGATCACCTGCACGTCGTCACGCACCAGATCGTTCCAGTCCTTGATGTGCTTGGGATTGCCGGCGCGGACCAGGAAGGACGGCAGCGAGTAGAAGGGCGAGGCGTTGTCCGGGAAATCCTTTTGCCAGCCGGGTGAGACAAGACCCTTCTTGACCAGGAAATCGACGTCGGTGACCTGGTTGAAGGTGACGACATCGGCGCCAAGACCTTCGGCGATCGCGCGCGCCTGCGCCGAGGTGCCGGCATGCGACTGATCGACGGTGACGCCCGGGTGCTTGGCGATGAAGGCCTTGTTGACGGCGACGAACAGCTCGCGGCCGACGTCATAGGATGCATTCAAAAGCTTGTCGGCCGACCAGGCTTGGGAGGACGCGAGGACGAGGCCGGCAACAGCTGCGATGCCGAACAATAGACGCTTCATGAAAACAGGCTCCTTGGAAATGCATCAAGCTATGGCGAGACCATAGTCGGGAAAGCCTGGTGCGACGAGGCACGCGCTCCGAGCGGTGGGCAAAGCACTGGAAAAAATCTCGCCAAAACAGCTCTTTGCTAGGATTTTCTTCCAGGCGGATTCATGGATGGCGTCAAGCCGGGGCGCCGGAGTGGAAAACGGTTCAGGATGCGGGAAAAAGCTTCCAGCGCCGCGGCCTGAAGGCGACGCGGCTCTTCTGCGCGGCCGGATGGTCGACCGGCAGCTCGATCTCGACGCGCCGGCGCTCGCCGCCGACCTCGAGCTCGACCCGCCTGGTGCCGGCAACGCGGCGGCTGGCGGCAACCGTTCCGGCGATGCAGCCGCTGCAGCCGTCGAGCAGGTCGACGTCATGCGGGCGGAAGTGGAGAACCGCCTCGCCGGGGGGCGCATGCGGCGCCTGCAAGCCGATCGGCCGGTCGGCGATCCAGACCTCGCCGTTCTCGACCTTGACCGGCAGCGAGCTCGACTCGCCGATGAAGGAGTAGACGAAGGGCGAGTTCGGCGTGTCGTAGATATCGTCGGCGGTGCCGACCTGCTCGATGCGGCCCTGGCTCATGACCACGACGCGGTCGGCGAGCTCCAGCGCTTCTTCCTGGTCATGCGTGACAAAGACGGTCGTATGGCCGGTGCGGTCATGGATCTCGCGCAGCCAGCGGCGCAGCTCGCGGCGGACCTGCGCGTCGAGCGCGCCGAACGGTTCGTCGAGCAAAAGCACCTTGGGCTCGATCGCCATGGCGCGGGCCAAAGCCACGCGCTGGCGCTGACCGCCGGAAAGCTGTGCCGGATAGCGTTTTTCCAGGCCCGACAGCTGGACGAGGTCGAGCAGTTCGAGCGCCCGGCGGCGGATTTCCTGCCCCGACGGCCTTGCTGCACCGTGCCTTACCTTCAGGCCGAAGCCGATATTGTCGGCAACCGTCATGTGTCGGAACAGCGCGTAATGCTGGAAGACGAAGCCGACATTGCGCTCCTGGATCGACTTCTGCGAGGCGTCCTCGTCGCCGAAGAAGATTTTTCCCCGTGTCGGCCGCTCCAGCCCGGCTATCAGCCTGAGCAGCGTCGTCTTGCCGGAGCCGGACGGGCCCAGCAAGGCGATCAGTTCACCCGATTTGATATCGAGCGAGACGTCATGGAGCGCCGGAAACCGCTCGAACTCCTTGCGCACGTTGGCAACGCGAACTTCCATAAAAAAGACCTTTGTCAGTGCCCGCGCGTGGCGGCGAGCTCGGCGCCGTAGCGCATCTCGAGAAGCGTTTTCAAGACCAGCGTCACCAGCGCCAGGCCGGCGAGCAGCGAAGCGACGGCAAAGGCGCCGACGGCGTTGTATTCGTTGTAGAGGATCTCGACATGCAGCGGCATGGTGTTGGTGAGGCCGCGTATGTGGCCCGACACGACCGAGACCGCGCCGAACTCGCCCATGGCGCGCGCGTTGCACAAAAGCACGCCGTAGAGCAGCCCCCATTTGACGTTGGGCAGCGTCACGTACCAGAAGGCCTGCCAGCCGCTGGCGCCCAGCGAAAGCGCCGCCTCCTCGTCGCCATTGCCTTGTTCCTGCATCAGCGGGATGAGCTCGCGCGCGACGAAGGGGAAGGTGACGAAGATGGTGGCCAGCACGATGCCGGGCACGGCGAAGAGGATGACGATGCCATGCGCCTTCAGCCAGGCGCCGAGCAGACCTTGCGCGCCGAAGAGCAGCACATAGACAAGGCCCGAGATGACCGGCGACACCGAGAAGGGCAGGTCGATGAGGGTGGTCAGGAAGGCCTTGCCCTTGAATTCGAACTTGGCGATCGCCCAGGCGGCCGAGATGCCGAAGACGACGTTGAGCGGCACCGAGATCGCCGCCACAAGCAATGTCAGGCGGATGGCGGAGCGCGTGTCGGGGCCGGAAAGGGCCTCCATGTAGGCGCCGATGCCTTTGGCCAGCGCCTCATGGAAGACGACGATCAGCGGCAAAAGCAGGAAGACGGCAAGGAAGGCAAGGGCGATTGCCATCAGCACGGCCTTGACGGGCCGGCTTTCGGTCACCGCTGCCGATTGGCTCTCGTGATGCGGCTCGTAGGATTTGATCTCGGGATCAGCCATAGCGCTTGCGGCTCCATGTCTGGACGAGATTGACGACCAGAAGCATCAGGAAAGAAAGCGCCAGCATGATCGCGGCGATCGCGGTCGCCGCCTCGTAATTGTACTCCTCGAGCCGGATCACGATCAGAAGCGGCGCGATCTCGGACTTGAAAGGCAGGTTGCCTGCGATGAAGATGACCGAGCCGTATTCGCCGACGCCGCGCGCGAAGGCGAGCGAGAAGCCGGTGACGATCGCCGGCGCCAGGCCCGGGAAAAGCACGCGGGTGATGATCTGGAAACGGCTGGCGCCGAGCGTGGCGGCCGCTTCCTCGACCTCCTTGTCGAGTTCTTCCATGATCGGCTGGACGGTGCGCACGACGAAGGGCAGGCCGATGAACACCAGCGCGATGACGATGCCGAGCGGCGTATAGGCGACCTTGATGCCGAGCGGCATCAGGAGATGGCCGATCCAGCCGTTCGGCGCATAGAGCGTGGTGAGCGCGATGCCGGCGACGGCCGTGGGCAGGGCGAAGGGGAGGTCGACCATCGCGTCGACGATGCGGCGGCCGGGGAAACGGTAGCGGACCAGAACCCAGGCGACGAGGGTGCCGAACACGACGTTGACGACAGCCGCCAGGAAGGCGGTGCCGAAGCTTATCTTCAGCGCGTTGAGGGTGCGTCGGTCAACGGCGATCGCCCAGAAATCGGTCCAGCCGAGCGCGGCCGAACGCCAGACCAGCCCCGAAAGCGGGATGAGGATGATGAGCGTGAGGTAGGCAAGCGAGAAGCCGAGCGTCAATCCGAAGCCCGGAATGACACTCGGCTGTCTGAACCGCCACCCCGCCTTGGCGGGTGCTGTGGTCATGCTGTTCTGGATCGTCCCTTCTATTCAAACCAGAATGGCTTTGCGCGGTCGCATCCGGCCGGTATGCCCGGGAGCCTTACCGGCCGCCCGGCCTCACTGCGCCGGCTTGTAGATCTGGTCGAATATACCACCGTCGCCGAAATGGTAAGGCTGCGCTTTCTTCCAGCCGCCGAATTGCGGGTCGTCGATGGTGACCAGCTTGATTGCCGGGAGCTTGGCAAGGTCCTCGGCCGGCACCAGGTCGGGCTTGGCCGGGCGATAGTGGTTCTTGGCGATGATGGTCTGGGCTTCCTTGGAATAGAGCCAGCCCAGATAGGCCTCCGCGACCTTGCGCGTGCCCTTGGCATCGACATTGGCGTCGACGACCGCGACCGGCGGCTCCGCCAGGATCGAGGTCGGCGGGTAGATGATGTCGAAATTGTCGGCGCCGAATTCGTCGAGCGCGAGATAGGCTTCATTCTCCCAGGCGATCAGCACGTCGCCCAGGCCCTTCTGCGCGAAGGTCACCGTCGAGCCACGCGCGCCGGTGTCGAGGACCGGGACGTTCGCATAAAGCTTGCCGACGAACTCCTTGGTCTTGGCTTCGTCGTTGCCGTCATTGGCGTTTGCATAGGCCCAGGCGGCAAGATAGTTCCAGCGCGCGCCGCCGGAAGTCTTCGGGTTCGGCGTGATCACCTGGACGCCGTCCTTCACCAGATCGCTCCAGTCGTGGATGCCCTTGGGATTGCCCTTGCGCACCAGGAAGATGATGGTCGAGGTGTAAGGTGCCGAGTTGTTCTCGAACTTCGTGCGCCAGTCCGGGTTGATCTTCTTCGTCTTCGAGACGATGGCGTTGATGTCGCCCTCCAGCGCCAGCGTCACGACATCGGCGTCGAGGCCGTCGATCACCGCCCGGGCCTGCGCGCCGGATCCGCCATGCGACTGCTGGATGGTCACGGTTTCGCCGGTCTCTGCCTTCCAGTGCGCGGCAAACGCCTCGTCATAGGCTTTGTAAAGTTCACGTGTCGGGTCGTAGGACACATTCAAAATGGTCGTGTCGGCGAACGCGAAACCGAGCGTGCCGAACTGGACAGATGTGGCGACCAGCGCGCCGAGCAGTTTCCTGAAATGAGGTTTGGTCATTCCCACCTCCGTTGAACTGCTGCGAACTCTACCGAGTTTATAGAATTTAGATGCATTGAATGTTGCCTTTTTCGCCTCCTCGAAGCAATTTTTCGCCGTGATTGGGCTGGTAGAGGAAATAACTTCCTCAGCTTTGACCGCATGCGTCCCGTCAGCCGGGCTAATTAGAAACGGTCGAGGCCAGGGCAAGCCTGGTGGCTCAATCGGCGGTGACCGGAAAATCGAAGCGCTGTTTCGGGAAAGGCTCTTTGACCAGGGTGAAGTGCCACCATTCGCGCGCATAGTTGCGGAAGCCGGCGGCACGCATGGCGGCAAGCAGCATCCTGCGGTTCGCTGCCGCTTCGGCGGAAAGAGGGCGGTGCGCCGTCTCGCTCGTCGGATCGAAGCAGTCGAAACCGGTGCCGAAGTCGAGCGTGCCGCCGTCGAGCGCGCCGCAGGCCGGATGAACGGCGCTTTTCTTGCCGGCCCCGGCGATGGCGAGGTCGACCGTCGAGCCGCGCGAATGGCTGGACAACTCCCCGACATAGCCCTTGGCGATAAGGTCGCCGCGCTGGACGGTCGGATACCATTGCGGATCCGGCGGGCCGCCTTCCCTGGTCCATTTGCCCATGTCGGCAACGGCGCGGGCCGGGCGGTAGCAGTCGAAGACGACCAGCGTCAGGCCCCTGGCGGCCATTGCCTTCTGGACGACGGACAGCGCCTTCGCCGCCTGCGCGGTCAGGATGCAGACCGGCGCGTCATAGCCATCGGCCTTGCGGTGCAGGAAGTTGTCGAGGCCGGCGTAGCGGATGTCCTGGCGGATGGTCGGGTCGACATCGGCAAGCCTGACGAAGCCGGCGGGCAGGGGATCGGCGTGGGCCGAGAGAGGGCTCGCGATTGCCAGCGCAAGCGCCGCGAAGAACGTTCCCAACAAAGGTTGGCGCGAGGCCCCCCTCTCTGCCCTGCCGGGCATCTCCCCCGCAAGGGGGGAGATTGGAAGTTTCGGCGCCGCCTCCGCCTTTACAAGGTTGAAGATTCGCGAGGGCCTCGAAGCGAATAATCTCCCCCTTTGCGGGGGAGATGGCCGGCAGGCCAGAGAGGGGGGCCTCGCGCCGGACCTCAGGCCAGCAAGCGCAACCCGCTGAATCGCTTGCCGCGTTCTACTCAACGAACACCTTCACGCTCGCCGCGCGTCCGGCCGCATCGATCACCGTCAGCGTCGAATAGCCGGTGCCGTCGGGCTGCCAGGTCGCGGTGCGGCGGCGGTCGATGCCGGCTAGCGGCTTGCCGTTGGCGAGCCAGCGGAACGGCGCGCGGCCGCCTTGCAGTTTCAACACCAGCGGCGTGGCATCGGCTGAATTCGTGCCGAGGTCGACGCGCGCGCCATTGGGCGGGAAGATGATGGTCGGCGCCGGCTCGGTGACGGTGGCCTGCACCAGACCGTCGGCGCCGGCGCCGAAGCGGGCAAGCGTTACCGGCAGTTCATCGCGTTTGGGGTTGAAGACGCCCGGCGGCCGGCTGGGCAGCGGCACGCTGGCAAGGCCGGAACGGACGAAGCCTTCGAACAGGATGGGTGCCGCCGAGACATAGCCGGACAGGCCGGGGACGGGGCTCGCATCGGCGCGGCCGACCCACACACCCAGCACGTAGCGGCCGTCGAAACCGACCGACCAGGCATCGCGATAGCCGTAGGAGGTGCCGGTCTTGTAGGCGATGCCGCGCTGCATGGCGCCTTCCGGCGGCTTCACGCCGGATAGGATATCGTTGATCTGCCAGGCCGCCTGGTCGTCGAGGATGGTGGCGGTGGTGCGCTCGGCATTGGCCGGCTCGGTGCCGTCATGCAGCGTGTGCATCTTGCCGCCATTGGCGAGCCCCGTATAGAGCTGCACCAGGTCGCGCAACGTCACGCCGACGCCGCCGAGCCCGATCGCCAGGCCTGGCGCCTCGTTGACCGGCAGGATCGGGTTGACGCCGGCCTGGCGGAAGCGCGCCGTCAGCCGCGCCGGACCGACGGCGTCGAGCACCCGGATCGCCGGCACGTTGAGCGACAATTGCAGCGCTTGGCGGATCGAGACATCGCCCTGGTAACCCATGTCGAAATTCTTTGGACGGTAGCCGCCGAAATCGGCTGGGCTGTCCTCGATGATCATCTCCTGAGCCACCAGGCCCTGCTCGAAGGCAAGTCCGTAGATGAAAGGTTTGAGCGTCGAGCCGGGCGAGCGCACCACTTTGGTCATGTCGATCCAGCCGGAGCGGCTGGCGTCGAAGAAATTGGCGGAGCCGACTTCGCCGAGGATGTCGCCGGTGCGCGCATCGGCCATGACCATGGCGACGGAAAGTTTTGGTCCGAGCTTCCAGGCGGCATCCCTTGCCACCTGTTCCAGCCCTTGCTGCACGCTCTTGCGGATGGTGAGCTGCAACGGCTTGCCGGGCACGGCCTTGGGCAGCATGGCATAGGAGGCATGCGCGGCCAGCGCCGGCAGCTTGCGGCGCAGGCCGGCAACATCATCGAGCGCGGCGCGCACGGCTTCGCGCTCGCCGAGCAGACCTGCCGAGACCATGCGGGTCAGCACGCGGTCGCGCGCGGCGTGGGCGGTGTCCAGGTTGCGGTCGGGCCGGCGTTTTTCCGGCAATTGCGGCAGCGCCACGAGCAGGGCGGCTTCCGACACGGTGAGCCGCTTCGGCTCCTTGCCGAAATAGGCGAGCGACGCGGCGCGCACGCCTTCGAGATTGCCGCCGTAGGGCGCCAGCGTCAGGTAGCGTTCGAGGATTTCCTGCTTGCTGAGCCGCCGTTCGATCTGGATGGCACGCAGCATCTGCTTGAGCTTGGAGCCGAGGCTGCGGCTGTCGCGCGGCTCGATCAGCCGGGCAAGCTGCATCGACAAGGTCGAGCCGCCGGACACGATATGGCCGCTTGTGACGAGCTGGCCGGCGGCCCGGCACAGCGCCAGCAGGTCGACGCCGCGGTGATCCCAGAAGCGCTTGTCTTCATAGGTGACCAGCATGTCGACGAATTGCTTGTCGACCTGATCGAGGCGGGTTTCGAGCCGCCAGTAGCCGTCCGGCGTCGCGAAGGCGCGCAACAGCTGTCCGTCACGGTCCTGGACCTCCGTCGAGACCGTCAGCTTCGCCGGCAATGGCGGCGGGAAGGCGCGGTCGAGCTCCCAGAGCGCGGCGATCGAAAGCGCTGCGAAGCCGGCGATGCAGAGGCCTGCGATTGCGGTTCGTCTGAAGAGTTTCTTGGAGAGCATGTCGCTGCCCCTCATCCGCCTGCCGGCACCTTCTCCCTGTATCGTGACAGGGAGAAGGCTAAACGGGCAACCTTGCTATTCCGCCTTGACCTCCATCACGCCGGTGGCGGTGCGGGCCGAATATTGCGGACGGTACATGTCCTCCACCGTCGCCGCAGGATGGGCGTAGGTGCCCGGCGTCACGGCGCGCACGACATAGGCCAGCGTGATGTTGCGGTCACCGTCGCCTTCGTTCGGATTGAAGGCGGCGACGAAGCGGTCGTCGCGGAACTCCAGATGCGCGGCGTCGGTCTGCGCCAACCAGGAGAAGTTCGACAATTGCGCGCTGGAAACCAGGCTCGGATTGTCGATCTCGAAGCCGGCCGGCAACAGGTCGGTGATCAGGAGCCGCGACGGCCATTTGTTCTGCTCATAGACCTTGAGCACGACCACGTAGCGCTCGTTCTGCTTGGCTTCGGTGACATTGGCCGCGGTGCCGTCGAGCTTGTAGTAGGTGCGATCGATGGTGAAGCCGTCGCCGCCGGCCGGCAGCGGATCGACCGGCGCGGCAACCGCCGTGACCACCGCCTGCAGCGGCGTCGCGCCGGTGTTGGCGATGGTGAGCGGGCTGTCGACAAGCTCGCTGCCGGCGACTTGGTCGGAATAGCCGCCCGAATGCGGCGCTCCGTTGACGGAAAGCGTGATGGAATCATTGCCTTCCTTCAATGCCCGCGCGGCCAGCAGCATCCAGGATTCGTCCTGCGTGCTCGTCCAGCGGGCATCGGCGCGCGCCACGCCCACCAGCTTGATCAGTTGCGGCATGATGCTCGGCACCGGCTTCGATTCCGCCGCCAGCGCCAGCATCGCCGCGCCATCGCGCAGCCGCGAGCCGTAGTCGGAGCGGTACCAATCGTAGTCGGTTTCCGACTGCGCCAGCCTGAGCGCCGTCTGGAAGGTCGATTCCGAACGCTGCGTGTCGCCGTAGAGCGCCAGGCTTGCCGCCAGTTGGGCGACGGCCATCGGGCTGGAGAAAGCTTCGAGCTGCGTGTCGGCGTAGTAGCGCAGATCGCCGATCGAGGCCTTCTTGTTGCGGGCGAGCACGTAGAGCGCATAGGCGATCTCGCTGCCCTTGTCCTGGACGTCCTGGTCGTAGCCGAGCGAGTTCTGCAGGTTGTTCAGCGCCTGGTTCATGGCGAGCGCCGGCACGTCATATTTCTCCTCGCGCGCCCGGGTCAGGAATTCGCTGACATAGGCGTCGAGCCACAGATCGCCGGAACCCGGCCCCCAGAGGCCGAAGCTGCCGCTCGACGACTGATAGGAGAGCACCTTGTAGATGGCGTCCTGGATGCGCTGATGCAGGTCCGGGTCGTTCTCCATGCCGATGCTCTTGGCCATGTCGTTGACATAGAGCAGCGGCATGGCACGGCTGGTGGTCTGCTCGGCGCAGCCATAGGGGTAGCGGTCGAGCGACATCAGAAGCGACGGCACGTCGAGCGCGGAGGACTGCGAAACGCCGACGCTGACCGAGGCGCCGTCGAGCACGCTTGCGGCAAGCAGTTCCTTGTCGACGCGCAGCGAGCCGCCATTGGGCTTCAGGTCGACAACCATGCGGTTGGTGACCGGAAGCTGCGCCGGACGCACCGGCAGATAGAGCGTTTGCTCGGCTTGCGTGCCGTCGGCGTGGGCCAGCTTGACGGTAATCGAGGCGTCGCCCGCGGTCTTCGCGACCAGCGGGAAGGTGAGCGACTGGCGCTTGCCCTCGGCGAGCGTCAGCTTCTCGGGCAGGGGTTTGTCGCCGGTCGTAAGGTCTCCGGTCGTGGTGACCGACAAGGCGTAGTCCCCGGCCGGGCCATCGGTGTCGGCGATGTCGAGGCGCATGGTCGCCGCATCGCCGGGCGCCAGGAAGCGCGGCAGGCCGGCGGTGATCACCACCGGATCGCGCACGATGACGTCGGTCTGGGCATGGCCGACCGCATCCTTGGTCCAGGCGACGGCCATGACGCGCACGGTGCCGTTGAACTGCGGGATGTCGAAATCGACCCGCGCCTTGCCGTTGGCGTCGAGCTCGACCGGGCCGGAGAAGAAGGCGACCAGCTTTTCGGTCGGCGGGCTGCCTTGCGCCTGCATGTTCGCGCCATCGCCGCCTGTCCGTATCTTACCCATGGTGCCGAGCGAGCCGTCGATCAGGCGTCCGTAGAGGTCGCGGATCTCCAGCCCCAGCATGCGCTGGCCGAAGAACCAGTCCTCGGGATCGGGCGCCTTGTAGTTGGTGAGGTTGAGGATGCCGACATCGACGGCAGCCACCATCACATAGGCATTGCTGCCGGCTTGAGCGCCGTTCACCGCAACGGGGATCGACAGCTGCTGGCGCGGCACGGTCTTTTCCGGCGGTGTCAGGCTGACCGCCAGCTTCTTCGAGCCCGGATCGACCGACAGCCATTGGATGCCAATGGCGCGGGCCGGCATGCGCGATTCCTGCGCGTCGCCGGGCCGGAACAAGGTCGCCGTGATATAGGCGCCGGCGCCCCAATCGTCGCCGACCGGGATGTCGACGGTGCTGCCGCCGGCCGGCACCGAAGCGGTGACCGTCTTCAACAGCTTCTCGGCGCCGATGGTGACCAGAAGTTCGCCGGCAAAATGCGGCGAGACCTTCAGCTTGGCGACCTCGCCGGCGGCGTAACTGTCCTTGTCCAGCGCGATCTCCAGGCCGTCGGGCGTCTCGGTGGTGGTGGAAGCGACATACCAGCCGGCATCGAACTCATAGCTGGTCGCCGGACCGTCCGGATCGGCCGTCTCGACCTCGAGCCGGTAACGGCCCCAGTCGACGGGCAGCGACACCGTCGCCTCGCCATCGGCCTTCAGGTCGACCGCGCCATTGGCGACGGCCTTGGTGAGGTTCACCGCTTCGTAGCTCCAGGAATTGTTGGAACGGTACCATTGATAATTGCGCTCGACCTTGACCAGCGACCACTGGGCGCCTTTCAAGTCCTCGCGCTTGCCGTTCGGGTCGACGGCGATGATGCTGAACTTGGCGGTGCCGCCTTGCGGCACCTCATCATCGGCGAAATCGGGGCGAACGCCGATGACGTCGCGCTGCGGGCGAACGCCGATGTCGAGAGAGCGCTCGACGGCGCGGCCGCCGGCCTCGCGCATGCGCACGGTGACCTTGGCGTTGACCAGCTTGGTGGTCGACGGCAACTGGTCGACGGTGACCGGGAAGGTCGCCTTGCCGTCGTCGCCGACGACGGGAAGGTTGGCGAGAGGCGTCACGGTAGGCTCGCTCGACTGCTCGTCGGCCAGACCAAAGGTGAAATTCTTGAAGCTGTCCCAGCTGCTCGTGGTCGACAGTGTCATCTCGCCTTCAAGCGCCAGGCCCGCGGCCGGCGCGCCGTAGAGGAAGCGGCCGTCGACGGTGGCGTTGGCGGTCTCGCCCTGGGCGATCTCCTTCTTGTCGGCGGTCAGGTCGAACTCGATGCGATCCGGCACGAAGTCTTCCACCAGGAACATCTGGCTGGCGACCGGCGCCTGCTTGGGATCGGTGTAGATCGACACCGTCCAGGTGCCGCGCATGGCGTTGGCCTCGAGCGGCAGGTCGACGGCGTGGCCGCCCGCGGACTCGCCATTGCTCACGACGCGGCGGTTCTCGACGCCGTCGGGACGGGTGAAGATGAAGGTCAGCGGCAAGTTCTCGACCGCCTTCGCCGCGCCATCGCGGGCGAGGGCCGCGACATGCACGTCCTCGCCGGCACGGTAGATGCCGCGCTCGGTCCAGGCATAGACGTCGAGAGCGCCCGGCGAGGCGCGTCCCTCGACGCCGCGATCCGACAGATCGAAGCCGGCCTTGCCCATGTCGAGGAAGACGAAGTCGTTGTCGCCCTGCTTGGCCATCAGCACGGCCGGCACCATGCCGTTTTCGCCGCGGGTGAGGCCGGGATTGAAGACGGCGTGGCCCTCGACATCGGTGGTCGCCGTGCCCAGGATCTCGTTGTTCTTGGCCAGCAGCGTCAGTTCGGCGCCGGAAATCGGCTTGGCCGAGCCCAGCGAACGGGCAAAGACGTTGAGGCCGTCCTGGCCGGTATAGGTGGAAAGGCCGATATCGGAGACCACGAACCATTGCGTGGCGCGCGAACCATAGTCGTCGCTCTTGTCATCGACCGGCTGCGCGGTCAGCACATAGACGCCGGGCTTGCGCTGCGGGATCGCCTCATCCACCGGGAACGAAGTGGTAACCTCCTTGTTGAGATCATTGGCGATATCGAGCGTGCCCGACCAGACGGGAGAGCCCATCTGGTCGGAAATGGTGGAGATGTCATAGCCATCGAGCTGATGCAGGAACTGATAGCCGGACAGGAGCTGCGCCAGCGAACGGTCGCCGATGCGGTAAAGCGTCATCTTGGCGGCGTTCATGTTGACGGTGACGACCGGAATGCCGCGGCGGGCGCCTGCCGGCAGTACGAAGCTGTCGCCGGTGAAGCGGGCGGACGGGGCACGGTCCTGGACGTAGATCGACAGCACGACGGGCGCTGCGATCGTCTCGCCGATCGCCGCCGGCAGGCCGGCGCGGAAGGTCACGTCATAATGCTGGCCGTGTTCCAGACCCTCGACGCAGATCTGCTTGTCCTTGGCCTCGACGGCCTTGGGCGCGGCGTTGTCGACGGTCACGAACTGCGAATAGTCGACGCCGGTCTTGACCAGTTCCTCGGAAAACTGGGCGCAGATGCGCGGCGAGGAGGAATCGGCATCGACGGTGTGCTCGACGACGCGGAAACCCTTGCGCGCCTTGAGGTCGGCGTAGTCGGCCTGGACCGCCGGCGAGCTCACCAGCGCAAGGCTCGCTTCATAGGCCTGCAGCGAAGGCCGGTAGAGGTCGCGCTTGTCGAGGCCGGCGCCGAGCAGCGCCAACGCCTCGGCGCGGGTCTTTGCCGTGCGCACCAGCTTGTAGGCGTTGAAGGCCGCCGAGGTGGCATTCATCGGGAAAGTCGCGGGTTCGGTGGTGTTCGACGCCGGCTCCACGGCGAGTATCTCGTGCGCCAGCGCCAGCCACAGCGCGCCGTCATCGGGCAGGACCGAGATCGCGGACTGGTATTTCTGCATGGCAAGGCGATGGTCGCCGGTAAGCGATGCCTGCTCGGCGGCGGCCTGCAGGGCGGAAAGGCCCTCGGTCGGCTTGTCATAGGCCGGATCGGTCAGCTTGTTGCGAAACTGCTGGGCCTGGTCGGCCATCCAGTTCGGGAAAAAGGCCAGCGCCGGCGGAGCGCCGATATCGGGGTCGCCATCGACGTTCGCGACCTTGCCGGCAACGGCGCCGGTGAAGGATTTCAGCTGGTTATAGTCGGATTTGAGAAAACACCATTTGGCCTTGGTGTTGTAGGTGAAGGCACGGCAGGCCGAGTCGCCGAGGCATGTGGTCTTGCACTGGTCGAGGCTGACATTCTGCTCCGACCGAAGGTCGAAACCGAAATAGTCGGAATTGTCGGTCGTCACGATTCGCCGGGCTTCGGCCGCAAAGGCCGCCCCGCCCAGGGCGAAAAAGATGAGAAGAAGGAAAGAGAGACCACGAGCCGCGCGCATTGCCATACCACCCTCCAGACATCGCCAGCGTCCAGGTATGATCAAGCTTCGTGCAGGCTTGTCAACGCCGGAGCGCCGCAGGTTTATCACCCGCAAACGGTTTCCATGCCGGCCAAAGGCCGGTATTTCGACAGAACCTCTGTGAGACGGATCACACTTTCTTGCGGAATCGCAAAAGGTGTGAATTCCAAGCCCGCTCTATTTCAGACAATTGGATTGTGGCTCCTTTACGAACGTTGCGGAACTTCATTCCAATTTTAGTTTTGTCGACTAGGTTGTCTTAATGCCGGCGCATGAAACGCAGATGTCAGGAGGGTTCGCGCCAGGGCGCGGGCTTTCGCGCGCCCTGTTTTTCGCGCTCGTCTGCTCGACCGTGCTGGCCACGGAGGTGCGGCAGGCGGCGGCTTTCGAGATTTTCGGCATCAAGCTTTGGGGTTCGTCCAAGGACGAGGATGCCGAGATCGTCGATCCGCTGCGCTATTCGGTGACGATCGACGCCCCGGATGCGGACAAGGATCTGGTCAAGAAGCTCGAAAACGCCTCGGCGCTGAAAAACGACGAGGACCATCCGGTGTCCGGATCGCTCGGCCTGATGGCCAAGGCGCGCGGCGACCGCGAACAGCTCGTCGCCGCGCTCTATGCCGATGCCCGCTACGAGGGCGTGGTCACCATCACGATCGACGGCAAATCGATCGACGAATTGCCGCCGGACGCCGAATTCAAGGGGCCGCAGCCCATTCCGGTCGTCGTCAGCGTCGTCCCGGGGGCGAAATTCACGCTGGGCAACATCCGGCTGAAGGGCGATGCCGCCGGGCTGGCGAGCGCCGATTTCGGGCTGATCGCCGGTGGCGACGCCGGCTCCGGCGCCGTGCTCAAGGCCGAAGCGCTGATCGTGCGGGCGCTGAAGGAAGAGGGCAGGCCGCTGGCCAAGGTGACGGACCGCGAAATCGTCGCCGAGCATGCCAGCTCGACGCTGGACGTCACGCTGACGGTGGCGGCCGGCCCGGTCGCCAGCTATGGCGATACGACGGTCGAGGGCACGGAAAAGGTCGATCGCGACTTCACCGAATACATGACCGGGCTGAAGCGGGGCCAGCAATATTCGCCGCAGGAAATCGACGATGCCCGCGACCGACTGCTCGGGCTCGAAGTCTTCAACAGCGTGACGATCAAGGAAGCCGACAGCCTCGACGCCAACGGCAACATCCCGATCGATGTCCAGGTGAGCGAGCGCAAGCCGCGCTATTTCGGCATCGGCGGCACCTTCTCGAACACGGAAGGGCTCGGGCTCGAAGGCTATTGGGGACACCGCAACCTGTTCGGCCAGGCCGAGAAGCTGCGCATCGACGGCTCGATCAGCGGCATCGGCAGCAACAGCCTTTCGGCGCTCAACTACAATGCCGGCGTGATGTTCGAGAAGCCGGGCGTGCTCGGGCCGACGTCGAAATTCTTCACTGGCGTCAAGACGGTGTTCGAACATCCCGATGCCTATGACCATTTCTCGGTCAAGGGCGACGTGGGCGTTTCCTACGACCTCGACAAGAAGCAGCGCGTCTCGGCCGAATTCGACCTCGATTATTCGCGGATCACCGACGCCTTCGGCAAGCATACCTATCTGATCGCCAGCGTGCCGCTGCAATATGTCTATGACAACCGCGACAACAAGCTGAATCCGACCAGGGGGTTCCGCTTCCTCGCCTATGCCGAGCCGAGCTACGACATCTTGAATGGCGCGACCTTCCTGAAGCTGAAGGGCGAGGGCTACACCTACCAGTCGCTGGACACGGCAAGCCGGTTCGTGCTCGCCGAACGCGCGACGCTGGGCTCGATCGTCGGCACCGGGCTGCAGAACGTGCCCGCCGACCGGCGCTTCTATTCCGGCGGCGGCGGCTCGGTGCGCGGCTATTCCTACCAGGGCATCGGCCCGAAGGACATTGACGGCCAACCGATCGGCGGTCTCTCCTTCTTCGAAACCTCGGTCGAGATGCGCATCGGCGTCACCGACACGATCGGCATCGTGCCGTTCGTCGACGCCGGCACGGTCTCGATCAAATCCTTCCCCGATTTCTCGGATGTGAAGGTCGGCGCCGGCGTCGGCCTGCGCTATATCACGCCGTTCGGTCCGCTGCGCATCGACGCCGCCGTGCCGCTCAACCGCGATCCGGGCGATCCGCATTTCGGCATCTATGCCGGCATCGGTCAGGCGTTCTGACGATGAAGATTTTCTGGCGCATTCTCCGCATATGCCTCTACGCGCTGCTCGTCTTGCTGGTGGTGGCGATCGGCGCGCTGGTCGTGCTTACCGGCACCGAGGGCGGCCGCCAGAATCTCGCCAGCCTGATTTCGAAGATGGCTTCGAACGAGGACCGCAAGGTCACGGTCGCCGGCATAGAAGGCATCTGGACGGGTGCGCTGAGGGTGGACCACGTCGTGCTGGAAGACCGCGCCGGCCCTTGGATGGTGGCGCGTAAGGTAGCGCTCGACTGGTCGCCGACGGCGCTGCTCTCCCGGAATTTCACTGCCGACCGCTTCGCCGCCGAGCGCATAGAGGTGGCGCGGCTGCCGCAGCCGAGCCAGCAGCCGTCGCAGGGCGGCGGCTCGACGAGCCTGCCGGTTTCGATCGACGTCAAGCAGATCGACCTGCCGGAGATCGCTCTGGGACAGGAACTGGCTGGCTCCGGCATTGCCGAGTTGGCCGCCAAGGGCTCGCTCAAGGCCGATCCGTCGCCGCTGGCGATCGAGAGTGTGCTCAACGTCTCCCGCCATGACGGCAAGCAGGGCAATGTCGACGCCAAGATCCACTTTGCGCCGGCCGACAACAAGCTCGACCTCGATCTCAAGGCGTCGGAGCCGGCCGGCGGCATCATCGCCAATCTGCTCAAGCTGCCGGATGCGCCGCCCGTCAACATCGTCGTTTCCGGCAGCGGGCCTTTGGCCAACTGGAGCGGCGTCGGCACCTTCATGGTCGATGGCCGGATCGTCAGCCAGCTGACCGGCCGGCACCAGCTGACCGACAAGGGCCATCGTATCGAAGCCAAGGGCGACGGCGAGTTCGAAGGCTTCCTGCCGGAAAAGATAAAGGCGCTGTTTGCCGGCAAGACGAGCTTCGACCTTGCCGGAACGGCGACCACGTCGGGCGGGGTCGATATCGAGCGCGCGACCATCGAGAGCGATGCGGTGCACGGCGCCGCGACCGGCAATGTCGATCCGAAGGGCGCCAGCGACCTCGCGGTCGAGCTCTCCGCCAAGGGCAAGCCGGTCACCATCGATGTCGGCAACAGCGCGGTTCCCATCCTGGTCGCGGTCGAGAAGGCGACCGTGCGCGCCTTCGGCGACGGCAAGGCGCCGATGGTCGATATCGGCACGTCGCTTACCTCGGTGGCCGTCGGCGGCACGCAGCTCAACAACATTACGGGCCAGATCCATTCCGACGGCTTCGACATCGTCACCCTCAGCGGCCCGGTCAGCATCAATCTCGCCGCCGCCGGACTGAAGACGGACGTGGCGACACTGGCGCCGCTGGTGACCGGCAAGCTTGCCGCCGATCTTTCCGGCACGATCAGCCGCGAGACCGTGACCATCGACAAGGGCACCTTGCGCAGCGATGCGCTCAATGCCGCGCTGACGGCAGGCATCTCGCTCGCCGACCTGTCGATGACGCTGAAGATGAATGCCGACGCCGTCTCGAAGGCATTGCCGCCGCAGATCAGCTCGCTGCTCGGCGAGCGCGTGAAGTTTTCGGCGACCGCGACCCGCGATCCGCAGGGCGCGTTCGCCGCCAATTCGCTGGAGCTCACCTCGGGTTCGCTCAGCGCCAGCGGCACCGCCAGCGCGCAAGGCTCGGACATCCAGGCCGATGTGAAAGGCACGCTGGGCGACGTCTCGTCGCTGTCGTCGCTCGCCGGCACGCCGCTTGCCGGCGGGGTCAATTTCGCGCTGAGCGCAACCGGTCCGCGCCTGGCGCCGGATTTCACGGTGTCCGCCGACAGCGCTAGCCTGACGGCGGCCGGCCGCACGGTGAAGGACATCAAGCTCTCGGCCAAGGGCAAGGCCGACATCGCCAATCCGACCGCCAACGTCTCGCTGACCGGCAACGCCGAGGGGCAGGCGCTCGATATCGAGGCGTCGCTGGTGACCGCCGACGGCAAGCGCTCGATCAAGGGGCTCAGCCTTGCGCTCGGCGACAACAAGGTCTCGGGCGATCTCGCGCTCGACGACAAGTTCCTGCCGCTCGGCACGCTGACGCTTGCCGTGCCCGACATCGGGCCGCTCGCGGCGCTCGCCAATCAGACCGCGACCGGCGATATCAATGGCACGATCGCCTTCGCCAAGGAGGGCGAGGCGCCGACCGTCACCATCAATGCCGCCGCCACGTCGATCGCGCGCGGCGATCTGGCGGCAAAGACGATCACCGTCAACGCGTTGATCGCCAACTATCTCAAGGGGCCTGCGATCTCGGGCACGATCAAGGCTGACAGCGTGACGTCCGGCAGCACGGTCATCAGCGGCATCGGCATCGATTTGAAGCGCGACGGCGACTGGACCAACTTCACCGGCGGCGCCACGGCGTCCGGCATTCCGGCCACCGCCACCGGGCGGGTGAAGATCGCCAACGGCACGACGAGCGTGGAAATCGCTTCCGGCGAGGCGACGGTGCGCGGCATCAAGGCGGCCATAGCCGAGCCGTCCAGCCTTTCCATCGCCAATGGCGTGGCTACGATCGAGAAGCTCGCGCTCAATCTCGGCGGCGGCTCGGCGACGGTTTCCGGCAGCGCCGGTCAGACCCTCGACCTGACGGCCAATCTTGCCAACCTCCCGGTGGCGCTCGCCAATGATTTCGTGCCCGGCCTCGATGGGGCTGGAACGGTGGAAGGCACGGCACATGTCACCGGCCCATCGTCCAACCCCGACGTGCAGTTCAACGCGAAGGTGGCGGGCGCGCAGACCAGCCAGACCCGGCAGGCGGGGCTCGGGCCGCTGGATCTGGACGCTGCCGGCAGCTACACGCTGGCGGACGGCGTGGCCCTGGATCACGCCACGCTTTCGGGCCAGGGGATTTCGGGCAAGGCCACCGGTACCCTCAACCCCAACGGCGCCAGCGATTTCTCCCTCGACCTTACGTCGTCCGGACCCAGCCTGCCGCTGACGGTCGGCAGCGCCGAGAGCCCGGTCAAAATCGCGGTCCAGTCCTTGTCGGCGAAGATGGTGGGCGAGAGCACGCAAGCGCGGCTCGATGTGTCCGCAATCCTGCCGTCCATCGTGGCCAGCCAGACCAAGGTGGACGGCCTGACGCTCGCGCTGCATTCGGACGCTTTCGACCTCAGGGGACGGGCAGGCCAAGTTTCCGGCATGGTGTCGGTGGACAGGATCGGCCTCGACAATCAGTTGATCGCGCCGCTCATCGCCGGCAAGGTCACGGCCAAGGTCAACGGCCGCCTGGCAACCGATTCCGTCGCCGTCAACAGCGGGTCCTTGACGAGCGATGCGCTCAACAGCCAGGTCGCGGGCCGTATATCGCTGGGCGACGGCGTGGTCGACCTCAATATGAAGGCCGACGTCGCTTCTTCCGCCTTGCCGGCTGCGGTGCGCGGCATGCTTGGCGAGACCGCGCAGTTGAGCGCCGCGCTGAAGCGCGATGCCAAAGGCAATGTCAATGTCGACGGGCTGAAGCTGAATTCGGGCGCGCTCAGCGCCGACGGGCAGGCAGGCCTTGCCGACGGCAAGCTGGCGGCTGGGATCAGAGGTGCGTTGAGCGATGTTTCGGGGCTGTCGAAGGACGCCAAGGGCGCCATTGCCTTTGCCTTGAATGCGCAAGGCCCGGTCACCGCGCCGGACCTGTCGATGACGGTGAGCAGCGACCGCCTTTCGGTGGCGGCGCGCGAGATCACCGGGCTGAAGCTGACGGCCAGCGGCAAGGCCGATGCCGCCAATCCGGCGGCCAATGTGCAGCTCACCGGCAATGTCGCCGGCCAGAACCTGCAAGGCACCGCGGTGCTCGCCACGACCGATGGCAGCCGCGCGATCAACGGGCTTCTGTTGTCGCTCGGTCCGAACAAGATTTCCGGCGATCTCGCCCTTGACGACGCCTTCGTGCCGGTCGGCACAGTGTCGCTCGACCTGCCCGATATCGGGCCGCTCGCGGCGCTGGCGCTGGAAAAGGCCGAGGGCAATGTGCGCGGCACGATCGCCTTCACCAAGGCGGCCAACGGGCCGAATGTCGCGATCAAGGCGAACACCTCGGAGATCAAGCGCGGCGACCTCTCGGCCAGGAATGTCGCCATCGACGCGCAGATCGCGAACTATATGGCAGCACCCGTCATCGCGGGCACTGTGCGCGCCGAGAGCGTGACGTCCGGCGGCACCGCCATCACCGGCATCGATGTCGATCTCAAGCGCGACGGCGACTGGACCGGCTTCTCGGGCGGGGCCACCGTCAAGAACATCCCGGCGAAGGCGGCCGGCCGGGTGAAGGTCGCCAACGGCACGACGACCATCGAGCTCGCATCGGGGCAGGCGACGGTGCAGGGCATCAAGGCCGCGATCGCGCAGACCTCGACGGTCACCATCGCCAACGGCGTGACGACGCTCGACCGGCTGGTGCTCAACCTTGGCGGCGGCACGGCGACGGTGACGGGCAAGGTCGCGCAGGCGCTGGACATCAACGCCAATCTGGCCAGGGTGCCGATCTCGCTCGCCAACAGTTTTTCGCCGGGCCTCGAAGCGGCCGGCTCGATCTCGGGCACGGTCAAGGTCACCGGCGTGCCGGCGGCCCCCTCGGTCGCCTTCAACATCGACGCTTCCGGCGTGCAGACCTCGCAGACGCGCGGCGCCGGGCTCGGCGGCATGAATGTGTCGTCGTCGGGAACCTTTGCCGGCAACAAGCTCGCCTTCGACGCCAATATCAGCGATGGCGCCGGCCTCGGCCTCAAGGGCGGCGGCTCGGTGACGACGGCGGGCACGCCGGCCCTGGTTCTCGACTTCAACGGCAAGGTGCCGTTCTCCTTCCTTGCCTCGAAGCTCGCCGCGCAAGGGCTGGGGCTGACCGGAATCGCCAATGTCAACGTGCAGGTGCGTGGTCCGGCGTCGTCGCCGGTGATCGGCGGAACGGTGAGCACCTCCGGCGCCCGCCTGGTCGATGCCCGCTCCGGCCTGGCGGTGAACGACATCGCCGCCGACGTTTCAATCGGGAGCGGCGTGGCCAGGATCAATCGGCTCACCGGCACGCTTTCGACAAAAGGCAATCTTTCGGCCAGCGGCACGGTCGGCATCACGCCGGCGCAAGGCTTCCCGGCCGACCTGTCGATCAAGCTCACCGACGGCCGCTACACCGACGGCCGGGTGGTGACCGCCAATCTCGGCGGCGACCTGACCGTCAAGGGGCCGCTCGTCTCGGCGCCGGTGATCGCGGGTACCGTCAACCTGGCGAGGACGGTCATCACCGTTCCCGAGAAGCTGCCGGGCTCGCTGTCGGCGCTGGACGTCAAGCACAAGAATGCGCCGGCTTCGGTGCGGGCGCAGGACAAGGCGCTGCGTCCGGCGACGTCCAGCGGCAGCAGCAACAGCGGCAGCGGCCTGACGCTCGATGTGACGGTCAACGCGCCGAACCAGATCTTCATCCAGGGCAGGGGCGTCGACGCCGAGCTCGGGGGCTCGCTGAAGCTGACAGGGCCGGCTTCGGCGCCGCAGGCGGTCGGCACTTTCACCCTGCAGCGCGGACGGCTGATCATCCTCTCCAAGCGGCTGACCTTCACCGAGGGCACGATCGGGTTCCAGGGTTCGCTGGTGCCCTATCTCAACATGACGGCGACCACCACGACGAGCAGCGCCACGGTCACGATCCTCGTGTCGGGCGAGGCGACCAATCCGAAATTCACCTTCTCCTCCGTGCCGGCGCTGCCCCAGGACGAGGTGCTTGCGCAGCTCATCTTCGGTCAATCCATGTCCAAACTGTCGCCGCTGCAGATCGCGCAACTTGCAAGCGCGGCCGCGCAGCTGGCCGGCGTCGGCGGCTCGACCTCGTTGCTCGAGAATTTGCAAAGCGCCATCGGCGTCGACGATCTCGACGTGACGACGGACGAGAAGGGCGGCACCGCGGTTTCGGCCGGCAAGTACCTCAACGACCGCACCTATGTGACCATACAGAAGGGCGACAAGCCGGGCTCCGGCAAGGCCACGATCGACCTCAATGTCGGTCGCGGCGTGAAGCTGCGCGGCGAGGCCAATGATGCCGGCGAAGCAAAGGGCGGCGTCTTCTACGAACGCGAATATTGAGGCCGCGCCGCCGTTTCCCTGCCTGCGCGCCACGGGCGCGGGGCCTTTATCCGCATAAAATGTATTGATTTAATCGGTCGCGGCGATTTTTTGGGAAATCCGCGTCGCGATAACAAATTTGCGTCAAGACTGTCGCTATCGCGCGAACCGGGTTGCCACCAAAGATGCACATTCCCTAGCATGTTCCTGCTCCACACCGTCTTTTGACAACGCGGTCTGGATGCGGAATGTTAAAAGGCGGAAAGCCAACAATGGGAGTAAGTCATGGCAATCTATAAGAGCAACGGTGATCGTGTTCCGGATCACATCCTGAAAATGGCCGAAGAAGCCAAGACGGGCAGCAATGTGGACCGTCGAGAATTCCTGGCATTGGCCAGCGTCTTCGGCGCATCGACGGCAATGGCCTATGGCATGCTCGGCCTCGCCGATCCGACCCCGGCCAGGGCCGAGGATGTGCAGGGCAAGAAGGGCGGCGTGATCAAGGTCGCGATGTCCATCAAGGACCCGAAGGATCCGCGCACCGCCGACTGGTCCGAAATCTCCAATGCCGAGCGCCAGGCGCTCGAGCCGCTGGTGAAATACACCAAGGAATACACCTTCGCGCCGTACCTGCTGGCAAGCTGGGACATCAATGACGACGCCACCGAATACACGCTGCATGTGCGACCGGGCGTCGAATGGAACAATGGCGACAAGTTCACCGCCGACGACGTGATCTACAATTTCACCCGTTGGGCCGACAAGGGCGCGGAAGGCAACTCGATGCCTGGCCGCCTCGGCAGCCTGGTCGACGAGACGTCCAAGAAGCTGCGCGAGGGCTCCGTCGTCAAGGTCGACGACATGACGGTCAAGCTCAAGCTGACCAAGCCCGACATCGCCATCATCCCGAACCTGTGCGACTACCCGGCGCTGGTCGTGCACAAGACCTTCGACGAGAAGGGCGCCAACTTCAAGAACTGCCCGATCGGCACCGGTCCGTTCGAGCTGGTCTCCTACGACGTCGGTCAGAAAGTGGTCTACAAGCGCCGCACGACCGGCAAGTGGTGGCAGGGCGAGGCCTTCCTCGACGGCGTCGAGTTCATCGACTACGGCACCGATCCGGCGGCGACCGTCTCGGCTTTCGAGTCGGGCGAAGTCCAGACCAACCACGAAACCACCGCCGACTACATCAAGATCATCGCGGATGTCGGCGCGCCGGTTTCGGAAGTCGTGACGGCCGCCACGGTTGTGTCGCGCTTCAACGTCGGCAAAAAGCCCTATGACGACCAGAAGGTTCGTCAGGCGATGCTGCTCGCCGTCGACAACGCCACCGTGCTGCAGCTCGGCTACGGCAATGCCGGCACGCCGGCCGAAAACCACCATGTCGCGCCGATCCATCCGGAATATGTCAAGCTGCCCGAGGTCAAGCGCGACATCGCCAAGGCCAAGCAGATGCTGACGGAAGCCGGCGCGATCGATTTCGAGCACGAGCTGATCAGCAACGACGAGGACTACCACAAGAACACCACGGACGCGATCGCGGCCCAGCTGCGCGAAGCCGGCATCAAGGTGAAGCGCACGGTGCTGCCGAGCTCGACCTTCTGGAACGACTGGACCAAGTATCCCTTCTCGGAGACCAACTGGAACATGCGCCCGCTGGGCATCCAGGTGATCGCCATCGCTTACCGCACCGGTGAAGCGTGGAACGAGACGGCCTATGCCAATCCGGACTTCGACAAGAAGGTGAACGAGGCGCTCGGCATCGCCGATGCGGAGAAGCGCAAGGTTGTGATGAAGGATATCGAGCAGACCCTGCAGGATTCCGGCATCATCATCCAGCCTTACTGGCGCAAGCTCTACATCAACATCAAGCCCGAGGTGAAGAACCACTCGATGCACCCCACCTACGAGCACGACTTCGGCAAGGTCTGGCTCGACCAGGCGTGATCCATGGCGCGATGAATACGAGGGGCAGCCGCCCCTCGTATTTGCAGCTTCGTCGCCGTTGCATATCCTGCAGCGGTGGCGGGGCGTCATCCGCATTACGAAACAGGGTTGAACGTATCTGACCCCAACCCGGCCGGCAGGGGGTGCGCATGTTCTCATTCATCGCCAGACGCATCGGAACGATACTGCTTACGATGCTGTGCCTGACGCTGGTCGTCTTCTTCCTCGTCAATCTCGAGCCCAATCTGAAGAAGCTGGCGATCAGCCAGACCGAGATGCACACGCCCGCCGACCAGCTTGAAAGCTGGCTGGTCAATCATGGCTACCGGCAGAACTTCTTCGTGCGTTACGGCCAGTGGCTTGGCGTCGTGCCAAAGCACCCGATCACCGATCCGGCGACCGGCAAGACGACGCAGCGCTTCTCCTTCTGCAACGATCCGACGGAGCCGAAATTCTCCGGTGTGCTGCAGGGTGACTTCGGCTGCTCGACCAAATTCAAGACGACCGTCGCCGCGAAACTCTTCCCGGCCCTCGGCGCTACCGGATTGCTGATGTTCTGGGTGCTGGCGGTGATGGTGCCGATCTCGCTGCTCATCGGCATTCTTGCCGGCATGCGCGAAGGCTCACGCACGGACCGGACATTGTCCGTCGCCTCGATCGCTTCGACGGCGACGCCCGAATATGTGTCCGGCGTCATCTTTACCGTCATCTTCGCATCCTGGCTCGGCTGGCTGAACGGCTCGGCCGCGTCCGCCAGCCAGGGCATCACCTTCTACAATTTCACCCTGCCGGTGATCACGCTGGCGATCTACGGCATCGGTTACATCGCGCGCATGACACGCGCCTCGATGGTCGAGGTGATGACGCAGCAATATATCCGCACCGCCCGGCTGAAGGGCCTGTCCTTCAGCAGCGTGGTGATCAAGCACGCCTTGCGCAACGCGCTGATCGCGCCATTCACCGTCATCATGCTGCAGTTCCCGTGGCTGCTCACCGGCGTTGTCATCGTCGAGGTGATGTTCCGCTACCAGGGTTTCGGCTACACGCTGGTCGAAGCCGCCGGCAACAACGACATCGACCTGCTGCTCGGCTGCTCGCTGGTCTCGGTGTTCATCGTGCTGATCACGCAGCTCATTTCCGATGTCGGCTACGCGTTTCTCAATCCGCGTATCCGGGTTCAGTAGAGGGCAGGGCCGATGCAAACCGAATATATCAGCGCCTTCGACGTGGTTCTCGGCGTGCTCTGGCGGTTCTGGCCGGTGTGGGTCGCCCTCATCCTGGTGATGGGCGCCAGCTTTACCTACAAGAAGCGGCTGGGACTCTACGGCCAGCTCTTCGACAGCGGCGTCGGCATTGCCGGCGTCTTCATCTGCCTGTTCTGGCTGTTCACGGCGATCTTCGCCTCGACCATCTCGCCCTTCGATCCGCTGGCGCAGGTCTCGGTGATGAAGGACACGCTGCCCGGCGCGATCGAGCCGGCGTCGAAGCTCGTCTATTATTTCGGCGGCGACAAGCTTGCCCGCGACGTGTTCTCGCGCATGGTCTATGGCAGCCAGATCGTGCTGATCATCGCGCCGGCCGCCACCGGTTTCGCGCTGATGGTCGGCATCACGCTCGGCCTGCCGGCCGGTTACTATGGCGGCAAGATCGACACGCTGCTGTCGTTCCTTGCCAACCTGGTGCTGGCCTTCCCGGTTATCCTCTTGTTCTACCTGCTGGTGACGCCGGGCATCATGGACACGCCGATCCCCTATGCGATGGCGGGACTGTTCTTCCTGTTCCCGATCATCTTCTTCTGCGTGCTGTTCTGGACCCGCTACAAGAACCGGCCGGACCGGCTCTATATCCTGCTCGGCATAACGCTGGTCGTCGGCGGCTGGATCTATACCGGCCTGGTCTTCGACAAGGATCCGCTCAAGATCGTCCACATCGATCCCAACCAGCTCAACATCTTCGTGGCGGTGGTGTTCGCCTCCAGCCCCGGCGTGTTCCGCATCGTGCGCGGGCTGACCATGGACATCAAGACGCGCGACTATGTGGCGGCGGCGCAGACGCGCGGTGAATCGCCCTGGTACATCATGCTGTGGGAGATCCTGCCCAATGCGCGCGGTCCGCTGATCGTCGATGCCTGCCTGCGCATCGGCTACACGACGATCCTGCTCGGAACGCTCGGCTATTTCGGCCTGGGCCTGGCGCCGGAAAGCCCCGACTGGGGCACCGCGATCAAGGACGCCAGCCGGCTGCTGCGTTCCTTCATACACCCGGCGCTGCCGCCGACGATCGCCCTGATGTCGTTCGTGCTGGGGCTGAACCTTTTGGCGGACTCACTGCGCGAACAGTCGATGAAGGATTGATGGCGGGGTCTTAGGCCCTACTTGCCAAGAACCAAGGATTGGAGCGACCCATGAACGAGGCAGTTCGAGATCCAGCCAAGGCGACCGGTCAGCCGATCATCGAGATCGAGAATCTCTCGATCTCCTTCTTCACCCGCAAGGGCGAGATCCCGGCCGTGATGGATTTTTCCTGCACGGTGATGCCCGGCGAGGCGATGGGCATCGTCGGCGAGTCCGGCTGTGGCAAGTCGACTGTGTCGCTCGGCATCATGCGCGACCTCTCCAACATCGGGAAGATCGTCGGCGGCAAGATCAAGTTCCAGGGCAAGGATATGGGCGAGCTCTCCGAGGAGGAGCTGCGCGCCATCCGCGGCAACAAGATCGCCATGATCTACCAGGAGCCGATGGCGAGCCTCAATCCGGCGATGAAGATCGGCCAGCAATTGATGGAAGTGCCGCTGATCCACGACAAGGTGTCGAAGGAGGAGGCCTACACCAGAGCGCTGGAGATGGTGCGGGCGGTGAAGCTGCCCGATCCGGAGCGCATGATGCGTTCCTATCCGCACCAGCTTTCCGGCGGCCAGCAGCAGCGCATCGTCATCGCCATGGCGCTGTTGTCCAAGCCGGCGCTGCTTCTGCTCGACGAGCCGACCACCGCGCTCGACGTCACCGTCGAGGCCGGCATCGTCGAGCTGGTCAAGGGGCTCGGCGAGAAGTTCGGCACCTCAATGATCTTCGTGTCGCACAATCTGGGCCTCATCCTCGAGACCTGCAACAAGATCACGGTGATGTATTCCGGCGAGGCGGTCGAGACCGGCAAGATCGAGGACGTGTTCGACCGGATGCGCCATCCCTATACGCAAGGGCTGTTCCGTTCGATCCCGCTGCCCGGCGCCGACAAGAATTCACGGCCGCTGATCTCCATTCCTGGACAGTTGCCGCTGCCGCATGAGCGGCCGAAGGGCTGCAATTTCGGTCCGCGCTGCCACCATTTCGTCGAGGGCGTCTGCAACGCCGCGGAAATCCCGATGATCCCGGTCGAGGGCCATGAGGGGCATTTCTCGCGCTGCGTGCGCTTCAACGAGATCGACTGGGAGGCGCTGCCGCCTGGCGCCAAGAAGGTCAGCGAAAAGGTCGAGCCCGGCGCGCCGGTGCTGAAGATCCAGGACCTCAAGAAATACTACAGGGTCGGCGGCAGCGAGGTGTTCGGCTCCAGCGAAGGCCGGGTCGTCAAGGCCAACGAGACGATCTCGTTCACCGCGCGCGAATCCGAGACGGTGGCTATCGTCGGCGAGTCCGGCTGCGGAAAGTCGACGCTGGCCAAGGTGCTGCTCGGCCTGGAGACCGCCAGCTCCGGCACGGTGACCCTGGCCAACAAGGAGATCCAGTCGACGGGCATCGAGAACCGCGGCGTCGATACCGTCTCGTCGATCCAGATGGTGTTCCAGAACCCGTTCGATACGCTGAACCCCAGCCACAGCGTCGGATCGCAGATCATCCGCACACTGGAAAAGTTCAATGTCGGCAAGAATGTCGCCGAGCGGCGCCAGCGCATGCTGGAGCTGCTCGACCTGGTGAAGCTGCCGCGCGCCTTCGAGACCCGCAAGCCGCGCCAGCTGTCGGGCGGCCAGAAGCAGCGCATCGGCGTCGCGCGCGCCTTTGCCGGCGATGCCAAGGTGGTGGTGGCCGACGAGCCGGTCTCGGCGCTCGATGTCTCGGTGCAGGCGGCGGTGACCGAGCTCTTGATGGATATCCAGCGCAAGAACAAGACGACGATGCTGTTCATCAGCCACGACCTGTCGGTGGTGCGCTACATCGCCGACCGCGTCGTCGTCATGTATCTGGGCTATATCGTCGAGCAGGGGACGACGGACCAGATCTTCTCGCCGCCTTACCATCCCTACACCGAGGCGTTGCTCTCGGCGATCCCGATCGCCGACACCAGCGTGGTCAAGAAGCACATCGTGCTCGAAGGCGACATCCCGTCGGCGATGAACCCGCCGACCGGCTGCCCGTTCCAGACGCGCTGCGGCTACAAGAAGCTGGTGCCGGACAATCTGTGCGAGACGAAGGTGCCGCCGGTGAAGGATCTCGGCGGCGGCCATACGAGCCTGTGCTGGCTTTCGGACGACGTGCTGACCAAGATGGAGCCGGTCATCAAGTTCGACAAGGAACATGCCGCGCATGAAGGCGTGCCGGAAGATGCGCACGGCACCGGGCCGGGGTCGACAGGCGCGGCGCCCAACAGACCGCGTGGCAAATCCTCGACCGCGGAAGCGGACGAGATCGGCGACGCCGTGGAGCAGGACCAGGCCGGAATGCGAGGTCGTCGCAACAAAGTGCGCGACGAGACTTCCGAAACCGGTGTCAAAGGGCCAAAAGACAGGACGAGGCGGCACTAGTCCCGGAAGCAGCTAGTTTCCGCATTGCCGTAGCTGCGCCTGATAATCGCGCGCCATCTGATCGGTGGCGCGCGCGTAGCTTTGAACGCCGGCGTCGCCGCGATTGCCGCGGCCATAGGCGGTCCAGCCGAGGTAATAGGCGAGGTAAAGATTGTAGGTGTCGTTGCGGGCGACGCCGAACGTGTCCGCCGTCTTGGAATGATACCAGCCGACAAAATCGACGGCGTCGGTAAAGCGCGTCCGGCGTGCCGCCCAGTTGCCGGTCTCCCGCTGATATTGCGACCAGGTGCCGTCGAGCGCCTGCGAGTAGCCGGTGGCGCTCGAGACATGCTTCCACGGGATGAAGCCGAGCAGCTTGGTGCGCGGCGGGCGGGCATTGCTCTTGAAGCCGGATTCCTTGCGCACCGTCGCCATCAGCACGGGAACGGGAATGCCGTATTTCTGCTCGGTCCGCTCGGCGGCCGACTGCCAGTTGTCGAACCAGCCGTCATTCTGGTCGAAGACGGCGCAGACATTGTTGATGTGGCTGGGCGCCGTCGCGCAGGCCGAAAGCGCCAGCAGCACGGAAACAGCTACAATTTTACTAAAACTCGACCTACGCATTGGAAGACGAATAGGCCGAAATCATAAAAGGAGTCTTGCGCGGTTCCTTAACGCCGGCGCGGGGGCGCAAAAAAGCCGGGTATCGATATCGCGACTGCCTGTGTCGTTATTCTTTTCGCCGATTTTGAAAAATGCCGCCTTGGCTAAAATCACGCCGGCAAATGGCGAATTCCTGACAGCTCGCATGTGATGCCGGCGCTCTGATGCGTGCATGAGCGAACCAAGACGCAAGCGCGGCGCCGAGCGCACCAGCAACCGTGGCCCCGCGGCCATTCCACAACTGCCGCGGCGGCGGGTGGAGAATCCCTATCCGCCGATGGCGTTGCTGTCGGCCGACCAGATCGAGGCCATCCACCAGGCATCGATGCATATACTGGAGAATTTCGGCATCGAGGTGATGAGCCCGCGGGCGCTGTCGCTGTTCGAGCGCGCCGGCGCCAAGGTCGATCGCGGCTCGATGAATGTGCGCGTCGATCGCGGCATGGTCGAGGCGGCGCTGAAGTCGACGCGCAGCAATTACACGCTTACTCCACGCAATCCGGCGCACGCCATCCATATCGGCGGCAGCACCATCAACTTCACGCTCGTCGCCGGCCCGCCCAACGTGCATGACATGGAGCGCGGCCGCCGCGCCGGCAATCTCGCCGACTACTCGGATCTCGTCCGGCTGGCGCAGCATTTCAACTGCATCCACATGCTCGGCAACCAGGTTTGCGCGCCGATCGAGCTGCCGGCGAACACTAGGCATATGGACACCTATTTCGCCAATCTGACGCTGACCGACAAATGCTTCCATGTCTCGGCGATCGGCCGGGGCAGGGCGCTGGACGGCATCGAGATGATGGCGATCGCGCGAGAGCTGACGCTGGAGCAGTTGGCGCAGGACCCCGGCATCACCACCATCATTTCGGTCAACTCGCCGCGCCGCTTCGACGAGATGATGGCCGAAGGGCTGATGACCATGGCCGAATACGGCCAGTCGGTGGCGGTGACGCCGTTCACGCTGATGGGCGCGATGAGCCCGGTGACGCTGGCCGGCGCGCTGGCGCAGCAGAACGCCGAAGCGCTGTTCGGCATCGTGCTGACGCAACTGGTGCGCCCCGGAGCGCCGGTGATGTATGGCGCCTTCACCTCCAATGTCGACATGAAGTCGGGCGCGCCAGCCTTCGGCACGCCGGAGAACACCAAGGCCAATATCGCTTCCGGACAGCTGGCGCGGCGCTACAACTTGCCGTACCGCACCACGCCGGGCTCGGCCTCCAATGCAGCCGATGCGCAGGGCGCCTATGAGACGCTGATGGCTTTGTGGGGCGCGGTGCTGGGCCACGGCAATCTCGTCTATCATGCCGCCGGCTGGCAGGAGGGCGGGCTGACGGCCTCGTTCGAAAAGCTCATCATCGATGTCGAGATGATCCAGCACATGATGGAATTCCTGCGGCCGATCGTGGTCGACGAGCCGGAGCTCGCGGTCGAGGCGCTGGGCGCTGTGCCGACCGGCGGCCATTTCTTCGGCGAGCCGCACACGCTGGAGCGCTATGCCACCGCCTTCTATCAGCCGATGCTGTCCAACTGGCAGAATTACGAGGCCTGGCAGGAGGCGGGGGCGCTCGACACGACGGCGCGCGCGACGCGGCTCTGGAAGAAAGCGCTGGAGGAGTATGTCCAGCCGGCCATGGAGCCTGCCGTGCGCGAGGCGCTCGAAGCCTATATGGCCCGCCGCAAGGAAACGATCGGGCAAGGCGAGCCGTGAGGGACCAGCTTCCCATATTGATTCATTTCAACCTCTCAACTCACTGAACCAACGAGAAAACCCATGAAGTCGCATGCAAAGGTCGTGGTCATCGGCGGCGGTGTCGTCGGATGCTCGGTGCTGTTCCATCTTGCTCGCCATGGCTGGACCGATGTCGTGCTGCTGGAGCGCGACGAGCTGACGTCGGGCTCGACCTGGCATGCGGCCGGCGGCATGCACACGATCAATGGCGATCCCAACGTCGCCAAGCTGCAGAAATACACGATCTCGCTCTACAAGGAGATCGAGGAACTCTCGGGACAGGCGACCGGCGTGCATCTCACCGGCGGCGTGCTGCTGGCGGCGACCGAGGCGCGGCTCGACTGGCTGCGCGGCGTGGTGTCGAAGGGGCGCTATCTCGGCATCGATCTCGAAGTGATCTCGGCCAAGGAAGCGGCGGAATTGATGCCGCTCATCGATCCCAGCCAGTTCGTCGGCGCGGTGCGCAACAAGGAGGACGGCCACCTCGATCCATCTGGCGTGACGCATGCCTATGCCAAGGCGGCGCGCAAACTGGGCGCCGAAGTCGAGCGCTTCACCAAGGTCGAGGACATCGTGCGCCGGCCCGACGGGCTGTGGCGCGTCATCACCAACAAGGGCGAAGTGGTGACCGAGCATGTCGTCAATGCCGGTGGCCTGTGGGCGCGCGAGGTCGGCCGCATGGTCGGGCTGGAGCTGCCGGTGCTCGCGATGGAGCATATGTACCTGATCACCGAGGACATGCCCGAGGTCGCCGACTGGAACAAGAAGACCGGCACCGAGA
>NZ_VFUA01000026.1 GCF_006440735.1 Mesorhizobium sp. B2-7-1 | reverse complement strand
GGGCTGGCGGGCGGGGCGGCGACGTCCGCGGGTCAGGTGATCTGCGATCTTGGCGGGCTGAACCAAATCGAAGAAATCGATCCGTTCGCGCGCGTGGCGATCATGCAGGCAGGCGTGACGCTCGGCGCGCTGCAGGGGGCGGCGGCGGTGCATGGCCTCGACCCGGGCATCGACCTTGCCGCGCGCGGCAGCGCCACGATCGGCGGCATGGTTTCCACCAATGCCGGCGGCATCATGGCGTTTCGCAACGGCACAATGCGCCATCGCGTGCTCGGGCTCGAAGCCGTGCTGCCGGACGGGCGGGTGTTTTGCGACCTCACCCGGGTGCTGAAGACCAGCGCCGGCTATGATTTGAAGCATCTGTTCATCGGCGCCGAGGGCACGCTCGGCATCGTCACCCGCGTGGCGGTGCAGCTCGATCCGGTGGCGGGCGCCAGCGCCGCAGCACTTGTCGGCGTGCCGGATGCGGCCAGCGCCCAGCGCATCGTGCGGCATTTCCTGGGCTCGACCAGCGCACGGCTCACCGCCGCTGAGATCCTGTGGCGCAATTTCGCCTCGCTCATGCAGCGGGCGCTGAATTATTCGCCGGGAAGCCTGCCGCTCGACGCGCCCTGCCTTCTGGTGCTGGGGCTCGGCGCCGACAATATCGAGGCGGCTCGACAGGTGCTGGAGGACGGGCTGGCGACGGTCTGGGAAGAGGCCGGTATCATCGACGGGCTGGTCGCGAGCTCCGAGGCGCAAGCGGTCGCGATGTGGCGGCTGCGCGAGGAGACCGAGCAGATCGAGCGCGCGCATCCCATGGCGCCCTCCTTTGACGTGTCGGTGCCGGCCGGTACACTGGACGCCTATGTGGCGCGCGTCGAGGCGGGACTGAGAGTGCTCGACGCTTCATACACGCCCTATGTCTACGGCCATCTCGCCGACGGCAATCTGCACATCTCCATCAATTGCGACGGGCCGGTCTCGCATGAGCGGCACGCGGCGATCGAGGACGTGCTTTACGAGGGGCTGCGAGAGGCCGGCGGCTCGTTCTCGGCCGAGCATGGCGTGGGGCTGGAGAAGCGCGAGGCCTATGAGCGGCACGCCGACCCGGTGAAGCGGGATTTGGCGAAGGCGATCAAGGCGTTGATCGACCCGGGTGATGTGATGAATCCGGGGAAGGTTATTTCCGGAGAGTGATGGCTATGCCCTGAAAGGCTGGCGGGACCGCACCCCCCTCTGGTCTGCCGACCATCTCCCCCGCAAGGGGGGAGATCAGCAGGTTTGCCGACGGCATTCTGCTTCCAACGCCGGAGATTGGCGAAAGCCTAGGCGACATCCAATCTCCCCCCTTGCGGGGGAGATGTCCGGCAGGACAGAGGGGGGTGCGAAGGAACTCAGAGCCGCTCCAGCTTGCCTCCCTCGGCGCTCAAGCCGCCAGCTGCACGTCCCTTGCCGCGGCGACCATCACGCAGGCGAGCAAGCCGTAAGCCGCTGCCCAGGCTTCTCGCGCCTCCTGCGTGAAAGCCTCGCCGAGGCCTGCGTCGAGCGTCTCGATCAGCGTCTGGCCGACGGTCGCATAGTGGTGCTCCTCGACGCCGTAGCCGACATGGCGCCGGCGAGATCCTGGACCGTGGGCAGGATGGTCTCGGCGCGCGACAGCCCATGCACGACGAAACCCAGGGCGGCCATCAGCTTGGCGCCCTGCTTTTTCATGTCGGTTTCGACAAACAGCGTCCTGAGACTGCCGTCGATGGCGAACAGCTTCTCGTAGAACAAGGCCGCGGCCGCTTCCTTGATCGGCACGACCTCGCGAAAACTCTCCTGCACAAGCTTGATCTGGTCGGGTGTCATAGGCGCATGCTCCTGGGTTTTGGGATGCGCGACCATCGGCTTCGAGCGTTTCGCGGGCATGCCGGTTGTAGGGATGGTGTGTTTCAGCTTGGTCTCTGGCGGGTATCGGGGCGCTTCAACCTGGTTCCTCGCCCCCGCGAATGTGGAGAGGTGGCTCGGCGAAGCCGAGACGGAGCGGGGGAATGGCGCAACCTCGATCGGGAAAAGCATCGCTTTACGAAGCCCCCTCTCCGTCCGCGTCGCGGCCACCTCTCCCCCGCCGCCGACAGGGGCGAGGAAAAGCGTCGGCGCGCTACTCGCACTGCCGGCGCGGGCCGCCGTCGAAGGGCTGGTAGCTGTTGTCCTGCGGATCGTAGGAACGGTAGCGGCTGAAGCAGTAGTCGACATGGTCGCCGGAGACCGGGCGGCCGGACGCCTGTTCCCGAGCCGCCTCAGCCTGGGGCGAAATCTCTTCCGGCGGGCCGCCATAGGTGGTGGCATAGCCGTCGCTGGACGCGGCGTAGCCTTCCATCTCGGCCTGGTCGTCGCTCAAACGGTCATCAGGCGTGGCGTCCCGGCGATCGTTCGCTGCTGCCTGGTCGTTGGTCTGATCGTTCTGGCCGGTCGAGGCAGTACGGTCGCCGCCGGGGTCGTAATAGGGCGAGATGCAGGGGCGCAGCTCGCCGCTGTAGGAGCGGTAGCTGTTTTCCGCCGGGCGGTAGCTGCGATAGCGGGTGGCGCACCATTGCAGGTGCGCGACGGGCAGTTGCTGCTGGGCCTGCTGATCGGGCGCGGCCGGCCGCCGCGCCGCGTTGTCGCCGGGCGCGGGCTGGTCCGGCGCGGATACATCGGGCAATGGCTGCAGCGGCGGCGCCGCGGGAGGCGCCGTGGCCGCGCCAAGCGCCGTCGTCTGCGTTCCGCTATCCGCCGTGTTGGCCGGTTCGCCTGGGACCGGTTCGCCTGGGGTCGGCTCGCCGGTCTTGGCGGGCGCGGCCACCGCATGCCGGGCGGGAATGCGCTGGAGGTTCTGCTTTTGCGGATCGACCGGCTGGGCGTCCTTCGTCCAGAGCTCGGAAACGCCGATCGTCGGCATTGCCTGGCGCACCGGCTTGGCGACGAGCAGCCAGGTGGCGAAGGCAAGCCCGCTGGCGAATACGGCCAAGGTCAGCACGAAGCCGCCGGCAATTCCCAACAAAGCCTTCACGCAACGCTCCTTCAGCCCCCACTCATAGAATGCGGGGCGCGAGATGGAGTTCCTTGTCCCGCGCAATGGGGGCCAAAGTCGGGCGGGGACGCGCAGCCGCCGGACGCCAGCAATGCGGATCGTGGCGTCAGGCCTGGCCAACCACTTCCTTATACTCCCGCACCTTGCCGTCCTGGCCTCTGATCCGCCAGGTATCGCCGTCGCGGCCCTCAATATGGCTCGCCGCCAGCGGCACCTTGCCGCCGCCATCCGGCAGGTCGATGACATAGGTCGGGTTGCAGATGCCGGAGAGCCGCCGGCGCAGCCCGGCGACCAGCGCCTGGCCCTCGGCGATCGTGGTGCGGCGGTGCGCCATGCCGCGCGCGAGATCGCCATGGTGCAGGTAATAGGGTTTAACGCCGAGACGGTACATCAGCTCGCGGCAGAGTTCCTCCAGCACTTCGACCTTGTCGTTGACGCCTTTCAGGAGAACGCTCTGGTTGAGCAGCACGAAGCTCGCCTGCCGCATGGTACGGCAGGCTGCTTCGGCTTCGGAGGTAAGCTCGCGCGGGTGGTTGAAGTGGGTCACCACCGTGACCATCAGCCGCCCCTGCAGCGCCTCGACCAGGCCGGGTGTTATGCGCGACGGCAGCGCCACCGGCACGCGGGTGTGGATGCGCAGCAGCCTGAGATGCGGGATCGCCTCCAGGCGGACGCGGATTTCGGCCAGCGCCTTGTCGGGCAGCGACAGCGGATCGCCGCCGGTCAGGATCACCTCGCGGATTTCCGGGTGATCCGCGATATAGGCCAGTGCCGGCTCCAGCGCTTCGCGCGTATAGCCGCGGCCGATCGAGGTCAGCGACTCTTTTCTGAAGCAGAAGCGGCAATAGACCGCGCATTGATAGGTCGGAAACAGAAGCACGCGGTCGGCATGCCGATGCGTCAGCCTGGGCACCGGGCTGAAGGCGTGGTCGCCGATCGGATCGTCGAGCTCGCCCTCGGCGGCGACCAGCTCGTCGGGCGACGGGATCACCTGGGCGCGGATCGGATCATTGGGGTCGTTCCAATCGATCAGGTCGAGATAGGGCTTTGGCACGCGCACCTTGTGGGCGGCCGCGGCCTCTTGCGCGGCGGCGCGCTCGGCGGGCGACAGCGGCAGGGACGCCAGGTCGCGGACATGGCGCACGCCGGCGCGGACATCGTCCTGCCAGGTAGCCTCATTTTTTCGGGCCGGATCAAGATCGCGCGCGGCGGCCGGTTCTCTGAGGTCTGAGGTCATCGGTATCTCGGGTGGCAATTCACGCCGGATATCGGCCCAATGGACGGCGGGGTCAATGGCGAGCGACGTCGCGGCGCCCGGCATGCACCATAGGTATCTGAGCGAAATGCGATTAGGCTGCGCTCTCCGGGGCTTAGGGGCAACAAGAATGGATTTCAGCGCAGGTCACGGCTACCTTCTCATTGGCGGGCTCATCCTTGTCGGCACCGGCCTGCTGATCCTGTCGCTGATCGTCAATCTACGGGTGGCGCATAGTGTCCGCGATGACGTGCGCCACCGCGAAAAGCTGCTGGAATACTACCGCAACATCTTTTCGCAGCTGGGCGTCATCCTGATCGGCATCGGCATCTCGCTGTTCATCTTCTTCTTCCAGCAGAACTACCAGGACCAGCGCAAACACGAGACCGAACTGCAGCAGGTGCTTGCCAAGCTCGCCGCGCGCATCGCCCGCGGCGCGCCGGTCATGCAATCACTCGGTGAATTCGACGACTTGCTTGATGATGGCGGCCCCTATCTCAGCCCCGATCTCGGCGGCAAGAACACCGCGGTCAGTCTCCAGGGGACAGAGCTCGGCAAGCAGGCGGCCAAGATCCTCCTGGTCGAGCGCGACGTCGATCTTGCCGACTTCGACGTCCTGAACCTATCGCGCGATTTCGAATCCTCCTTCGTCGTCAACGAGCTTGATCCCAGGCTGTGGTTCGACATCGTGCGCGACGAGAGCGAGATCAAATACGCCACCACCCAGCTTGCGCTCGACTACAAGGACCTGCAGCAGTCGATCGGCGGCGAGCCGGCGGAGACAGTGGTCGCCGACCCCGAAAAGGAGCGCAGGATCAAGCAGGAGGTGCTGGACATCTTCTACGATGCCGACCTCTTGCGACAGCGCGCCAGAAGGCATCTGGCCCGGGCCTGTTGGCTCTTCGGCCAGGGGCGCGGCTTCGTCAAAGCCGTCCCGATCGATGCGATCGAGACCGATGCCAAGTCGCATCAGCAATGGCTCGACCAGTCAAAGCCGGTGCTCACGCAATCGAAGTCGGGCAGCGGCGACTGTTTCGCGCTGCTCCATTATGGTCGGGCGTCTTGACCGCCCGGCCCCTTTTAATCGGGCCTACGCTGCAGCGTGCCCAGATGATTGTCGTTGAGAAAATCGATGGTGATCGCCGACGCCTTGCCATCGGGGCCGACGACGAAGCTGACGCCGGCCGGCCTGTCGGGCGTCTCGGTGTCGGGGAAGGTCACGAAGCGATCGCCGTCGAAATGCGCCAGCGAATAGGAACGCGCCCCTGACGGCCCGAGCTTGAGCACCAGGCCGTCGCCGGCTGCCGACACCACGGCATCGCCGATGAAGTCGTTGGCGTAGCGGCCGGCATATGCGCCAGCCGGCCGTGACGGCGTCGGCGGAGACGGTGGCCCGGCATAGGCGGCCTTGGCCGCTTCGACCATCGGGCCGAACAGGCCGGCATAGATGCCGTTCCACGCCTCGATCCAATCCTTCTCGACCGAACCCTCGAAGACGAGATCGGCGAAGCTGTCGGACAGTCCCTCGGGCACCCCGGTCGGAAAGGCGTTGGTGAGGATGACGATACCGAGTTTCTCTTTCGGAAAGATCGTCACCAGGGTGCGGGCGCCGACGCTGAAAGCGCCGGCATGGCCCCAGCTCAGGCCGTGCCGGCCGAATTCGATGTTCCAGCCGAGCCCATAGAAGGATTCGCCGCCGGAGACCGGGTTCTTGCCGCGCGTCATCAGGGGGACGTGCGTCTGGGCCAGCGCATCGGCGGCAATCAGGGTCTTGCCGGCGTAGACGCCGTCGCCGAGCAGCAGGCGGACCCATTGGGCGAGATCGCGCGCGGTGGAGCTGACGCCGCCGGCGGGCGCCTGGGCGTCCGGGTCGCGCTCGATCCTGGCGGCCCAGGCGCCGTCGACCCTGACATGCAGCGCGGCGCGATCGGCGTGCCGCATGAAGTCCGCGTGACGGGAGCTGGTCGAGGCCATGCCGAGCGGACGGTAGAGCTTCTCCTCGGCGATTTCCTCCCAGGACTTGCCGGTCGGCCTGGCGGCCGCGACCGCACCTTCGGTCAGCCCGAAATTAGAGTAGGAGTAGCCGGCGCGAAAGCTCGACGATGGCGGGACGAAGCGCAAGCGGTGGAGGATGGTGGCGCGATCGTAGCCTATGTCCTCGAGATCGTCTCCGGCGGTGCCTGGAAGCCCGCTGCGATGCGAAAACAGGTCGCGGATGGTGAGCTCACTCGTTGGATAGGGATCGGCGAGCCGGAAGGCCGGATCGAGGTCGGCGATCTTGGAATCCCAGGATACTGTTCTGTCGCTGACCAGCGCCGCCACGACCGTGGCCGAGACCGGCTTGGAGAGCGACGCGATCTGGAACACCGTGTCAGCGTCGACGGCCTCCGGCTTTCCGGCTTCGCGGTGCCCGAAGCCCTTGAGGAAGACCACCTCGTCGTTATGCACGACGGCAACGGCGAGGCCAGGAACGCCACCTTTGTCGACAGCGCTTTGCGCCAGCACTTGCAGCTTGGATAGCGCAGCAGCGATCCGCTCGGGCGTGACGGGGTCGGCCGCCGTCGTATGGGGCCAAAGCGCGATAGCCGCGACGACAGCCCAAATCCTCAAACGCCGGAGATTGCGATCAAGCCGCATGCGCGCCCTCCCGTCCCTGCATTCACCAGGCCATAGTACAAGGTGGCGCGCACGCGGCCAATCCTTGCAGGGCCATCCTCCGCAGCAGCTTCGAGGATGGCCAGAAGGGGGAAATGCTGGTGAAACGCGCCCTCCCTCTCGATCTGCCTCACCTTTCGAACTTCCTGATCGCCTCCGCCGTCACCGGCGTGAAGAAATTGACGAGGTTGCCGTCGGGGTCGCGAAACAGCAGCGAGCGGTTGCCCCAGGGCATGGTTGTCGGTTTCTGTACCACGGCCTCGTCCAGACTCCCGGCAAGCCGCTGGTATTCCGCATCGACGTCGGCGACGCGGAACTCGATGATGGCCGTGCGGTTGGCGGCGGCCTGCGCGACATGGTCGCCGCCGAAGAGCTGCAGCGTGCGCGTGCTGCCGATCGCCAGCGTACCGGCCTCGGTGATCAGCTCGGCGAAGTCCTCGGTGTAGAGCGTCAGTTTCGCGCCGGTGACCTCCTCGTAGAAGCCGACGAGGCGCTTGACGTCGGCGGTGATGATGCGGGTCGAGACGAAATTCATGGGTGTTGTCCTTATGTTGGCCGCGCCGATCGAGGCGCCGCGGCCGACTTGTGGACCCATGCTGTTGCCAGCATAGTGGCAACAGGAGACATGCCTTGCGCCGCGCCGACAGACTGTTCCAGATCATCCAGATCCTGCGGCGCTCGAGCCGACCGATCACCGCCAGCCAGATCGCCGAAGAACTGGAAATCTCGCGCCGCTCGGTCTATCGCGACATCGCCGACCTGGTCGGACAGCGCGTGCCGATCCAGGGCGAAGCCGGTCTCGGCTATGTGCTCGACCGCGACTACGACATGCCGCCGCTGATGCTGACCCCGGACGAGCTGGAGGCGGCCGTGCTCGGCGCGCAATGGGTGGCCGACAAGGGCGACGCGGTGCTGGCGGCAGCGGCGCGCGACCTGATCGCCAAGATCGCGACGGTAGTGCCAGAGCGGCTGCGCCCCTTCGTCAGCAATCCAACCGTCGGCGCGCCGCTCAGCCGGCAGGGCCTGCCCGACGGGTTGGATATTGCGCGGGCGCGGGCCTCGATCCGCAAAGGTCACAAGATCCGGATCCGCTACCGCACCGAACAGGGCGACGAGAGCGAGCGCGTCGTCTGGCCGACCATGATCGGCTATGCCGAGACCGTCCGGCTGCTCGCCGCCTGGTGCGAGCTGCGCCAGGATTTCCGCCATTTCCGCACGGATCGGATATCCGCAGCTGCCTTTCTCGACGAGCGTATCGGCTGTCGGCCGGCTGAATTGCGCAGCCGCTGGAAGCGCCACATGCAGGCGCAGGGCATTCAACTGCCTTAGTCGCGGCGCGGGCTACCGCGAAAGCTGGCGATCCTTCATGCGAGCGCCGTGGAGCACGACTTCAACTCCATTGCGCGACCATTGCCGCAATCGACCGGCGCGGCGTTTTCGGGCAATCTCCACCGAGCAGTTCGCCACGGGGAGATGGTGCCTGCCGAGGGAGGACTACCATGACCAACTTGCCGCGCTATGAGGATGCCGTTGCGCAATTCCGCATCGAGGACGAGACCGCGCGTCTTCATGGCGATCCCGCCACCGGCATCAACGCCTATGTCGAATGCTGCGGCCGCTATACCGGCGAGAACCGGCTGGCGCTGCGCGCGATCTCGGCCGGCGGAGAGCTGCGCGAGTACTCCTTCGACGATCTGGCCGACCTGTCCGGCCGCGTCGGCACCATGCTGAAGGAGCTGGGTGTTTGCCCCGGCGATGTCGTGGCCGGCATGCTGCCGCGCATTCCTGAGCTGGTGGCGCTGATCCTCGGCACATGGCGCGTCGGCGCGGTCTACCAGCCGCTGTTCACCGCCTTCGGGCCGAAGGCCGTCGAGCATCGTCTGAGCTACAGCAAGGCGAAGCTGGTTGTGACCAACCCTGCCAATCGCGGCAAGCTCGACGAGGTCGACAACCGTCCGCGCGTCGCCACCATCCTTGGCGCCGGCGACGTCTTGCCCGCCGGCGACATCGACTTCCGCGCCGCGCTTGAAGCCGCCTCGCCCGACTGCGAACCGGTGATGCGCAAGGGCGACGACCTGTTCATGATGATGTCGACCTCCGGCACGACGGGGCACCCGAAGGGCGTGCCGGTGCCGCTCAGCGCGCTCACTGCCTTCGGCGCCTATATGCGCGACGCGATCGGGCTGACGCCCGACGACATCTTCTGGAACATCGCCGATCCCGGCTGGGCCTACGGGCTCTATTATGCCATCACCGGGCCGCTGCTGCTCGGCATCGCCACCACCTTCTACGAAGGCGCCTTCAACGCCAAATCGACCTACGACATCATCGAGCGCCTGGGCGTCACCAGCCTTGCCGGCTCGCCGACGGCCTATCGCCTGCTGATGGCGGAAGGGCCCTCGGCCGCGGCCCACGTCAAAGGCAGGCTGCGCGTGGTGAGCAGCGCCGGCGAGCCGCTCAACCCGGAAGTGATCCGCTGGTTCGACGCCAACCTCGCCGTGCCGATCCACGATCATTACGGCCAGACCGAGAACGGCATGATGGTCAACAACCATCACGGGCTCAAGCATCTGGTCCGCGCTGGCTCGGCCGGCTTCGCCATGCCGGGCTACCGCATGGTGGTGCTGGATGATGAAGGCAACGAGCTCGGCCCCAACCAGCCCGGCGTGCTCGCGGTCGATATCGCGAACTCACCGCTGCGCTGGTTCGGCGGCTACCACGAGGCGGAGACGCCGGCGATCGTGGGCGGCTATTACCGCACCGGCGACACGGTGGAATATGAGCCGGACGGCTCCGTCTCCTTCATCGGCCGGGCCGACGACGTCATCACCTCGTCCGGCTACCGCATCGGGCCGTTCGATGTCGAAAGCGCGCTGATCGAGCATCCGGCGGTCAACGAGGCGGCGGTGGTCGGCGTGCCCGATCCGCAGCGCACCGAGATCGTCAAGGCCTTCGTGGTGCTGGCGCCCGCCTTCAAGGGCAGCGAGGCGCTGGCCGAGGAGCTCGCCCAGCATGTGAAGAAGCGGCTCTCGGCACATTCCTATCCGCGCGAGGTCGAGTTCGTCGCCGAGCTGCCGAAGACGCCGAGCGGCAAGATCCAGCGCTTCCTGCTGCGGAAGGCCGAGGTGGAGAAGCGCAAGCCGGAATAAAGATTTGTGGCCGCCTCGATTTCCGCCACGCAAAAGCCGCCAAGTCGGGCGATGGCACGCAAGGGCTGTTGGTCGCTAACCTTGGGGTGTTGCAGCATGCGGTTGGTCTTAACGCTTCTCTTTGCACTGGCGGGCAGCACGACGCTCGCGGCCTCGCCGGAGGACGACTACATCGCCGCGCGCGACAAGGCGATCGCCGATATCACCGCGCAGGAAAGCGCCAACACGGCAATCGAAACCATCGATGCGCAGAACGAAAAGGCGCTGGCCGATCTCCAGCAGCGGCTCGCCACCATTCTCGGCCCGCTGTCAGTCAAGGATTTTCCGGCGGCCGGCACGATGAACGTTCAGAGCCTCAACGCTTCCGATATCGGTTTCGGCATGCTCGACGGATTGAGATATTCCCAGAGCGACGACGGCCCGAGCATCGTCGCTTCGACGCGCGGGCTGACCGAGCGCTGGCTGAAGTCCAAATCGGCCGAAGCGGAAGCCGATTTCAAGCTGCCCGCCGACATTGGCGCGGCGCTGAAGCTCGACAGTTTCTACACCCAGGCCATCGGCAGCGACGCGGCATTCTCCGGCACGCTCGACTTTTCGCTGAAGAAGCCCGACGGCGCCGATGCAGTGGTCGCCCGGCTCGGCGGCTGGACCCAGGATGTCGGACCGATCTACGACCAGCACATCGTCGTAGCGGTCGTCAAAGGCGACCGCGTGCTGGTTGCCGAGGCCCCCGCCTCGCCAGCCGTGCCGAAGATCGCGGCGTGCGATTCGCTCTGGGCAGCCGCCGACGCGGCGGCGCAGAAGACCCAGCAGACCGATCAGGGCTCGGACCAGGACGACTCGCCCGCCACCGATGCCGCCAACGCCGCCTGGGAAAAAGGCGACGCCGACTACCGGGCCTGCATGGCCCAGCGACTGCCCGGCGACCCGTCCTTCCCGGCCTTGCTCAAGCAGGCACAGGACCTCGCGGACGGCATGGCAGGGAAATAGCCTGCCAGAGGAATTCCGGGCGCAGCAGTTTCCTCAGCCTCCGTTCGCCCGTATGTTACGCCGGGGGACGCGGCGGGCGGCCGGGCGGGCCGCTTCGGCGATGATCCCGTTGGCTTGAGGCACGGCATCCTTGCGCGACCTTGCATCCGTCACCCGATGCAGGCGCTCGTAGGGCAGCAATTCCCGAATGCGGGCATTGAGCGCTTCGACCTCGGCGCGCAAGTCCTCGCATTCCTGCTTCTGGATATCGAGCTGGATCTGCTCGGACGCCTGCTGCAGCGAAAGCTGCGAGAGATTGGTGCTGACCGCGGACAGGTTCCTTTTGTCGGCTTCGCTCTCGTCCTTGAGAACGGCGAGCCTTTCCTGCGCGATCTGGCGTTCGGTGACGGCATCGTTCAACTGCGTCTTGAGCCTGGTGATCTCGGCGGTTGCTTCGCCATTGTCGATCGAGACCTGATCCATACGCGACTGTAGTTCCTGGATCTCGGCACGCAAACCGCGCATTTCCGCCTGGCCGCGCGCCAATTCGGCGGCACTGTCGCTTTCGGCGATCCGCGCCGTCTCGGCTGTTTCGGCAAGCTTGGCCTGCGTTGCCTCCAGCGTCTTCTGCAGCCGGGTTTCTTCCTTTTCGTGGTTGCCGAGTTGAGCCATCAGCTCGGCAATATGGGCGGTTTCGCCGGCGTGGGCTGCCGCGAACTCATCGAATCTGTGCCGGGCCTCCGCCTCGCGCTTTTGCGCCTGCTCCAGATCGACCGAGAGGCCGACCTGCTTTTCGCGCAGCAGCTTGTTCTCGGCGCCGCGTCGGTCGAGCTCTACTGTCTTGGCCGCCAGAGCCTTGGCGATCTCGCCGAATTCAGTCTCGCGCCTGCCGCTCTCATTGCCCATCTCCACCAGTTCCAGGCGCACGGCCGCAAGCGCTGAGCGCAGCTGTTCGCGGTCCTGGACGAGGCTCGCCTCGCGCTGTTGCCACGCTTCGGCCGCGCCGTCGCGTTCGCGCTGCCTGCGGGCGGCGTCGAGCAATTGTTCCGAGAGCGTCTTGTGCTCGGTGGTGAGAGCGAGGTTTGCCAGTTCCAGCTCGTTGGAGCGCAAGACGTCGCGATGGAAGACATTGAGGACCTCGCGCGTCATGTGATGCGCGGTGGCGATCTCCGCCAGCTTGGCCTCGATCTCCTGGAGATGCCCCTGCCCGTCGCGGAAAAGCCCGGCCACCGCCTCCAGGGCGGCAAGCCGCGTCTGGGTGTGTGGCGTCAGCCGCGATGGAGCTGCGTCGGGCTGCTCTTCGGGCGGCGGATTCTCGTCGCTTGCCACCAGCTCCTGACCGGCAACGGCATCGTCCTCCGACGGTGTCTTTTCCTCATCGGCAAGAACGTCCTCGAATGCTTCCGCCAGATCCGATTGGAGTTCCTGAAATTCCTTATCGACGTCCTCGGCCCGCTTGATCAGAGACTTGAAATTCATCACGGCACATCCCTTAAGCTCGACGACACAACTTTTTACGCTCGCCCCCGGGCGTACTTAACGAATTGCTAATCTATCCCTTTACCTTCCGTTCGGGAAGCCTCTGCAAGGGAAACCAAAATTAAGGTTATCGTCGCTCCCAATCTTATGCGGATCGGCTGCCAAGAGATCCCCTCTTCCGCTCCCACCATATGTTGGTCTGCTCTCTCGACAGGGGTTGAAAGCATGCGCCACAAAGGAGAAAGACAGCGAGCTGCTTGTCATCATTCACATGACCGATGCGAAGACTTTCAAAGTCGCAAGTGAGCATTGAAAGGAGAGTTCCCCTATCGATCCACGGCAGAGCACTCGATGGAGCCGCCCTTCCCACTTGCCTCTCCGCACCCTCTTGTTGCCTTCCCCTCGCATCCCGATATTGTCCTGCCGAAGCCGGTCCCATCCAGACCGCGGACACAATTGAAACAACCACAGGATGAATCCCTTAACGCGCATGGCGCGTCGGGCAGAATGGAGATTTGGGAAAGCCGAGATGACGGATCAGAAGACGGAAACCAGGACATTCGAGGCGGACGTCTCGCGGCTTCTGCACATGATGGTGCATTCGGTCTATTCGGACCGCGATGTCTTCCTGCGCGAGTTGATCTCCAATGCGGCGGATGCCTGCGAGAAGCTGCGTTTCGAGGCGGTGAGCCGGCCCGAGTTGCTGGGTGACGATGCCAAGCCGCGCATCACGATCGCCGCCGATCCGGACAACAGAGAGCTCGTCGTCGAGGACAATGGCATCGGCATGAGCCGCGACGAGATGGCGGAAGCGCTGGGCACGATCGCGCGCTCCGGCACGCGCGCCTTCATGGAACGCGTCGAGGCCGGCAAGGCGGCGGAGGACACGCAGCTCATCGGCCAGTTCGGCGTCGGCTTCTATTCGGCCTTCATGGTCGCCGACCGGGTCGACGTCACCAGCCGCCAGGCCGGCAGCGACGAAGCCTTCCGCTGGTCGTCCGACGGCAAGGGCACCTATGAAATCGCGCCGGTGCCGCTCGAGGCGGCTCCGAGGCGCGGCACGCGTGTCGTGCTGCATCTGATGGAAGACGCCTCTTCCTACACAACGCCCTATCGGCTCGAAGGGTTGGCGAAATCGCAGTCTGGCCATGTGCCGGTGCCGATCACGCTGGTCGAAAAGCCCGGCGCCGAGCCGCGCGACATCGCCGACGGCACAGCGCTTTGGGTTCGGTCGAAGAGCGAAATCAAGCCGGAAGAATATACCGACTTCTACCGTAGCATTGCCGGCCAGTATGACGAACCGGCCTCGACAATACATTTCCGCGCCGAGGGCCGGCAGGAGTACAGCGTGCTCGCCTTCGTGCCCGGATCGCAGCCGTTCGACCTGTTCGACCAGGACCGCAAGGGCCGCATGAAGCTCTATGTGCGGCGCGTCTTCATCACCGACGATGCCGATGTGCTGCCGCGCTACCTGCGCTTCGTGCGCGGCCTGGTCGATTCCGCCGACCTGCCGCTCAACGTCTCGCGCGAGATGATCCAGGAAAGCCCCCTGCTCGCCTCGATCCGCAAGGGCGTGACCAACCGCATTCTCGGCGATCTCGCAAAGCTCGCCGACAACGATGCCGAAGCCTATGCGAAAATCTGGGAGAATTTCGGCGTCGTCCTCAAGGAAGGCCTCTATGAGGATTATGAGCGGCGCGAGCAGTTGCTGAAGCTTGCCCGCTTCCGCTCGACCGCTTCGGGCGAAGGCTGGCGCAGCCTCGCCGACTATGTGGCGGCGATGAAGGAAGGCCAGAAGGCGATCTTCTTCATGGCTGGCGACGACCGTGCGCGGCTCAAAGCCTCGCCGCAGCTCGAAGGTTTTCGCGCACGCGATATCGAGGTGCTGTTGCTCACCGATCCGGTCGACAGTTTCTGGGTGACGATGGCGCCGGAGTTCGACGGCAAGCCGTTCAAGTCGGTGACGCAGGGCGCGGCCGAGCTTGCCGATGTCGCGCTGCCCGAGGACGCAGCGAAGCCGGACGCCGGAACGTCATCCGACGTCGCGACGTTCCTTGCCTTCGTGAAGACGGTGCTCGGCGAGGAGGTGTCTGACGTGAAGGCCTCCGACCGGCTGACCGAAAGCGCCGTCTGCCTCGTCGCGCCGGAGCATGGCCCGGACCGCCAGTTCGAACGCCTGCTCAACGCCGCCGGCCGGCTCGACAAGGCCGCCAAGCCGATCCTCGAGATCAACCCGCGTCATGAGCGCGTCGCAGCGCTGGCAAAGCTCGGCGACGATGAAAAGGCGTTCAAGGAAGACGCCGCGCATCTGCTCTACGACGAAGCGCGCGTGCTCGACGGCGATAAGCCGGCCGACGCCAAGGCCTTCTCTGCGCGCCTGGCGCGGCTGATCGATCGCGGGTTGGCGAAGGGGTGAGCGACAGCGCCGCCCTCGGGCGGCGCGGGGCCTGCCAGCGTCCAGTCGGAACCCGACGCTGGCACATTTCCCACGGTCCGCTTAGCTTTATCGTTTCCCACGGATAAGCGGCAGGAGCTCCGATGAAGCGCATCGTTCTGGTCAGGCACTCGGAAGAACCGGGCGACGATCATGTCCAGACCACCCTGGAGGCCAACGGCCATTCAGTCGCGACAGCAATGCCGTTCAAGGGTGAGGCGATCGATCTCGACGCTGTCAACGGCGCGGTGATCTATGGCGGCCCGTTCAACGTCTTCGACACCGACAAGCATCCGTTCCTCGATCACGAAGCCGCGCTGATCGAGCATTGCCTTGACAACGACCTGCCACTGCTCGGCATCTGCCAGGGCGCGCAGCAGATCGCCTGGCATCTCGGCGCCGATGTCGGGCCGGTGGAAAGCGGCATCAGGGAGTTCGGCTATTTCGAGATCACGCCGACGGCCGAGGCCGGCGACTTCCTCGACCGGCCGCTCTTCCTGCCGCAGAACCATTTTCATACCTTCGCCCTGCCGGCAGGCGCAGTGCACCTCGCCTCGAGCGAAACCTTTCCCAATCAGGCGTTCCGGATCGGCGACAAGACCTATGCGCTGCAGTTCCATGCCGAGCAGGGTCCAGCCGGCTTCCGGCGCTGGCAGGAACGGCAAGGCGCGCCGTACGGAACGCTCGGCGCGCAGGACCGGAACGAGCAGGACCGGCTGATGGAATCCCACCACGCGACGCAGCTTGCCTGGTTCAGCGGCTTTGTGACCAAGCTCTTTAGCTAAGGCGTGCGTAAGTGGGACTTCGCCTATGAGCATAGAAGGCTTCTGCGATCCGCGTTTTGCCGGAGTCCGCGATGCGTTCGCCTGGTGTTTCGCCCAAGGCCTCGAACATGGCGGCGGCGTCTCGATCGTGGTCCATGGCAGGACTGTCGTCGACCTTTGGGGCGGTCATGCGGATGCCGCACTCACCCGGCCGTGGCGGCGTGACACGCTGGTCAATGTCTGGTCCTCGACCAAAGGCGTCGTGGCGCTGGCGATCGCGATGCTGGTGGAGCGCGGCAAGCTGGATTATGCCGCGCCGGTCGCGCGCTATTGGCCGGAATTCGCGGCCGGCGGCAAGGAGCGCGTCACGCTCGATCAGGTGATGTCGCACCGGTCCGGGCTGAACGGTCTCGCCGTGCCGATGGACGAGGCGGGCCTGCTCGCCTGGACGCCCTATGCCAACGCGCTTGCCGCCATGTCGCCGCTATGGGAGCCCGGCAGCCGCTGCGTCTACCATGCCCTCAGCTACGGCCATCTTGCCGGCGAGGTGCTGCGGCGCGTCGACGGGCGCAGCATCGGCCGCTTCATCGCGGAAGAGATTGCAGTCCCGCTTGGGGCCGATTTCCACGTCGGCCTGCCGGAGCCCGAGGATACCCGCGCCGCAGAGATGATCGAAGGCCCGCAAGCTTCGGATTGGGTCGAGTTCGTGCGCACCTCTGCCTTTCCGCAGGCATGCGACAACCCGACGCCACGCGCCCTGGCGCCCAACGACCGCGCCTGGCGCGCCGCCGAGGTGCCGGGCGGCAACGGCCAGTCCACCGCCCATGCGCTGGCGCGGATCTACGGCATGATGGCGGCAGGGGGGACCCTTGACGGCAAAGTCTTGATCGGCCGCGCGGCAATCGAAGAAGCCGCAAGGCCGCGCTTTCGCGGCATGGACGACAGTTTCGCGCTGCCGGCCGCCTTCGCCGCCGGCTACCAGATCGAGGATCCTGTCTATGCAGGCCGCGCGTCGCCGCAAACCTTCGGCCATACCGGCTGGGGCGGCGCCATCGGCTTCGCCGATCCCGGCGCCGGCGTTGGGTTCGGCTACGTCACCAACCGCATGGTGGGTTTCGACGATGTCGACCCACGCCGCAAAGCCCTGATCGACGCCGTCTACGATGCGCTTTAGGCCGCGTTCCTAGCTCCTCAGCCCCGGCGCTTCCTGGCCGGTGCGGGCGACATATTCGGTGTAGCCGCCACCATAGGTGTGGATGCCTTCGGGGGTCAGTTCCAGCACGCGGTTGGACAGTGCCGCCAGGAAATGACGGTCGTGCGAGACGAAGAGCATGGTGCCTTCATACTGCGACAGCGCCTCGATCAGCATCTGCTTGGTCGTGATGTCGAGGTGGTTGGTTGGCTCGTCGAGCACCAGAAGGTTGGGCGGATCGAACAGCATCAGCGCCATCACCAGCCGCGCCTTCTCGCCGCCGGAGAGCACGCGGCACTTCTTCTCGATCTCGTCGCCGGAGAAGCCGAAACAGCCGGCAAGCGCCCGCAGCGGCGCCTGTCCGGCCTGCGGGAAATTGTCCTCCAGCGTCTGGAACACGGTGCGCTCGCCATCGAGCAGTTCCATCGCGTGCTGGGCGAAATAGCCCATCTTGACGCTCGGGCCGCGCGCCACCGAGCCCTCGTCCGGCTCCGAGGCGCCGGCGACCAGCTTCAAAAGCGTCGACTTGCCGGCGCCGTTGATGCCCATCACGCACCAGCGTTCGCGGCGGCGGATCTGGAAATCGAGACCGGAATAGATCGAGCGGCTGCCATAGGATTTGTGGATGCCCTTCAACGTCGCCACGTCCTCGCCGCAGCGCGGCGCCGGCTGGAACTCGAAGGCGACCGTCTGGCGGCGCTTCGGCGGCTCGACGCGGTCGATCTTGTCGAGCTTCTTCACCCGGCTCTGCACCTGCGCGGCGTGCGAGGCGCGCGCCTTGAAACGCTCGATGAAGGCGATCTCCTTGGCCAGCATCGCCTGCTGGCGCTCGAACTGCGCCTGCAGTTGCTTGTCGGCCAGCGCGCGCTGCTCCTGGTAGAATTCGTAGTTGCCGGAATAGGAGGTGAGCGCGCCGGCATCGATCTCGATGATCTTGTTGACGATACGGTTCATGAACTCGCGGTCGTGCGAGGTCATCAGCAGCGCGCCATCATAGTCCTTGAGGAATTTCTCCAGCCAGATCAGGCTTTCGAGGTCGAGATGGTTCGACGGCTCGTCGAGCAGCATGACGTCGGGCCGCATCAGCAGGATACGGGCGAGCGCCACGCGCATCTTCCAGCCACCGGAGAGCTTTGAGACGTCGCCGTCCATCATCTCCTGGGAGAAGCCGAGACCGTCCAGCACCTCGCGAGCGCAGCCGTCGAGCGCATAACCGTCGAGCTCCTCGAAACGGTGCTGCAATTCGCCATAGCGCTCGATGATCTGATCCATCTCGTCGACGCGGTCAGGATCGCCCATGGCGTGCTCGAGCTCGCGCATCTCGGCGGCGACCGCGCTCACCGGCCCGGCGCCTTCCATGACCTCGGCCACGGCGCTCAAGCCGCCCATGTCGCCGACATCCTGGCTGAAATAGCCGATGGTGACGCCGCGATCGACCGAGACCTGCCCTTCGTCAGGCTGCTCCTGACCGATGATCATGCGGAACAAGGTCGTCTTGCCGGCGCCGTTCGGGCCGACCAAGCCGACCTTCTCGCCCTTCTGCAAGGCGGCAGAGGCTTCGATGAAGACGATCTGTCGGCCGTTCTGCTTGCCGATATTTTCAAGACGGATCATGGGGCGGTCCGGGAAACTGCGCTGACGTGGCGGGATTTGCCCGGGCGTGTACGCGAATGAGGGCGGCAGGGGAAGAGGCAGAAGCGCCGCAGATGAGATTGGCGAAGGCGGTTGTGACGGCCAATCTCCCCCGCAAGGGGGGAGATTAGCAGCTTCGGCGCCGCGCCCTACCTCGCGTCATGGAAAATAATCCCCACCGTATGCCGCCGTCCTGATCTCAATCGGCTAACCCCGTGTCTGAGATTCACCCGGTAATACCCCTTCGTCCCCTGCACCGGCCGGTTGTGCACGGCGAAGATCACCGCGTCGCCGCGCTTGAGCGGAACCACCTCGGCGCGGCTTTGCATGCGCGGGCGCTGCTCGGTGAGCACGAACTCGCCACCGGTGAAATCCTCGCCGGGTTCCGAGAGCAATATCGCCACCTGCAGCGGAAAGGCGAGCGCGCCGTAGAGGTCCTGGTGCAGACAGTTGAAGTCGCCGGGACCGTATTGCAGCAGGAGCGGCGTCGGCCTCACCTGGCCTTCGTCGTGGCAGCGCTTCAGGAAGGCGGCGTGGTCGGCCGGATAGCGAAGCGCCACACCCATTTTTTCGTTCCAGTCATTGGCGACCGTGGCGAGGCGCGGATAGAGCGCGGTGCGCAGGCTCTCGATCAGGTCCGGCAGCGGATATTTGAAGTAGCGATATTCACCCTTGCCGAAGCCGTGGCGGGCCATCACGACATGACTGCGGAAATGCTCCTCATGCGGATAGAGGCCGGCGATGTCGGTGCATTCTTCCGCCGACAGCAGGTCGGGCATGACGGTACAGCCGTGGGCGTTGAGGTCCGAGACGAGGTTGCGCCAGTCTTGTGCCGCGACGCGGGCTTCGGCGGAGCGGCTGGCACGCTTGGTGTTGAGTGAATGGATGGTCATGGGTTGGCTCCATCGCTTGCTTACCCAAAAATGGAGCGCGCTAGGTCACGGGGCCACCCGATTCCTGCGGAGGTGGGCGCCTGCGACGGAACTGCTGATCTCCCCTTGCGGGAGAGATGGCCGGCAGGCCAGAGGGGGGTGTGAGGGAACGCAACCTCCCCAGCTTGTCCTTTTCAAGCGAGGCAGCTTCCGGAAGCTGCCGCTATTTGCGCGGATAGGCAGCGGGACAGCACCCCTCTGCCCTGCCGGGCATCTCCCCCGCAAGGGGGGGAGATCAGCAGCTTCACCGCTTGCGATACTTCTCCAGCTCCGGATCCAGCTCCACCCTCACAGCATTGGTGAACACGCAGGTCGCCACCATGATGCCGGCGAAGGCGACGAGGTTGACGAGCAGCGTCTCGTCGTAGCGCGCCTTGAGCGCTGCCCAGGTTTCATTCGAAACCGTATTGGCGTCGGCGGCGGTCGCCCTGGCGAATTCGATGAGAAGGGTTTCGTCGGCTGAAGGTTTAATCGCATCAGGATCGAGGCCGTTGTCGATCAGCGCCCGGCGGAAGAAGGTGACCGGGATTTCGGCGCGCATCGTCTCGGCGATCGCCTTCGAGAACAGCCAGATGGCGCGGTCGTCGAGCGTGGGCTTGAGAAGATCGCGCAGCGTGAACCACTCGGCGTAGATGCGGTGGGCGGCCGGCGAATGAAGCAGGATGCGCTTCATGTTGGTCATGCGGCCGCGCAGGCCCAGTTCCCTGTCGTGCTCGGCGCGGATTTCGTCGGAGGCCGTCGCATAGTCGATCGGCGAGAGATGCACCATCGGCCTCACCCCAATGTGGCATGCAGCGCGGGCGCGCCGCGCAGCGTGTTGGAGACGGTGCAGATATCCTCGGCGTCCGCGAGGATCCGCTCTTTCGTCGTCGCATCGAGGTCGCCGTCGATTTCCAGTTTGATCTTGAACGTCTCGACCCGCGACGGCTCGTCCTTCGCCTTCTCGCCGGTGACCTGCGCCCTCACCTCGCCGAGCCGGTCGGCGACGCCGAGGCGGTTGGCGGCGATGCGGGCGCTGAGCACCATGCAGGCGGCTAAGGAGGCATGGAGCAGGTCGAGAGGGCTGAAGCCGGGGGCGCTGACCTGCGTGACGACATCGACGGTGCCGCCGGTCGGTGTCGTGACCGCCGGCAGGCCACCCGGCGGCAGGACGGCAAGCGCGCCGACTTTTCGGGTTCTGACTTTGAGGTCCGCCATCGAATGTCTCCAACTTTGAATACATTGATAGCGGAGGGGAATTCACCGAGGCAATCGCCGAAGCAGGCCATGGGGGGTTAGCGTCTGCTCGCCCCCACGAAAGTGGGAGAGAGGTGGCTTGGCGAAGCCAAGACGGAGGGGAGCGCCCCACGAAGGCCCCTCTCCGTCCGCTTCGCGGATACCTCTCCCCGCCTTTGGCGGGGCGAGGAACCAAGCGGTGAAGCGCTACCTCGTCAAATCCAGCGCCGCCGTCAGGTCGCCCATCGGCGGCTGGTCGTTGTTGCGCAGGGCCTTGTCGCGGGCGACGATGCCGGGCAGCACCGGGAGGTCGTAGCGGTTGGTGATGAAGCGCAGGATCGAGGTGGTGTCGTACTGGGTGTGGTCGACCATGCCCATCTTCGCGTAGGGCGAGATGATGAAGGCCGGAATACGGTTGCCCGGGCCCCAGCGATCGGCCTTCGGCGGCGCGACGTGATCCCAGAAGCCGCCATTCTCGTCATAGGTGACGACGACCAGCATATGGGCCCATTGCGGGCCCTTCTCCAGATGCGCGACGAGATCGGCCAGATGCTGGTCGCCCGAGGTCACATCGGCATAGCCGGCATGTTCGTTGAGGTTGCCCTGCGGCTTGTAGAAGGAGACGGCCGGCAGCTTGCCGCCGTCGATCGCCTTGATGAACTCTTCGCCGCCGAGGCCGCCGTCCTTGAGGTGTTCGGCACGCGCGGTCGTGCCCGGCGCGTAGGCGGCGAAATAATTGTAGGGCTGGTGGTGGAACTGGAAGTTCGGCACGGGCGTGGCGTTCTTGCCGTCGAGCGCCGCCTGCCAGGCGCCTGAATACCAGGCCCAGGAAACGCCCTTGAGCGACAGGAGATCGCCGATGGTGATCTCCTGCTGCGGCGGCAGCGTGGTCGGCTGCGCCGGATCGGCGAGCGCCTTGTCGCCGCCCTCGACCGGCTTGTTGGCGCTCGGCTGGTAAGGCGGCTGCATGGTGTTGACGGCGTAGAAGTCGGGCGTGATAGCGCCGTCATTGGCGAATTTCGGCACGCCGCCCAGCGCCGAGGCCGGCGAATTATCGGCCGGCTTCAGCGTCACGCCATCCGGCTCGACGACGGCGATCTGGCCTTTCACCGGGCTGGCGTCGGCATTCGGGTAAAACGGGGCGCAGGCGCAGGCGAGCATGAAGTGGTTGAGGAAGGAGCCGCCGAAAGCGCCCTGGAAGAAGTTGTCGGCGAGCACGTATTTCTTGGCGATCGCCCACATCGGCAGGTTGGAGCCGTCATAGTGGCCCATAACCAACGAGCCGGAATCGGCCCAGGCGACGAACTTGTCGTTCCGGCCAGCGTCGATCTGCATCTGCTCCTGGTAGAAGCGGTGCCAGAGGTCGTGCGTGACGACGTTGGTGCCCTCGTTGAAACCCTTGGGATCGTCGATGGCGAAGGTAGCGTTGGCCAGGTGCGCGCTCTGCTCTTCCGTCACCGCCGGCGTGACGCCCTTGCCGGTCAGTCCGCCCCAGGCCGGCGGCAGTTCGGAAAGCGGCTTGCCGTCGCGGTCGAGCTGGCGCGCCTGGTCGGGCGACACGTTGGCCAGGCCGTTGGCGCCGGGGAAGCCGCCATAGAGGTTATCGAAGCTGCGGTTCTCGGCGTAGATGACGACGACGGTGTCGATCTTGTCATAGCCGGGAGGTGCCGCGTGGGCAGTAGCGGAGAGCGATGCCAGCGCCGTGGTGGCGAGGCAAAGAGAGAGCAAGGACCGGATCATTGGGAAATGCCTCGTGGCTTGGGAATGGCTGGAGGACGGCAATGCAGGAACGCAACGGCATCAATGCCCAGCTACTTCGGCGCGTTGTCATCCATGTGACAGTTCTGCAGCGTCCGAACACGGTTTCGTGAACGATACGGCCGGTCATCAATCCGTTGCACTCGAACCTTACGTCGCGAACGAAATCGGGCGAAGGAAATCAGGGATGTCGCCGCGGACGATGGGACGGAAAAATCACGTGATCGCCGTTCTGGCGGCTTCGATGATCGGCTTGACCGCGCCTGCCGACGCCGCGGAACCTTCCGGCGTCCATCCCGGCCCGATGTCGCGTCAGGACGCCTTCGCCCGAGCCGACGCGCTGACGGCGCTCGGGCGGCAGATGTTCTTCGATCCGTCTCTCTCGGCATCGGGCAAGCAGGCCTGCTCGTCCTGCCACGATCCCAACCACGCCTTCGGCCCGGCCTCGGCGTCGCCGGTCGAGATGGGCGGGGCCAACCTCGACCGACCCGGCGTCCGTGCCGTGCCGTCGCTGCGCTATCTGCAGGCTGCACCCGCCTTCACCGAGCATTTTTACGACTCCGAGGATGAAGGCGACGAGAGCGTCGACAACGGCCCGACCGGCGGCCTGACCTGGGACGGCCGCGCCGACCACGGCAAGGACCAGGCCAGGATCCCGCTGCTGTCGCCCTTCGAGATGGGCAACAAGGACGAGGGCGACGTGGTCGCGGCGCTGGGCAAGGCGCCCTATGCCGACGCCTTCAAGGCGGCGTTCGGCGCCGATGTGTTCGAGCACCCGCAGGACGCCTTCGACGCCGCGGTCGAAGCGCTCGGCACGTTCGAGCAGAGCAGCGCCGATTTCTATCCCTATTCCAGCCGTTACGACGCCTTCCTTGCCGGCAAGGCGCAGCTCTCGGCGCAGGAATTGCGCGGCCGCATGCTGTTCGAGGACGAAGCGAAGGGCAATTGCGCGAGTTGCCATCTGAGCGAGCCGGCCAACGACGGCGAGCCGCCGCAGTTCACCGATTACGGCCTGATCGCGATCGCCGTGCCGCGCAATCCGGCGATCCCCGCCAATGCCGATTCCGATTATGTCGACCTTGGCCTGTGCGGTCCGATGCGCACCGACTTCAAGGGGCGGACGGAATATTGCGGCCTGTTCAAGACGCCGACCCTGCGCAACGTGGCCTTGCGCAAAAGTTTCTTCCACAACGGCTATTTCCACACGCTGCGCGAAGCAGTGGCCTTCTACGCCAGCCGCGATACGGATCCCGGGCGCTGGTATCCGAAGAAGGCCGACGGCACGGTCGACAAATTCGATGACCTGCCGAAAGCCTATTGGCCGAACCTCAACACCGATCCGCCGTTCAACGGCAGAAAACCCGGCGACAAGCCGGCGCTGACCGACGCCGAGATCGACGACATCGTCGCCTTCCTCGGCACGCTGACCGACGCGGACCAGGCAGGGCAGTAGCGCAAGCGGCCAAGGAGATTGGTGGACGCACGGCCTGATTGCAGCCGGAGCCCTGCTATCCACCGCAAATATGTGCCAATGTGAGCCACGTCATAGGAACGCCAAGTCGCGCCTGCTATGTTGCCCATCTCTTCACAGATGGAGTCTCCGATGAGGTTCGTCGCGGTGCAGGAGCCGCCCGGCGGCAGCTGGGCGGTTTTCGATGCGGGTAATGGCGCGCCGGCCGAATATGCCGGCCGGGTGCTTATCGGCCTGACATCGCGTGAAGCCCGCTGGTTCGTCGCCGCGGGCAACGACCATGAAGCCTGGCCCGGCCGGCCGGGCGCGCAACTGCGGCTCGTCAGCGGAAGCGGCTCGCAGCCGATGCGGGAAAGGCACGGCCAAACAGGCGGTTGAGAAGACGCACTGACGGATTGATTCAACGCGGCGCGACCTCGGTGCCGCTCCTCATTGCGCCGGCGCGTAGCGGCTCACCACCATGCCGCAGGCATAGGACTTCGAGCCGAGGAGCTTCAGCCCGCCAAAACCGCCCTTGTCGAAGATGCGGCGGCCGCTGCCCAGCACCGCAGGATTGATGAAGAGCTGGAACTCGTCGACCAGACCGGCGGCGATCAGCGCGGAGGCAAAGCCCGCGCCACCGAACACGGCGATGCTGCCGCCCTCGCCTTGCTTCAGCGCATCGACCTCGCGCGGCAGGTCGCCGCTGACGACCCGCGTCCGTTGCCAGCGCGAAGCCTCGAGCTTGTCGCTCGCCACCACCTTCTCAACCTCGACGATGCGCCGCGCGAAGGCATAGAAGCGATCCTGCGGGTATTTCCTCGCGGCATTGCCCCAATGGGTCAGATATCCCTCCTCCACCATCTTGCGGCTCAACAGGATGGTGTCGATGGTCTCGAAAATGGCGTTGAAGTCCTGTTTGAGCTCCTCGTCCCAGGCGCTGTCGTCGCCCCATTCCCAGAGCTGCCAGCGACGATCCTCATCGGCGCCGACAAAACCGTCGACCGACATCTGCATCTGAAGGATGAGATTCTTCATTCGGGTCTCCTCTCCTGTATTTGCGGCGCGGAGCGCTAGCTGGCATTGCGCGAACGGGCGAAGGCTCTCACCCAGGTTTCGAAGCTGGTCGGCGTGGCGTTTTCGGCTGAGGGCGCCTCCAGCGCCCAGCGCTCGCCTCTGTTGAAGCTTGCCGCCGTTTCGCCCAGCGCATCGGCAAAACTCGCCGATATGCCATTGGCGACCATGCCGGCCCGCGCTTCGGCGAAAGGCGCTTCATGGTAGGCGACATCCTTGCCGATCGCCCGGCCCAGGATCGTGGTGGCCTGATCGAGCGTGTGGGAACCGCCGCCGTGCAATTCGACGACGCGCCGGGCCGGAAAGTGTTCGGCGCTCAACAGCACGGCGGCGCGCTCGCCAATGTCCTTGGCGGCTATCAGCGGCATCGGCAGGTCGCCGCGGAAGGGCGAGGCAAAGACGCCGGACGCCGCCTGCTCGACGAAGCCCATGCCCTTGACGAAATTCTCCATGAAGAAGGAGGTGCGCAGATAGACCAGTTGCTCCAGGCCGAGCGCGGCAAGCCGCTCTTCCATCAGCGCGGCACCCAGCGAGGTGCCCATTCTGAGATGGGCATTGAGGCCGCTGAGCAGCACGACACGGCGCAGGCCGGCCTTGGCGATGGACGCTGCCAGCCGTGCGCCGACCTCATTCTCGAAACTGTGCAGATCGGGCGCGGTGACATCGAAGGGGATCATCACATAGGCGCCATCGGCGCCCGAGAAGGCGGCGTCGAGCGCCGCCTGGTCGTCAAGCGCGACGCCGAGGCTGCGGGCGACGCCGCGCACCGTGTGCCCTGCCCTGGTCAGCCTGGCCGAGACCTCGGCGCCGACCTCGCTGGTTGCGCCGACGACCACGATCGTACGGTTGGCTTGCTCGCTCATGACGCTCTCCTCTCTGCTCAAATGATTTACTTTCGGAACTATTTGACGCGAGGAGAGAATGATGTCAATAGTAAAGTGATTTAAAAATGGAACCATTCCGATGTCGACCAAAGGGCGATCCGGCTGTCCGATCAACCTCTCGCTCGAACTGCTCGGCGACCGCTGGACGCTGCTCATCATCCGCGACTTGATCTTCGCCGGGAAAAGGCATTTTCGCGAATTCCTGCAATCCGACGAAGGCATCTCGTCCAGGACGCTCGCCGAGCGGCTGCAGACACTGCAGGACGAAGGCATCCTCACCCGCAGCGACGACCCGACGCATGGGCTCAAGGCGATCTACCGGTTGACCGAAGCCGGCATCGACCTGTTGCCCGTGCTCGCCACGCTCGGCGCCTGGGGCGGCAAATATCGACAGGCAGACGACAAGCTCGCGCGGGTAGCGAACGAGTTGGCTGCGGGCGGCGAGCCGGCGCTCAAGCGGATGAAGGAGAAGCTTAGGGCCGAGCATCTGGGGTAGGCTCGAGGCGTTGCAGCTGCCGATCTCCCCCTTGTGACCGGCGCGTTCTGGCGGGCTTTTGCTGGCGACGGCTTTCCTCAACACGCCGCAGGCGCTGGCGCAGGAGAAACCGGAAGTGCTGGCGCCGATCAAGGTCCAGGGCGAGGCCGTCGGCGACCGCACACCGGGCTTCGATGGCTACAAAGCCAAGAAGGACGCCAGCGCCACCAAGTCCGACCAGCCGCTGGAAAGACGCCGCAGGCGGTCAGCGTCATCGGCAGCCGGCAGATCGACGACCAGACGGCGCGCTCGGTGGTCGAGGCGACGCGCTCTGCGCCGGGCATCCGTTCGGAAACCTTCGGCAACGACACCCGCAACGACTGGTTCCTGATCCGAGGCTTCTCCTCGCAGGTCAACAGCTACTTCCTCGACGGGCTGCAGCTGCAGTCGAGCGACAGTTTCGCCACCTGGAAGGTGAATCCCTATCTGCTCGACCGCATCGACATCTTGCGCGGGCCGTCGTCGGCGCTCTACGGCGCCTCGAACCCGGGCGGCCTCATCAACCTCGTCTCCAAGCGGCCGACCTTCCAGAACCGCGGCGAGACCGCGATCGGCGTCAACGAGTTCGGCAATGTCTGGTCAGGGCTCGACGTCGAGGGCGTCAACAAGGACGGCACGCTCGCCTATCGCTTCATCGCCACCGGCAATTACGGCGGCACGCAGGTCGATTACACCGACAACGACCAGTTCGCCCTCATGCCGGAGGTGACCTGGAAGCCGGACGAAGACACCAGCCTCATCATCTATGCCAACGTCTCGAAGCTGAAGACGCGCGGCCAGAACTTCCTGCCCCATGTCGGCACCGTCGTCGACGCGCCGTGGGGAAAGATTCCGCGCGACCTCTTCACCAGGGAGCCCAGCGTCGACAAGTTCGAGCGCTCGCAGCCAAGACAGGGGAGGCATTCAAGCCGGAGACAGCGGTGCAATACGAGGCGGGCGTCAAATACCAGCCGACATGGCTGAGCGACGTGATGTTCAGCGCATCGCTGTTCGACCTGACGCGCCAGAACGCGGTGACCGGCGACGGCCAGATCAACTTCAACCGACAGATCGGCAAGGTGAATTCGCGCGGCGTCGAGATCGAGGCTGTCGGCCAGCTGACGCCCGACCTGAAGCTGACCGGCGCCTATACGTGGTACGACCTCAGTGAGCCCGCCCGCGTCGCAGTGGCCCGACCGGCTCCTCGGCCGGCGGCTCGCCAGGCAGCCCCAGTCGCAACCGCTCCTCCTCGGCGAAGACCTCGGCCTGCGCGTGAATATCGAACACTTGCTGCGTCAGCCTGCCGCCATCGACGACGCGTACGATCCATTGTCCGTTGACGGCTTTTACTCGGACACTGTCTGGCTCGCTTGTTACCATATACAGCCCCCTGCTCTTGGCTCGAAGAATTGCCTATCTCCGACCCAATACGATCTAGCGCGCCTGGAGTTGCCGAAAAGCGGGGCTTATTGGTTTTTATTGCAAAGCGGCACTCCGTTATTCGAAACGCTTGCGAAGCCTCACGAATAAAAACGGGTGTGGCGCAGCAATTGCACCTCGGCGCAGCGGAATTCGACTTCGCTAGGGCGTTCGGTCTGCAAGAGGACGCGGCAGCGGATTTCGAAAGTGTCCGAACGGGACTGCGGATCGCCCAGTCCGGCACTTGGCCGTGCGAGAGTGCGGACCAACTCGCCGCGCCGGCGGCCCGGCAGCCTTGGGGGGTGATACTGGGTTCGGCGGCCGGGCCTGACCGGAGTTTGCGAGGCCGCCGGCTGTTGCGAGCATGCGCTTGGGTCCGGCCAAGGACAAGAACGACCTAGGCCCTAGGACCAAAGCAGCAAAGGGCATGGTCAAGACGGCCGAATTGTCATCGGCCAATTGCGACCGGATTGACCGGAAACAACGCGCGCCGCAAAGCCGGGCGCGTCAAAAGCCTAAGAAATGCCGGCCGACGAGATAGCCGAGCGCCGCTACGACCAGCGGAAACAGCGCCGGCGCGGCCTTGCCGAACAGCGAGGGGTTTATCTCCTTGGCAGGAGCGCTGGGTTTGGAATTGCCGAGGTTTTTGGTCATGGGCTCATTACCGGTTGGGGGCTAACTGCCGGCTGAGTCATTAAATTAGAAACTGCTTATTAAATTTCCGGCAAGCCCAACGCTACAATTCGCGGCAATTTATTCCGATTGCTGGGTACGCTCGGCAAGCGCGAAGGCCTGGAGATTGCGCGACTTGCCTGGATTCTGGTCGGCATTGGCGATGATGGCGTGGAAGGCCGCGCGGGCGATGTCCTTCTTTTTGGCATCTGGATGCAGTTTTCGCACCGCCTTGAGCAGGTCTTTCAGTTTCATATCGGGGGTGACAACGCGCATCAGCGTATCGCCTATGGCCTGCAATTCGCTGGCATCCATAACGATGAACCCTGTTTTGGCGGCGTGAGCCTAGCATATAGCCGGGCGAGCGCGTCACTTTTGTGATGCGCGCCCGAGTAACCGAAGACGGGTCCGTTACAGGATCTTGGTGGCGAAAGCGTCCAGCCGCGAATTCTCGCGATAGCTAAGCCGCACCGCCAACGCGGCGGCAATCCCGGTGGCCGCGCCGCCGGCAATGTCACCTGCATAGTGGATGCCGATATGCAGCCGCGACCAGCAGACCAGCACGGCCATGACGAGCAAAGCGAGCGTGCGGCGCGGCAGTGCCTGCAAGGCGAAGGCCGCGACGACGGCCATGCTGGCGGTCGCGTGATCGGAGGGGAACGACCAGTCGGTGCTGGGCGCGATCAAAAGATGCGTGACGCCGGCGTCGTAAGGCCTGATCCGATGGACGAAGAGCAGGATCGCCTGGTTGATCGCCAGCCCGATCAGGAAGGAAAGGCCGGCCGACAGGCAGGCATGGCGCACGTGGAGGCGATCGTCCCTGGACCACCATTGCAGGGCGACCGCAATCACCATCAGCGGCACGCCGAATTGTGAGATGGCGATCATTGTCCTATCAAGGAGTGGGCTAATGCCGGCAGCCGCGTTGATCCAGTGCGTGAGAGAAGCGTCCATTCCTGCCTGATATCCCTGGTCCAAAAGTAGGTCGATCGTTGAAGCCCGCCGGCGAGCACCGCATTCACCAGCTCTTTGAGGTCAGCGTATGGCTAAAAGGTGCCCATGCCCTGATCGAGTGCATCGGCGGCATCCTGCTTTACCTCGTCACCACCGATACCATCGCTTCCTGGGTCAACATGGTCACCCAGGAAGAACTGGTCGAGGATCCCCATGACTTCATCGCCACCCATTTGTCGCAGATGGCCGCCGGGTTCTCCGTCGCGAGCAAGGAGTTCTATGCCTTCTATCTGCTCAGCCACGGATTGATTAAGCTGCTTCTGGTCATCGGCCTGCTGCGCGGCAAGTTGTGGTCCTACCCCGCATCGCTGGTCGCGCTCGGCGCCTTCATGGCCTACCAGGTCTATCGCTATTCCTACACGCATTCGCCGGGCCTGCTGGTGCTGACCGTGTTCGACGCCATCGTCATGTGGCTGATCTGGCAGGAGTGGAAAACGGTGCGCCGCCATATCACGCGTTAGACCGTGATGGCGTTTCGTTGAATCGCCGTCACGATCCAACTCTTTTGCTGGAGCATGATCTTTCTCCGAAAACCAGTTGCCACTTTTCGGGATCATGCTCTCCGCGTCCGGCCTCACTCGACTTTCCGCCGGAACTTCGAATGCAGCTCGCGCAGTCCTGCAGGATCAGGTGCAGGAGGCGCTCGGCCGGCATTTTTGCCAGATCGGCCTCGGCGGCGCCCGGGCGCTTGCCAAGCAGGCTGCCGCCGTCCATGGGCGGGCCGGTCATCCGCATATCGGCAGTGATTTCGGGCGGCGCGTTCCCGGCCTTGTCGGCGAGCGCGTCCGCGAGCCGGCCGATATGGCGGGCGAGTGCCTCGAACTCCGGCCGGGCCTCATCGATTTCCAGCCTGGCGCCAGACGGCGCACCAAGCGTGCCTCGCGGGAATTCGGCAATCAGGGCAGCGCCGGTACGGGCGCTGAGCGTGTCCGCGGCTGCCTTGAAGGCTACCGGCTCATAGACGCGCTTGCCGCCGAACATTTCCGCGATTGCCTTGGCGGCGGCCGCCATCTCCTTCATCGAGGCCTAGCGCGCCGCCACGATGGGATCGCCCGGACCCGCTGCCAGCGTTGGGGCAAGGACCAGAGGGCAGGCGAGCGCAAGCCCCCGCCCGGAGAGCGTCGCGGAACCTCACGCCCGCACGTCGACGATGCCCATCATGCCGAGCTGCTCATGCTCGAGGATGTGGCAGTGATACATGCGCGCGCCCGGCTGCTCCTGGCGGATGACGAGCCGCACCGTCTCGCCGCGCGCCACGTTGACCGTGTCCTTCCACGCCAGATAAGCCGGTTTGGCGACCTTGCCGTCGCGCACGCGCTCGATCACCTGGAACTGCGTGCCGTGGACATGGAATGGGTGGTCCATGTCGGCCTGGTTGGCGATTTCCCACAGCTCGGTCTCGCCGGCCCTGGCGACGATGTCGACGCGCCCATGTCGAATGCCTTGCCGTTGATCAGGAAGCCCATCTCCATGCCGGTGGCGTTCATCGCCATGGTCTCGGTGAAGACCAGACGGCGACTGATTGTGGGCTGCCCGAAAGGCGCGATCGGCCTCAGCCGCCCGGGCAGCGGCGGCATCGTCTCGGCCAGCGCGCCGGAGACATCGACCGTCAGCAGCGTCAGCCCGGCATCCGCCGGCCGGCCAGGCCCCGTCCAGCCGCGGTCATAGTCCAGCGTGGTGAGGGTGGCAGAGCCCGGCTGGTCGAAGGCGACGACCAGTTCGACGCGTTCGGCCGGGCTGAGCAATATCTCCTCGGCCGCAACCGGCGCCTCCAGGAGACCGCCGTCGCTGCCGATCAAGGTCATCGCGGCGTTGGCGAAGGCGAGCCTGAGGAAGCGCGCATTGGCGGCGTTGTAGAGCCGCAGGCGCCGCTTCGCGCCGCGCGCCACCGTCAGCTTCGGGTTCTTCTGCCCGTTGACCAGCACATGGTCGCCTACGCGGCCGTTCATCAGGTCGGTCATGGTGGTGTCGGGCATCGAGCCGTCGGCGGCAAGCCGAAGGTCGGTGAACATGAGCACGGTGTCGCCATAAGCGAGCGGGATCGGATCGGCTTTGGCCTTGACGACGAAGGCGCCGGCAAGGCCGCGATAAACCTGCTCGGCCGTCCGGCCATGTGGATGCGGGTGATACCAGTAGGAGCCGGCCGAGCCTTCGGGCAGCTCGAAGGCATAGACGCGGTCGGCGCCCGCCGCCACCGGGTCCATCGGATTGCCGTCCTGGTCGGCCGGAACCGGCATGCCGTGCCAGTGGATGGTGCTTTGCTCGCCCGCGATCCGGTTGGCGAAGGTGATTTCGACGCGGTCGCCCTCATAGGCCTCGATCAGCGGCCCCGGACTCATGCCGTTATAAGCGAGGATCGGCGTGTCCTGGCCCTCGACGAAGCGCGCCGTGGCCGGCGCAGCCGTCAGCCTGGCCTTGAACAGTCCGGACCGGCCGGCCTCGTTGGCAAGCAGCGGCAGGTCGCGCAACGCCTCGCCCTCGGGCAGCGCCGCTGGCGCTTGCGCCATGGCGCCCATGTCATGGCCGGCATGACCGCTCATATCCATGCTCGGCATGGGTTCCATGCCCGGCATGTCGTCCATCTTCATCTGCGCCAGTGCGCGAGACCCCGACAGAGCCGTTGCCAAGCCCGCCACCAGAAAGCCGCGCGGTGCATCTCCTCGACCGTGGTTGGGAAGGCCGCCGCGGGGACGACCTTTCAACACGCTACGGGTTCCAGTAACTGGAAGGTCAAGCGGGAATCGAGCAGGTCGGCACAGGCCCGCGCCTGATTCCGCCTGGCCCAAAAAGAAAATGCCGGGCAGCCGGGCGGCCTGCCGCCTTGCCGTTTTTTAACCTCAATCGACCTCTAGCCGGCTGAAGCGTTGCGGTTCCAGCCCTCACGTTTTCTTGACACAGGCTGGAAAAACAGGCAGCAAAGCGGGTGAGGGAGAGCATTTCTACCGTGGCGGAGACCATGGAGGGCTCTTTTTTCGTATGGACCGTCGCCAAAATGGCGATTGGTGGAGGGATTGGTTAACCAACTTTGTCCATCTTTTGAATCAATCGGCAACAGACGCGAGTAGGTGCAGGGGGCACCAGCGAACTGTGATCGTGACGGGTGCCAGGTCCGCAAACCGGCATGCCGATTGAGAGTGGTCGTATGGCGTTTTTGCGTTTGAAAAACCGGGGTGACGCTCCTCATGGGGAGGTAACTTCGAAAAAGTCTGGTCATCGTTGGGTCGTGGTGCCTGCTGTCGGCGCCGCCCTTGCCCTATGGTCCGTCGCCACTTTGGCGGGACTCTATTCGGTAAGCACCTCGCTGACCGCAGCTTCCAACGGATTGCCGCAAGGCCTGCTTTCGCCGCGCAGCATCGCGCTTGGCGACCAGCGCCGACAGATCGCCAATGCCTGGGCGCCGCGCCTTGCCGCCAATGGCGGCTACAGGGCAGGCTCGCTCACCGGTGGCTGCGACGCTGGCTGCTTCAGCCTTGCGACAAGCTTCAGTCATGACGGCCAAGCTCCTGAAAAACTGAAGAATAATGGCCATGACGGCAAGATGGCGCGCCTCAAGCTGCCGGCGCCGAACAGCGTCGCGCAGGAAAAAGTCGTGGTGGTGGCTTCGGCCGCCGGCGCCGCCGACCGGTTCGACGGTGTGGTGAAACGCGCGGCGCTTTCGCCGCAAAAGCTTGCCGATGCCTTTGCCCGCGCCGAGAACGCGCCGTATCTGCTGGCCAGCCTGCCTTCGGCGAGCCGTTTCGGCGGCGCGCTGCCGGGCGCCCCGGCGGAAGCCCGGTTCGGTTCGCAGCCAGCCGAAATCGCCGGCGCTTCGGAGTTGGCACTCGCGCTCGCCAACGTATCGCCGGAGGATACGGCCGACGTTCCGACCGCCGTCGCGCTCGAAAACAGCGACGCGCCAAATGTCGCCGACAAATCGGATAGCGGCCAGAACGGCGAATACCAGGTCGCCTCGCTGCCGCCGCAGGACGATCTGCCGGACGCGATTGCCGTGCCCGGCCTTCGCCCGCGCACCACGCTCGAGCGCGCCACCCAGGCGCCCGAGCAGAACGCGGCCAAGCCGCAGAAGCCGGAGACCGCGAAGCCGCAGACGGCCAAGGCCAAGCCACAGCCGTCCGCTGCCGACACCGCGCAGAGCACGCCGACGACCGTCTCGCCGAGGAGCGGCGACCAAGCCCTGCCGGGCGTAGTGGGCTCGAAGCCGCTCGCGGCCGACACCAAGCCCGGCAAGCGCAAGGCGCAGGCGTCCGAGATGCTTGCCTATGCAAAGCCCGACACGCCTGAGCGCGGCGGCCTCGGCAACGCCTTCCGCAACCTTTTCAACGGGCCTTCGACCGGCAATGGCGTGGCCGTGTACGATATCTCGGCCAAGACGGTTTATATGCCGGACGGCTCTAGGCTCGAGGCGCATTCGGGATTGGGTTCGATGGTCGACCAGCCTCGCTTCGTCAACCGCAAGAATGTCGGCCCGACGCCGCCGGACACCTACAATCTGTCGATGCGCGAATCGCGCTTTCACGGCGTCGAGGCAATCAGGCTCACGCCAGCCAGCGGCAGCAACAAATACGGCCGCAACGGCCTGCTCGCGCACACCTATATGCTGCGCGGCGGCCGCGCCGAGTCCAATGGCTGCGTCGTCTTCAAGGACTATCACCGCTTCCTTGCCGCCTACAAAAAGGGCAAGATCAAGCGCCTTGTCGTGGTTCCGCGCCTCACAAGGTCCCCCACCCAGGTCGCCCAGGAAGGCCGCCAGGGTTGAATCCTATCGGGCCGGCGACTGGTCGCCGGCTGGCTATCTATCCCCACTTGCTGATCCAAAGGGCCTGGCGCCAACACGCGCCGGGCTATTTGCCGTCGCTTCCAGCCGTGGCGACTATCGTCACCCTCACCTGAGGAAGCGATAACGACCCTTCCCAAGATATAGATATGGCGCAGCCCGGGCTTGCGGCAAGCCCCTGGCCATGGCGTATCAACGCTGCTCCGAAAAACGACAACGGGGCATGGAATGCGGATCTTGTTATCGACTTACGGCTCGCGCGGCGATGTCGAGCCTTTGGCGGCGCTGGGCGCGGCCTTGCAGGCGCATGGCGTCGAGGCCAGGGTAAGCGCGCCGGGCGATGCGGAGTTTGCCGCGCTTCTCGCCCGCGCCGGCGTGCCGCTGGCCCCGGCCTTCGCGCCAGTGCGCGAATGGGCGAAGGAAATGATCAACCGGTCGCGATCGGCGTCGCCCGAGGACCGGGCCAGGCTCATTGCCGGCCAGGCGACCGAGATCGTCGCCAGGCAATATGAGGCGCTGAGTGCGGCCGCCGAAGGCTGCGACGCAGTGGTGGCGTTCGGCCTCTTCCCGTCCTGCGCCGCCGCGCGGATGGTCGCGGAACAACGTGGCATGCGCTACATGCTCGGTACATTCTGCCCCATCTGGCTGCCGTCGCCGCACAACCGGCCGCATGAATATCCAAGCCATCCGCTGCCGGCCGGCGTGACCGACAACCGGCTGCTGTGGGAGATGGATATCCGGACCAAGAACGCGCTCTTCGGCGAGGCGATCAACGGCCAGCGCGCGTCGCTGGGACTGCCCCCGGTGCAAAATGTCCGGGACTATGTCTACGGCAAAAGGGTTCTGCTCGCCTGCGATCCGACGCTGGGGCCGTGGCCGGGCTCGGACCTGATCGACGCCGTGCAGGCCGGCGCCTTCATCCAGCCGGATGAACGGCCCCTTCCCGGCGCGCTCAAAGCCTTCCTCGATGCCGGGCCGCCGCGGGTCTATGTCGGCTTCGGCTCGATATCGGTCGCGAGCGAAGCCGGACACGCCGCCATCGAAGCGATCCGCGCCAGGGGCCTCCGCACGGTCATCGCGCAGGGCTGGGCCGGGCTCGGCCCAATCGATGATCGCGACGACTGCTTTGCGGTCGGCGAGGTCAACCAGCAGGCCCTGTTCGGTCGCGTCGCGGCCGTCATCCATCATGGCGGCGCGGGCACGACCGTCGCCGCCGCGCGGGCGGGAGCGGCGCAGGTGATCGTGCCGCAGATCGGCGACCAGCCCTATTGGGCGCGGCGGGTGGCTGAACTCGGCATCGGCGCCGCGCATGACGGTCCAGTGCCAACGGTGAAGTCGTTATCGGCGGCGCTGGAGGTGGCGCTGGCTCGGAAGACCCGGGTTCACGCGGCGGCATTGGCTGGCAAGATCCGCGCCGACGGCGCCGAGGTGGCGGCAAGGTTGCTGATTAAATCGCTGGGCGAATCCAGCCGGTGAACTCATTGCGTCGTTAGTTCCGCCAGCGCCCTCTGCAGGGGCGCCGGCGAGATCTGGATCGGGCCTGAAAAGGGCGAGTCCATGTCGATGATCAGATAGATCGCCGCGGCCACCAGCGCTGCGGAAATGAGGCATGTGAAGACGACAGTCCCATTACGCGGCGCCCTGAAACCGAAGCTGGCGAAGATCAGTGTCAGCCAGGCGACGAGCAGGACGATCACCGGCGCGGGGATAGCGCCCTCGGACTGCTCGGCCAGTATCCAGCGCTGCTCGATCAGCTTCTGGAGCTGCTGCGTCGCGGCCTGTTGCGCGGCGGTCTGCTTGGCATCCGTGGGGGCCAATTCCGCCAGGATGTCTCCGACCTGATAGAGCAGCAATTCCGACAGCCTGTTCGGGACGACGGTCGTGTCGCTGTCGGCCGTGGAGGTCTCGACGACGCGCTGAACATAGGCGGCGAGCGACTGCCTGCCGCTGTCCGCCTCCGGCCCGTAATGCCGGAGCGTTCGATCGAGCAGAATGATCTCGGTGGCGAAGGTGTGTACGTTGCCGTTGATGGACTCGAATGTGTTCTTGGCCGAGTTGATCATCAGGCCGAGCATAAGCGAGGACATCACCACGAAAAGGTTCGCGGCAAGCCGCACCACCGCGCTGGTGTCGTCCCCAAGGTGGTGAGACGGGAAGCGCTCGTGCACCATCAGGCTGGCCAGCGAGGTTCCAGCCAGGCAAGCAAAGATCGCTGCTCCTACAAGCACTTCGCTCATGGCTGACATTGTAGCCGAGGCGGAGCGCTTGCCAATTGGCTGTGCGGCGGTTGAATCAACGCCGAAGCATATGGACGTATATTGTTGGCCGGTAAGGAGACTTTCGCGCCGGGCTCCGTTCACAGCCAAGCGACAGTCGAAAACCGCTTTCAATACCGGGCGAAGGCGCTATCTATGGCGCGGGGCGGCTCCCAATCACTCACGAGGCAATCCATGACAATTCGCGCTGTCGTCTGGGGCGAGAACATCCATGAGCGGACCAACGAGGTGGTCGCCGACCTCTATCCTGAAGGCATGCACGCGACCATCGCCAAGGCGCTGAATGCGGACAAGGCGATCTCCGCCTCGACGGCCACGCTGGAGCAACCCGAGCACGGCCTGCCAGAATCGCGCCTCACCGAGACCGACGTGCTGGTCTGGTGGGGCCATAAGGACCATGGCGCGGTGGTCGACGAGGTGGTCGAGCGTGTTGCGAAGCGCGTCTGGGAGGGTATGGGGCTGATCGTGCTCCATTCCGGCCATTTCTCGAAGATCTTCAAGCGGCTGATGGGCACGCCCTGCACGCTGAAATGGCGCGAGGCCGGCGAGCGCGAGCGGCTCTGGGTGACGAGCCCCAGCCATCCGATCACCGAAGGCGTCGGCGAATTCTTCGAGCTGGAGAACGAAGAGATGTATGGCGAGCAGTTCGCCGTGCCCGAGCCGCTGGAAACCGTCTTCATCTCCTGGTTCCAGGGCGGCGAGGTGTTCCGCTCGGGCCTGACCTACCGACGCGGCGCCGGCAATGTCTTCTACTTCCGGCCCGGACACGAGACCTATCCGACCTATCACGATGCGACCGTCCAGAAAGTGCTGCGCAACGCGGTGAAGTGGGCGCACAACCCGCAAGGGTCGAAGCCCGCCATCCTCGATGCGCCGAACGTACCGGTCGAGAAGGCGCTGGAGCCGATCGAGGAGCGCGGGCCCAAACTGCATTCGCATGGCGAGGCCGGTTTTCGCTAAAAAAGCCCCTTCCCTGCTTCGCTTGGGATTGCGTGAAAACAGCGCCTGGGTCACATTCGCTTCACATGATTGAATCGAACCAAATCGCTCGGAGGAGCAGAAAATGCGGCTTTTGATACTGGGTACCGGCTGGATGGCGCAGGAACATGCCCGCCGCTTCGGCGCCATCGAGGGGGTCGATATCGTCGGCGCGGTCGACGTCGATGCGACCCGCGTCGCTGAGTATGCAGACGCCTACAAGATCCCGAAACGCTTCACCTCGCTGGAGGCGGCGCTCGACTGGGGCGATTTCGACGCGGTCGCCAATGTCACGCCCGACCGCATCCACCACCCGACCACCATGGCGCTGGTCGCCGCCGGCAAGCCGGTGCTGTGCGAAAAGCCGCTGGCGGAAAATTTCGGCAAGGCGAGCGAAATGGCCGATGCCGCGGAAGCCGCAGGCGTCGTCAACATGGTCAACCTCACCTATCGCAACGTGGCCGCGCTGCAGAAGGCGCGCCGAATGGTGCAGGCGGGAGAGATCGGCATGGTGCGCCATGTCGAGGCGTCCTATCTGCAGAGCTGGCTGGTGTCGAAATTCTGGGGCGACTGGCGTACCGATCCGAAATGGCTGTGGCGGCTGTCGCGCGGCCACGGCTCGAACGGCGTGCTCGGCGATGTCGGCATCCACATCCTCGATTTCGCCAGCTATGGTGCCGCGCTCGACATCGATCATGTCTTCTGCCGGCTGCGCGCCTTCGACAAGGCGCCGGGCAACCGCATCGGCGAATACCAGCTCGACGCCAATGACAGTTTCGCCATGACGCTCGACTTCGCCAACGGCGCCTTCGGCGTGGTGCATGCCAGCCGCTGGGCCACCGGCCACATGAACGAATTGCGCCTGCGCATTTATGGCGACAAGGGCGGCATCGAGGTGGTGCACAATCTCGAAGGTTCGGCTCTGAAGGCCTGTGTCGGCGACAATATCGAGAGCGCCAAATGGGAGGAGCTGGACGCGGGCTCCGTGCCGACCAATTACCAGCGCTTCGTCGATGCGGTGAAGAGCGGCATGCAGACCGAGCCGACCTTCCGCCACGCGGCGGGCCTGCAAAAGGTGCTGGACCTTGCCGTGGTGTCGGACGAGAAACGCGCGGAGTTGAGAGCCAACGCGGATACGCAGTGAGGCCGAAACTGCTGATCTCCCCCCTGGGGAGATGCCCGGGGTGCTGCCCCGCCGGCCTGTCAGTCGTTCGCAGCCGCGTCGTCCTAGGATCACTAATGGAAGGTCGCCCACGCTGGCGTTCCTTCACACCGCCCTCTGTCCTGCCGGACATCTCCCCCGCAAGGGGGGAGATTGGCTGTCACCACACCCTGCGATAAATCCCCACCGCCGCCGCCACCAGCGCGGCATTGCCCGCGGCCATACTACCGTCCGGCAATTCCTTGCCGTCCTCCAGGCCGACCCGCGTCGACAACTGCCTTGCCGCAGCCCTTTCCACGAACTGCCACACCGTGGCGTTCTCGCCATGCAGCAGGAGGGAGCGACGAATGCCGGCGCGCTCCAGCACCTTCTCGATGCCGTCGGCGACGGCGAAGGCCTGATCAATCGTCTGCTCGGAAATCTCGATCAGCACGCGCAGCACCCGGCCGCCATGGTCGAGGCCGACCAGCCGCTCGGCGTCGGCGATGGACGCCAGGCCGGCCTCGATGCCGATGCCGCGCTGGCGCAGGCTTTCCATAACGACGGGTGCTGCCGTCTCGCTGAGATTGACCGAGGCATAGTCGGGCAGCTCGCGCCAGCTGGAGATGGCGACAAGCGTGCGCAAATCGTCCTTCTCGATCCAGGCGCCGGTGGAGACGCCGATCAGCGTGCCCGGACAGGCGCAGCGGAGTGCTGCGATCGTCCTGTCCATCGCGTCCGGCGCCAGGCTTTCCTGCCGGTCGGCGCCGCGCGCATGGACATGCAGCTCGGCCGCACCCGCCGCGATCGAGGCCACCGCATCGCGCGCCATCGCCTCGGCGTCGAGCGGCAATGCAGGGTGGAAGTCGGCGGGACGGGCGCCGTTGATGCAGGCCTGGACGATCATCTTTTCGGCAATCCTGTTTCGGCTGACGGGAGCCTAGCGCAGGATCAGATTGGCCGGAACCGGAGCGATGCAATCTCCTGACAGGCCGAGGCGATAAGCACGCAATATCCCCCTGGCCTATCGACCAGAGGGATAAGCTTTCATCGAGCGCGAGTGCTAACTTCGAAGGCCCTTACGCCGGGACGCGCTTCAGCGCCTGCGCCATGCAGTGGATGCCGCCGCCGGTCTTGGAGATCTCGCTCATGTCGATGGCCGCGACCTCGAAGCCGCGCGCCTTCAGCTTTTCGATGAGCGTCTTCGAGGCGGTCGGCGCGATCACCCTGTCCTTGCCGAGAGACATGAAGTTGCAGCCGAGCGCCATCGTGTCCTGGAAGGGCACGTCGATGATCTCGTGGCCCTTGCCCTTCAACCAGTCGACGATGCCGGGCTCGGTGCAGGCGAGGCAGACGGCGGTGAGCTTTTCGGCGATCGGCACCACCATCAGGTCGATATGGACGTAGTACTCGTCGATGAAGGCAAGCCGCGTCTCCCAGCCCTCCTTCTCGAACCAGGCCTGCACCTGGCGCGCGCCCTCCTCCTGCGTGCGGGCGCCGCCGCAGCCGATCAGCACCACACCGTCCTCGATGACGTTGAAGTCGCCGCCCTCGAAGGTACCGGCCGTCACCATGTCGTAGATCGGGATGCCGAGCTTTTCATAGGTGCGGATGGCGGCGTAATTCTCGCCGCGCCGCCACCAGTTGGCCATGGCGGTGATGAAGGCGCCGTAAGGCGTCATGACACTGGAGTCGCGCGAATAGACCTGCATCGGCAGTTCGGGCGTCGGCTCGTGCCAGTGGATCTTGACGCCGAAATGCTCATAGGCGGCGACGAGGTCCTTGTGCTGCGCCTGCGCGATCTGGACGTTGCAAGGTGCCTCGCGCAAGTGCTTCCTCGACAGCGAGCTGGTCGACAGGTGGCGCAGGAAGTTGGGCGAGCCGAGCAGCACGTCGGTCAGCACATCGGTCTCGTTGGCGAAGCCCCAGGCGGTCAGCGGCTTGGTGCCGCCATTGGGATTGCGGCGCTGCAGCGAGAACGGCTCGGCGACGATGCGGTCATGGACGGTCATGGTGTTCTCCTCGGGATGGTTTGTTTCGTGTCATGCGGCGGAAGCGGCCGGGATCCACCAGTCGCGCCCGCGCGGCGTGGTGACATATTCCGGCCAGCGGAAATTGATCGGCGGTTCGTAATCGCAAAGCGGCGCTATCCAGTTCGAGCCGCCAACGCCGCCGCCGGTTCGCTTGACGAACTCGTCCATGGCGGCATCGCGCGCGGCCTTATCTTCCAGCAGGCGCAGCGCCGCCAGCGCGACCGTCTTAGCGGCGCAGGTCACCATCGGATCGATGGTTGCCGGAATGCCGCCCAGCGCATTCATCGCCCAGGACGGATAGACATGGCCGTTCGTCGCGCGCAGCGCCGGGCGGGCGACATAGAAACGCGATGTCGGCGCGTGCCAGCTCATGTCGGTATAGTCGTCCGAGGTGGAGTTCACCTGCGAGGGCGGCAGGTCGCGGCGCAGGATCGCTTCGGCATCCCGCGGCGAAATCAGCCGCTCCAGTTCGTCGATGAACGGGTTCTCGGTCGCCTGGCCGCCGGCATTGACCTGGACCTCGCGGGCGATGGCCTTGGCCGCCTCGTCCCAGCGCGGCGCGCCGACGGTCGAGAGTGCCTGATAGGTGATGTCGGCCATGGCGTGGTTGGCGAGCCCCGGCCGCGACTTCGACACCCAGCGACGCTCATAGCGGCAGCCGCTCATCCTGGCCGCGGCGTCCGCGTTGCGGTCGAGCACGGCGGTCACCTGCTCGGCCATGGCAATGGTCGGCACGCGGATCATGTACTGGATCTCGGCGAGCCCCGCCGGCAGGTTGTCGGCGGTCGCCTGGCCTGCCGTCAGGATCGCCTCGCTGATCGACCAGCCGCCCTGATGCGTCAGCATGGAATCGCGCAGCGCCTTGGAGGCCATGTACATCATCATCAGCGCGTCATTGGCGCCGGGCGCACGGACCGCTGAATGGGCCTGCGGGATCGGCGCTGCGTCGCTTGCGGCGCGGCCCCAATTTTCGGGCTCGTCGCAGATGAAGCGGTAGATCATCGCGTAAGCCGCGCCGCAATGCGTGTCCCAGCGCGCGGTGTTGCAGAGCGGCAGCATGTAGAAGGGATGGAAGGAGATCATGCCGGCGAGGCCGTCATAATAGCCTTTTGCCGCATGGATCGGCTTCGAGCCCCTCACCTTCTCCGCCGGCTCGCCGGTGAAGCGCAGCGTGCCCTTGATGCCGTGCTCCAGCATCGCAGCCTTAGTGGCCAAAAGCCCGCCAAGGCTGCCGATGCCGAGACCCGAATGCGGATCGGTGTGGCCGCCGGCCTCGACACCGAGACCCGGCCGCGCGCGCTTCACCGTCACGGCATCCTGGCAGTTGCCGGGTACGGCGTCGTACTCGCCATACATGCCGATCACCGGGCCGTCGCCGTTCGTCCAGTGGGCGCAGAAAGCCGTCGGCATGCCGCCCGAGCCTTCCTCGACCGAAAAGCCCTCGCGCTTCAGCCGATCCACATACCAGGCGGCCGACTGGTACTCGCGCCAAGCGGTTTCGCCGAAATCGAAGATGGTGCGCGTCCAGGCCGACAGCAGCGGCTGGATGCTGTCGATCGTGGCAAGCGCGGTTTCCTGCGCGGAACTCGTCACCGGTTGGTCCATGGTTCAAAGAAAGCAGTGAAGCGGCTCGTCAAAAAGTGATATGTTTTCCCGGTTCGTGCAAATTCGGTTCACCTGAGGCCCCTTGCGCATACCTTCCACGCAGGCGCTGCGCGCCCTCGACAGCTTTGCCCGTCATGGCAGCGTGTGGCGCGCCGCAGACGAGCTTCATCTCACGCGAAGCGCCGTCTCGCATCAGCTCAGGCTGCTCGAGCGCGATCTCGGCTTCGATCTGTTGCAGCGCATCGGCAAGGGCGTGGCCCTCACCCCGCGCGGCCAGCGCTACGCGGCCGATGTTAGGAAGGCGCTGACCGTGCTCGGCGACGCCGGAACGCAAAACAGCGGCGCCGGCGTCGGCGGCTCCTTCGGCATCTCCTGCCCGCCGGGCTTCGCCTCGATGTTCCTGTGCACGCATATCGGCGAGTTCCAGCAGATGTATCCGGACGTGGCGCTCTCCGTGCTGACGCCGCGTCGGCTCGACGACGTCTCCAACCCGGAGGCCGACGCCTTCATCGCCTTCGGCGTCGGCAACTGGCCGAACCGGGCGGTGGAGCTGCTTTGCGAGGTCCACTTCACGCCGCTCTGCAGCCCGACATTGCTCAACAAGGTGGGCGGCTTTTCCAAACCCGCCGACGTGTTGCGCGCCAATCTCCTGCATCTCTCCGATACCGAGGACTGGGCGCGCTGGCTGGCACTGTCCAAGGTGGAAAATCCCGATACCGAAGGCGGCATCTTCTTTTCCGACATGAACCTCGTCTTTTCGGCGGCCATCGCCGGCCAGGGGATTGCCATGGGCGACGAACTGACGGGCCGCCGGGCGCTGAGCGAGGGCCGGCTGGTCAAGCCGTTCGAAGCCTCGGTCCCTTCGCCGCGGTCGTACTACCTAGTGTTCGAGCACGCCAAGGCAGGGCACCCGGTGCTCAACGCCTTCAGCGACTGGCTTAGGGCGAAACTGTCGGAGAACAGGCTGGCGAAGTATTGAGGGCGGGGCGATGGAGTGCCAATCTCCCCCTTGCGGGGGAGATCAGCAGTTCCGGCCACCCACCAAGCCCACCACCCGTGAATCAAATTTGCCGATCAGGCGAAAACTATTCGGTTGCGGTGAAGCGCAGCCATGCCTACGATTTCATTGGGAACTAAGGAAAGAGCCAGGATGCAGCAACCCGGCCGGGCCGCAGAAATCAAAGCTAACGGGATCGGCAAGAGCTTCGGCTCGTTCCGGGCGCTCGACAATCTGTCGCTCGATATCGGCCGCGGCGAGTTCCTGACGCTGCTTGGGCCCTCCGGCTCCGGCAAGACCACCTTCCTGATGATCCTCGCCGGCTTCGTGCAGCCGAGCGAAGGCAAACTTTTCAGCGACGGCGTCGACATCACCAACCGGCCGGCCGAACAGCGTGCCGCCGGCATGGTGTTTCAGGGCTATGCGCTGTTCCCGCATATGAGCGTGGAGCAGAACATCGCCTTCCCGCTCAGGGTGCGCAAGAAGTCCGCTTCCGAGATCAAACAGCGCGTCGGCGAGATGATCGAGCGCGTCGGGCTCAAGGGCCATGAGAAGAAACTGCCGGCGCAGCTTTCCGGCGGCCAGCAGCAGCGCGTGGCGCTGGCGCGCGCGCTGGTGTTCGAGCCGGGCGTGCTGCTTCTCGACGAGCCGTTCTCGGCGCTGGACAAGAGCCTGCGCGGCCAGATGCAGGCCGAGATGAAGCGGCTGCACCAGGAGACCGGCACCACCTTCGTCTTCGTCACCCACGACCAGAGCGAGGCGCTGGCGCTGTCGTCGCGCGTCGCCATATTCAACCATGGCAAGCTCTTGCAGGTCGGCAGGCCCGACGAGGTCTATGACCGGCCTGCCAACCGCTTCGTCGCCGAGTTCCTGGGCGAGATCAACATGCTGCCGGTGAAGGGCGTGCGCCCCGCCGACAATGGCGCCACCGGTCTCTGCGAGGACCGCGCGGTCAACATGCGCTGCAAGGCGGAAGCGATCAAAGGCGACGCCATCCTCGCCATCCGTCCCGAGGACATGTCGATCGCGCCGGAAGCGTCGGTCGACGAGAACGGCATCGCCGCAACGGCTGTCGCCTCGACCTATCTCGGCGCCGCAACCAAGCTCGACCTCACCACCCGCCAGGGCGCCAAGGTCACCGTCTCGGTACCGAACGAAGTGGCGGCCGCGGCCTTGAGCAAAGGCAATTCCGTCTGGCTGACCTGGCCGGCCGAAAAGGGTTTCCTTCTTCCGGACGGAGGACAGTAAGCACTCGCCGCAGCGGCCTGAAATCGCCGCACCGGCTTCCGGTTCAAATCAACGACAACAAGGGGAACTGACATGAACGACACGAAGAAGCAGACCATCGAATCGCTCGCCGAGCGGACCAAGCGCGGCGAGATCTCGCGCCGGCAATTCGCGCAGCTTGCGGGTCTTGTGCTCGCCGGCACGCCGATGCTGTTGCGCTCGACCGGCGCTTTCGCCGAGACCAAGGGGCTGGTGCTGGTCAACTGGGGCGGCGATGCCATCACGGCCTATGACGCCGCCTATGGCCAGGCCTTCACCAAGGACACCGGCATTCCGGTCAAGATGGACGGTTCGGGCCCGACCGAAGGCGCGATCGCCGCGCAGTATAAGAGCGGCGCGCCGACCTGGGATCTGGTCGACGTCGATCCGTTCTCGGCCATCACGCTCGGCGGCCAGGGCATGCTCGAGCCGATCGACTACAAGATCGTCGACAAGAGCAAGATGCGGCCGGGCTTCGGCTGGGAATACGCCGCCTCGACCTACTTCTTCTCCTATGTGATCGCCTATGACTCGCAGAAGTTCGGCTCCAACGCGCCGACCGGCATGGCCGACTTCTTCGACGTCAAGAAATTCCCGGGCAAGCGCTCGCTCTACAAGTGGGGCGTGTCGAGTTGGGAAGCGGCTCTTCTCGCAGACGGCGTCGCGCCCGCCTCGCTCTATCCGCTCGACCTCAAGCGCGCGCATGACAAGATCGCCGCCTTCAAGGAGAACGTCGTCTCCTACTGGGGCGGCGGCGCCGAGAGCCAGAGCGTGCTGCTCAACGGCGAAGCCTCGATGGCGATCGTGTGGTCGACCCGCGCCTCGCTGATCGAGCAGGACTCGGGCGGCCAGATCAAGTTCATCTGGGACCAGGGCCTGATCTCGCCCGGCGCGCTCGCGGTGCTGAAGAACAACCCCGGCGGCAAGGACGCGGCGATGAAGTTCATCGCCAGCACCCAGGATCCACAGAAGGAACTGGTGATGTTCGACAAGCTCGGCCAGGGCCCGGCCAACCCGGCGGCGGATGCGCTGATCCCGGCCGACAAGAAGGGCATCAACCCGGTCGATCCGGCGAACATGGCGAAGCAGATCCCGCTCGACATGGAGTGGTACGCCAAGAATTACGGCGCCGCGCTCGACGAATACACCAAGATCATCTCGGCCTGATCGGGCCGAGAGCCACTTGGCGATGAGAGGCACCCTCTCCGACAGGATGGGCGCGGCGCTGTTGATGGCGCCGCTGCTCCTGTTCCTGATCCTTGCCTATGCATGGCCGTTCCTGGGCGTGGTGAAGTGGAGTTTTACGCTCCCCACCCCCGGGCTCGGCCAGTACCACGCCTTGCTCACCGACGACCTGGTGCAATCGGTGTTCATCCGCACGCTGCGCATCGCGGCGATCGTCACCGGCGTCTCGGTCACGGCGGCCTATGCCATCACCGTGGTCTGGGTGCGCGGCAGCCCGGCGCAGCGGGTGCTCGCCGAATTCTGCATCCTGGTGCCGTTCTGGATCTCGGTGCTGACGCGCGCTTTCGGCTGGGTGGCGCTGCTTTCCAACCGCGGCCTGATCAACACCTGGCTGCAATCGATCGGCTTCATCTCGGAGCCGTTGACCCTGGTGCGCAACGAGTTCGGCGTCATCGTCGGCATGTCGCATTTCCTCATCCCCTTCGCGGTGTTTCCGCTGGCGTCCGCCATGCGCAGCCTGGACGAGCGCGTGCTGCTTGCGGCACGCGGCCTGGGCTCCAGCCGCATGCGCACCTTCTGGACGGTGTTCGTGCCGATGACCCGGTCCGGCATCATCGGCTCGGCGCTGATCACCTTCGTGTTCTCGCTGGGCTTTTTCGTCACGCCGGCAATCCTCGGCGGCGGGCGCAGCGTCATGATCGCGGAGCTGATTTATCTGCGCATCTTCCAGAGCCCGGACTGGGGACTGGGCGCGGCGATCAGCGTCGTGCTGGTGGTGTTCGTCGGCGCGCTGATGGCGCTTCTGTTCCGCTACGTCAAACCGAAGCAATTGGTGTAGCCAAGATGCCGACTTATCGCCCCGGTCCCGTCTCGCTCGTCCTCGCCGTGCTGGTGGCGCTGTTCCTTTTGATGCCGCTGCTTGCCGTCATCCCGGTGTCGCTGACGCCGAGCCGCATGCTGACCATGCCAACGGGCGAACTGTCGCTGCGCCATTACCGCTCGCTGATCGAGGATCCGCGCTGGCTGGATTCGATCCTGCTTTCGCTCAGGATCGGCATCGTCAGCAGCATCCTTTCCACCGCGCTGGCGCTCACCTTCAGCCTGGGCGTGTGGATGTTCCAGCCGCGCTTCACCGCCGTCCTTGTCGGCTTCGTGCTGCTGCCGATGGTGGTGCCGCCGGTGGTCTCGGCGGTGACGCTCTATTTCCTGCTCACCTCGGTCTCGGGCCTCACCTCGTTCTTCGGCTACGACACCTGGCTTGGTGTGGCGATGGCGCATTCGGTGATGACGGTGCCTTTCGCCACGGTGCTGATCCTGGTGTCGCTCAGCCAGCTCGACCGGCGCATCGACCTTGCCGCGCGCGGCCTCGGCGCAAGCGTGTGGGAGCGCGCGACGCGCGTCATCATGCCCAACATCAAGTTCGGCATCGTCACCGCCGCCCTGCTCTCCTTCGTGCTTTCCTGGGAAGAGATCGGCGTGACTTTGTTCATCACCTCGGTGAACGCCATAACGCTGCCGCGCCTGATGTGGATGGGCCTGCGCGACAACATCGATCCGGCGATCGCGGCACTTTCGGTGATCCTGATCATCATCACCGTGCTGGTGCTCGCGGTGCGCAGCGTCGTCACGAGGCAGCCCGCCGCACGCTAGACCGTTTCACCGTTTCACGGAAACGGCGAACCGCTCTATCTCTTTGTTTTGACGCAATTCCGGGCGGAAAACCGCCCACACTTTTCCTGGAATTGCTCTAAACGGTCCGATCAGACAAACCTGACCGAGACGCGTCCGAACCTGCCCAGATCGCCCGTGACTTCATCGCCGGGCTCGACTTCTATCGGCTTGACGCAGGTGCCGGTTATCACCACCTGCCCCGGCTCGAGCGCGATGCCGAGGCCCGACAATTCGTTGACAATCCATTGAAGGGCAATCCGGGGATCGCCCAGCACGGCCGCTCCCGATCCGTCATGGCGCGACCTCCCGGTGACGAACCCGACCACCGGGTGCCTCGCCAGATCCACATCGCGCCAATCGTCTTCGACGGCCTCGCCGATGACAAACAGATTGGCGCAGGCATTGTCCGCGATGAGCTGCGCCGCGCCGACCGCACAGAAATCGTCGTATCGCGAGTCCGGTATCTCGATTGCCGGGTGCAATGCCGCCACCGCGTCCATCACTTCGGCGATCTCATAGGGCTCGGCGCGCGGCTGCAGTTCGCGGCCGAAGCGAAAGGCGAATTCGATCTCGGCCACACGCATCCTGCTCGTCGCCAGCGGGGCAGTTCCGCCGACCTCGATCGCCTTCTCCGCAAGCAGACGGCCGGCCATCGGACCGTCGACGTTGATGTGCCGTTGCCCGGCAAGGCTGGTTGCGGCGATCTTCCAGCCGAAAAGCGGAGCCGCCGAGCGGTCCATCACATGCGACTGGACGGCATAGCCTTCCGAGCGCGTTCGCGGCCGAACCGTCTCGGGTATCGCATCGAGACGGGTGCCATTGTCCCAGTGGGTCACCAGTAGCCGCGAAGCGGCCTTGGCTTTTTGCGTATCGAACATCGTCAGCACCGAAGGCCAAGAATGCCACGCTGCCCGCCGCTTCGCGGATCGGGAGCCCGGCACGAACCATTGCGCAATGTGATAGGTGACGGGAAATCGAGAGTCCAGATTGCCGGACGGGAGCTTCCCGACGACACCAAGCGATGATCGCCCTTGGTGAACGCGGCAAGGCGCGTGACCGCAAAACGAAAAGGCCCGCCGGGAGCGGCGGGCCTTTTACGGAGCCGAAGTGGAAGCTCGGCACCGTCATGATCCGGGGGTGTGGATCGACTCGAAGATTAACCAGCGGAGGCCCGCGAGGCGACTTACAAATCTGTAATCTTCGTCAGAGCCAAGCACCCGCCCGCACAAGAAAACCCTTTATTGTCAGCCGCTTGCAGAGAAGATCGGGTTTCGAAGCTTCGCCTCTCAAAGAAACGTGATGAACCGCCCTGCGAGCGGCATGGCAGGAGCGGTTCAAGGAAATGTGGGTGGCGTCGCGATGCGGCCCTGCGCCATAGTGGCGCCGCGCCAGACGAAGGCCCCCGGCCTCGTCCGTGCGTAGCAGTCAGTTCAGGCGGCCTGCGGCCGCCGCATTCTCTCGACGAAAGCCTGCCTTGCCGGTCCGGCAAGCGGCTTGTCCATGGCCAGCAGGCCATCGAGCAGCGCAAGAAGCTCGCGCGCTGCCGAAGACTTGCAGGAATAATAGACCATTTGACGATCGCGGCGGGTTTCGACCAGGCCAAACCTGCGCAGTTTGGCCAGGTGTTGCGACAGCGCTGACTGGCTGAGTTCGACCTTGTCGGCGAGCACGCCGACGGAGAGTTCGCCCTCGGCGAGGTAGTTCATGATGAGCAGACGCTTCTCGTTGCCCATCACCGCAAGAAAGGCTGCCGCGCTTTCTGCGTTGGCGGTAAGTTTCTTCGTAACCATCGATTTCCCCATGGTTCATGCTCTTCCGAAGGCCATGGGGGCAATGGCTTCAGAGTTCCAGAGCGTTGATGAGCCTGCCCCGGTTTGGACGCGGGACCTGCCCTGCTTCTTTTTCGACCAGAACCCCTTCGTAACCCGGTTGCCACCACGTCGGGGTTGCTGGTCTCGGACAGAATGCGCGGCGCTTTTCTGGGCTCAAGTCAATGCAGACTCAGAAAAATTCCGCGCTGCTAATGCGTATCAGCGCAGCGCTCGTTCGGCAAGAATATAACGAGGCCGGCAAAGCAGCCGTCAGCCGCAGGCGAAGAAGCATGCCAACCCTCGTCCCAATGTCGCCGAGACTCACCCCCAACCTCGAAACATGCTAATATTAGCCGGGTAAAAAGAGGGCCAGGCTGAAGGAGGAAGCCATGTCCGTTGTGCGCAACACATTCACTCCCGACGAGACGGCCATGCTTGGCCGTGTCTACGAAAACGGCAATTTCGAAGGCGAGACCGCCGAGCAGAAGGAAGCGCGCGCCTCGCGCATCATCGCCAATTACATGGCGGGCATCACCGACGAGGCCGAACTGATCGAGCTTTCGCGGAGGCCGCTTGGACGATGAGCAGCTTAAGTCGCCTTCGTGAGATGGCTTCACGTTAAGTTGACGTTTCGCCACGCGACTCTACGGTAAAATATATCGTGTTGCGACATATTTTCGGAGGTTTAGCGATGATCCAGGGATGGTTTTCGAGGCCGGTCGAAGTCGCCGTCGGGCTTTCCGGCTCGATCCGCCACATATCCAACGCCGAGCAGGCCATCGAGCTGCTGACGGGCCAGTGGCGCGATGCCGGCAGTGCGCCGCACGGCGATGCGCTGCGCGCCTGCCGCCGGGCGATCCGCGGCGACGTCGCGGCGGACAACGCCAGGGAGGCCTTCATCGTCGCCGCGCGCGAGGCGCATGTACTGGTGGAATAGAGCCGACCCGGCGTCCGACCGGCCCGCCTACCGATAGTAGAGCCATAAAAGCACCAGCACCGCGAACACCGCCGGCGAAAGCAGGATTCCGGCGCGGAAGATGCACATGGCCAGCTGAAGCGGAGTGAACATGCGCGGCGGTGTCGGGCCTATCGATCGCGCGACTTGACGGAAAACCGACGCGCCGTTCGAAACGCGCGCAAGCGGTCCGTTTCAGCGTGAGCACGGCTCCGCCGCGCTTCCTCGTAGAGCCCGAAAGCGGTCGCCATCAAGGTGGCGACGGTCATGGTGGATGCGAGCACGGCGATAAGCATGAGAGGTCTTCCCGCATTTCATCAGCCTGGCTGATTCATTAGCCCCGCCCGCGAGGGCGCGGCAGTGACTTTGGTCACGTGATTTTCAGCCATCCGGATCGCGGATCCGTCGACCGATGAGGCGCCCATCGCAGCCATGAAAATTCTTCGGAACCTAATGCGTGGTGGTTGGTTAACGCGCGGGTCGGCAATCGCCCTCGGCCTGGATCGACGCCGTCCGGCGTCGTTGCTCGCCCAAAGACAATTACAAGAACGGAGAAAGTGATGAACGATGTCTGGTTTTCCGAACCGGTCGTGATCGATTTCCAGCCAAACGGCCAGCACAAGGTGTCAAGTTGCTTCGAGGCGATGGAGTGCCTCGACCAGCGCTGGCCGGGACAGTCGCGCGACCGCGCCTGGCGCTCGGCCAACCGCGTCTGCCGCGACGCGCTCGACGGTCTCCGCAGCCCGGTGGATGCGCGCAAGACGCTGCGCAAGGCGGCCAAGGTCGCCGGCCTGCTGGCCTAGCTTCGATTTCCCGCACGCCCGTCGCGGTTCCCCATTACCGCGGCGGGCTTTTGTTTCGGTGAGGGCGAAGCGACGACCGACGCATACTCCGAAACGCGTTCGAGCACGCATCTCGGTGGGGTACATGAAAACGCCGGCCGCTAGGCTTCTGGGTCGCCTGACGGGTTCAGGCACTTCCATTTCGACGAGTCGGGCGCCAGGCCGCAACGCAAGCGCCCGAGCGTGGTAAACGCGCGGTTACTATCCACAGCCGCGGAGGGCAAAACCAGGTTTGCGCAGCCGGATCAGCCAAATCCGCCGAGCACTTCCGGAAACTGGACCGCCATCGCTCCTTCATCCGCCTGACGGGCGTAAATCCGATGCATCTTCGTGCCGTCATACCTGGCCCGGCGGCGTTGCACGTCCTTGCCGAAAAGACCGGCAGCAGCGTCGAAGCGGCGGATGAAGCGCTTCATCACGCCGCGCTCGAAGGGAATGCGCTGCTCGAAGGGCTTGCCCCAGGGCGTGTCCCTGGCCAGATCGTGCCAGATTTTCAGCGCCTCGAGTTCGACCCCAACCTGATTGCCCCAAGGCTTGCCGCCGGCGAAGTGCCTGGCCCAGGCTTGCGAGAACCGAAACTCTCTCGTTCCAAGCGATTGCAAATTCCAGTTCGGATGCATCGTCTGCCATTTGCCCTCGAAGGCGACGTTCAGGGCATTCTGGTCGTTCATCCGCCCCTCGACGGCGATCTTTCGCGTTTGCTCCAGCAGGGCATTTTCGCGGACGGCGTTCATGTCGAAGACGACCACACCGGAATTGAAGTATGGCGCACCGGGCGCCAGCTTGAGCTTTTGCCGGTAAGAAGGCCTGAAATACATGTAGTCGTCATGCGCGGCGAGCAGCGGGGCGCGCAGCTGCTGGCCAGCCAAGTCGTTGATGTTTCTGTTGAAGAGAACGTCGCAATCTGTGTATGCGATGCGATCATACGGCGCGAAAAACGGAAATTGGTCGGCAAAAAGCCGAACGTAAGCGGCAATGCTGTAGGTTCCGAAGCGGAAGCCGAAATTCGTCATGAAGTCCGTGACGTCGACCAGCTCGACCTTGCCTTCCAGCAAATGGCGGGCGACTTCAAGGTCCGGTTCGCTCGCACCGGTGTAGAGCAGAAAGCCGTCGACCGGCGTGGAGACGTCCAGAATCCGGCGCGCCGTGAGGCAGGCATATGGAAGGTAGTTGGCATCCGTCGCCAGGAAGAAACACGACCTCATCGTTCCGCTAATCGCTGCCCGTCATTTCGTGGCGGTGCCTGCCACAGAATGCCTCTCGACGAAAGCCTCTATGGGACCGGTGAGGATGGCCGCCTCGGCCTTGACCTTCTCATCGTCCCAACGCCACCACTGGATCGCCAGCAGCTTCGCTACGATCTCCTCGGAGAATCGGTATCTGATCAGCCGGGCCGGGGCTCCGCCGACGATTGCATAGGGTGGAACATCCTTCGTAACCACGGATCCCGCCCCGACGATCGCGCCGTCGCCGATCTTGATCCCCGGCAAGATCATCGCGCCGTTGCCGATCCAGACATCATTGCCGACGGTAATGCCGGCAGGCTTGCCGCCATTTGCGGTCGGCTCGGGCTGCTTCAGCAACCGGCTGTAGATCGGAAACGAGGTTGCACTCTCGGTTGGGTGCTGGCCAGAGCAAATGAAAAGCACTTGACCGGCAACCGAGCAGAAGGCCCCGACTTGCAGCGGAGCATCCTTCAACGGGAACAGGACCTTGCGCCATGTCACGCCGTAGGTGTGACGGCCGACCGTTACATGCTCCGGCAGCTTGGAGCGTGCGTCCTTGAGCCATCTGGAAATCGTCGACATTTGCAAACCTCAGCGGCAGCCCTGCGGCGACATAGCCGCAGAACAGCCGACCAGCAACCCAGAGGTCCCGATACTGCGCGCTTTGAGCCGGAACTGCGCCGTTGAACCCAACGGGCGAAGCTTCAAGCTGCTTGATTTTTTAGTCGCCGCGAGCAAAGAGACCACCGGGGGGTGCCGCTTGTGAGAGGCAGCGTTGGCGTATAAAGCAATAGTTGATGGAGTGAGCAGAAACCCTGTCGTGATACGGGTAAAGGCGCTCCGCAACCAGTTCGTCTACAAGGCCTTCGAATATCGGGGGCGCGCATCCGGGCGCCTTCTTGCGAAAGAATTGCAGGACGCCGGAGTGTCGCGCGTCTGCGTTACGATCGCATTCAACGTGCCCTGGGTGATCGACGCCTTGACGAAAGCATGGGAGATGCATTCGCCAGGGATGACGCTGGTCGTCGTCGACAACTCGACCAAGGCCCAGGCGAGAGAAACCATCGCACGCATCTGCAAAGTGCGCGGCGTGCCTTACCTTGCCCTGCCGATGCGGGTCGAAAAGCACCTGTCGAGATCGCACGGAACCGCCATCACCTGGGCCTTCCACAACATCGTCCGCCACCTGAAGCCCGAGCTTTTCGGCTTCATCGACCACGACTGCTTCCCGGTCGCGCCGTTCGACATCCCGTCCAAGCTGGACGGCAAAGCCGTGTATGGCCGCAGGGCAAACGGCAACGAAAACCATGTCTACAAGGCCAAGCCGCAGGACCGGCACTGGAACCTGTGGGCAGGCTACTGCTTCTACCGGTTCTCAGCGGTGGCCGATCGCAAACTGAACTTCGAACCCCGCATAAATCTCGGCCTCGACACCGGCGCCGCAAACTGGGCGATCCTCTATTCGAAGCTCGACGAGGCGGATGTCGCCGTCGCAGCCGTGGAACAGCGGCCGATGACGATGGCGGGCGCGGTCGGGCACCACGAGTTCATCGACGGCGCCTTCTTTCACCTCGCCGGCGTGTCATACCCCGAAAGACCGGGTTACCACCACCGATCGACGGAACATCGGGAGATGCTTCGCGACTATGTGTGGAACACTTATCTGGGCGGCCCGGCGGGACAGACGGTGAGCGACTTCTGACCGGGTCTTCGGGTCTGCCTGCCCGAAAACGTCGACTCACTGTCCGGCCTGGCCGACGATCTTCGCAATCGCTTGGTCTATCCCGATCCTGCCCTTGCGCCTTTGGGCGTTCGGATCGCGAAAATCGATCCAGCCTTCGTTGAAGCCGTCGAGCATGCGCATGCGCATTTCGGGATGGCGCATGCCCTGGTCGCGGAAGATCGTCTCCCAGCGCTCGCGCGGGACGGCACGCGCCGCGACCTTGCGACCGAGGGCATTGCCGAAGGCAGCGGCGATCTGGTTCGGCGAGACCCTGTGTTGCGCTTCCAGTTCGATCACCCGGTGGCCGCTGGATTGTTCCAGCAGCAATTCGGCCGCCGTCCTGCCGACATCGGCGGCTGCGATCATGGCAACCGGACGGTCGAGTGGCTGGAGATAGCTGTCGATGACGCCCGCGTCGCGCGCCGAGGCGAGATCCCACTGGGCATTTTCCATGAACCATGCGGCGCGCAGGAACGTGACGGGCACGGGCAAGTCGGCGAGCGTTTCTTCCAGCAGGCGCAAGACATTGAGCAGATTGGGCGACGCCGCATCCGCGCCGATCGTCGACAGCACGACCACCTTGGCCGGCAGCGCGCGACCAAGCGCCTCGCGAATGACGGCAATCTTCGGCAGCACGTCCGGAAAGCCGGGCTCGGCATCGTAGACCGGCGGCAACAGGATGAACGCGCCCTCGACGCCCGCAAGTGCCGAGGCAAGCGGCCCGGCGTCGCCGAGGTCGGCGATGGCGGCCTCGCAGCCCTTGGCGAGCCACGGCGCGCCCCTGGCTTGGTCGCGCAGAACCGCGCGAACCTTGTGTCCCGATTTGAGCAGCGTTTCGGCTACGGCGCCGCCGACGCGGCCGGTGATTGCTGTAACGGCGAACATGATCATGCCTTTCGGATCGTGTGGATCGGGATCGCGGCCGGCGAAAAGAAAGCAGGCTCGCGGAAGGTCGGTGGCCGGCCTTGTCACACCCTTTGCTTGCTGGTCCCAACGCCGATATGTCATCATAACCCGGACTTCAGGTTGGGAATGGTTGATGCCCTACGACGGAAGATTGCTGTCCGGCGTGACGGTGCTGATGGCGGTGGTCGAAGCCGGCTCGATGGCGCGGGCAGCGCACACGCTCGGCATGACCGCCTCGGGCGTCGGTCGCGCGATCCAGCGGCTGGAGGCCCGTATCGGCGTGCGGCTGCTCGACCGCACGACGCGCACCATGCACCTGACCGACGAAGGGCGTCGCTTCCACGAGCGGGTCGGCCCTCACCTCGACGGCATCGAGGAAGCGGCGGTCGAGGCCACCGGAGCCACCTCGGTGGTTCGCGGCAGGCTGCGCGTCAATGTCGACCCGTTCTTCTCGCAGCTGGTGCTGGCGGGGCATGCCGGTCGGTTCCTGGCGCTCTATCCGCACCTTCGCCTCGAACTCATCATGCGCGACGCGGTCGGCGATCTGGTGGCCGATGGGTTCGACCTCGCCTTGCGATTCGGCGATCCGCCGGCCGGCTCATTCACCGCGCGCAAACTGTTCGAGACGCGCGTGCTGACCGTCGCGGCCCCCACCTATATTCAGCGCCGGGGCGGCCGCAGCACCCTTCCGACCTGCCCGACCATGACGCCATCGACTTCTGGGACGCCGCGCACGGCAGTGCCTATGAGTGGGAACTGCGCCGCGGCAACGAGATGCTGCCGGTCAGCGTCCAGACCAGGCTGACGACCTCCGACGCGCCGACCATGCTCAGCGCCTGCCTTGCCGGCGCCGGCATCGCGCAGGTCCTGGAATTCGCCACGCGCGAGCAGGTCCGTGACGGGCGGCTGATCGAGCTGTTCCCCGACTGGCGGGACGAGCTCTTCCCGCTCCACGCGATCTACCCCTCGCGGCAATACCGCACCGCGAAGGTGCGTGTGTTCGTGGATTTCGTGACAGAGTTGCTGGCGCAGGTTTAGATCGAGAGTCAGCCAGACTCCATAAGCCATTGAATTAATTGGCGATCCCGACAGGATTCGAACCTGTGACCATCGGCTTAGAAGGCCGGTGCTCTATCCAGCTGAGCTACGGGACCGTCGGCCGGCCGAGCCGGCTGGTCTGTCATGCCAAGCGACGCGTGACTCGAAAGTCAGTGCGTCCAGGGCGTCCTGCGGTCATAGCGGAAATTGTCCGAATAGGAAATCTGCCGGCGCTTGGCTTCCTTCGGCTCTTCGAGGCGATAGGCGATCTTTTCCTTCTCGGCATAAGCTACCGCCTCTTCCTTCGTGTCGAAGGTGAGCTTCACCTGGCTCAGCATGTCGCCCGAGGTGGTGTAGCCCATCAGCGGGTCGATCTTCTTGCGCTGGGCGGGGTCGAATTCCAGCACCCAATGTCCGGTCTTGGCCTTGCCGGACTGCATCGCGGTTTTGGCTGGACTGAAAATACGCGCGGACATGACCACCTCTTTGCCGCCCGAAGCCCGGGCACCCTTGTTCAGCGCCATTTCCGGGTCCTGTCGGGAGCCTGAAATCTCGCGCCAATCCGTCATTACTGTGCAATGGCCGCGGCGGCAAGGGCGCAAGCACCCCTGCACCCCCACGGCGCGGGGAACCTCGCCGCGCCGGCGACATTATCGAAATGTCGGGCGGCCTTGCCGGGGCCGACCCTCCCGTGAGCCACCGCCAAAACGGACGTTTCGCCATGACCGATGCAATCGAACACGCCGTCCTGCAGCTCGCCGTGCTTGTCGGCAGCCTGCGCGCCCAGTCCTTCAGCCGAAAGATCGCCAAGGCGCTGGCCGCCCGCGCGCCGGATTCGGTGCGCTGCCGCTTCATCGAGATCGGCCAGTTGCCGCTCTACAACGAGGATCTGGACGGCGACGACCCGCCGGCGCCGTGGTCGGCCTTCCGCGCGGCGATACGCGAATGCGACGCGGTGCTGTTCGTCACACCGGAATACAACCGTTCGATCCCGGGCTGCCTGAAGAATGCGCTCGATGTCGGCTCGCGGCCGTCCGGCAAGAGCGTGTTCAAAGGCCTGCCCGCCGGCGTGGTCAGCGTCACGCCCTATAAGCTCGGCGCATTCGGGGCCAACCACGCGCTACGGCAGACCTTCGTCTTCCTCGACATGCCGGTGATGCAGCAGCCGGAGGCCTATATCGGCAATGTCGCGGAACTGCTGGACGACAAAGGCGCGGTGACCAATAGCGACACCGCGGCGTTTCTCGAGAAATTCATGGCGGCGATGGAAACCTGGATCAGGACGGTGCATCCCGGCGGCTCGTCCTTCGATGCCTTCATGAAGCAGCGCGGGAAGATCGCCGAGGACTATGTCAATGGCGACGCCACCTCGCTGAAGGCGATCGTCACCCATGCCGGGCCGGCGACGTTCTTTTCGCCGCGCGGCGACCATCTCGAAGGCGCCGAGGCGGTTGCCGGCCGCTACGAACGCGATGCAGCGAGCTTCGGCAAGGGCGGCAGCACCGACCTTGAGGTGCTGCAGGCTTCGGCAAGCGGCGACCTGGCCTTCTGGAGCGGCCTGCAGCATGCCAAGGCGCGCATGGGCAAGAACGGCGAGGCGACCGAGATGACCTTGCGGGTGACGGAAGTGTTCCGGCTGGAGGACGGCGCCTTCAAGCTGGTGCATCGCCATGCCGACCCGGTTCATTAGCCAGCGCTTGTAAAAATCCGCGACACAATGCCAAAGGTCTTTGCAACGTCGACCTATTCCTTTTGGCCCGTGGGCGGCATATGTCAGATACATGGTCGTGCCAGTTGAAGGCATGATGACGACGATAAAGACACGCATGGGCGCGGAAGCGAAAGTCTTGCCGTCGGGGGTCGGCGAGCCAACGATACTGGAAGGCGCGATTGTCATCGGCGCGGGCGCCGCGGGGCTTGCCGCCGCGCATGCGCTGGCCAAGGCCGGCGTGACGACGCAGGTCCTGGAACGCGAGCAACGGCTGGCCGAGCCCTGGCATCGCCGCCACGACAACCTGCACCTCAACACGCATCGCGACCTCTCCTCGTTGCCGGGCGTATCCTTTCCGGTAGGGACGCCGGCCTTCCCGCACCGGAGCGCCGTCATCCGCCATCTCAACGATTTCGCCGAGACGCATCAGCTGCCGATCGTTTTCGGCATCAAGGTCGACGAGATCGAATTTCGCGGCGACCACTGGCTGTTGCGGACGAGCGCCGGCTTGAAGGCGGCGCGATATGTGGTGATCGCCACCGGGCGCGACCGGCAACCCTTCATCCCGGCCTGGAAAGGCATGGCGGATTTTCCCGGATCGATCATCCACTCGGCCGATTTCGGCAAGGCGAGCGACTATGCCGGCAAGAAGGTGCTGGTGGTCGGCGCCGGCAATTCCGGCTTCGACGCGCTCAACCATCTTTCCCGTGTCGAGACGGGCCAGATGTGGCTTTCGGCCCGCAACGGACCTTCGCTGCTGCCCAAGCGCATCGGCCAGATCGCGGTGCACCGCATATCGCCGCTCATGGCCAACCTACCCACATGGCTCGCGGACGCAGCCATGGCGGCAACGCAGCGCCTGGTGTTCGGGGATCTGACGAAATACGGCCTGCCCCCTGCCCCGGCGGGGGGCGCCAGCCGGCTCGGCTCCGACTATACTGCGATCGCCGCCGACGACGGCGCGGTCGATGCCATCAAGGCCGGGCGCATCATCGTGGTGCCGCAACTGCGCGAATTCAGGCGCGACGGCGTCGTGCTGGACAATGGCCAGACGATCGCGCCCGACATCATCATTGCCGCTACCGGCTATCGCACCGGGCTGGAGGCGATGCTGGGCAAGCTCGGCGTGCTCGACGCCAAGGGCGTGCCGCTGTTCAACGGCGCCCCCAACGACCCGAAGCTGCCCGGACTCTGGTTCACCGGCATGCGGCCGAGCATTCGCGGCTGCTTTTCCAACGCAAGGATCCAGGGTACGGCGATCGCCAGGAAGATCGCCGGCCAGAAGCGCTGAGCTGACCGATCACTTTGCATGAAGGCCGCGAAGGCATCAGCGGAGGCGGCAAGGTTTTCAAGCGCCGCTTGCAGCCACCCCTTGCGGGCCCCCGCGGCTATCCGGACACCGTTGTTGAAATCGAGGGCTGGCACTCCTCAATACAGCGGCATCGGCCCGGATCGAAGGGCCTCCGTTTTTGTGTTGCCTTCCGGGCGCGCGCCCCCTATACGCCGCGGGACGTCGGAGTGTAGCGCAGCCTGGTAGCGCACCTGATTTGGGATCAGGGGGTCGCAGGTTCGAATCCTGCCACTCCGACCATCGCTTCTCTCGGAAATAATCAGACCGGCCGCGCTGTCGGGACTCCTGGCCGGAGACAATTGCGCCGGCTGTGGGACAGGCTCAAGGGGGCGGACCGAGAGCGTTCACCGTTTCACGGAAACGGCGAACCGCTCTATCTCCTTGTTTTGACGCAATTCCAGACTGAAAACCGCTCACACTTTTCCTAGAATTGCTCTAGCCACCTCGGCCGTTCAGATCGCGTTCCATGTCGGTCTTGGAGAAATCGTCGCCGACATAAAGCGGCGGGCAGCTGCGAGCTTTCGCTGCTTCATAGCGAAACAGTCCCCGAAGTTGAGTCCTACGGCGTGAGACGAGCTCCGCTGGAACGGTAAACCCGCCGGGCGAGAACCCCAACACCTCGAGCCCGGCGAGCCTACAACCCGATCTGGAACGCGACCGGGACCGGGATCAGCCGGCATTGTCTGCATTGCAAGAGCGATGCCGAAAGACTGTTCCGGAATGGGACATCTACGCCACAGGCTCCCATGGGTTGATCACGGAAACGCCGGCCGCATGAAACGGCGCCGTGTCCCGCGACGCGACCTGAAAGCCTTTCGCGGCGGCGATGGCCGCGATGTACCCGTCAGGCACGGGAAATCCCCTTCCGGCGGTTCTGGCCTTTACGGCGAGACCGGCATAGCGGCGTGCCGCCTCCTCGTCAAAGACCAGGATGCGCCGATCGAAGATTGCGCATATCCCGGCAAAGGTTTCGGCCAGCGCATCTTTGCGCCGACCGGCTGGCATGGCTTCGATGCCGAACAGCACCTCCGCCAGCGTGATGCTGGACAGATAGAGTGTCTGGGCAACCTGCTTGTCCAGCCAGGCCAGGACCGCGGGATTAGGTTGCGGTCTCATCACCTCCGAAACGACGTTAGTGTCCAAGAGGATCATTCGAATTTCAGCGGCTCGGCCAGGCTTTTCTCACGGGCTTGTTCGAGTGCTTCAACGTCCTCGTCCGTCACGCCCGACCGGCGAGCAATGGCGGACAATAGCGAGCCCAGCTTGACTCGGCCCTCCGGTCGAACCGCGTCTTCAAGAATGGCGCGGATTTCCGCCTCCGTGCTGCGTCCATTGATGGCCGCGCGCACCCGCAACGCACGATGCGTTTCCTCCGGAAGGTTTCTGATCGTAACAGCACTCATTGATATCATGCCGATTGCATTGATATCAATATATCACGTCGTCATCTCGATGTCACGCGCCGGCCGATTAGCCCGCTTATAATCAGATCTGGCCATGCGAATCGGTTTCTGCCGGGACGCGGCACGACAATCCCTCGCTTCCAACCTGTCACCGGTCTACACTTCGAACCCAGGGGGATTTTCGATGCCTGCCATCGAGGCGTTGCTGTCGCTGATCGGCCCGGCCTATCTGGCCTATTACGGCTTTACGGTTTCGGTCGCAGTCTCTTGGGCAATTCTGTGCGCCGCCCTGTGGGTTTGGAACAACCGTCCCGGCAAGAGAAATGGCGGTGTGGTCCGGTCGCGGTCCGCCAGCCTGATGTTCTTCATCCTTGTCGCCGCCTGCTATGTGGCCGCGCATATGGGAGTCTATCTGCTGGCCCGGCATCTGGCCCGGCTATGGGCGTAAGGGCGCTTCTCCCCGGGAGAAGGGAAGCAGACTAGATATCGAACTCACCCTGCCCTTCGTCCATGGCGCTGACGGTCTCGGCGGCCAAGACGCGGGTGATCGGCGTCTTGCGCTCGAGGGCTGCGCTATCGAGGCGCTCGACGATACGCATGGCGGTGCCGAGCGAACGCTCGATGCGGCGCACCAGATATTGCACCACATGCGGCTCGACCTCGATCTGGCGGTCGGCGAACAGCTTGGTGATGACGCCGGCGAGCAAAAGGTCGTCGGGCTCGTGGATCTCCACCGTCGCCGCCGCTTTCAGCCGCGAGATGAGGTCGGGCAGCGCGACGCGCCAGGCGGAGGGGAACCGCCGCGCCGTCAAGAGCAGCGTCGAGCCGGCGGCGCGCACGGCATTGATCAGGTGGAACAGGGCCTGCTCGTCGATCGCCGCCTTGTCGATGTCGTCGATAAGCGCCGACCCGACACCGAGCCCGGCAATGTGCTCGCCGATCCGGCCGGGATCGATGGCGACGGCGTGCGCGCGCTCCTGCCAGATCCGGGCGAGATGCGTCTTGCCGGAGCCGGGCGGCCCAGCCAGCACCACGACCGGCGACGGCCAGTCGGGCCAGCGGTCGACCAGCGATGCCGCTTGCGCATTGGTGCCCGAGACGACGAGCTCGTCACGCGAATAGCCGGTGCCGTGGCCGAGATCGAGCGGCAGCTGGCGTGGCTTATCTGCTGGCTGAGCAGCCATTTCAGCCCCGCTTCGAGCGGTGGCCGCCGCCGCGATCTGCCGGCAATGGCGGCGCGGGTTCGGTGGCGTGGCCCTTGTAAAGCGGCGATTCAAGATAGCGGCCGATGGCGAAGCGCACCAGCACGGCAATCGCCGCCGAGGCCGGCACGGCGATCAAAAGACCGACGAAGCCGAACAGCGCGCCGAAGGCAAAGAGCGCGAACATCAGCCACACCGGATGCAGGCCGACGCTCTTCCCGACCAGCCTCGGCTGCAGGATGTTGCCCTCGATGAACTGGCCGACGAAGAACACGCAGGCCACCGCGACCACCATGGTCCAGTCCGGCCAGAACTGGACGAAGGCGACGCCGACGGCGAGCACCAATCCGGTCAGGGAGCCGACATAAGGGATGAAGGAGATCAGCCCGGCGAAGAAGCCGATGAGGATGGCGAAGTTCAAGCCGGTCAGCGTCAGTCCGGTGGCATACATGGCGCCGAGCACAAGGCAGAGCGTACCCTGCCCACGCACGAAGCCGGCGGTGGCGGTGTTGATGTCGCGGGCAAGCGCGCGCACTGTCTCGACATGGTCGCGAGGCACCCAGCCGTCGACCTCGGCCACCATGCGGTCCCAGTCGAGCAGCATGTAGAAGGCGACGACCGGGGTGACGACGAACAGACTCACCACCGAGACCAGCGCGACGCCCGAGCTCCAGATCGAGGTGAAGACGGTGGTGAGCAGGCTGAAGCCCGAGGTCAAGAGCGAATTCAGCCCGTCGCGCAGGCCGGCGGCGTTGACGCCAAAACGCTGCTCCAGCCATTTCGGATCGAAGCTGGTGATCAGCGACTGCAGGCGGGTGAGATATTCCGGCAGCTTGCGGGCGAAATCGGCCATCTGGGTGGCCAGCACCGGCACCAGGATGACGAAGGCCAGCACGACCACGACGATGAAGGCGATCAGGATCACCACCGTCGCCATCAGGCGCGAGAGGCCGAGCCGCTGCAGCCAGTCGGCCACCGGATCGAGGAAGTAGGCCAGCACCATGCCGGCGACGAAGGGCAAGAGGATGCCCGAGAACAAATAGAGGAAGAGCGCCAGCAGGACGGCCGTCGCCAGCCAGAAGAAGACCTGGCGGCGAAGCCCGCCCGAGCCGTCGTCAGCAGCGATCACCGCGTCGTCATCGTCAGGCGTCCGTGCTGGAGCCGCCCGACTTGCCGATGCCCGACTTGGTGTTGACGATCTGGGAGTTGCTCGTCCGGGAGCCTTCGCCATAGCCGCTCATATGCCTTAGCCAAGCCACGAGATAGGCCGCGGCCGAAGCCACGGTCAAGACCCCGGTCAGCAATATGAGCGCGGTCCGCAGCGGGCCTAGGTGCACGGAAAAGGCAAGTTCGCCCAGCACAAGCGCCGCCAGCACGATCTGAGCGGCGGTGTTGGCCTTCGACACGAAGAGAGGCTTCACCTCGACCGGATGGCTCATCACGCTGGACAAAAGCACGGCGCAGACGATCAGCCCGTCGCGCGAGACCATGGTCACCACCAGCCAGAGCGGCAGTTCGCCGGCAAAGCCCATGACGACGAAAACCGAGACCAGCAAGAGCTTGTCGGCGATCGGATCGAGATAGGCGCCGAGGCGGGACGACTGGTTCCAGCGGCGCGCGATGAAGCCGTCGACGCCATCGGAAATGCCGGCGACGAGGAATCCGGCGAAGGCCCAACCCCAAAGCGACTGGAGCATGGCCAGCACCACGGCGGGCACGAGCAGCAGCCGCATGATCGTGATCATGTTGGGAAGGGTCACGTGATGTCCCGTCGTGTTCTTGTAGAGAAAAAGATGAGGGAGATGGGAGGTGGGCGCAAGAGCGGGGCGACGAAGCTGCCAATCGCCCCTTGCGGGGGAGATGCCTGGCAAGGCAGAGGGGGTGCTGTCCCGCCGGCTTATTGGCCGTTGCTCACGGACACTCGAAAGCTGACCGCTCGAAGGTCGCGATCCTTCACACCCCTCTCCGTCCTGCCGGACATCTCCCCCGCAAGGGGCGATTGGCAGCTTCGTCGCCCCGCTCTTGCGC
>NZ_VFUA01000025.1 GCF_006440735.1 Mesorhizobium sp. B2-7-1 | reverse complement strand
TTGCTGAACGGCTCTGAGATCGGCGCCGTTCTGCAGGAGATGGCTGGCAAAAGCATGGCGAAGCACATGCGGCGAGATTTTCGCCGAAGCGATGCCGGACCGCGCGGCCAAGCCCTTGAGATCGCGAGCGAAAACCTGCCGGGAGAGATGGCCGCTGTCGGAGGAGGCCGGAAACAGGAACGGGCTCTCGGCAAAGGCCGGCCGCTCGGCCCGTGCGGCAAGCCAGGCGCGCATGGCGGCGCGCGCCTTGGCCGAGAGCGGCACCATGCGTTCCTTGTCGCCCTTGCCGCGCACCATGAAGAAGCGGTCGTCGCGCAGCGCCACCGTCACCGGCAGGCCGACAAGCTCCGACACGCGCAGGCCCGTGGCGTAGAGCACCTCGACCAGCGCGTGCAGGCGCAATGCGGCCAGCCTGTCGCCATCCGGTTCGGATTCGCCCGCCTCCTGCGCTGCCCGGTCGAGCAGGCGCCCGGTTTCGGCCTCGCTCATCGTCTTCGGCAGCGGCCGGCCCTTGCGCGGGCTGTCCAGCGTGCCGGTCGGGTCGTCGCCGCGCAGGCCTTCAGCATAGAGGAATTTGAAGAACTGGCGGATCGCCGACAATTTGCGCGCCTGCGAGGTCGGCGCGAAGCCGCGCGCGGCAATGTCGTCGAGATAGGCGCGGATGTCGGCCGATCCGGCGCGCGCCAGCCCGCCTTTGATCGCTTCCGAAGCGTCCTCAAGGTCGCGCCGATAGGACGAAAGCGTGTTTTCGGCCGCGCCGCGCTCGGCGCTCATCATTTCGAGGAAGGCTTCGATGCGGGCGGCGCTGTTCATCGGGCCGGATCAGTGCTTCGTCAGTTTTGTTGGGTCAGTTTTTCTTGGGGTTGAGCTTTTCGGCGGGAATACGGACGCTCATTTCCGCCTTTTTCGGCTCCACGAACATCGCCAGCGCGAACATCGCGCCATAGGCAATGCCTGCAAGAACCGCCAGCGTCACGACAAACCGAAACAAAGTCGGCATTCAAATTTTTGCCCGTCTTCTTATTCTGCGTTTCCAAAGCCCTGTGCCCTTATGGGACGCCAAGCCGGCCAATTCAAGGACGAAGGATTCCGGTGGACGGAGGTTTTGCCGGAAAAGCTCCCAAGCAGGTTCCCTTCGCAAAACCGTGGGACGGTTTTGCGGAACCTGCTTAGGACGTTTGTCCGGCCGTGCTTGACGCAAACAGGCTTTTGATGTCGATACGGCGCAAAGAGGCCCTAATGAACGCTCTGCCTGCAAATCCGACGGACGAAGGCCGCGCCGCGCTGATCGAAGCGCTCGGCAGCCGCTCGATCGTCTTCGTCGGGCTGATGGGCGCCGGCAAGACGGCGATCGGCCGCAAGGTGGCGACGATGCTCTCGCTGCCCTTCATGGACAGCGACCAGGAGATCGAAAGCGTCTCGCGCATGACCGTGCCGGAGCTTTTCGAGCGCTATGGCGAGCCAGAATTCCGCGCGCTGGAGCAGCGGGTCATCCTGCGTCTGCTGGAGAACGGGCCGCAGGTGCTGTCGACCGGCGGCGGCGCCTTCATGAACGCGCAGACGCGCGAAGCGATCGCGGCTTATGGCGTCTCGGTCTGGCTGAAGGCCGACCTCGATCTCTTGATGGAGCGGGTTTCGAAGAAACAGAACCGGCCGCTATTGAAAAACCCCGATCCTCGCGCCGTGCTGGAGCGGCTCATGGGCGAGCGTTACCCGGTCTACGCCACGGCCGACCTGACGGTGCCGACGCGCGATGACCGCAAGGAGATCATCGCGGGTGAAGTCGTCGCCGCGCTCTGCGGCCATCTCGATGTCGAGACGATCGCGACAGGCGCTGCAAGCGTCACAACGGACGAGGTGCAGTCGTGAGCGATGCCGAACCGGTGAAGGTCGAGGTCGGGCTCGGTGAGCGCGCCTATGACATATTGATCGGTGCCGGACTGCTGGCGCGCTCCGGCGAGGAGGTCGCGCGCCGGCTTCCCGGCACCCGCGCGGCCATTGTCACCGACGAGAACGTCGCCGCCGCGCATCTCGACACGCTGAAGGCCGGGTTGGAGAAAGGCGGTATCCAGTCCGCCGTCGTCACGCTGCCGGCCGGCGAGAAGACCAAGAGCTTTGCCCATCTCGAGGAGGTGGTCGACGGCGTGCTCGCGGCAAAACTCGAACGCCGCGACGTGGTCATCGCGCTCGGCGGCGGCGTCATCGGCGACCTTGCAGGCTTTGCGTCCGGCATCGTGCGGCGCGGCATGAATTTCGTGCAGATCCCGACCTCGCTCCTGGCGCAGGTCGATTCCTCCGTCGGCGGTAAGACCGGCATCAACAGCGCGCGCGGCAAGAACCTGGTCGGCGTCTTCCACCAGCCCAGGCTGGTGCTCGCCGACACCCAGGTGCTCGACACGCTGCCGATCCGCGAGTTCCGCGCCGGCTATGCCGAGCTCGCCAAATACGGGCTGATCGACCGTCCGGCCTTCTTCGCCTGGCTGGAACAGAATTGGGGGCAAGTCTTTGCCGGCGGTCCGGCCCGCGTCGAGGCGATCGCCGAGGCCTGTCGCGCCAAGGCCGACGTCGTCGCCCGCGACGAGTTCGAGACCGGCGACCGCGCGCTGCTCAATCTCGGCCACACATTCGGCCATGCGCTGGAAGCCGCCACGCAATATGACGGCGCGCGTCTCGTCCATGGCGAGGGCGTGGCCATCGGCACGGCGCTGGCGCACCGCTTCTCGGCCCGCCTCAACCTGGCGAGCCCTGACGACGCAAGCCGTGTCGAAGCGCATCTGCGCGCCGTCGGCCTGCCCTGGCGGATGGCCGATATTCCGGGCGAGCTGCCGGACGCCGAGGCGCTGCTCGGCTTCATCACCCAGGACAAGAAGGTGTCGCGCGGCGCGCTGACCTTCATCCTGACGCGCGGCATCGGCCAGGCTTTCATCGCCAAGGACGTACCGCCCTCGGAAGTGCTCTCCTTCCTCAAGACGAGCCATCCCGGAAGGCCCGCGGCGGGTCTTCCCAGATGACCGACGCCGGCTGGATCGCCGCCGCCGTCCTTGCCGCCATCGTGCTTTTGGCGCTTCTGTTCCGCGCCAGGCTGCTTGCCGCTTTCGGCTATGCGCTGCGGCCGATCGAGCCGCCGCAGCGGGCCGAGCGCAACGGCAAGGACCAGGACAGCGACGAACTTCGCCGCGACGGCGAGGCTTCCCGCCAGGAGCGCAATCGGCTCGAGGGCCTCTTCGACCTCGATGAGCTCGAAGTGTCGGACATCATGGTCCACCGCACCAACATGCGTTCGGTCAATGCCGACAACGCGCCGGAAGCGGTGGTGCGCGAGATCCTCACGAGTCCGCACACGCGCATGCCGTTATGGAAGGGCTCGCTCGACAACATCGTCGGCGTGCTGCACGCGAAGGATCTGCTCAGGGCCCTCAACGAGGTCGGCAACGACTTTTCGCGGATCGACGTCATGAAGATCGCGGCGAAGCCGTGGTTCGTGCCGGACACCACCACCTTGCAGGAACAGCTCAACGCCTTCCTGCGGCGCAAGGCGCATTTCGCCATCGTCGTCGACGAATATGGCGAGGTCGAGGGGCTGGTGACGCTGGAAGACATCATCGAGGAAATCGTCGGCGAGATCGCCGACGAGCACGATGTCGACATGCAGGGCGTGAAGAAAGAAGCCGACGGTTCCGTCGTCGTCGATGGCACGGTGCCGATCCGCGATCTGAATCGCGCGCTCGACTGGGACCTGCCCGACGAGGAGGCGACGACGATCGCCGGCCTCGTCATCCACGAGACGCAGTCGATCCCGGAGGAGAAGCAGGCTTTCACCTTCCACGGCAAGCGTTTCGTGGTGATGAAGCGCGACAAGAACCGCATTGCGAGGTTGAGGATCAGGCCCGCCGGCGAAGGCTAGGCGTGTTGATATTCAGGTGATGCCGGCCTGCAAATGGCGGCTTCCTGCGCTTCCGGCCTTCGCCGGCCGAAGCCCTCATAAGTTTCTCCGCTTTATGAAGGCTACGGCCGGCATAGGCCGGTTCTCGGAACCGACCCAGTTTGGTCGCTTCGCGCCCGTCTTCGACTCCGGCTCGACCTCACCTGAATCTCAACACACCTGGGCGGTGTGGCCCGCGATCTCACAATTCCTTGGTCCAGCGCTCGCTGAGCAGCGCGCCGGTTCCAGCGTCGATTGCTGCAAGGCTGACGTCATAGCCCCAGAGGTTGCGGATATGGCGCAGGGTCGCATCGCGGCTCTGGCCCTCGAGCATGACGCCGTCCTTGACCTTGTGCTGGAGCCGCAGATGCCGGTCGCCCAAGAGGTCGACGTCAACGACCTGGATGTCGGGACGGCTGGCGCCGATATCGTAGCTTTGCGCCAGCGCCGACCGTATCTTGGCATAGCCGCGCTCATTGTGGATCGAGGCCACCTCGTAGTGCGGCTCGTCGGCGCCGTCGGCCAGCACGAAGAGCCGCCATTTGCGGATCAGCGTCGGGCTCAGATATTGGCGGATGAAGGATTCGTCGCGATGGTTGGCCCAGGCATCGAGCAAGGTGTCGCGCCAGTCGCCGCGGCCGGCGATGTCGGGAAACCAGTCTCGATCCTCGGCGGTCGGCGCGGTCGAGATGCGCTGGATGTCCTGCATCATGTCGAGACCCAGCGCGTAGGGATTGATGCCGGAAAAGCGCGGGTCGTCATAGGCCGGCTGGAAGATGACGTTCGAGTGGTTGCGCAGGATTTCGAGCATGGCGCCTTCGTTGAGGCGGCCACGGTCGAACAGCGTGTTCATCAGCGTGTAATGCACGAAGGTGGCGCAGCCTTCGTTCATCACCTGGGTTTGCCGCTGCGGGTAGAAATATTGCGCGATGACCCGCACGATCCTGACGATCTCGCGCTGCCAAGGCTCGAGGATGAGGCTGTTCTTCTCGAGGAAGTAGAGCAGGTTCTCCTCCGGCAGGTTGAGCGATTTCTTCCGCTCGGCAAGGATTTCCTCCTCTGCTTCCGGCTTGCCCTTTGCCTGCGAAGGCGGCAGCGTTCGCCACAGATCGCTGAAGGAGCGTTCCTCGTATTCGAGGCGCTCGCGCAGCCCTTCGCGCTGTTGTTCCGATGACAGCTTGGGCGGCCGATGGTACCGGAACACGCCTTGCTCCATCAGCGCATGCGCGGAATCCAGAATCGCCTCCACCGCGGCCAGGCCATGCCGCTCCTCGCACCGGGCTATGTAGCTCTTGGCAAAATCCAGATAGCTCAGGATCCCGCCGGCATCCGTCCATTGCCGGAAAAGGTGATTGTTCTTGAAGAAATGATTGTGCCCAAGCGCGGCATGCGCCGTCACCAAGGCCTGCAGAGCCATGGTGTTTTCTTCCATGAGGTAGACGATGCAGGGGTTGGAGTTGATGACAATCTCGTAGGCCAGACCGCGAGCGCCCTTGCGGTAGAGAAGCTCGTCGTAGAGAAAGCGCTTGCCGAACGACCAGTGCCGGTACATCAGCGGCATGCCGATCGACGAATAGGCATCGAGCATCTGCTCGGAGGAAATGATCTCCATCTGCACCGGGTAGATGTCGAGGCGAAGCTCTTCGCGGCCGATCGCTTCGATCTCTTCATAGACCCGGGACAGCTTGTTGAAATCCCAGTCGGACCCGGAAAACAGCAGTGCGGACTTGCGCGCCTGGCTGACCATCGCCGAAGCTCTCACGCGCTCTTGCGCAGGTCGGGCTGCCTGGCGAAGAGCTCGCGGAAGACCGGGTATATGTCGGCCGGCGCGGCAATGCGCCTCATCTGGAAGTTCGGCCATTTCCCGTCGACGGCGTTGTAGGCGCGCCAGAGCGACGTGCCGTTCTCGGTCGAGCCGAAAATGTGGCTTTCCCGTTCATCGATGATCTCGACATAGGCGAAATACTGGCAAAGGCGCATGAGTTTGCGGTCGAGAAGTTCTATGCAGCGCTCGGAGTCGGTGGCGAAATTGTCGCCGTCGGAGGCCTGGGCGGCGTAGATGTTCCATTCAGAGGCCGGATAGCGCTCTTCGATGATGCGATGCATCTCCTCGAGCGCCGTGGAAACGACGGTGCCGCCGCTTTGCGTGTGATAGAAGAACGTGTGCTCGTCCACCTCCTTGGCCTCGTGGGTGTGGCGAATGAAGACGATCTCGGTGCGCTCGTATCGTCGTGTCAGGAACAGATGCAATAGCACGAAGAAGCGCTTGGCCAGATCCTTCTCGCGCTCGCCCATCGATCCGGAGACGTCCATCAGGCAGAACATGACGGCACTGGCATTCGGCCGCGGCTGAGGGTCGAAGCGATTGAAGCGGATGTCGACCGGATCGACATAGGCAATCCGCCTGCGCCGGCGCTCCAGCCGATCGAGCTCTTCGCGCAGAGCCTCGATGCGTTCGCGTGTCTTTGCATCCGGCGGCCTGGATTCCAGCTCGGCGATCTGCTGGGCGACGGCGTCCACCTCAGCCTGCTTTGGACGCCTGAGCGCGATGCGGCGCCCGTGGCTGTTTCGCATCGTGCGCCCGACATTGATGTTGGTCGGCGCGCCGCTTGCCGCGAAGCCCGCCCGCCTCGGCTTGAAGCTGAGTATCTGCTTTAGACTGAGCTTGACCAGATCCGGCAGTTCGAGGTCTTCGAAGAAAAGGTCGAGCACTTCCTCGCGCGACAGCACGAAGCGGAAATCGTCCTCGGATTCCGTGGTCCCCGGAGCCGAGCCGTAGCCTCCGCCGCCGCCAGGCTTGTCGATGAGATCGCCAGGGCTGAACGTCCGGTTGCCGGGCAGGATATGCTGGCGCCGGCCGCTTTCCTTGTCGTCGCCGAAGGTCGGTTCGCCGGTGCCCTTGCGAGGGATCGGCACGGCGTGCTCGCGATCAAGGTCGGCGATGCCGCCGGCGCGGACCTTGTCGCGGATGCTGCGCTTGAGGTCTTCGCGGGCGCGCCTGAGGAAGCGCTGGCGATTGCCAAGGCTCTTGTCCTTCGGGTTCAGGCGGCGGTCGATGAAGATCGGCATGGAACCGTCCCGGCTTTGCTCAACCCGCCTTGTTCACGCGCATGTACCAGTCGACCAGCCGGCGCACCTGCCGCTGGGTATAGCCGCGCTCCACCATCCGCTGCACGAATTCGTTGTGCCGCTTCTCCGTGACGCTGTCCTGCTTGGAGCCGAAGCTGATCACCGGCAACAGGTCCTCGACCTGGCCGAACATGCGCTTCTCGATGACCTCGCGGAGCTTTTCGTAGCTCGTCCAGGACGGGTTGCGGCCGTGGTTGCGCGCCCGCGCGCGCAAGGTGAACTTGACCACTTCGTTGCGGAAGTCCTTGGGGTTGGCGATGCCGGCCGGCTTCTCGACCTGCGACAATTCCTTGTCCAGCACCTCGCGGTTGAGGATCTGGCCCGTGTCGGGGTCCTTGTAGTCCTGATCCTCGATCCAGGCATCGGCATAGGCGATGTAGCGGTCGAAGAGGTTCTGGCCGTACTCGCTGTAGGATTCCAGATAGGCCTTCTGGATCTCGTGGCCGATGAACTCGGCATAGCGGCTTGCGAGCTCCGACTTGATGAATTCGAGATAGGCGGCTTCCGTTTCCTTCGGGAATTGCTCGCGCTTGATCGCCTCCTCGAGGATGTACATCAGGTGCACGGGATCGGCCGCCACCTCCTTGGTGTCGTAGTTGAACGTCTGCGACAGGATCTTGAAGGCAAAGCGGGTGCTTACCCCGGTCATGCCCTCGTCGACGCCGGCGGCGTCGCGATATTCCTGGACAGACTTCGCCTTCGGATCGACCTCCTTGAGGTTCTCGCCGTCATAGGAGCGCATCTTGGTGTAGAGCGGCGAGTTCTCGTGCTCGGCAAGGCGGGTCGAAACGGTGAAGCGGCTGAGAATGTCCAGCACCTCGGGCGCGCAGGGGCTGTTCGCCAGTTCGCTTTCGCGCACCAGCTTCTCGTAGATGTGCCTTTCCTCGGTGAAGCGCAGGCAATAGGGAACCTTGACCACGAGGATGCGGTCGAGGAAGGCCTCATTGTTCTTGTTGTTCTTGAACTGCTGCCATTCCGATTCATTGGAATGGGCAACGACGATGCCCTGATAGGGGAAGGCGCCGAAATTCTCGGTGCCGTTGTAGCTGCCTTCCTGGGTTGCCGTCAGCAGTGGATGCAGGACCTTGATGGGCGCCTTGAACATCTCGACGAATTCGAGCAGCCCTTGCGTCGTGCGGTTGAGGCCGCCGCTGTAGGAATAGGCGTCCGGGTCGGACTGGCTGAAGTGCTCCAGCTGCCTGATGTCGACCTTGCCGACGAGGGCCGAGACGTCCTGGTTGTTCTCGTCGCCGGGCTCGGTCTTGGCGATGGCGATCTGGCGCAGCCGCGACGGCATCAGCTTGACCACGCTGAATTTGGAGATGTCGCCGGACAGTTCGTCGAGGCGCTTGGCCGCCCAGGGCGAGATCAATCCGTTCAGGCGGCGGCGGGCGATGCCATATTTGTCCTCCAGCAGATCGCCCATGCGGTCGGGATGGAAAAGGCCGAGCGGCGATTCGAAGACCGGGCTGATCTTGTTGCCGATCTTGAGCGTGTAGATCGGGCGCTCCTCCATCAGCTTCTTCAGCCGTTCGGCCAGCGAGGACTTGCCGCCGCCGACCGGGCCCAGAAGATAGAGGATCTGCTTGCGCTCCTCGAGGCCCTGCGAGGCGTAGCGGAAGTATCCGGCGATGCGCTCGATCGTGTCCTCCATCCCGTAGAAATCGGAAAAGGAGGGATAGACCTTGATGGTGCGGTTGGAAAAAATGCGGCCGAGCCGCTCGTCCTTGCTGGTGTCGACCAGGTTCGGCTCGCCGATTGCCGCAACCATGCGTTCAGGCGCCGAGGCATACATGGATTTGTCCTCGCGGCAGGCGAGCAGATATTGCTGAAGGCTGATCTCTTCCTGGGCCGCGTTGGAATAAATCTCCGAAAACAGATCGAAGACGTCTGATTGGTTCTCGCGCATGATGCTCTGCCTCGGAGCCGACAGGCTGCCAATCGGCTCATCGCTTCATCAACCGCCGGAGAGCATTGTGGTTCCCTTCACGTGAAGGGAGAGCGCGCAATGCACTCCAGCATTAACCTTCGGGACACCCCGATTCGGCCGAAAATGCTCGCCTATGAAGATACGTGGTGATTGCCAGCGGACCGTCAAGGAGTGGATTTGTTTTCGCACCGAAAGTTGTCATTTTTGGTTCGTAAACGAGGCGCGTGGCGAGCATCCGTGCCCGTTGCGGCGCAACCTGGCGGAGATGGCGATGATCGATCGGCGCAGCTTCATCGTGGCATCCTTGGCGGCGCTGCTGCCGGCGGGTGCGTCAGCCGCCGGGCGTCCGGTCCGGCCGGAACCGCAAACCGTCGATTACGGTCCGGCCAAGCTCGACATCTATGCCGCGGACGGCGCCAACAACCTGCCGGTGGTCTTCTTCGTCCATGGCGGCGCCTGGCGGGTCGGCAAACGCAGCCAGGTCGGCGCCAAGCCGGGCTTCCTGCTCGCCAATGGCTTCGTCTTCGTCTCGATCGACTACCGCATGCTGCCGCAAGCCGACGTCGCCACCCAGGCCGGCGATGTCGAAAAGGCCTACGCCTATGTGCGCGCCAACATTGCCCGGCATGGCGGCGACCCGGACCGCATCGTCGGCATGGGCCATTCGGCCGGCTGCCATCTGATTGCGCTGACCGGCATGCGCGGCGGATTGCCCGGCGTCGCCGCGCTGATCCTCGACGACACCAGGGCCTATGATCTTGCCGCGCTTTCCAGGAATGGCGGCATGGTGCGCGCTTACGCCCGCGCCTTCTCCGATCCGACGCAATGGGAAGCACTTTCGCCGGCGAGCTATATCGACGGCAGGAAGCATCCGCCGACATTCATCGCCTATTCACGCGCGCCCGGGCGTGGCGAAGAGTCGAAAGCTTTCGCGGAACGCCTGCGCGCCGCCGGAGCCAAGGTCACGCTGTTCGACGGCAGCGCCTATACGCACATGTCGATCAATGGCGATTTCGGCAAGGACGGCGACGCCTTGACCGCGGCGGCAATGGCGTTTCTCAAGGCGGCCGTCGGTTGACTACCAGCGCGTCTTCTCGCCGGGCGCCGCCGGCTCGATCGCCAGCGCATGCACGCCGGCTTTCAATTCGTCGGCGAGCAGATCGTTGACGGCGCGATGGCGGTCGATGCGGCCCATGCCGGCAAAATCCGACGAGACGATGCGGACGCGAAAATGCGTTTCGCCGGTGCCGTCGAAATGGGCCTCGTGGCCGTGCTCGACGTGGTGGTGGCCCGCGTGAAGGTGGCTTTCGTTGATGACGGCGAGCCTTTCGGGCGAAAACGCCGCCTTCAGCTTGTTTTCCATCGTCGACTGTATGGACATCCGGCTTTCCCTTTCCCACTTGACGGCATAGCCGCAAAATCTACGTTTTCGACCGCTTTTAAGCCGCGATTCAGCGGTTAGGGCGATCATCGGTGAAATGTCAATTCTTGTTTCGCACGTGCGAACAGCCCATAAATGGGTGAGATGAAAGCGTATCCCAAATATTTCGAGAAAATTCGAATCCGGCCGGAGAAGGACGCGGAGCTGAAGTCGCACGCGCCGATCTGCCAGTGGGACGGCTGTAACGAGGCCGGCACGCATCGCGCCCCGGTCGGACGCTTGAAAGAGGGCGAGTACTTCCGCTTCTGCTTCGACCACGTGCGCGAATACAACAAGGGCTTCAACTACTTCTCCGGCGTGTCGGACAACGAGATTGCGCGCTTCCAGAAAGAGGCGTTGACCGGCCACAGACCGACATGGCGCATGGGCGCCACTAGCGGCGGGACGCGCTCGGCGCCGGATTTCGCGCAGCAGCGCTCGGGGCGCGCCGGCTACCACAACCGCATGCGCGATCCCTTCAACCTGTTCGGCTCAGGGGCGCGCGAACCGCGCGAGCGCAAGGCAAAGCCGCTTGAGGCCAAGGCGCTGGAAACGCTTGGCCTTGATACAAAGGCGACTGGTCAGGACATCAAGGCGCGTTATAAGGAACTCGTTAAACGCCACCATCCGGATGCGAATGGCGGCGACAGAGGTTCGGAAGACCGGTTCCGCGATGTGCTGCAGGCCTATCGCGTGCTCAAGCAGGCAGGATTGTGCTGAGCGGCCCTACGGTCCATGTCGTTTTCCAACTTTCATAAGGTTGGAAAAGGCTCTAAGACCGCCCCCGGACAAAATCGATTGCCGGCGAAACGCGGCGTTTCGCACGTGGAGACGTTGATAGAGATGAACAAGGTCGATCGCGACATCGCCAACCTGCCCGACACGACGGTGTCGGTGAAGGAGAAATTCGGTTTCGACTCCAAGATGGTCGTTCCCGCCTATTCGGCGGCGACCGAGCATGTGCCGGACATCGACCCGGATTATCTGTTCGACAAGGCGACGACATTGGCGATCCTCGCCGGCTTCGCCTACAACCGCCGCGTCATGGTGTCGGGCTATCACGGCACCGGCAAGTCGACGCATATCGAGCAGGTGGCGGCGCGGCTCAACTGGCCCTGCGTGCGCGTCAATCTCGACAGCCATGTCAGCCGTATCGATCTCGTCGGCAAGGACGCCATCGTCGTCAAGGAAGGCCTGCAGGTCACCGAATTCCGCGACGGCATCCTGCCCTGGGCCTATCAGCACAATGTCGCGCTCTGCTTCGACGAGTATGACGCCGGCCGTCCGGACGTGATGTTCGTCATCCAGCGCGTGCTGGAATCGTCCGGACGTCTGACGCTGCTCGACCAGAGCCGGGTCATCCGCCCGCATCCGGCGTTCCGGCTGTTCGCCACCGCCAACACGGTTGGTCTCGGCGACACCACCGGCCTCTATCACGGCACGCAGCAGATCAACCAGGCGCAGATGGACCGCTGGTCGATCGTCACCACGCTGAACTACCTGCCGCACGACAATGAAGTGAACATCGTGCTGGCCAAGGCCAAGCACTATCGCGACAGCAAGGGCAAGGACATCGTCAACAAGATGGTGCGCGTCGCCGACATGACGCGCTCGGCCTTCATCAATGGCGACCTGTCGACCGTGATGAGCCCGCGCACCGTCATCACCTGGGCCGAGAACGCCGAGATCTTCGGCGATATCGGCATGGCGTTCCGGCTGACCTTCCTCAACAAGTGCGACGAGCTGGAGCGTTCGGTGGTGGCCGAATTCTACCAGCGCGCTTTCGGCGAGGATCTGCCGGAGAGCGCCGCCAACGTGGTGCTGGGCTAGGCGCGCAGCTGAAAGGCCTTGAGCCTTTCAGCATGAATCGCGCAGGGAATGATCAATGGCGGGTCCGGGCGACAACACGCGCAACAAGTCGAAGAACGGGTCTGAAGCGGACAGCTTCAAGCGCGCCGTGACCGTGTGCATGCGCGCCGTCGCCGGCGACAAGGATCTCGAGGTCGGCTTCGCCAAGGACCGGCCGGCGCTTGCCGGCAATCGCGCGCGCCTGCCGGAACTGCCGAAGAAAGCTTCCCGCAACGATATCGCGATCACCCGCGGCCTGGGCGATTCCATGGCGCTGAAACGCGCCTGCCACGATCAGCGCATCCATAACAAGCTGGCGCCGGAAGGCAAGCTGGCGCGGTCTATCTTCGATGCCGTCGAACAGGCACGCGTCGAGGCGATCGGCAGCCGCGCCATGCAGGGCGTGGCCGACAATATCGGCTCGATGCTCGAGGACAAATACGCCAAGGCGAACCTCGTCGACGTCAGGGACAAGGCCGACGCGCCGCTCGAGGAAGCGATTGCGCTGTTGGTGCGCGAAAAGCTCACCGGCCGCGCGATCCCGAAGAGCGGCGAGCGGCTGGTCGATCTGTGGCGTCCGTGGATCGAGGAGAAGGCCAGCGGCGACCTCGACGGCCTGTCGGCCAAGCTCGAGGACCAGCAGGCCTTTGCCCGCGTCGTGCGCGACATGCTGGTTTCCATGGAAATGGCCGAGGAGCTCGGCGACGACCAGGAGACCGACGACTCCGAGGAAAACGAAGAGAACGAACAGCAGGGCGAGGAACAGAGCGAGGAAGGCGGCGAGGAGGATTCAGGCTCCGAGCAGTCGCAGTCGGAAGATGCCGAAGCTTCCGCCGACGAGGAAGACTCGGCCGAGACGGAAGCGACTGACGCCACCTCCGACGATCTGTCGGATGAAGACGATTCCGACGCCGAGACGCCTGGCGAGGCCAAGCGCAACGACAATCCGTTCCTGAACCTGCCGAAAGAGATCGACTACAAGGTGTTCACCACCGCCTTCGACGAGACGGTGGGCGCCGAGGATCTTTGCGAGGAAGAGGAGCTCGACCGGCTGCGGGCCTTCCTCGACAAGCAGCTTGCCAACCTCTCCGGCGTCGTCGGGCGGCTCGCCAACCGGCTGCAGCGCCGGCTGATGGCGCAGCAGAACCGCTCCTGGGATTTCGACCTCGAGGAAGGCTATCTCGATCCGGCCCGCCTGGTGCGCGTCGTCATCGATCCGATGCAGCCGCTGTCCTTCAAGCAGGAACGCGACACCAAGTTCCGCGACACGGTGGTGTCGCTGGTGCTCGACAATTCGGGCTCGATGCGCGGCCGGCCGATCACTGTCGCCGCGACCTGCGCCGACATTCTGGCGCGCACGCTGGAGCGCTGCGGCGTTTCAGTGGAAATCCTCGGCTTCACGACCCGCGCCTGGAAGGGCGGGCAGGCGCGCGAGAAATGGCTGAAGGACGGCAAGCCGCCGAATCCCGGCCGGCTCAACGATTTGCGCCACATCATCTACAAATCCGCCGACCATCCATGGCGGCGCGCGCGGCGCAATCTCGGGCTGATGATGCGCGAGGGCCTGCTCAAGGAAAACATCGACGGCGAGGCGCTGCTTTGGGCGCATAACCGCCTCATCGGCCGGCCCGAGCAGCGCAAGATCCTGATGATGATCTCGGACGGTGCGCCGGTCGACGATTCCACGCTCTCGGTCAATCCGGGCAATTACCTGGAACGCCATCTGCGGGCGGTCATCGAATTGATCGAGACGCGCTCGCCGGTCGAGCTGCTGGCGATCGGCATCGGCCACGACGTCACGCGCTATTATCGCCGCGCCGTCACCATCGTCGATGCCGAGGAGCTGGCTGGCGCCATGACCGAGCAGCTCGCCTCGCTGTTCGGCGAGGAAAGCGCGCGCGACACGCGGCGCGGTGGATTGCGGCGCACCGGATGATCTTTTCGGGGCGGCGTGCGCGGCGGACGCTTTTCGCCTGCATGCTGGCCTGCGCCTCGCCGGGCGTTGCCGCTCCGGGAGCCCCCGTCGAGATGGTTGAGGTTTCGGCGCGGCCGATCAGCCAGTTCCGTGTCGGCCGTGACGAGACGCGGTTCGGGCCGCTCGAATTCGTCGGCGGACTGGAGCTGACTTCGCCGGCGCGCGATTTCGGCGCGCTCTCGGCGCTTCGCTTCCTGAGGCCGGGCAGCGATTTCGTCGGTGTCGCCGACACCGGCTTCTGGTTCTTCGGCACGATCACCCACGGCGCCGACAAGCGCCCGTCCGGCGTTTCGAACTTTCGCATGCAGCAGATGGTCGACGCGTCGGGCCGGCCGATCGACCGGAAATGGGAGGTCGACGCGGAAGGGCTCGCGGTCAAGGACGGTATCGCCACCGTCGGTTTCGAGCGCGACCAGCGCGTCGCGCAATTCAAGATCGATCCCGACAATATGAAAGCGCCGGTCAGGCTGCTCGATTACCTGGTCCCCGCGCAAGAGCTGCGTCAGAACCGCGGCTTCGAGACCGTCACCCACGCCAATCCTTACGGACAGCACGCTGGCAGCCTGGTCGTGGTCTCGGAGAGGAGCCTCGACAAAGCCGGCAACGTCTACGCCGCCGTCATCGAGGGGCCGCACAAGGGGGTCTTCACAGTCAAGCGCGACGGCGATTTCGACATAACCGACGGCGCCTTCCTGCCGGACGGCGACCTGCTGCTCCTGGAGCGCAGTTTTTCGATCGCGCGCGGGGTGAAGATGCGGCTGCGGCGCATCTACGGCGAAAGCGTCGAAAAAGGCGCGGTTGCCGACGGGCCGGTGCTGATGGAGGCCGACATGGGCTACCAGATCGACAATATGGAAGGGCTCGACGTCTGGACCCGCTACGACGGCGCGCTGATGCTGTCGCTGATCTCCGACGACAACCATTCGATTCTGCAGCGCAACCTCTATCTGGAATTCATCCTGCACCAGGACTGAGGTCGGCACGGATTCAGCCGTGCCGGCGGGCGCCGCCGGCCGAGACTACCGGCCGACGTGACGGACCTCGTTCATCACGAAATTGGCCGCGCGCTTGCTGCGGTTGCGAATCTTGAGCGTCGCGGTGTTGTCGACGAAATAGGTGTGGAGGATGCTGTCGCGGGTGCGGACCTCCGGCCCGACGGTATCGACCGCGTGCCAGGTGTCGGTGCCGACCGCAAAGGCGTAGCCGGTGTTCGGGGAAAACGACATCCGGTGCGAATTCTCGAAACGCCCGTCCGCCTTGCGCTCGGCGAAGCGGGTGCCGATGTGGTTGATCGAGTCGTCCTCCGGCAGATAGAACTGGACCGTGATGCCCTTCCATTTCGTGTCGGTGTGGAAGCCGATCTTGTAGCCCGCCACGTCGCGCGTCAGCATCGGCACCGGATACATGCCGACCTTCATGAAGTCCGACCCGAACCGGCGCTCCAGGCCCGGAGCAAGGCGGCGCATGAACGCATCCTTCAGTTCCGGCGCGTGCAGCGCCTTGCCGACCAGAGACCAGACCGCCCGTTTTTCGCCAGGTAGATGGCGGATATATTCGGGGTAGAGGTCGATCTTGATCCGCGTCGCGGTGCCGTCGGCCTGAATGTTGACGTTGTTGCGCCCTTTGAGCGCGCGATATTCGCGCGCCTCGGGCATGGCGGTGCGCATGCGCAGATAGAGGTCCGCCGGAAAGACATCCGTCATTTCAAGATGCCAGAAAGGCTTTTCCACGAACGTGGCGCGGTCCACCGCTTCCACCATGTGGGAGACAACATGCTGCAGCGTCTGTTTGGCTGATGCTGGCGCCAACGCGCCGTCTATGGCCGACATGGATACCCTTTCCCCAATCCAAAGAACCCCGAATCCAAATTCCGTGAATACATATATCGCCGCCGGGGCGAAATGCTAACCAAAGCACAGGCTGGATTGCAATGATCCACCCGGCTGATGTCGATCGCGGTTCTCTAAATCAAGGGGTTACGCCGCATCAGCGCAAAGCAGGCGCGTTGCGGGGGGGCGCGATCGACGATGCTGGTATGGCCGCAGGCCGATATTCAACGAACCTTATAAATCTCGATCGGCTTTCCCGCCGTAGACTGGTCCAGTTCGAGCCATGCCGGCAGGTCGCCTCGCAGCAACGCCGCGGCAAGGCCCTTTGGCGCATCCTGCGCCAGCGATATCTCTTCGGTGTTGCCGCGGCAGATAGCGATCAGTCCGACATGCTCGCGCTCGATGACGGCGCGGGCGGCATCCGGCGTTCCCATGAACGCGTCGAGCATGGCCAAATTGCCGCCGATATTGCGGTGGTAAGGGCCGGCCAGCGCCCGGTGCCCGGTGAACATCAATATTCCCGAGCCGAGATTGGACGAAGCGAGCACCGTCGTCGCCGGCATGGCGGCAAGATCGTGGAAGTCGCCCGGGTTGCCGCAGGTCACGGCATGGTCGGGATCGGAATTGATCCGCTGCGGCGCCTTCTGGACCACGGACTGCGCCGCCACCGCGACCCCGGCCCAGGTCGCGTTGAGCGAGACCAGCCACGCTATGACGATGCCGGCGGAAAGGCGCCATGACGGCGCGGCGTCCGCCCGCAGGCGGATTTTCGCGATCCAGGCCGAGAGCGGCAATACGGCGAAGGCGACGGAGAAGGTCGAGCCGCGCACCTGCCAGAGGCTGACGCCGAAGGCGACGACGAGCAGGATGGCGGCGAGTGTCTCCTCGCGGCGCAGGCGGCGGGTTCGCAGTTGAAAGCCGATCAGCAGGATCGCGATGAAGGGCGTCACATAGCGCGCCGCCATCAGCTTCGGCTGGTGGATGGCGACGCTCCAGAAAGGCTGCGCTTCGACCACGTCGGCCAGCCAATAGGTGCGGATACGCTCGTCCATGCCCGCATAGGGCGATGCCAGGCATTGCGGGAAGAACACGACCGTGGCGACCGCGACCACCGCCGCCAGCACCAGCATTGAAAAGAGCCGCGCCCGTGCCGTCGATGCGGTCAAGGTAGCGGCAATCGCGAGGTCGAAGCCGGAAAGTGCTGCGACAGCAAACTGGAAGGACGAGAAGGCGTCGCATTGGGCCACGCCCCAGTCGGCCGGCCGGATGGTCGTCACGAAGACCAGCGAGGCGATGCCGGCAAATCCGAGGCCGAAGCCTCGTGCCGTGGCGCGCTCCTTGTCGTGGAGGATGAACAGGACGGCGGCGCAAATGCCGAGCACTGCGATATAGGGAGCGGTCTCCATGCCGACAGCCAGCGTCAGGCCGGCGCAAATGCCCGACAGAAGGGCAGCCGGCCGCCAGGAGGGCGCTTCCATCAGCAGCCAGAGGCCGGCCGCCGTCAGCAGCAGCTGGACATTGTGGTGATCGATCACGCCCGGGCTGTAGATCACCAGGAAGAAAAGGCCCGCTGTCGACAGGATGACCGCCGGCATCGCGACATTCGTGCCGGCGAAGCGCTGCGAGGCGCGCATCAGCACGAATATGGTCAGCCCGTAAAGCAAGGTCGGCCAGATGATCTGCGCGGCGCGTTCGGCGGTCGCGCGACTGGCGCCCAGCGCATCGAAGGCCATGATGATCAGCGCGAGCGGCGTGTCGACCAGCCGCGACCAGTGCATGACGAAGCCGCCCGAGGTGCCCATCCTGTATTGATGGAGGTCGAACCAGCTTTGGCCGCCGAGCAGGTCGCGGACCTCGACCAGCCGCAGCATGCTGTCATTGTCGGCGCCGTAGTTCGTCAGGGTGGGGAAGCCGGAAACCGCGTTGATCGTCAGCACCACCAGCGTGGCGCATAACGCAAGCAGGAGATCGTTTTTCCAACCAGTGCCTGGCACGGTCATGCTGGTTCGCAATGCCCTTGAGAGTTTTCGCGATCCTGCACCATCGGCCGTAACAAAGCGTAAAGCGGCGGCAGCAATCCGGATTACGGCGTTCTGGCTGCGATCCAGATCACATGGCGGGCGCCGCGCTTGCCGTTGGCCCGCGTGTTGATCTCCTCGACCGCGAAGCCGGCCTGTTTCAACCGCCGGGTGAAACGGCTGTCGGGCCCCTGCGACCAGATCGCCAGAACGCCACCCGGCTTCAATGCGGCGCGTGCGGCGGCCAGCCCGGCCGCGTCATAGAGCGTATCATTGCCCTTGTAGACGATGCCTTCAGGACCATTGTCGACGTTGAGCAGGATGGCGTCCCAGGCGGCATTCTCCGGCCTTATCAGTTGGCCGACATCGGCCTCGAGAATGGTGACGCGAGGATCGTCGAGGCAGCCGTCGAAGATCCCCGACATCGGTCCACGCGCCCAGGCGACGACCGCGGGAACCAGTTCGGCAACGGTGACGGCAGCATCGCCATCGAGCGCGGCGAGGGCGGCGCGCAAGGTGAAGCCCATGCCGAGCCCGCCGATGAGCAGCCTCGGCCGCTTGCGGCCAGCGATCCGCTCGCAGGAAAGCCTGGCGAGCGCTTCCTCGGAGCCGCTGAGGCGGCTGTTCATCAGCTCGTTGGTGCCGAGCATGATCGAGAACTCGGTGCCGCGCTGCTTCAGGCGAAGTTCCTGGCCGCCATGGGGCGTGCGAGCTGAATCAAGCTGAATCCAGGGAATCACGGTCTGGCCTACACCGCGACCGCCGGCTGGCTCCAGCGGGCGGCGAGCAGCCGGTAGGGGATCAGCGCCACGACGGCGATGATCAGCTTGACCGAAAGGTCGCCGAGCGCCCAGGACACCCAACGCATCGTCTCGACCGGCAGCACGCCCATCAGCGGCGCTGTCTCCAGCGCGAAGCTGTCATTGGGGCCAGCAAAGGCGAAGGCGGCGGAAAAGGCGACGCCGAAGAAGACGACGGTGTCGAATACCGAGCCGACCAGCGTGCCGACGATCGGCGCGCGCCACCAACTCTGCCGGCGCAGCCGGTTGAAGACGGTGACGTCGAGCAATTGCGCGGTGAGGAAGGCGGCGCCTGAAGCGGCCGCGATGCGCACCAGCCGGTCGGCGGCGGTCTCGAATTCGATCAATCCGTGACGGAACAGGAAGGGCGGGACCAGGATCGAGCAGATCACCGCCGTCATGAAGCCGACGAACACCACCTTGCGCGCCACGGCGGGGCCGTAGCGGCGGTTGGCGAGGTCGGTGACCAGGAAGGAGAAAGGATAGGTGAAGGCGCCCCAGGTCAGCACGTCGGCGAGCGCCAGGCCGCCGACCTGGCCTTGCATCGGGAACTGGACAAGGATGTTTGAGGCCACGACGACGAGCGCCATGGCGGCCACGAAGGGCAGATATCGCATCAGGAAGTTCATTTTTTTATCCTGGGTAATGGAACCAGCCGAGCGTCTTGCCGACGCTCGCTCTTATTCCGAGCGCCGGCAAGGCCGGTGCCCGAGGCGGTCGTCCCCCGCCTGAAAGCTGCTTTAAGCGGCCGGCTGCTCGGCAAGCTTCTTGGCGATCTGCTTCTTGAGCAGGCGCGCGCGCTGCGACAGTTCCTTGACGTCGGCCTTGGCCAGGAAGGCGTCGAGGCCACCGCGGTGCTCGACCGAACGCAGCGCGTTGGCCGAAATGCGCAGGCGAACGTTCTGGTTCAGCGCTTCGGAAATCAGCGTCACATTGACCAGGTTCGGCAGGAAGCGACGCTTGGTCTTGTTGTTGGCGTGGCTCACATTGTTGCCAGTCTGGACTGCCTTGGCAGTGAGTTCGCAGGTGCGGGACATTTGTCTAACCTTCAGTTTCTAAACCTGCCAAACCATACTGCCCGCGCCGGGCGGCGCGCGGTCTCGGTCAGGCGGCCTTTGGAAAAGTTGGCGTTCCATAGTGGCATTTCACCACTGCGTCAAGCTCCGGCACGTCGCCAGCCGTCAGCCACGTTCCATATAAAGGCCGGATTTCACACTATAAGCCCTTCGCGAAGGGATATGCCAGGCTGGAGCCCCTGCGTTCCGGCCGAACCGTCAGGGATTCTCCAGCCGCCATGCTCCGTCCATCTCATCATGCACTCGCCAGCCTGCTTGCCCTTGCCGTGCCGGCAACAAGCTTCGCCGCCACTGCACCGCAGTCCTTCAAGGGCGAATATACGGTGTCCTATCTCGGCCTTTCGATCGCCAGGGCGACCTTTTCCAGCCGCTACGAAGGCGACAACTATGCCATCGACGGCACCGTCTCGGCCGCCGGCCTCGGCAAGCTCTTCGACGACACGAAAGGCACGATTTCGTCGAAGGGCACCATTTCCGACAAGCGGATGACGCCGCGGGTGTTCAGGGCAGATTATACGTCCGGCAAGAAGGCCTCGATGGTCGACATCCGCTTCAACAACGGCGCGGTCACCTCCACGCAGGTCGTTCCCGCGCCGAAGAAGCGCGATCCCAAGAGCTGGGTGCCGCTCGGCGACAGCGACCTGAAATCGGTGCTCGATCCGATGGCGGCGACCGTCATCCATGCCGACAGCCTGGACAAGGTCTGCGGACGCACGGTCAAATTCTATGACGGCGAGATGCGCGCCGACCTGACCTTGACCTATGCGTCCAAGGGCTCGATCTCCGTGCCCGGCTACAAGGGCGACACGGTGACCTGCAAGATGGGCTTCGAACCGGTCGCGGGCTATCGCAAGGGCCGCAAAGCGCTGAATTTCCTCAAGAACAAGAGCCGCATGCTGGTGACGTTTGCACCGGTCGGCCAATCCGGCGTATATGCGCCGATCCGCGCCACGGTCGGGACCCAGATCGGTCCGCTGACCATCAGCGCGGGACGGTTCGAAGCGGTAAATTAGGTCAGGCGCCGCCGCGCGCCGTCGGGGGGCAGGCATGGCGCGCGCAACACTGATCGGGTTCTCGGCGGTCGCCATGTGGGCGCTGCTGGCGCTGCTAACCGATGCCTCGGGCCAGGTGCCGCCGTTCCTGCTGTCGGCCATCACCTTCGCCATCGGCACCTGCGTTGGTCTCGCGGCGCGATTGGTGATGCCGGCTCCCGACAGGAGCCAGAAAATCCCTCGCCAAGTCTGGGTGATCGGCATTGCCGGCCTGTTCGGCTACCACTTCTTCTACTTCACGGCGCTGCGCAACGCGCCGGCGGTCGAGGCGAGCCTGATCGCCTATCTGTGGCCGCTGCTGATCGTGCTCGGCTCGGCGCTGATGCCGGGCGAGCGGCTTGCCTGGAACCATGTCGTCGGCGCGCTGCTCGGCCTTGCCGGTACGTTCCTGATCGTCACTAAGGGCGGCGCACTCGCCTTCGACGCGCGTTACGCCTTCGGCTACGCCATGGCCGCCGTCTGCGCGCTTCTGTGGTCGTCCTACTCGCTCCTGTCGCGGCGCTTCCCGTCGGTGCCGACCTCGATCGTCACCTGGTTCTGCGCGGCGACGTCGGTGCTTTCGCTGGCCTGCCATCTTCTGCTTGAGAAGACGGTGCTGCCGAACGGCCCTGGCCAGTGGCTGGCCGTCGTCGGGCTCGGCCTGATGCCGGTGGGCGCGGCCTTCTATGCCTGGGACATCGGCGTCAAGCGCGGCAACATCCAGGTGCTGGGCGCCGCGAGCTATGCCGCGCCGCTGTTGTCGACGCTGGTGCTGATCGCCGCCGGCGTCGCCGAGCCGTCGCTGCGCATCCTCGCCGCCTGCGTGCTCATCACCGGCGGCGCCGCTCTGGCGGCGAAGTCGCTGCTGATGCGCAAGCCGGCGGCAAAAGAGGCCAACGCATGATGCCTTTCCCCGGCGGCGTCGAGGCCAACGCCAACGCAACGCTTTTGTTCTCGTTCGTCGCGGCCGTGATCTACGCCTTTGCGCTGGACATGCCGCCGAAATGGACGCGCACGGCGGCAAAGACGCTTGCGGTCGCCCTGCTGGCCGTGCTCGCCGCCATGCAAGGCGGTCCGCTGCTGCTCGTGGCGGCGCTGGGCTTGAGCGCCGTCGGCGACGCCTTCCTGTCGCGCGACGGCGAAAAGGCCTTTCTCGGCGGACTGGCGAGCTTTTTCGCCGGCCACATCGCCTATGTCGCGCTGTTTTTACAGGCGGGCGGCGGGCTCGGCCTGTTGAGCGCCGAATCCTGGCGGGGCGCGCTCGCGCTCGCCATGGCCGCGTTCAGCATCGTCATGCTTGCCGCGCTCTGGCGCCGCGTCGGCCCGCAACTGCGCGCTCCGGTCGCCGTCTATGTCGCGGCGATCCTCGCAATGGGCATTTCGGCGCTCACGACGAACTATCCCTGGGTGATCGCCGGCGCGGTGCTGTTCATCGCCTCGGACGGGCTGCTGGCGACCGAGCGCTTCCTGCTCGCGGCGATCTCGCCGCATCGCCTGTGGATGCGCTACACGGTCTGGGTGCTTTACTACGCCGCCCAACTGGCGATCACGCTCGGATTTTTGTTGGGCATAGCCGGTTAGGACGGCTGCCAGCCCGGCTCGGCCAACTCGAAGGCGGCGAAATCGAAGCCCGGCGCCACGGTGCAGCCGACCAGCGTCCATTCGCCGAGGCTGCGCGCCGACTGCCACCAGCCGGGGGGCACCACGATCTGCGGCCGTTCGCCCGCGGCAAGCGTGGCGCCCAGCACCTGCTCGATGACCGCGCCTGCGCCTTCCCCATGCATCGACAGCGCCAGCGGCGCGCCGGCATAAAAGTGCCAGACCTCGGCCGCGTCTTTCACCCGATGCCAGGCTGACAGTTGGCCCTGCTCGAGCAGGAAGTAGATCGCGGTCGAATGACCGCGCGGGCCGCCCGCGGCGTCGCGAAAGGTCTCGGCGTACCAGCCACCTTCGGGATGCGGGCGAAGGCCTAGCGTTGCGATAATCTCGGCGGCGCTGGTGGTCATTCGCATCCTTTATCTTGATGCTATCAGAAATTGTCCTTGCGCTTGCGGATCTCGGCGAACACCTCGGCGTCCGAGGCTTTCTCCATGCCAAGATGCTTGCGGATCGCCGGGTCGTGCCAGCGCAGGAACGGGTTGGTCGACAATTCCTCGCCGATGGTGGTCGGCAGCGTCGGCTTGTTGTCGGCGCGCAGCGCCTCGATCCTTGCCGCGCGCTGCTTCAGAACCGGGTTGGCCGGATCGACCGTCACCGCGAAGCGGGCATTGGCCAAAGTGTATTCGTGGCCGCAATAGATGGCGGTTTCCGCCGGCAGCGCCGCCAGCTTCTTCAGCGATTCATACATGACCGGCGGCTTGCATTCGAACAGGCGGCCGCAACCCAGCGCAAACAGCGTGTCGGCGGTGAAAGCCACCTTCGAGGCCGGCAAGTGGTAGGAGATGTGGCCGGCGGTGTGGCCGGGCGTCTCGATGACCTCGATCCTTTCCTCGCCAAGGCGCACGACCGAGCCCTGTTTCACCGTCTCATCGATGCCGGGGATCTTCGCCTTCTCGGCTTCCGGGCCGAGGATGCGCAACTTGAAGCGTTCCTTCAGCGCCAGATTGGCTTCGACATGGTCGGCATGGTGGTGCGTGGTGAGGATCAATGTCGGCGTCCAGCCGGTGCGCTTGACCGCCGCCAGGATCGGCGCCTCTTCCGGCGCGTCGATGATCGCCGTCTGCCCGCTTTTGGGATCATGGACCAGCACGCCGAAATTGTCGGTGCGGCACATGAACTGCTCGATTTCGACCGGCATCGCATGTCTCCATTCGTCGTCGCAGACATAGGGCGGCCGACCGCCGATGTCATCCTGGTTTGTCGGACCTGGCGCCTTTGTCGAACTTTCCGCCTTTGTTGAACTTGGGCCCCGTCGCGGCTACCGTCCCGCGCATGCATTCGGATATCGTCGACCTGCGTTCCTTCTACTCGACCACGCTCGGGCGCCTTGCCGAGCGTTCGATCACCATGGCGCTGTCGTCCATATGGGCAACCGTTCCCAACGAACGGCTGGTCGGCCTCGGCTACACGCTGCCATGGCTGGAACGCTTCGGCACCGATGCCGAGCGGGTCTTTGCCTTCATGCCGGCGACGCAGGGCGCGGTGGTGTGGCCGGCGGCCGGGCCGACCGCGACGGCGCTGGTGTTCGACGAGGAGCTGCCGCTGGTCGATTCCTGCATCGACCGCGTGCTTTTGGTGCACTCGCTCGAACATGCCGAAAACCCGCGCGAGACGCTGAACGAGATCTGGCGCGTGCTGTCGCCGGCGGGCAGGGTCGTCATCGTCGTGCCCAACCGGCGCGGCGTCTGGGCGCGGTTCGAGCACACGCCCTTCGGCAATGGCCGGCCGTTCTCGCGCGGCCAGCTGACCGAGTTGCTGCGCGAGGCGAATTTCACCCCGGCGACGTGGAGCGACGCGCTGTTCTTCCCGCCATCGCCACGGCGTTTCATGATGCGCTTCCACAACGTGCTGGAGAAGGCCGGCCGGCGGTTCTGGCCGATCTTTTCCGGCGTCATCGTCGTCGAGGCGCAGAAGCGGCTCTATCAGGGCGTGCCGGTCGCGCAGCGCGCCTCGCGCCGTGTCTTCGTGCCGGTCTTCTCGCCACAGGGCGCGACGCGGCTTGGCCGGCATGCGCGCCCTGCCAAGTGACGCGTTCGTGATCGCTACCGCGCCTTGCATCGCTCGGCGATCGTCACCCTATCTGAGGCAAGCGTGATCTAAGGCAAGCGCGACCAGCGCGGCGTTCGTGACCGCTGCGGAAACCAGGAATATCCTTCATGGACAACCAGACCGATAAAAAGCCTGGCCCAAAAAAGGCCGCCGTCTCGGTCGAGGCGAGCAGCCTCGCCGACCAGGTGGCGACGATCAAGCAGGGGCTGAAATCCTCGCCGGTGCGCAGGCAGCTTGCCTGGGTCTCTATCGGCATCGTCGCGGTCATCATCGCAACCTCGATCGGACAGGTCCTGCTCAACCGCTGGAACCAGCCTTTCTACGATGCGCTGGCGCGGCGCGACATGGCTGATTTCCTGCACCAGCTTGTGGTCTTCGCGATGATCGCCGGCGGGCTTCTGGTGCTCAATATCGGCCAGACCTGGCTCAATCAGATGATCCGCTTGCGGCTGCGCGAGGCGTTGACGCTTGACCTGATCGATCAATGGATGCGCCCGGCGCGTGCCTTCCGGCTGGCCAATGCGGGCGCCATCGGCGTCAATCCCGACCAGCGCATGCAGCAGGATGCGGCTCACCTGTCGGACCTGTCGACGGATCTCGGAGTCGGCCTGCTGCAGTCCTTCATCCTGCTTGTCTCCTTCATCGGCGTGCTGTGGGAGCTGTCTTCCGGCTTCGTGTTCCACGTCGGCGGCTATTCGCTGGCGATACCGGGCTACATGGTCTGGGCCGCGTTCATCTATGCCGGCATCGCCTCCTGGCTGAGCTGGCTGGTCGGACGTCCGCTGATCAGCCTCAACAGCGAGCGCTACACCCGCGAAGCCGAGCTGCGCTCCTCCATGGTGCGGATCAACGAGAATGTCGACGCGATCGCGCTCTATCACGGCGAGCCCGATGCCAAGCGGCGGCTCGAAATCGATCTTGGCACGGTGCTGGGCGCCATGCGGCGCATCTTCACCGCGCAGATCAACCTGTCCTGGGTGACCGACACCTATGGCTGGATAACGGTGGTAGCGCCCATCCTGGTGGCTTCGCCGGTCTATTTCTCGGGCGACATCTCGTTCGGCGGGCTGATGATGGCGGTCGGCGCCTTCAACCAGGTCCATTCGTCGCTGCGCTGGTTCATCAACAACATCGGCAGCATCGCCGACTGGCGCGCGACCCTGATGCGCGTGGCGGACTTCCGCATAGCGCTCACCGAGACCGATGCGCTGCACGACACGGAAAAACGCATCCAATTCGGAGAGAACGCCAATGGCAGCCTGACCTTCGACAAACTTCAGGTGTCTTCGCCGGAAGGCTGCACCAAGCTTGCCCAGACCGATGTCGAAATCCACTCCGGCGAGCGCGTCATGATCACCGGCGAGCCGGGCGCGGGCAAGACATTGTTCTTCCGCGCCATTGCCGGCCTGTGGCCATGGGGGAGCGGCCGGATCGGCCTGCCGGCCGGCGAGACCCCCATCTTCGTGCCGCGCGTGCCCTATTTCCCGGCCGGCACGTTGCGCGAGGTTCTCGACCATCCGAATGGCGAGGCTCCGGCCAGCGATGCCGAGATCGAGGCGGTGCTCGCCGAGGTCGGCCTCGACCGGCTGGCAGCCGCCCTCGACCATCCCGGGCGCTGGGAACGCGAGCTCGGCGATGACGAACAACGGGCGCTGGCTTTCGCCAGGCTCGCCCTGCGCAAGCCGAAATGGGTGATCATCGACGAAGCGCTCGACGCGTTCGACGGGCCGTCCCTAAGGCGCGTGCTGGCCATGCTGCAGAAACGCCTGCCCGAAACCGCGATCATCAATATCGGGCGCGGTCAGCACAACAACCAGTTCTTCCCGCGCTCGCTGAACATCGTGAAGGATTCCGGGGCCCAGGCACTGAAACCCGCGCGCGTTCGGGCAGGGGCGATCGAGCCGCCGCCTCCGGCGGCGCGCCGCAAGAAGGAATCAACGGAAGCCTAAAGCGCGTCGCGCTGAAACGGATTCAGGCGACGCGCTTTAAGCCTTTGTTTTGATGCATGTCGTTGTCCCAGAACCGCTGCGCACTTCTGGGCGACATGCATTAAGATAATTTCAGGAAAAGCGCGGGCGGCCTTCTGTCCACGATCGCCTCACGAAACGATCAGACCGCCCGGGCGCCGTATTTGGCGCGGAACTCGTCGTAGCAGTCGCGGCGCCAGCGGCGGCCGACGACATAGCCGCGCAAGAGTTCGGCCGGCGAGTAGCCGAGCGACTTGGACGACCGGTTGGCGTGGTAGCCCGAAAATGCCTGCGGCAACCTGCCCTTGAGGATATCGGCGATGATCTGCCGCGCGATCATGTAAGGCGGAACGTCGGGATAGCGGTCGGCGATATAAGGATGCTTGTCGATCAGATTGGCGTAGGCCTCGACATAGCCGTCGCGGCGGCCGGAGATCGAATTCTCCGAATTGTATTTCTTCCAGTCGATGTCCTCGGACAGCAAGGCGCCGCTGCGTTGGGCAAAGCGCAGCAGCAGTTCGCGGTCCTGCATGCGCGTCACGTCGCTGTCGTAGCCGCCGATCGCGAGCAACGACTCGAGCCTCGCCGTGATTGCCGAGCCGGCAATGAAGATGGTCTGCGAGACCAGGGCGCGCTGCAGTGTGCCCTTGTCGAGGAAGGCTTCGCGATTGATGCATTTGGTGCTGCGGCCGCCCTTCAGCGACAGGAAGGAACTGATCAGCACTTCGAGCGAAGGCTTCTCGTCGAAGCGCGCCAGCGTCCGCTCCAGCCGGTCCGGCAGATAGACATCGTCCGAATCAAGAAACGTCACGACCGGCGCCCGCGCGCGCTCGATGCCCGCATTGCGCGCAGCATTGGCGCCGCGCCATTTGGCGCCGACGTAAATCAGCCTCGGGTCGCGAATTTCGGCCAGCGCGGCAGCCGTGCCGTCGGTCGAACCGTCGTCGACCACGATATGCTCGAAGTGGGTAAGTGTCTGCGCCAGAACGCTTTCCACCGCGCGCACGACCTGGCTACGCCGGTTGTGGGTCGGCGTGATCACTGAGATCAGCGGAACGTCCTGGTTCGACATCGGGCTGCCACCGCCGGTCGGATCTGGTGTTTGTCGGATGGGTCCGATGGCGATCTTCGTTCCCACCTCTGATTTGCGGCAAACGCTACAAAAAAGCCCCGCTTGTGTCACGCCATGCCGGCCCAGAAATGCCGAAATTGGTGGCTTTTCTGCAACATTGCGGTTTGATGGCAACACATCGGCGTTCCGGCCGGCGTGACGGGCCGCCGGCCAGAGGACAGCGGCAAGAACCATACGCTTGTGGAACTCGGCCTCCGCGGCATCAGCGCCTCAGCAAAAACACCGCCTGCTGGCCGAAGAAGTTCCAGAACCACCAGGGCATAGACAGGCCGATCTTCTGGCCGTTGGCGTCGAGCGCGGTCGCTTTCTCGACGGTCGCGCCGAGCTCCTCGCACAGGTTGACGAAGTCGCGGATGGTGCAGAAGTGGATGTTGGGCGTGTCGTACCAGGAATAAGGCAGGTCCTTGGTGACCGGCATCCTGCCCTTGACCAGCAGTGAAAAGCGCACGCGCCAATGGCCGAAATTGGGGAAGGAGACGATGGCGCGGTTGCCGATCCTGAGCAGCTCGTCGAGCACGATCTTCGGGTTGCGGGTCGCCTGCAGCGTCTGCGACAGCACGACGAAGTCGAAGCCCTTGTCGGCGTAGAATTTCAGATCCGTGTCGGCGTCGCCCTGGATAACCGATAGCCCGCGCGCCACGCATTCGTTGACGCCGCGCTGCGACAGTTCCAGACCGCGGCCGTCGACCTGCTTGGTCTCCTGCAGGAGTTCCAGAAGCACGCCGTCGCCCGAGCCGACGTCGAGGACGCGCGAATTGGCCGGGATCAGGTCGGTGACGACGTCGAGGTCGACACGCTGGGCGCGATTGACGGTCATGGCTTCGCCTCCTGCGTGGCGCATGATCCCCGTCCGAAAGGCCCGCTGCGTTTCGGGGTCATGCGCTGAGCCCCCTGGCGCGGGCGGCCGACGCGATGAAGCCGTTGATGGCCGCGAACAGCTCCGGCTCGTCGAGCAGGAAGGCGTCGTGGCCGCGGTCGGTCTCGATCTCGACGAAGGAGACGGAAGCGCCCGCGGCGTTCAGGGCATGCACGATCGAACGGCTCTCCTCCGTCGGGAACAGCCAGTCGCTGGTGAAGGAGACCAGGCAAAAGCGCGTCTTGGTGCCGGCGAAAGCGTCGGCCAGGCGTCCGCCGTGATCGGCCGCAAGGTCGAAATAGTCCATGGCGCGGGTCAGATAAAGGTAGGAGTTGGCGTCGAAGCGGTCGACGAAGGTCATGCCCTGGTGGCGCAGATAGCTCTCGATCTGGAAATCGGCGTCGAAGCCGAAGGTCAGCGCCTCGCGGTCCTGCAGGTTGCGGCCGAACTTGCGGTGGAGCGCTGCTTCCGAAAGGTAGGTGATGTGGGCGGCCATGCGCGCGACGGCGAGCCCCTTTTCCGGGCGCTTGCCGAAATCGAGATATTTGCCGCCATGCCAGTCCGGATCGGCCATGACGGCCTGTCGGCCGACTTCGTGGAAGGCGATGTTCTGCGAGGAATGGCGGGCGCCGGTGGCGATCGGCAGGGCGCAGAACACGCGCCCCGGGTAGCTTGCGGCCCATTCCAGCACCTGCATGCCGCCCATCGAGCCGCCAAGCACGCAAAACAGCTTTTCGATGCCGAAATGATCGATGAGCATCGCCTGCGCGCGCACCATGTCGCGGATGGTGATGATCGGCAGGTCGAGGCCGTATGGCTTGCCGGTCGCCGGATTGGTCGAGGCCGGGCCGGTCGAGCCGAGGCAGCCGCCGACGACGTTGGAGCAGATGACGAAGAATCGGTTGGTGTCGATGATCTTGCCGGGGCCGATCAGCACCTCCCACCAGCCCGGCTTGCCGGTCACCGGGTTGGTGTTGGCGACGTGCTGGTCGCCAGTCAGCGCGTGACAGACGAGGATGGCGTTGGAGCGCGCGTCGTTGAGCGTGCCGTAGGTCTGGTAGGCGATCTGGAAAGGCGAAAGGATAGTGCCGGCATCGAGCTTCAGCGGCTTGTCCGGGCCGAACTGCAGCACCGGGCTCGACGGATGGTCGACCTCGTCCTTGGTTCTTGCAGCGCGCTGAGCGGCCATGTCCGTCCTCATCCTGTGCCGCATCGGTCTCGTCCGATGCGGTGTCCGGCCGGCAGCGGACAACAAAAAACCGGCATTGCCGTCGCAAAGCCGGTTACAGGTTGCAAACGGCCCTTTAGCGAGTTGTTTAACGTGGCTGCAAGCCGACCGGCCAAATCACCACGGGAGTCTGCAGACCTTCTAGGACCAGCGCCGCGCTTCGTCAACGGGTAGCCTCCTTGCCTGCTTCAACCGGTTCCCCGCACCGAGGTAGATTCTTGCTGGAAAGCCTTGCGGCAGCTTCGCGGAATCTGCTCAGCGCTTCGACGCAACGCCCAGTTCGCTGCGCCGCCAGGCCGAAGGCGAAATGCCGATGGATCGCTTGAATTCGCGGCCGAAATGATAGACGTCGCAAAAGCCGCATGTCTCGGCAATCTCGGCGATCGGCTGGTCGTCCTGCACCAGCAGCGACTGCGCGTGCATCAACCGCTCGCGCATCAGCCACTGATGCGGGCTAGTGCGAAGATAGCGCTGAAACATCCGCCGGGTCTGCGACGGCCCGAGCCCGGTGGCGGCTGACAGGGCCGACGCGTTCCATGCAAAACCGAGCGCCCCGCGCATCGCTTCGATCCCGGAAGCGAGCGGTTTCGGCAGGTCGTCGCTGTCGGGCCCCGCCAATGCGCGATCGATCAGGAGCAGGAATTCGGCAACCAGATGCGAAAGGCGCAGATCGAGGCTGGCGTCGCGGCGGCGCAACGCGGCAAACAGGCGCTCGAACCACGGGACTGGAGCCGTTCCCTCGGCGAAGGTGGCGCGCGGCGCGTCCTCTCCGAACAGCTTGCGCCGCAGGATGGCGGGCTCAGGCCCGTCCAGCCTGAACCAAAGCACTGTCCACGGATCCCGGGGATCGGCGGAATGGACATGAGGCGCCTCGTTCGCCATCCAGACCAGTTGACCAGGGCCGACGTCGATCCTTTGCCCAAGCGTTTCGACATAGCCGGCACCGGCAAGGCAATAGAGGATGTCCTGTCCGGGATAGATGGCGCGTTCTATCCGGTAATCCGACCCGGCGGCGACTTTTCCGGCGCGCAGCACGCTGAACGCGGCGCGGGTCCAGGCCGGGGCTGGCACATAGTGGAAACTCTCAATTACGGACGTCCTTTTTTGCATGCGCGTTTTATACAAAAAATGCGTTCCCTTTGTCCATTTTGTTCCCCGGTGGAGGGGCTAAATTTCTCTTCATGAGCCTGGCAATTCCGGCCGGAAACGAATCGGGACCGGGCCTTCAAAAAGGTTCAGGGGCGCCCGCGCGGCATCGCGGGACGCTCGGGGTTCCAGGGAGAATACCGATGCTCGCGATGACCAGACACGAGGCCGAACTCTACGCACGCGATGGCTACATCATTCGCCGTGGCCTGCTGGGCGCCGGCGAAGTCGCCAACTTTCGCGACCACGCCCGCAAGCAACTCGAAAAGGAGCAGAGCAATGGCGGCGTGATGTCCAAGGGCGACAAGGAGGGCAAGACCACGCTTTTGAAGATGTGGACCAAGGCCGAGGACGACAAATACGGCCTGCTGGCCCGCGACGAGCGCATGGTCGACCTGGCCGAGGACGCCGTCGGCAAGCCGATCTACCTCTACAGCCACAAGATGACGATGAAGCAGCCTAACGAAGGCGGCGCGTGGGAATGGCACCAGGACTTCGGCTACTGGTACAATTACGGCTGCCTGGCGCCGGAAATGATGAGCATCTACGTCGCGCTCGACAAGGCCACGCGCGAAAACGGCTGCCTTCAGGTGCTCAAGGGCACGCACAAGCTCGGCCGCCTCAACCATATCCGCGAGAATGACCAGACCAATGTCGAGCAGGAGCATCTCGAAGCGGCCCTCAAGCGCTTCGAGCACATCTATGTCGAGATGGAGGCGGGCGACGGCCTGATCTTCGACGGCAACCTGCTGCACCGCTCGGACGCGAACCGCTCCGACACATATCGCTGGGGCTACATCTGCTCCTACAACGCCGTGGAGAACGCGCCTTTCAAGAAGGTGCGCGAATACGGCAACTATGAACAATTGCGCAAGGTGCCTGCGGGCTCTTTCCAGCAGGCTTCGTAAGCAGGCCCGGCCGGGCGCAGGCCCGGCCTTGAGGACATCGATCCGGGCCTGGGCCCAGGCCACGGATCGATGGGAAGATGAAGAACAGCGACGGACGGCTGCAGCCGTCACGCCGCCGTCGAGGGAGGAATGGGATGGCCGATACGGTCAGGAGCGGCGCGCGCGCGGCAGCCGCAGGCCGGTTTGAATTGTCGCGACTCTTGCGGGTCCGTGAGGCTGGCGTGTTCATCGCGCTGGTCGTGATCTGCCTGTTCCTGACCTTCGCGACCGACGCCTTCCTCACCTCGCTGAACCTCTTGAACATAGGCCGTCAGGTTTCGCTGCTCGGGATCATGGCGGTCGGCATGACGTTCGTGCTGATCTCCGGCGAGGTGGATCTGTCCGTCGGATCGACCTACGCCTTCTCCGGGCTTGTCACCGGCATGCTGATCATCGCCGGCTGCGGGTTGCTGCCGGCGCTCGCGGTCGGCCTCTTCGCCGGCGCCGTCATCGGCGTCATCAACGGTATCCTGTCCACCTACGGCCGCCTGCCTTCGCTCATCGCCACGCTTGGCATGCTCAGCATCGTGCGCGGCGCCGCGCTCATCCTGACCAACGGCCAGCCCGTCACCGTCAACGCGCGCAACGGCGCGCTTCCCGACGTTCTCGAGACCTTCAGCTTCATGGGGCAGGGCTATCTGTTCAGCGTCATTCCGATGCAGCTCGTGTTCTTCGCCATCATCGCCGTGCTGGCATGGCTGGTGCTTTCCTATTCGAACTTCGGTTTCCGGGTGTATGCCGTGGGCGGCAGCGCCAAGGCGGCGCGCGTGTCGGGCATTTCCGTCAACACCGTGAAGATCTGGGCCTTCGTGCTGATGGGGCTGCTCGCCGCCTTCGCCGGCATCCTCAGCCTCGCCTTCCTGCCCAGCGGGCAGGCTGGCCGCACCGGCCTCGGGCTGGAGCTCGACGTCATTGCCGCGACCATCGTCGGCGGCGCCTCGCTGTCGGGCGGCGAGGGCACCATCCTTGGAACCATACTCGGCGTGCTGATCATCGGCGTGATGCGCAACGGCCTTGTGCTGATGGGTGTGTCGCCCTTCGTGCAGGAGCTGATGATCGGCCTCGTCATCATCATCGCCGTCGGCATCGATAAATGGACCACGCGCCGCGCGACCTAGAACCGGATCCAGGTTTCAGGCCGCAACTTGAAATCTGAATCCGGTTCTAAATCAAAGAGATAGAACATGATGTCGTCCGGAAACCGCTGCGCACTTTTCGGCATCATGCTCTGAGGGCAATCAAGCCAAACAAAAAAGGGAGGACTATCCATGAAAATCAGACACATCATTCTCGCGGCGGCGCTCAGCCTCTTGCCCGCGCTCGCGCATGCCGAGGCCAAGCTCGCCGATTTCTCGCTCGCCGACCGCATCAAGGCCAAGATCGCCGCCGGCCAACCGCTCGACATCTATGTTTCCTACCATGACGTCTCGAACGAGTTCGCGCCGTTCATGAAGGCCGGCGTCCAGCGCGCGGCGACCTCCGACAAGGTCAACGCGCAGTTCATCGGCCCGGTCGGCGCCGACGCCGACGGCCAGATCAGCGAGATCGAGACGCTGATGAGCAAGATGGACGGCCTGGCGATTTCGTCGGTGTCGACCGACGCGCTGGCGCCGCTGATCGACAAGGTGATCGCCGCCGGTATCCCGGTCGTCACCTTCAACACCGACAATCCCGAAAGCAAGCGCCTGGCTTTCGCCGGCCAGGACCTCGTGCAGTCGGGCCGCGAGGCCGGCAAGCTGATGGCCAAGGTCCTCGGCGGCAAGGGCAAGGTGATGATCACCACCATCGACGCCGCCGCCCAGTGGTCGCTCGATCGCGAAAAAGGCGCGCGCGAGGCGCTGAAGGCCGAGCCCGGCATCGAGGTGGTCAGCACGCTGAACACCGGCACCGATCCGCAGAAGATCTATTCGGCGATCGAGAACGCCATGCTGGCGAACCCCTCGATCTCCGGCGTCCTGTCGCTGGAATGCTGCTCCACTCCCGCAGCCGGCACCTGGGTCGAGCGCAACAAGGCCGCCGACAAGGTGAAGGTGGTCGGCTTCGACCTGCTCGACCAGACCGTGCAGCTCGTGCAGAGCGGCGACGTGCAGGCCACGATCGACCAGGCTCCGGAAAAGCAGGGCTTCGCCGCGGTCGACCTCATCGTCCAGTTCCTCAAGGGCCAGACGATCGAGAACCTCGACACCGGCGTCGGCGTCTACACCAAGGAGAACATCGCCGAGGTGGCCAAGAAGTAACAAGGCCAGCGTGACGGCCGGCGGGCCACAGGTCCCGCCGGCCGTCGAGCCAGCTCGATGACGGCCGCCCCCTCGCTCGCAAACATCGTCGAGATCGCCGGACTGACCAAGCGGTTCCCCGGCATGCTCGCGCTTGATCGTATTTCCGTCGGCTTCCGAGCCGGCGAGGTTCACGCCGTGATCGGCGAGAACGGCGCCGGCAAGTCGACCCTGATGAACATCCTGGCCGGCGACCTGCGCCCCGATGGCGGCAAGCTTCTGGTCGACGGCAGGGAGGTGAAACTGGCCTCCCCGCTCGACAGCCGCGCCCATGGCATCACCGTCGTCTACCAGGAGCTGGCGCTCTGCCCGACGATGAGCGTGGCCGAAAACATCATGATGTCGGACATGGCGGCGCGCTCGGCCGTTTCGCTGCTGCCACGCGACATGATGCGGCGGGAGGCGCGGGACGCGCTCACCCGGCTCGGCATGGGCGGCCTCGACCCCGACACCAAGGTCGGTCGTCTCTCGGTCGCCGAGATGCAGCTGGTCGAAATCGCCGGCGCCATCCGCCAGAAGGCCCGCGTGCTGGTGCTGGACGAGCCGAATTCGGCGCTTTCCAAACGCGAAAGCGAAAGGCTTTTCGAGGTCGTCAGGCAGCTTCGCGCCGAGGGCGTGACCATCATCTACGTATCGCACCATCTGCGCGAGGTGCTGGATATAGCCGACCGCGTCACGGTGATGCGCGATGGCCGTACGATCGTCACGTTGGACAATGAGGGCCTGTCGGAGGACCAACTCATCCGGGCCATGGTCGGCCGCGACCTCGATGCCGCCCTGCAATGGTCGCTTCAGGTCGAGCCCAGGCCTGAGGACGAGGACGCCGTGCTGAAGGTCGAGAACCTCGAGGCGGAGGGGCTGGAGGACGTCAGCTTCAGCGTGCGCGCCGGCGAGATCCTCGGCATCGGCGGACTTCCCGATTCCGGCAAGGACGCACTTGGCGACGCGCTTTTCGGGCTCTGCGCCCGGCGTGGCAAGGTCACCATAGACGGCAAGGAACTGCGCGGCGCCGATCCGCTCGCCGCGATCCGCCTCGGCATGTCCTTCGTTCCGGCCGACCGGCGCGGTTCCGGCGGCCTGCTGCAGATGAGCGTGGCCGACAATGTCGTCTCCGCCTCGCTGGCGCGCTTTTCGCTGGCCGGCTTCGTGCGGCGCGGCGCGGTGAAACGCGAGGCGCGCGCCCAGGTCGCGCGGCTCGATGCGCGGATTTCACATCTTGGCCAGAAACTGGGAACGCTTTCGGGCGGCAACCAGCAGAAGATCATCCTCGGCCGCAGCCTCGTCACCAATCCGCGCGTGCTGGTGCTTCACGAGCCGACGCGCGGCATCGACGTCGGCGCCAAGGCGGAAATCTACTCGATCCTGCGCGGCATCGCCGGCGAAGGCATGGCGATCGTCATGATCTCGTCGGAGATACCGGAGTTGATCATGAATGCCGAACGAGTGCTTGTGCTGCGCGACGGCCGCCTGTCTGGTGAACTCACTGGCCAGGCTATCAACGAGACGGCGATCCTCGCGCGCGCCATGACATCCTGAGACGGGAATGCGGATGACCAAGCCAAAGATAACCATCGTCGGCAGCTTCGCGGTCGGGCTGACCATGCGGGCACCCAAGCTGCCCATTTTCGGCGAAACCATGCTCGGCACCGATTTCGACATGGGTCCGGGCGGCAAGGGCTCCAACCAGGCCGTTGCAACGGCGCGTCTGGGCGCGTCGTCGTCGCTGCTCGCCATCCTCGGTACCGACAAGCTCGCCAGCATCGCCACCGATCTCTATGCGGCCGAAGGCGTCGACACCAGCCTCGTGACCACGCGGACGGAGCGGGCGACCGGCGTCGGCTTCATCATCCTCAACAACAAGGGCGAGAACTTCATCATCCTCGACATGGGCGCCAACGAGCTGATGGACGCGGCCACGGTCGACACGGCCGAGGCGCGCATCGCCGAGAGCGATGTCGTGATGACCGTTCTGGAGGTGCCGACGGCCGCCGCCACGCGGGCGATGGAGCTTGGCCGCAAGCATGGCGCAAGGACGATCCTCAACCCGGCGCCGGCGCGCCAGCTGCCGGACACGATCTTCGCCTGGGTCGATTACCTCACTCCGAATGAAAGCGAACTGCGCATCTTGCTCGGCCTGCCCGCCGACGATCCGCGGTCCTCGCGCGAGCTCGCCCGGGAATTGCGGCGGCGCGGCGTGCGCAACGTCGTCGTCACACTCGGCCGCAGCGGCGCGCTCATCCTGACCGACGAGATCGACGTCATGGTGCCGGCGGTGCCGGTGGAGGTCACCGACACGACCGGTGCGGGCGATGCCTTCAATTCGGGCTTCGCCATGGCGCTTGCCGAAGGCCGCGACATCGTCGACGCCGTGCGTTTCGGCGTCGTCTGCGGCGCGATCGCCTGCACCAGGCTCGGCGTCATTCCCGGCCTGCCCCAGCGCGCCCAGGCCGACGCGCTTTATGCCGAAGCCATGAAAACCGTGTGGAAGGAGCAACCGTGAACCGCAACCGACTGCTTAACGCCGAACTCGCTCACGCCATCGCCTCCATGGGGCATGGCGACCTGATGATCGTCTGCGACGCGGGTTTTCCCATTCCGTCGAGCGCATGGCGCATCGACCTCGCGATCGCGCCCGACATTCCCGATCTCGAGACCGTGCTGACGCCGATCGCGGCCAACCTGATCGCCGAACGCATCGCCTATGCCGACACGCTGCCGGTGCACAACGCGCCGCTGCTCGCGAAGGTGAAGCGGCTGTTCCCGGACGCCGACCATGAAACCGTCAAGCACGAGGCCATTCTCGGCGAGATGGCCGCCAAGGCCAAGGTGATCGTGCGCACCGGCGCCTTCGACCCCTGGGGCAACATCCTGCTCTATTCCGGTGTCGATGTCCCGGCCTGGTTCTCCAAGCCCGGCGTTGTCGCCCCCGACTACTACGCCAAGAAACTCAAGGGCTGAGCGTGCCGAAGATCTTCGATTTCGGCGGGCGCGAGGTCGAGCGGAGCATCACCGTCGCCGGCCTGCGCGCATTGCGGCAGGCCGGCCGGCGCGTCGCCCAGGTGACCGCCGAGACGGCGGCCGAGGCGGCCGCGGCCGAGGCGGCCGGCATCGAGATGGTCGTCTGCCGGGCGGCCAATGTTGCCCGCGTCCGCGAAGGATCGCGCCGCGTCTTCGTGACGGCCGCGCTCGGCTTCGCCGACGCGGTGACCGGCGACGAAATCCTGCGCACCGCTTTTTCGGCGATCACTTCCGGCGCGGACGCCGTCATCACCGGACGCGGCTTCGACACGGTGCGCATGCTGGCCAATGAGCGGATACCGGTCATGGGCCATCTCGGTTTCGTGCCGCGCAAATCGACCTGGGTCGGCGGCATCCGGGCGGTCGGCAAGACCGCGGCCGAGGCGGTCGAGCTCTGGGGTCAGTTCCGGCGACTGGAGGATGCCGGCGCCTTCGCGGTCGAGTGCGAGATCATTCCGGCGGCGCTGATGGCGGAAATCCACCGCCGCACCGCGCTGGTGACCGTGTCGCTCGGCTCAGGCGCCGAGCCGGACGTAATCTTCCTGTTCACGTCGGACATCTGCGGCGAGTCGACCCGGCTCCCCCGCCATGCGCGGGCCTGGGGCAATCTGGCCGCGTTGCATCGGCAGATACGCGATGCCCGGATCGACGCGCTCACCGCCTTCCGCAAGGAGGTCGACGGCGGCAGCTACCCCGGCAAGGCCGAGATCGCGGCCATTGCCGAAGAGGAGTTGGAGGGGTTCCGCGCCGTCGTCGATTCGACGAAGCCATGACTGGTCTTTGAGACCCGGCGCGATTTCAAGGCCCCGATCCTCGCGGGCGGTCCGCATAGGCCAGGCGCCGGCACTCGACATTCCAGCCCGTGGCCTGTATTTCCGCTGCGGCCTTGAAGGCCTTCTCGACGGATTTGTGACATGAAGCAGGATCAGCCCCGTCCGACGCCCCGCGCGGGCATCATGGACATCGAGGCCTATGTGCCGGGAAAAAGCACCGCGCCGGCCGGCGTGACGAAAGTCTACAAGCTGTCGTCGAACGAAAACCCGCTCGGGCCTTCGCCGAAGGCGATCGAGGCCGCGCGCGAAGTGGCGGCGAAGCTCGACGTCTATCCAGACGGCACGGCGCGGCGGCTGCGCGAGGCGATCGCCGAGGTGCATGGGCTGAACCCGGCCAACATCATCTGCTCCAACGGCTCCGACGAGATCCTGGGGCTGCTGGCGCAGACCTATCTCGCGCCGGGCGACGAGGCCGTGTTCACCGAGCACGCCTTTATGGTCTACAAGATCTACATCCAGGCGGCGGGCGCCAAGCCGGTGGCGGTCAAGGAAACCGACGAGCGCGCCGACATCGACGCGATCTTGGCCGCGGTGACGCCGGCGACGCGGATCGTGTTCCTCGCCAATCCCAACAATCCGACCGGCACCTATGTGCCGTTCCAGGAAGTGCGCCGGCTGCACGCGGCATTGCCGAAGGATGTGCTCCTGGTGCTCGACGCGGCCTATGCCGAATATGTGCGGCGCAACGACTACGAAGCCGGCATCGAGCTGGCGGGCAGCTCCGAGAACGTGGTTATGACCCGCACCTTCTCCAAGCTCGGCCTTGGCGGCGCGCGCATCGGCTGGATGTACGGGCCGGCGCATATCGTCGATGCGATCAACCGCATCCGCGGTCCGTTCAACGTCAATGCCACCGCGATCGAAGCTGGCATCGCCGCGATCCGCGACCGCGCCCATATCGAGCGCAGCGTGACGCATAACGAGAAATGGCTGACCTGGCTGAGCGCGGAGCTGACCGAGCTCGGCCTGCGCGTCACGCCCAGCGTCGGCAATTTCGTGCTGATCCATTTTCCCGACGGCAAGAAGCATTCGGCGGCGGCAGCGGACGATTATCTCAGCGCGCGCGGTTACATCCTGCGCCGCGTCACCGGCTACGGTTTCCCCAATGCGCTGCGCATGAGCATCGGCACCGAAGAGGCCAATCGCGGCGTCATCGACGCGCTCAAGACCTTCTTGAAAAGCTAGAACGCCATGACATCACCGATGTTCGAGAAAATAGCGCTGGTCGGCATCGGCCTGATCGGCTCGTCGCTCGCCCGCGTCATCCGCCGCGAGGGCCTTGCCAGGCACATCGCCATCGCGACGCGCAGCGCTTCGACGCTGAAGCGCGCCGAGGAGCTGGGCCTTGGCGGTTCCTACACCACGGATGCAAAAGAAGCGGTGCGCGATGCCGGCCTCGTCATCGTCTCGGTGCCGGTCGGCTCGTCCGGCGAGGTCGCGGCCGAGATCGCACCGGCGCTGAAGAAAGGCGCCATCCTGACCGATGTCGGCTCGACCAAGGCCTCGGTGATCGCGCAAATGCAGCCGCATGTGCCGGAAGGGGTGCACTTCATCCCCGGTCACCCGCTGGCCGGCACGGAAAAGTCCGGACCCGATGCCGGCTTCGCCGACCTCTTCGAGAACCGCTGGTGTATCTTCACGCCGCTGCCGGGCACCGATCCCGCGGCGCTCGAGACGCTTTCGGAATTCTGGCGGCGCTGCGGCTCCAACATCGACACGATGGACCCGCAGCATCACGACATGACGCTCGCGATCGTGTCGCATCTGCCGCATATCATCGCCTACAACATCGTCGGCACGGCGGACGACCTGGAGGCGGTGACCAAGAGCGAAGTCATCAAGTATTCCGCCTCCGGTTTCCGCGATTTCACCCGTCTTGCCGCCTCCGATCCGACCATGTGGCGGGACGTGTGCCTGCACAACAAGGACGCGATCCTGGAGATGCTGGCGCGTTTCTCGGAGGATCTCGCGTCGCTGCAGCGGGCGATCCGCTGGGGCGACGGCGAGAAGCTGTTCGACCTCTTCACCCGCACCCGCGCCATCCGCCGCTCGATCATCGAGGCCGGCCAGGACATCGATGTGCCGGACTTTGGCCGCCAGGCGGTCGAGCACCCGAAAGGGAGCTGATATTCAGGTGAGGCCGGCCTGCAAATGACGGCTTTCTGCACTTCCGGTGCTCACGTACGAAAAGTACGCTCCGCTCCGGTTCTCGAAATCCGCCCAGTTTGGTCGCTTCGCGCCCGTCTTCGACTCCGACTCGGCCTGACCTGAATCTCAACACCCTTTGCGTTATTGCGATGCCGGCCAGTGCGCCGCCATCATGGCCAGCGTTTCGGCGCGATCCGGCGCGCCGAGGCGGCCGCCGAAGCGCAGGCATTTGAGCGCGGCGGCGGCGCTGGCGAAGCGCAGGGCTTCCTCCATCGGCATGGCCTCGGCGAGGCCGACGGCGAAGGCGCCGTGGAAGACGTCGCCAGCGGCAAGCGTGTCAATCGCCTTGACCTTCGGCGCCTGGACATGGCGCACGCGCGCGGTCGCCCGGTCGTGCCACCAGGTGCCGGCCGCGCCGCCGGTCACCGCGACGAAGGCATCGGTGCGCGAGGCGAGGTCGGCGCAGGCGCTTTCGGGGTCGAGCGCGTGGCCGCAGACGATGCGCGCCGCAGGCTCGGAGGCGACGATGTGCGAAGCCAGGGGCAGCAGGCGCTCCAGCACCTCGACGGGTGCTGTGTCGGCATCCAGGATCGCCGGGCGGCCGATCGACCTCGCCGCGCTCAGAGCAAGTGCTGCGGCCCCCGGCCAGCGGACATCCACCAGCACGGCGTCGAAAGCGGAGAAGTCGGCGAGCGGCAGAGCCTCGGGATCGGCTTGCGCCTTTTTGTCGTAGAAGGGGACGATGATGCGCTCGCCATGCGCATCGACCAGGATGGCGGCCAGCGCCGAACGCGCGCCGGCGACGCGGCGGATGAGGCTGCAGTCGATGCCTTCGGCCTCGATGTCGGCAATCAGCTGGTCGCCGACCGGATCGTCGCCCGCGCTCGCCCATAGCGAGACGTCGGCGCCGAGGCGCCGCGCGGCGCAGGCGGCGCTCGTCGCCATGCCGGAGGCGATCTGGACGCCGTCGCTGGCGATGAACTTGCCTTGATGCGCAGGCAGCGTCTCGACGCGAAGGATCGTGTCGAGGGTGAAGGCGCCGACGCTGAGCAGTCTTACAGGGCCCGTCATCGCCAAGTTACTCGAGCGGCTTGATCTTGCCGAGCGGGATGAAGCCCAGCGAGGCCTTGCCCTTGACGATCTTGAGCGGCAAGGACGGCTCCTTGCCAAGCATGGCAATGGCGGCAAAGCCCTGCTCGATTTCGCTTTTGTGCTCCGGCATGGCGCCGCCAAGGATGGTCGCCACCGCCTTGGGGTCCTTGAGCTTGATCGTCAGGCTTGCGTCGATCAGGCCTTCCGTGTCGACGGAGACCGGTCCGGACACGGTGATCCGCGCCGTGCCGGATGACAGGTCGAGCCTGGCGATGTCGATCGACTGGCCGCGCAGGCTTTTCGGCGGCGCGGCGATCAGCGCCACCCCGTCCTTCAGCGTGACGTCGCCACTGCCGTCCAGCGCCGGCAGCACGCGTCCGTCGATAGCATCCGCATTGATCTCCAGATCGCCGAAGCTGCCGACATAGTTGATGTCCTGTCCGATTGGCTGCAATTGGCCGGCGGCCTTGCCGGCGCTGAACAATTGCATCGGGTCCGTGTCGTCCTGCGGATCGGTCTGACCGTTCAGGCCTTCAGCCCGCAGCGAGACACTGCGCGGCAGCGGCCACCACACTTTGACATTGGCCTGCAGCTGGTCCCAGTCGATCCAGAGCGGCGGCATGCCGGGCGCCATCGTCCGCAGCGGCCCGCGCAGATCGGCGACCGGCGACAAGGGCCCGGTGATCCCGGCGACGGCGTTGAAGCTTCCGGTGGAGGCGGCGACCTTGCGGGCGTCGTCCTCATAGGCGATGTTGTCGCAGGAGACCGTGAAGCTCATCGGGTAGCCGCTGACGGCGAGGTTGGCGCAGCCGGCGGCGATGCCCTTGCCGCCCAGTCTTGCGACCGCCTGGTCGGCCTCGGTCTTCAGCCTGTCGGCGAGATAGAACCAGCCGCCGCTGTAAATGGCGAACAGCACGATGAGGAATGCGGCAAGCCAGAACAGCCGGCGGCGAAGTTTGGGCGATCGCTCGTCACTTGACGTCATACTGCGGCTCTCGTTAACCCCTCATCTTGGCGAGCGGGCATTCACTCTCACGCAAACAAGCGGGCGACAGAAGAAGCACCTCGGCGGTGCGGTGTCGTTCACTCGAATGCGATCAGGCTTGGCGATATGGGCGATTTTTGGGTTTTTGGCTATGGGTCGCTGATCTGGCGGCCTGGATTTGCCCATGTCGAGACATGTCGGGCCCGGCTTTACGGCTATCGCCGCTCGCTTTGCGTCTATTCCTTCGTGCATCGCGGCACGCGCGCGCGGCCGGGCCTGGTGCTCGGCCTCGACCGGGGCGGTTCCTGCATCGGCCTCGCCTACCGCGTTCCGGGCAATTTGCGCGACGAGGTGCTTTCCTACCTGCGCGAACGCGAGCTGGTGACCAGCGTCTATCTCGAACGCATGCTCGATGTCCGGCTGGATGGCGGCGGTTCGGTCGAGGCGGTCGCCTACACCGTCGACCGGCAGCATGAGCAGTATGCCGGCGGGCTCGATGCCGATCACGCCGCAGAGGTCGTTCGCGGCGCCGTCGGCCAGTCAGGCCGGAACGAGGACTATGTCTTGAGCACGCTCGATCACCTCGAGGCGCTCGGCATCCGCGATCACTGGCTGGAGGAGGTGGGCCGTCGGGTAGCGCCTTCGTGAAGTGCATTTCCGGCGAAAAAGATCGCCTGCAATGCTCCTTGTCCTAGCGCAATTCCGGACGCAAAACCGCTACGGACTTTTGCTGGAATTGCTCTGGTCCGATCAAAAAGCAAAACCATGCCTTTGACCTCGGCCGGGCACGACCTAGCTTAGCGGCAACTCCCATCCCTGGGCATCAGGCCCGTTCCAGCACCACGGAGATCAGTCTTGCAGAAACGCCGTCTCGGTCGCACCGACCTTTCCATCGCGCCGCTGGTCCTGGGCGGAAACGTCTTCGGCTGGACCGCCGACGAGAAGACCTCCTTCGACCTGCTCGACCGGTTCGTCGGGGCAGGCCTGAACGCCATCGATACGGCCGACGCCTATTCGCGCTGGGTTCCCGGCAACAAGGGCGGCGAATCGGAAACCATCATCGGCAATTGGATGAAAAGCCGCGGCAACCGCGACAAGGTGGTCGTCATCACCAAGGTCGGCTCCGACATGGGCCAAGGCAAGAAGGACCTCTCCGCCGCCTATATCGAAAAGGCGGTCGACGCGTCGCTGAAGCGGCTGCAGGTCGATGTCATCGACCTCTATCTGTCGCACTGGCCGGATCCGGCCACGCCTTACGAGGAGACGCTCGGCGCCTATCAGCGGCTGCTTGAAAAGGGCAAGATCCGCTATGCCGGCTGCTCCAATCTCGATGCCGGGCAGTTGCGCGCGGCACTCGACGTCGCCAGCCTGCGCAGCCTGCCGCGTTACGAGGTGCTGCAACCCGAATACAATCTGTACGACCGCTCGTCGCTCGACGGACCGCTGCTCGACCTCTGCAAGGCCGAGGATATCGGCGTCATCACCTATTTCAGCCTGGCCAAGGGATTTTTGAGCGGCAAATACCGCGGCAAAGGCGATCTCGGGCAAAGCGCGCGCGGCGAGGACGTGGCCGAGTATCTCAACGAGCGCGGCATGCGCATCCTCTCCGCGCTCGATGGGCTCGCCGAGCGCCATTCGGCCAAGCAGGCGGAAGTGGCGCTGGCCTGGATCATCGCGCGGCCGGGCGTCACGGCGCCGATCGCCAGCGCCACGACGCCAGCCCAGATGGACAGCCTGATCCGCGCCGCGTCGCTCAAGCTTTCGGCGGATGACATCGGGGCGCTCGACCGCGCCAGTTCCTAAGGCGTGTTGATCTTCGGTTGAGGCCGGTCTGCAAATGCCGGCTTCCTGCGCTTCCGGTGCTCACGTACTTAAGTACGCTCCGCTCGGGTTCTCGGAAGCCACCCAGTTTGGTCGCTTCGCGCCCGTCTTCGACTCCGACTCGGCCTGCCCCGAATCTCAACGCGCCTTAACGCCGTGGGCGTTGTGCACGATCGTCCAAGACGGCCATGACCGATCTTTCGTAAATCCTGTCGCATCGCGTCAGGAGAGTTCGGCATGGCCGGTGGCGTTCTGGCTGAGACGCAGCCCTGGCAGCAATTGCTGGCGCTGATCGTGGCAGCAACTGTCGTCATGGGCAGCCCAGGGCCATCGACCATCAGTGTCACAGCCGTCGGAGCGGCGTTCGGCCTGCGTTCCTCGCTGGGCTACGCGTCAGGGCTCGTGCTTGGAACGATCGCCGTGCTGTTGGTCGTGGCGGCCGGCATCGTCGGCATGCTTGCTTCGATGCCTGGGCTGGCCAAGGTTCTGACCATCCTCTCGGCCGTCTACATCCTTTATCTCGCTTTCAAGATTGCGACGGCGCCGCCGCTGGTCGAAAGCAGAAGGCAAGCGGCACGTCCGACCTTTGCCGGTGGCTTCGCGCTCGCCGTCGCCAATCCGAAGGCTTATGTGGCGATCGCCGCCGTCTTTGCCGGCGCTTCGTCGCAAGCCGATGCGTTGGGTGGTTCCGCCAAACTGCTGGTGCTTACAGGGATGATTGTTGTCATCCATGCGGCGTGGCTGCTCGCTGGAACCGCCTTTGCGCGCTTCCTGCGTCATCCGCTGGCGTCGCGGGTCATCAACCTGGTGTTTGCCGCGACGCTGGTGCTGACGACCCTGCTGGCAGCGCTGCGTTAGTCAGGCCTTCGCGGTTACGCCAAGTTCCGCAAGCCGCTTCAGCGCCGTCGGCGGCATGGGCGGCGGGTTCGGCGTCTGCGCCGCCTCGACGAGCATCTGGTCGCAGGCGGCCTCGGTCTCGCCGATCAGCCGCTGCATGAATTCGTCCTTGCCGAGACCGGGCGGGATCGCGGGCAGGAAGCGGGCCTTGATGGTGCCGGGATAGCGCAGGAACTTGCGGCGCGGCCAGTAGAGGCCGGCGACATGGGCGACCGGCACCACTGGCACGCCCAGTTGCGAATAGATCTCGACGATGCCGTATTTGTAGGACGGCTCGGCGCCCGGCGGGCGGCGCGTGCCTTCGGGATAGATGATGAGCTGGCGCGGGTTGCGGTCCATCTCCTGCCTGGTCGCGGTGACGACTGCCTTCAGCGCCTTCGAGCGGCTGCCGCGGTCGACCGGGATCATGCGCATCTTCATGATGTACCAGCCGAAGAAGGGGATCCAGGTCAGCTCGCGCTTCAGGATATAGAGCGCGTCGTCGAGATAGGGGAAGAAGGCGATCGCGTCCCAGAAGGACTGGTGCTTCGGCGCCAGGATGAAGGACCCCTCGGGCAGGTTCTCGACGCCGGTGATCTCGCTCTTGGTCGCGGCGATCTTGTCATAGAGCCACATCGAGGTGCGCGACCAGAATTTTGGCACGAACCAGGCGCGGTGGCGCGGCGCGAGGAAGTAGAAAGGCGTCCAGAAGATCATCTGGACGATCAGGCTGAGATAGAAGACGATGTTGAACGCCAGCGAGCGGATGATGAGCATGCAAGGGGCCCGTGAGGAAGTGTGCGTTGGTTACACCAAGCGGCGGCAAAAAGGAAACGGCACGGTGGTCGAATGCCGGCCACTCTTGTTTGGCGGAATTCCGGACGGAGGGTTACGGCGAAGTCGCCGAACCTGACCGCGATGCACTTTTCCTGGAATTGCTTACAATGACCGCGCCAGCCGCTCCTTAAGGCGCGGCGCGGCGAAATCGAGGAAGGCGCGCAGCTTCACCGGCAGCCTACCTTGGCCGGCATGGACGAGGCTCACCGGCCAGGGTGGCGGCTCGAACGGCTCCAGCACCACCCGCAGCGCGCCGGAGCGCACCGCGGCATCCGCCTGGTAGGAGAGCACTTTCGTCAGGCCAAGCCCGGCAATCGCTGCATCGATCGCCGCCTCGGCGGTATTGACCTGCAGGCGCGAGCGGACCGGGACCGTGGTTTCTGTCTTGCCCGTTCCGAAACTCCATGTCGCCGGAGCGGCAAGGCCTTCGAAGGTGACGCAGTTGTGGCCCGCGAGCTCCGGCGGTTTCTCCGGCGTGCCATGCAAGGCGAGGTAGGCGGGGCTTGCGCAGACGATGCGGCGGATCGAGCTGACGCGGATCGCGACCATGGCCGAATCCGGCAGTTCGCTGATGCGCACCGCCAGATCGATATGCTCCTCGACCAGTTGGGTGATCCGGTCCGACAGGGTCAGGCGGACATCCACTTGCGGATAGACGGCGAGGAACCCGGTGATCACCGGCAGCACATGCAGGCGGCCGAAGACGACCGGCGCAGCGATGACCAGCTCGCCGGTCGGGCTCGAATATTCACCGGCCGCGGTGCGCTCGGCCTCGCTCACCTCGTCGAGGATACGGCGACAGGCGGCGAAGTAGGACTGGCCTGCATCGGTCAGCGTCAGCCGCCGCGTCGAGCGGTTGAGCAGACGCGTCGTCAAGTGCTTCTCCAGTTCGGAAAGCTTTCTGCTGACGGTCGCCAGCGGCACGCCGGCGCGGCGCGCCGCGGCGGATAGGCTGCCGGCCTCCACCGTGGCGACGAACAGGGACATGGCGTCGAGGCGGTCCATTATTCTTCCGAAATCTGGAAAGATAGGTTGCGAATATGCTCTCTACATCCGATTTTCGGAAGAGGCTAAAGGACGTGCCATCCTGTCTAGAGCCGGATGATTTCAGGTCGAATCGACCTGAAATCTGAATCCGTCTCCAAATCAAAGAGATAGAGCATGGTGTCGTCCGAAAACCGCTTCACGCTTTTCGGCATCATGCTCTAGGAGCGCCGGCATGAACGAATTCACCAGCGACGTCGCCTTCACGCCGACCGTCAAGGCCATCCAGTCCCGCAAGGGATCGCGCGAGTCCTATGCGCGCGTCGAGCAGCGCGGCGGCTGGCGGGCAACGATCACGCCGGACCTTTCGGCCTTCATCGAAGTGCAGACCAGCGTGTTCCTGGCGACGGCGAACGCTGAAGGCCAGCCTTACATCCAGCATCGCGGTGGGCCGGCAGGCTTTCTCAAGGTGCTGGACGAGCACGTGATCGGCTTCGCGGATTTTTCCGGGAACCGGCAGTTCATCACCCAGGGCAATCTCGAGGACAACGACCAGGCCTTCCTGTTCCTGATCGACTACATGCTCAGGCAGCGCATCAAGGTCTGGGGCAGGGCGCGTGTCGTCGAGGGTGGTGCGGAGCTGATGGCGCGGCTGATGCCGGCGGACTACAAAGCGCGGCCGGAGCAGGCGATCCTGTTCACGGTCACGGCCTGGGATGCCAATTGTCCGCAGCACATTCCGCAGCGTTTCGAGGCGGCGGATGTCGCCGCGGCGCTCGCCGAGCGCGACCGGCGCATCGCCGGCCTGGAGCAGGAGATTGCCCATTTGCGCGATAGTACGGCGGCTGGAGCAATTCCAGGAAAAGTGTGAGCGGTTTTCCGTCCGGAATTGCGTAAAAACAAAGAGATAGAGCGTTACGCCGTTTCCGTGAAACGGCGTAACGCTCTGGGCTTCAGTTCTTCACCACGGTCGAGGCTTCCGCCAGCGTGACGCCCTCGGGCGTCGCGCGGACCGGCAGGAAGCCGCGCGCCAGCGACAGCACGTATTTGCTGTATTCGGTGAGCAACACGCGCAGGGCCTCCGGCTTCGTCAGCCAGCCGCCATTGCCGAGATTGGTGTTGACCACCGGATAGGGCTCGAGGCGCGCGCCATGCAGCAGCCGGCCCATCTCGAGCAGGCTGCGCGGCATGTGATAGTTGTTGGTGACGATGATGATGCTGCCATAGGCGTGGTTTTCCACCCATTTGGCGCTTTCCTCGGCATTGCCGATGGTGTCGAGCGCGGCGCGGTCGATATCGACGCAGCAGGAGAAGAGCTGCTTGTCGCCGCCCATCGCCGCCTGCAACTGGCGCCTTGTGGCCGACGGATGCACGCCACTGATCAGCAGCCGATCGCCCTTGCCGGAGGCCAGCAGGTCCATCGCCGCGTCGAGCCGCGACTGCCCGCCGGTGAGCACGATGATGGCGTCGGCCCTGGCCGGATTGAGCGGGGTGGTCATGTGGCTGACCTTGTCGGCGAACCAGCCGAAGCCGCCGGCAAAAAGCACCAGCGCGGCGAGAACGATGAAACCGCAGACGCGCATGGCAAGCCGCAAACGGCCGGGCGTGGCGGCAGCAGCGTGCGCACGCACCGCCAGCATCCGTCCAGTCGTCCCGATCGAATCCTGCGCTTCCATCATCCCCAGGTTAATCCTGAAAACATCCCATGGTTAACTCCGAAATGCGGCCTTTGATAGGTAAGGCGCGCACATTGCGTTACGGCAAGTGTCCCATGTGTGATCGTTGTCTTGTTTGTATATAACGCTTGCGCCGGACCTTCGGTTTGAGCTCATGGGTCAGCCCGCGTCCGGTTGGCGAACGTCGATGTCGCTGAGATAGGCGACGACGGTCGCGTGCGAGGTCGCCGCGGTCAGCGCACCGATGACCAGCACCATCAGGCCGACGCCGAGATAGCCCGCGGAACCGATGGCGAAATTGCCGAACAAAGCGGTCGCCTGGTCGGCCTGGGGCGTGGCCATGTTGCGCGACGACCACCAGGAAAAGACGATGAAGACGGCGATCGCGAGCGCACCGCCGGCGACCGCGCCCTTCATGCCGGTGACCAGGAAATGCCAGCGGAATTCGCGCGCAATGAAGCGCGCCTCGGCGCCGACGAAATGCAGGACCTCGATGATGTGGCCGTTGCCGGCCATGGCGCCTCGCGTGGCGAACACCACCGTCAGCACGGTTGCCGACAGCATCAGCACCAGCACGGCGATGCCGATCGTCACCGTCGTGTGCGCCATGGCGACCAGACGGTCGACCCAGGTGCGATGATCATCGAGCGAAGCGGTCGGGATCTTCGGGGTGATGGCGGCGCGCATGGCGGCAAAGTCCGGCGGGCTGGCCTCGTCGATGGTGACGATGATGAGGCGCGGCACCGGCAACTCGTCGATGTTGAGGCCGCTGCCCAGCCATGGCTCCAGAAGGCGCGCGGTCGCGTCGCGGTCGATGATCTTGGTGCCCTTCACGCCGGGGAACTCGCTGGCGATTTGCGAGGCCTGCGCAAGCGCCGACTCCATGTCGAGGCCGTCGGCCGGCTTGATCTGGATCGTCGCCTCACGCGAGATCTGGTTCTCCCAGACGGATGCGGTATCGCGCACCAGCGTTACCGCGCCGAAGGTGAGGCAGGACAGGAAGGTCATGATTGCGATGACCAGCACCAGCGCCCGTCCGGCGATGTTCTGCGCCGGCACGATCGGCGCTGTCTTGCGCTGGACACGCCGGACCGTCACCGGCGCCTCGGCGTCGGTTTCATCGTGCAGGTGGTCGGCGGGAAAGTCAGTCATAGACGTCCAGCCTCCCGCCGGCCAGAATCATGCGGCGTGCATCGACCTGTTCCATGAGGCCAAGGTCGTGGGTGGCGATCACCACGGCTGTGCCCAGCCGGTTGAGCTCGATGAACAACCTGAGCAGCCGGCGCGCCAGCGGCGGGTCGACATTGCCGGTGGGCTCGTCGGCCAAAAGGATTTCCGGCTGTTCGATCAGCGCGCGGGCGATCGCGGCGCGCTGCTTTTCGCCGCCCGAAAGCACCGGCGGCAGCACATGCATGCGGTCGCCAAGGCCAACCCATTTCAGAAGCTCGGTGACGTCGGTGCGGTAGCTCGCTTCCTCGCGCCCGCGCACGCGCAACGGGAGCGCGACATTCTCATAGGTGGTCATGTGGTCGAGCAGGCGGAAATCCTGGAACACCACGCCGATGCGGCGGCGCATAAGCGGCAATTCGCTGCGCGAGATGCGCGAGCGGTCCTTGCCGAAAATGGTGATCAGGCCGCGCGTCGGCTTCAGCGACATGAACAACAGGCGTAGCAAGGTCGTCTTGCCGGCGCCCGAGGGGCCGCTCAGGAACTGAAAGGAGCGCTCCGGAATGTGCAGGGAGATGTCGCGGAGGATTTCCGGACCCATGCCATAGCGAAGGCCGACATTTTCGAAGCGGATCACGTTCGGCGACCTGAAACTTTCGGCGGCGACGCGCCACAATCTAACTCTAGAGCGTTCCACCGTTTCACGGAAACGGCGAACCGCTCTATCTCTGCGCTTTCACGCAATTCCGGACGGAAAACCGTTTCACACTTTTCCAGGAATTGCTCTAACAGACCATCGGCCGGCATGGTTAACCGGCGGTTAATTTTGCAACGTTCAGCGTGCATCAGAGCCATTCCGGTGGGGAAGCGTTAACCAATTCCGTTTACGCAAAAGAAACGAAGACTGCATTGGTGCCGTAATGGCTGACGAGAGAACCGCGCGCCCTGTTTCCGGTGAAATCATGACCGGTCCGGCAACAAATGCCGCGCCGGAGCGCGGCATTTTCGATGCGGTCGACATCGTCGATGCCGAATATGTGGTGCTGCCGCGTTTTGCCGCTGCGCCGGCGGCGCCACCGCCGCAGATTCCTCCGACGCCATCGATCGAAGGCATGGGCATGCTGCGCAAACCCGAGGCCGCGCCGTCGCGGTCCTCGCGCGGCGGCCCGATGTTCTGGATCGCCGGCGTCGGCATAGCGCTGGTCTCCTTCTGGGTGTCGGGCGGTCACGCGCTGGTCCGGCAGAGCCCTTTCTGGGCGACCGCCGCGCCGGCAAGCGCGCTCACCATTTCCGGCGTGACGTCGCGCATCGATGTGTCGGGCTTGAAGCCGGTGCTGTTCGTCGATGGCGAGGCCGCCAATGACGGGTTGAGGTCGGAGGCGCTGCCGCCGTTGGAAATCCGCGTCACCGACAACAACGCCAACATTATCCGCTACAGGCTGGGGACATCGAGCCGTTCCCTGGGACCCGGCGAAAGATTCGGCTTTTCGAGCCGCCTCGATGTGCCTAAAGACGGCGTAAGGACCGTCGCAGTCATCTTCGCCGGCTAGACGGGTCGATATTCAGGTGAGGCCGGCCTGCAAATAGCGGCTTCCTGCGCTTCCGGTGCTCACGTGCTGAAACGTACGCTCCGCTCCGGTTCTCGGCAGCCACTATTTTCGGCTCGGCCTGACCTGAACCTCAACCCGTCTATCAACACCACTGTCGTTTTTTTGAAGGAAAAATTATGCCAGTTGTACGCGGCAAGGACATCGAGGTCTTGTTTTCGGCGTCGGCGATCGCGCGCCGCAATCTCGAGCTGGCCAAGGAAATCGCCGGGCGCGACTATCACGACCTGCTGGTGATCTCGATCCTGAAGGGCTCTTTCGTCTTCGCCGCCGACCTCATCCGCGCCATGCATGATGTCGGCCTGTCGCCGGAAGTCGAGTTCATCTTCATCTCCAGCTACGGCGCCGGCACCACGAGCGGCGAGGTCAGGGTGCTGCGCGACATCGACAACGAGGTCGCCGGCCGCGACGTGCTGTTGATCGACGACATACTGGAATCCGGCAAGACGCTTTCCTACACCCGGGACCTGATGCTTTCGCGCGGCGCGAAGAGCTGCGCCATCGCGGTGCTGCTCGACAAGCGGATGCGCCGCCAGACCTCGCTCAACGCCGATTATGTCGGCTTCGACTGCCCGGACTATTTCGTCGTCGGCTATGGCATGGATGTCGCCCATGCGTTCCGCGAGCTGCCGTTCGTCGGAGTGGTGAAGGGCGACGCCTGAGAAGGCGTCGAAGTCATCCCGAAAAGCTGCCGATCGTTAGAATTTTCAGAAAACATCAATGTTTCGGCGGCATCTATCTCGGCATGGCAAAGCTTCTGATCGTCGAGGACGATGAGTCCGTCCGCACCCTCGCCGCTCGCGCGCTGGAGCGCGACGGCCATACTGTCACCATCGCTACCGACGGCGCGCAGGGGCTGGACCTGATCCGGCAGGCCGGTGGCGGCTACGACCTGGTGGTGTCCGACATCCGCATGCCGGAAATGGACGGCATCCAGATGGCGACGGCCGCCGCGGGACAGTTTCCGACGATGAGAATCATGCTGATGACCGGCTATGCCGACCAGCGCGAGCGTGCCGAGGGGCTAAACGGCATCATCCTCGACGTCGTGCAGAAGCCATTCACGCTCGCCGAGATCCGCGCCCGCGTCGGCAAGGCATTAAGCTGCTTCGCTTGAGACCGCGCCGGCCGCCGGCGCGGCACGTCGCCGACGCCCGCCGCTGAGCGCAAGCAGGCCGGCGCCGATGATCAGCGCCGCGCCCAGCACGGTCGTTTCACGCGGCACTTCGGCGAAGAACAGGAATCCCCACAGCGGCGACCACAGGATGCCGGTGTATTCGAACGTGGCGACGCGGTTGGCCGGCGCCATGCGATAGGCCTGCGACAGCAGGATCATGCCGGCGGACGCGACGAGGCCGCAGGCGGCCATTTTCAGGAAATCCGGCATCGTCGGCCATACCCATGGCCGCACCAGGAATTCGACGCTCGGATGCGCCGCATGGGTGATGCCGGCAAGATGGAAGACGGTCGCGACGGCAATTGCGCCGCTGAGATAGGCGCCGTTCTGGTAGAAGGCCATCACCGTCGATGATTCGGTGTCGCCGATGCGGCGCGCCATCAACTGCGAAAAGCCGTAGAGGAAGGCCGAGCCCAGCGACAGCAGCGCCGCCCAGTCGAACACGCCGGCGCCGGGACGCACCATCACCAGGACGCCGACCAGACCGATCAACACCGTCGCCAGCGTCTTCCACGAGACGCGCTCGCCGAGATAGGGGCCGGCCATCGCCATGATGAACAGCGGTGCCATGAAATAGAGCGCCACCGCGTCGGCCAGCGGCAGGGCGGCGATCGCCAGATAATAGACCGTGTAGGACGAGAACTGGATGAAGGCGCGCAGCGTCAGCATGCCTGCCCGCTTCGACAGCACCGCCTTCAGGCCGACATCGGCCTGGACCAGCACGATCAGGATCGGCAGCGCGACGATGGCGCGGATCGCCATCACCTCGGTCACCGGATAGCCGCCGGATACCGCCTTCACCAGCGGATCCTGCAGCGAAAAGACCAGCACGCCGAGGCAGAGGCTCAGAATGCCTAGCACCATCCGGTTCTGCATCAGTATCGGCCCCCCGCGAGCCGCAATGATATTTCATTTCACGCAATTCCGGACGGAAAACCGCAAGCACTTTTCCTGGAATTGCTCATCAAAAAGAACCCGCTACCGTTTTTCCGGCAGCGGGCACGAGTGAGGACTCTACGATTGGTCCGCGGCCGATTTCGCGGCCGCATATCCAATGGGTATGGCAACTATCCTGCTCCGTTTGACATCTTGCAAACGAATTGGAATGATGCCAGCAATCAAATTTTCTTATGGCGACCTCCGATGCGATCAGTCCTCGACAGCGACCTCCTGCGCACCTTCGTGGCGGTGGCCGAGACCGGCAATTTCACCCGCGCGGCGGAGAAAGCCGGGCGTACGCAGTCGGCAGTGTCGATGCAGATGAAGAAGCTGGAGGACATGGTCGGCGACGATCTGTTCGAGCGTGGCTCGCGCGGCGTGGCGCTGACCCGTCGCGGCAGCGAATTGATCTCGAACGCGCGGCGGATCGTCTCGCTGCTCGACGAGACGGCGGCCTCGCTGGTGGCGCCGCCGCTCGGCGGGCTGGTGCGCATCGGCATCCCGGCCGAATATGGCCGTTCGATCCTGTCGCGGGCGCTGGGCGAATTCGCCAAGCGGCATCCGCGCGTCGAGGTCACCGTGCGTTACGCGCATTCGGATTCGCAGGTGAGGGCGCTCGCGGCCGGCGAGCTCGATCTCGCGGTGGTGTTCGAATGGGAGGGCTCTTCCGGCGGCGAGGTGCTGATGCACGACCCGACCGTGTGGGTGACCTCGACGCTGCAATATATGCATGAGGAGCGGCCGATACCGATCGCGCTTTACAGCCGCAACGGCTGGTGCCGCGACTTCGCCATCAAATCGCTGCAGCAGCGCGGCCTCGACTACCGCGTCGCCTATACCAGCGACACCAATGGCGGCCTGACGCTCGCGGTCACTTCCGGCCTGGCGATCGCGCCGATCTCGCGCAGCAACATCCCGGAAGATTGCCGCGAACTGACGGTCGCCGACGGTTTCGGCGACATCGATTCCTCCAACGTCGTCCTGCATCGCAATCCGCTGGCGACCGGCGAAGCGATCGACGGCATGGAAAACGCGATCCGCGAGGCCTTCATGCTGACCCGGCAGGCACCGGTCGCCGCCGGTCTTTGAATTCTGGAACTGCGTCTGGTTTGGAGCGCCGTTTCGCGAAAACTCAGAGCCGCTTCGCCTCGGCCCGGTCTATCGCTCTGGCATGTCCTCGTGGAAAGTGAGCCGATTGCCGAACGGGTCGCCGACTGTGACTTCCCATGTCCGCCAGGGCGTCTCTTCCAATCCCGGCCCGGCATAGCGGTATTTCTTCGCCGTCAACTCGCGATGAAGCGCCGCGATATCGGCGGCCTCGACGCGAATATGGGCACCCGGCGAGCCGTCGCCGTGATGCTCGCTCAAATGCAGTTCGCAGCCGTCGCGGGCGATGCCCATGTAGAGCGGCGCATTGTCGTCGAAGCGATGTTCGAACCGCACCTCGAAGCCAAGGAAATCAAGGTAGAATTCGCGCGCCTTGGCGATGTCGAACATGCGCAGGATCGGGGTGACGATTCCAAGCTTGGGCATGGGCGGCGGCAATCCGGGATGGTGTAGGCGAGCTTACTTCAGTTCCAGCAGCCGTTCGAGGTAGCTGCGCTCGATGTCGGGGCTGAGCGCGTTGCCGAGCCGCTTGCGGATCGCGTCGAGGATCTGGCGCGCGCGCTGAACGTCGATCTCGTCGGGAACCTTGACCGAGGTGCCGTCATCGGGGCCGTTGGTGGCGCGCGGCCGCCCCAGCGGATCCCGGTCGGCGTCCTGCTGGCGGCCGCCCTGCTCGCTGCCGCCCTGATCGCCCTGCATGGCCTGCATCTGCTTCATCATGTCCTTGGCGCCGCGGCGCAGCGCTTCCAGCGCGCGGCCCTGGTGACCGACGGCCTGGTCGCCATCACCCTGGCCAAGCGATTTTTCGGCATTGCCCATCGACTTGCCGGCCTCGCCGAAGCCCTCATTGGGCTCCATGCCCATGCCCTCGAGCCCCTTCTTCAGCTGGTCGAGCTCGCTCTGCAACTGGCCCTGGCCTTCCTGCAGCTGCTTCAGCGCATCGGCCAGGTCCTTCGGCGACATTTTCGGCCGTCCGAGCGGATCGCGATCCTGGCCGGGGCCTGGCCGCTGCTCGTCCTGACCCTGCTGCTGCTCGCCGTCCTCGCCGAACTGTTGTTCGCCATTGTCGCGTGAGCCACGCTGCATCTGGTCCAGCCGGAAGGTGTCGTTCATCATTTCCTGCTGGCGGCGCATGATATCACCGAGCTTGTCCATCTGCTGGCGCAGCTCGCTGTCCTGCTCGCCGCCCTGCTGCTGACGGCCTGCCTGCAGGTTGTTCATCATGTCCTGCAGCTCGGAGAGAAGCTGCTGGGCCTTGTCGCGATCGCCCGATTTGGCCAGATTCTCGATCTGATCCATCATGCGGTCGATATCGCTCTGGCGCAGCTCGCGGCCGTTCTGCTGCATCTGCGGCGCGTTCGGGTTCTGCTGCGCGCGCTGGGCAAATTCCTGCAGGAACTGGTTCATCGCCTCGCGCAGTTCCTTCATCGCCTTTTCGATCTCCTGATCGCTGGCGCCGTTCTTGATGGCGTCCTGCAACGCCTGCTGCGCCTGGCGCAGCCGCCGCTCGGCGGCCGACAGATTGCCTTCCTCGATGCCGAGCGCGATTTCCCAGAGATAGGCGACGACGTTGCGCAGCTGGTCGTCGCTCTCGGAGAGCTTCAGCCTGCTTTCCGCGCTCATGATGGCGAGATAGTTCGACATGTTGTCGAACGTGTCCTCGGGGCGCAGCGTGATCGCGTCCACCAGGTCGAGAACGCGAGGCTTGGCATTGGTGTCGAGCGCCAGCAGCCGGCGCTGTTCGATCACCGCGCGCGCCAGCGGATTGGCGAAGGGCCGCTCGGGCATGACAAGCGTCTTGGTTTCGCTGATCGCTGTGTGGCCGGCATCGTCGGTGACGCTCAACGTCAGCTTGACGTTGGTGCCGGCCCAGACATGCTCGGTCAGGTCCTTGGTCGTCTTGGCAGCGTTCGCCTTGCCGCCACGGCGCGGCAGCGCCAGCGGCATGTCGGGCGGGCCGTAGAGCGGATGCGCGTTGGCCGCCGGCGGATCCGACGGCTCGAAGACGGCCTTGGCGGAGGCCGCGCCGTAGTCGTCGGCGATCTCGTAGTTCAGCTCGATGGCGCCGTTGACCGCGCGCTTCGGCTCGCCGACGAAGCGGATCGTCGGCGGCTTGTCGGGAATAACGGCGAAGGCCCAGTGGCCGAGATCGCTGTCACCGGATTTCAGCGTCAGCGTGCCATTGGTGTTCAGCTTGCCGGAGAACTGGCGCACCTTTGGCGCCGTCTGGCTGGCGGCGGCTGGCGCGGTCCCCTTGGCCACGGGGGGCGCCGCTGGCTCGATGGCGCGGTCATTGCCGCCTTGATCGGCATAGTTCAGTGTTTCCTCGCCCGAGCCGCCGGTAACGCGCAGCGAAACGTCGCTGCCTTGCGGAACGGAGAAGGTCTGGACGGCCTGGTTGGCATCGGCGGTCAGGAACAGCGGCGCCTTGCCGGTATAGGCGGGCGGCGTCACCCAGGCGTCGATGCGAGGCGGCACGGCGTCATGCGCGGCGCGGGCGACAAAAGCGTCGCTGAGCCTGCCGCCAAAGGGTCCGAAGGAGAAGGCAAGAGCGGTGACGAGCAGCAGCCCGGCCACGGCGCGCAGGCCCCAGCGGTCATAATCCGGCACGCCGGTGCGCGGGCGGTCGGCGCCGAGGCTCGAAAGCCGCTCGGCCATGCGCTTCTGGTGCTCGCGCCACAGCGCCTGCGAGAAGATGCTGTCGGCGCCGCTCGGCCGATCGGTCTGCACTTGCACCGGGCTGTGCAGCAATTGGTTCGCCGCCTCGATGCGCCGGTCGATCTCGGCGGCTGACGGCATGCGGAAGAAGCGCAGCGGATAGAGCGCCGCGACCGCCGCCAGCGCGAACAGGACGAGAAGGCCGATGCGCACCGCGTCCGGCAGACGCGGGAAGAGGCCGAACCACGAAAAGCTGAGGAACAGGCTGGCGACGACCAGCAGCGGCAGCACGAGCGGCCAGGCGCGCTCGAAGATTATCGAGGCCCGCGTCGCCAACCGGCTGAGCGCCAGGCGCCCCGCCAGGCCGCGTTCGCCGCTGGAAATGGGTCGTTCGGTCATCGGCCCTTCCTGCCCGGGCACAATAGCCCGGACGTCATCACCAGAAGGATACCAGCAAACACGGCAAAGGCGAGGCGGGTTCCAAAAACGTGAAGCGGTTTGGCCGGGTTATGATCAGAAATTGGCCGGATTCGTGTTGGAACCGCAGACCAGGACTGCCACGCGCTCGCCTTCCGCGGGCACATAGCGTCCGGAAAGCATGGCGGCGAAGGCCGCGGCGCCACCCGGCTCGGCGATGATTCGCACGCGATCCCACAGCGCCTTCTGCGCCGCGACGATGTCGTCGTCGCTGACCAGGATCGAGCGCTCCACGAAGGCCTCGGCGATCGGGAACATCATTTCGCCGACACGCTTCGGCGCCAGCGAATCGGCGGCAATGCCCTCGGCGGGCGCATCGACCGGCTCTCCGGCCTCCAGAGCGCGGTAAAGCGTCGGCGCTCCCTCGGGCTCGATGGCAATGATTCGGATACATCCCGAGAACCAGGCGGCGATGCCGCCGATCAGGCCGCCGCCGCCGACGGCGACCAGCAGCGTGTCGATTTCGGGCAGGTCAGCCTCGATCTCCAGGCCGAGCGTGCCCTGGCCGAGCAGCGTTTCCTCCTGGTTGAAGGCGTGGACCTGCAGGGCGCCGGTCTTTTCGGCAAAGTCCTCGCTGGCGGCCAGCGCCTCGGCGTAGCGCGCGCCGCCGACCACCAGCTCGGCGCCGTAGCCGCGAATGCGCGCGAGTTTTGCCGGCGGGCTGACCTCGGGCACGAAGATGTTCGCCTTGTGGCCGAGCTTCATGGCGGCGTAGGCAACGGCGGCACCATGATTGCCGCCGGACGCGGCGACCACGCCGGCTTCGGGCACCTGGCGCTCGAGCAGATTGGTGAAGGCGCCGCGCGCCTTGAACGAGCCCGAGTGCTGAAGGCATTCGAGCTTGAGATCGACCGGGAAGGCGGGGCGGCCGAAATCCGCCATGTCGACGCCCATCACCGGCGTGTGGCGGACATAGGGGCGGATGCGCGGTTCGACGGCGGCGATGCGCTCGCGCGTGATCGTTCTGGTGTTCAGCATGACCTGCTCCTCGGGATTGACTTCAATTAGTAACTTAGCAAAATGGCTAAATGCAAGAGGTCGACATCTTCAAGGCGATCGCCAATGAGCGCAGGCTGCGGATCCTGGATTGGCTCAAGGATCCACGCGCGCATTTTCCAAGCCAGGCCGATGGCGATCTGGTCGAGGACGGCGTCTGCGCGCTGTCGATCGCCGAAAAGCTCGGCATTACCCAGGCGACGCTCAGTGAGCATATGCGCGTGCTGACCCAGGCCGGCCTGCTCTCGACCAAGCGCACCAAGCAATGGATATTCTATCGCCGCGACGAGAGCCGGATCGCCGAGGCCAAGGCGCTGATCCAGGAGAAGATCTAAATGCATGTCGCCCAGAAGTGCGCAGCGGTTCTGGGACAACGACATGCATCAAAACAAAGACTTAAAGCGCGTCGCCTGAATCCGGTTCAGCGCGACGCGCTTTAGCGTCAGGCGGGAGCCGGCTATTTCAGCCAGTCGGGAACCGAATCCAGCCCGATCAGATCCTCATGGGTATGGCGCGGACGCACGACATGGAAGCGGTCGCCGTCGACCAGCACCTCGGGCACCAGAAGCCTGGTGTTGTAGGTGCCGGCCTGCACCGCGCCATAGGCGCCGGCGGTGGAAACGGCGATCAGGTCGCCCGCTTTCAGCCTCGGCAGGTCGCGGTCGAGGCCGATGAAATCGCCCGTCTCGCAGACCGGGCCGACGATGTCGACCTTCATGCGCGGCGTGGAAGCGGGCGGCTGCACCACCGGCCTGATGTCGTGGAAGGCGTCATAGAGCGTCGGCCGGATCAGGTCGTTCATGGCGGCGTCGACGACGAGGAAGTTCTTGGCGTCGCCTTCCTTCACATAGATGACCTCAGAAACCAGGATGCCGGCATTGCCGACGATCAGCCGGCCGGGCTCGAACATCACCTTGAGGCCAAGCCTTGTGACGTGCTTCCTGACGATCTCGGCATAGGCGTCGGGCAGGGGCGGCGGGCTGTTGTCGACGCGGTAGGGAATGCCGAGACCGCCGCCGAGGTCGACATGCTCGATCGCATGTCCGTCGGCGCGCAAAGCCCCGACCAGTTCGACCAGCAATGCGAAGGCATCGTCGAAAGGCTGCAATTCGGTGATCTGGCTGCCGATATGGGTGTCGATGCCGGTCACCTTGATGCCCGGCAGTTGCGCGGCACGGGCATAGACCTGCCGCGCGCGCTGCCATGGAATGCCGAACTTGTTCTCGGCCTTGCCGGTCGAGATCTTCTTGTGCGTCTTGGCGTCGACGTCCGGATTGATGCGCAGCGAGACGGGCGCCACCTTGCCGAGCGCCACGGCGCGCGCCGACAAAAGCTCGAGTTCAGGCTCGGATTCGACGTTGAAGCAAAGAATGCCGGCCGAAAGCGCGAAGTCCATCTCGCGCGCGGTCTTGCCGACGCCGGAAAACAGGATCTTGCTGGCCGGGATGCCGGCGGCCAAAGCGCGGCGCAATTCGCCTTCGGAGACGACGTCGGCGCCTGCCCCCTGCCGGGCCAGCGTTCTCAGCACGGCCTGGTTGGAGTTCGCCTTCATGGCGTAGCAGACCAGCGCGTCGAGGCCGGCGAAAGCCTCTCTGAAGACGCGGAAATGCCTGGTCAGCGTCGCCGTCGAATAGCAATAGAAGGGCGTGCCGACCTCGGCTGCGATGTCGGGGATGGCGACGTCCTCGGCATGGAGAACGCCGTCGCGGTAATCGAAATGGTTCACGAGGTTCGGTTCCGGAAAGTTGAAGCTAATGAGATCGGGTCGATCTCACCGGCTCTAGAGCAGGGGATCGAGGATGAATTTCCTGTCCTTGACCGGTTTTTCCGGCTCGGGCGGCACCGGCTGCTTGGCTTTTTCCGCATCCTTGCGCGCCTGCTCCGCCGCCTCGTAGGGCGTGTCGAGGCCGGTCTTCCTGCCGCAGGCCGTGACGGTGACAACCGCCGCCAGCAGCGCGAGCGTCACCAAAATCCTGCTACGGGTCATCGATCCATCCGTTCGAAACTGATTGCGTGCTGCGCTTTTAGCCGAGTTTTCAGCGCTTTGCATCCCGGCAATTGTTTTGATTCATGTCGTTGTCCCAGAACCGCTGCACACTTCTGGGCGACATGCATCAAGCCTTGGCGAGCCGCTTTTTCCAGTAGCGGATCTGCTTTCGCACTTCCGACGGCGCGGTGCCGCCGAAGCTGGTGCGGCTCTTCACCGAATTCTGCACGGCAAGCACCGAGAAGATGCCGTCGGTGATGCCCGGATGGATCGAGCGCAGCTCGTCCAGCGAGAGCTTTTCCAGCCCGACCTTCTTCTCCTCGGCGAGCGCCACGGCACGGCCGGTGACGTGGTGCGCCTCGCGGAAGGGCAGGCCCAGATTGCGCACCAGCCAGTCGGCAAGGTCGGTCGCGGTGGCGTGCCCGGCGCCGGCGGCCTTCTTCATGGCGGCGGCGTTGACGGTCATGTCGCGCACCATGCCGGCGGTCGCCGCCAGCATCAGGTCGAGCGTCTCGGCGGCGTCGAAGACCGCTTCCTTGTCTTCCTGCATGTCCTTGCCATAGGTCAGCGGCATGCCTTTCATCACGGTCAGCAGGCCGACGAGATGGCCGTTGACGCGACCGGTCTTGCCGCGCACCAGCTCGGCGGCGTCCGGGTTCTTTTTCTGCGGCATGATCGAGGAGCCGGTGGAGAAGGAATCCGACAGGTGGATGAAGCCGAATTGCGGCGTCGACCAGATGATGATCTCCTCGGCGAGCCTGGACAGATGCGTCGCGCAGATCGCGGCGAGGCTGAGGAATTCGAGGGCGAAATCGCGATCCGAGACGCTGTCCAGCGAATTGCGCGTCGGTTCGCGGAAACCCAGCGCTTTCGCGGTCATATGGCGGTCGATGGAAAAGCTGGTGCCGGCAAGGGCCGCCGCGCCCAACGGGCTTTCATCCATGCGCTCGATGGCGTCGTGGACACGCGAGAGGTCGCGGCCGAACATTTCCACATAGGCCATGCAATGGTGGCCGAAGGTCACCGGCTGCGCCGCCTGCATATGGGTGAAGCCGGGCATGACGGTCGCCGCATGCTCCTCGGCGCGTTCGAGGAAGGCGGCGATCAGGTCCTTCAGCGCCAGGGCTGCGCGCTGGCATTCCTGCTTGACCCAGAGTCTCAGGTCGACCGCCACCTGGTCGTTGCGCGAGCGGGCGGTGTGCAGGCGCCCCGCGGCCTGGCCGATCAGGTCGGCAAGGCGGGCCTCGACATTCATGTGGATGTCTTCGAGCTTGGTCGAGAATTCGAATTTGCCGGCCTCGATCTCTTTCAAGATCGTGTTCAGCCCGTGAGCGATTTTTTCTTGATCGGCCGCCGAAATAATGCCCGTTTCAGCCAACATCTGGCTATGGGCGATCGATCCGCCTATGTCCTGCGCATAGAGCTTGCGGTCGAAGCCGATCGACGCGTTGATCGCTTCCATGATCGCGGCCGGACCCGAGGCAAAACGTCCGCCCCACATCTGGTTGCTGGCCTTCTTGTCGCTCATCGCTATAACCCGTGCTCCGGAGCAGTTTTGAAAATGGCAGACGGCAAGAGATTCTTTTTTCCGGCTACGCGCCTCATCCTCGCCGCTTTGCTGGCGGGCGTGCTGGCCGGCGCGGTCGCGGTATATGTCAGCGAGAGCGGTTCTGGCAACAACGCTCCCGAGAAGGTCGCCGCAACCACCGGCAAGGACGATGCCGCCTGCGTGGCCAAGGCCGCACGCGCCAAGACTATCGCGGCGAAAGCGGTCGGCCAGGTCGCGGCCCTGCAGCCGGCCGATCCGCCGCAATCGCTGAAGAGCCTGGCCTTCAACGGCCCCGACGGGAAGCCGATGACGCTGGCCGACCATGCCGGCAAGACGGTGCTGCTCAATTTGTGGGCGACATGGTGCGCGCCGTGCCGCGCCGAGATGCCGGCGCTCGATACGCTGCAGAAGGAAAAGGGCAGCAATGCCTTCGAGGTGGTCGCGGTCAATGTCGACACCGGCGACGATACGAAGCCGAAGAAATTCCTCAAGGAGATCGGTGTCGAGACGCTCGGCTTCTACCGGGACCCGACGATCGCGCTGTTCAACGAGGTGAAGACGCGGGGCCTGGCGCTCGGGCTTCCGGTCACCATGCTGATCGACGCGGATGGCTGCCTGATCGCGCATATGAACGGCCCGGCCGAGTGGTCGAGCCCCGACGCCAAGCGGCTGGTGGAAGCGGCGCTGACGCCGTGACGATGTCAGCCTGAGCGCGCGGCGGCGGCCGGCTGCAGCATCAGGATGCTGCCGCCGCGGACATTGTCGACCTTGGCGGTTGCCCCGATGGCGTCGTCTTCCGTGACGCCGTCGGGCGACGGAGCCCCCGTCAGCTCGCCGAACGCCTCGATGGGGCCAGGCCTGCCCAGAAAATATCCCTGGCCGATGTCGCAATCCTCGGCGTCGAGAAAGCGCAGCTCGTCAAGCGTCTCGACGCCTTCGGCCAGGACCGGCAGGCCGAGGCCACGCCCCAGCCCAAGCACGGCGCGCACGATGGTCGCGACCTGGTCGTTGCGGTCGACCGATTTGATGAAGGAGCCGTCGATCTTGATCTTGTCGAACGGGAAGGCGCGCAGGTTGGACAGCGACGAATAGCCGGTGCCGAAATCGTCCATCGCCACGCGCACGCCGAGTGCCTTGATCTGGCGCAAGGTGGCCAGCGCCCGGGGCATGTCCTTCACCAGCGCCGTCTCGGTGATCTCGAGCTCGAGCCTGCCCGGGGCGAGGCCCGAGCGCAGCAGCACCTCATGCACCTTGCGGCTGAAATCGGGATTGTGGAGCTGCACGGCCGAGACGTTGACGGCGATCGTCAGCGGGTTCTTCCAGGTCGCTGCTTCCTTGCAGGCCGTCGCCAGCACCCACTCGCCGATCTGGGCGATCGAACCGCTGTCCTCGGCCACCGGGATGAACACAGAAGGCGGAACCTCGCCGCGTTCGGGATGCTGCCAGCGCAGCAAGGCTTCGAAGCCGATCATCCTGCCGCTGCTGATTTCCTTCTGCGGCTGATAGACGAGCCGGAACTCGCCGCGCGCCACGGCCTGGCGCAGGTCCTGCTCCATGATGCGCCGGTCGCGCGCCTCGGCGCCCATCGAGGCCTCGAAGTAGCGGAAAGTGTCCTTGCCTTCGGCCTTGGCGCGATAGAGCGCGGTGTCGGCATGGCTGACCAGCGCCGCCTGTTCGTCGGCGTCGAGCGGGTAGAGCGCGATGCCGATGCTTGCCGACACCATGCCGCCGGGCGATAGCCGGTTTTCCTGGCGCAGCGCCGAAAGCACCGCTTCGGCAATGCGGCCGGCCGCCTGCGGGTCGGGAAGGTTGGGGGCGATGATGGCGAATTCGTCGCCGCCGAGCCGGGCCAGCATCTGGCCGTGGCGCAGCACGCTGGAGGCGCAGTGGGCCACCTTCTGCAGCACGGCGTCGCCGGCGGCGTGGCCGAAGAGGTCGTTCACTTCCTTGAACCGGTCGAGGTCGAGCAGCATGAGCGCCAGCTGGCCACCCTTGCCGGCGCCGGCTTCCGCGGACGCGGCGATCTCGGCTTCCAGGTGGCCGGTGAAGCTGCGGCGATTGGCAAGCCCGGTGAGCGGGTCGTAATGTGCGAGGCGCATGATCTCCTGCTCGGCCTTCCTGCGCTCGCGAATGTCGCGCACGGCAACGACCAGATGCGGCTTGCCGCAATAGTCGATGCTCCTGGCGATCAGTTCCACCGGAATCCGGCTGTCGTCCTGGCTGCGCAGATCGGCTTCCTGCGCCTGTCCGTTGCCGGCGGCGACTCCGGAGCCAATCCGCTCGCCGAACAGGTTGCCCAGCGTCATCGTGTTCAGCGTGCCGGCGGCGATGCCGCTGAGCGCGGCAATGCTGTCATTGGCGCTGACGATGCGGTTGCCGTCGCAGACGATGAGGCCTTCGACGGCGGCGTTGGCGAGGCCGTGCATACGCTCCGCCTCGATCCTGTGACGGCGGAAGCGCAGGTCGATCCAGAGCGCCGTGGCCGAAAGCACCAGGATGACCAGGCTTGCCGCGGCGGCGGCAAAGGCCTGCGACATCGGCGCGATGGTGAATTTCGAGACCTCGATCGAGGAATCCGGATAGATCGAGACGGCGGCCATGGCGATGAAATGCAGCGTGCAGATCGCCAGCGTCAGAAGCACGGCCCCGGCGGCCGTCGCCAGGGTCGACGGCCGGCGAAGCACGACAAGCAGGGAGAGCGCGGCAAGAATTATGCCCGAGGCCAACGAGGCGGCGACCAGCAGCTGGTTCCAGACGATCCGGCCTTCGACCTCGAAAGCCGCCATGCCGGTATAGTGCATCGCCGCAATGCCGATGCCGAGCACGGCGCCGCCGACGAGGTAGTGGTCGATGCCGCCGCGTATGGTCGCGATCCACATACC
>NZ_VFUA01000024.1 GCF_006440735.1 Mesorhizobium sp. B2-7-1 | reverse complement strand
TCGAGAGCGGTCGTCGGCTCGTCGGCGATCAGAAGCTCCGGCTCGTTGGCCAGCGCCATGGCGATCATGACGCGCTGCCGCTGGCCGCCCGACATCTCGTGCGGATAGGATTTCATGCGCCGTTCGGGGTCGGGGATATGCACCAGCCGCAAGAGCTTCAGCGCTTCTTCCCGCGCGGCTGTCGCGGAAAGCCCGCGATGCCGGCGGATCGGCTCCATCAGCTGGTTGCCGATGGTGTAGAGCGGGTCGAGCGAGGTCATCGGCTCTTGGAAGATCATGCTGATCTTGCGGCCGCGCACCTTGTTGAGCTCGCTCTTCGACATGGCCAGAAGGTTCTGGCCGCGATAGTCGACATGGCCGGTCGCCTCGCCGTTGGAAGACAAGAGGTTCATCGCGGCCATCATCGTCTGGCTCTTGCCGGACCCGGATTCGCCGACCACGGCGACCGTCTCGCCGGCATTGACCTTGATGTTGATGCCCTTGACCGCCTCGACCGTGCCGTCGAGGGTCTGGAAGCGGACGCGCAGGTCCTTGACGGTGAGGATCGTTTCGGAAGCCATGTCAGCGATCCCCTTTATCGATCTTTCGGGTCGAGCGCGTCGCGCAGGCCGTCGCCGACGAAGTTCAGCGCGAACAGCGTCGAGACGAGGAAGAAGGCCGGGAACAGGAGCAGCCAGTTGGCGTAGCCAATGTTCTTGGCGCCGACCGAGATCAGCACGCCCCAGCTGGTCATCGGCTCCTGCACGCCGAGACCGAGGAAGGAGAGGAAGCTTTCCAGGATGATCACCTGCGGCACCAGGAGCGTCATGTAGATGACGACCGGCCCGAGCAGGTTGGGAATGACATGGCGCAGCAGGATGCCGCGCTGACCGACCCCCATGGCTTCCGCCGCCTGGACATATTCCTGCCTGCGGATCGACAGCGCCTGGCCGCGCACGATGCGGGCCATGTCGAGCCACAGCACCGCGCCCACCGCCAGGAACATCAGCACGAAATTGCGACCGAAGAACACCACCAGCATGATGACGAAGAAGATGAAGGGCAGCGAATAGAGCACGTCGACGATGCGCATCATCACCTCGTCGACCCTGCCGCCGGCGAAGCCCGCGGTCGCGCCGTAGATGACGCCGATGACGCCGGCGACGACGCCGGCAAGCAGGCCGATGGCCAAGGATATGCGTCCCGCCATCAGCGTGCGCGAGAGCAGGTCGCGGCCGGTGTTGTCGGTGCCGAAGAAGAAATATTGCTGCTTCACGGCCGAGCTCATCGTCACTTCGAGGCCGTCGGGCGACTTGTTCTCGATCTTGGTGTCGTCGAAGGCGTCGGAGCGGTCGAGATAGCGGATGTTGCGATCGTCGATCGGCTTGGTCGAGGTGACGGTGACGACGACGCGATTGCCGTCCTGGTGCCATTCCTTGATGTCGGCGCGCATCCGCTTGATGGCATCGCCCAGCGCACCCTGGATCATGTCGGGTTTCGGATAGGCCGAGACGCTCGGCGGCATGCGCACATAGTCGCCGTAGATGGTCGTGTATTCATGCGGCACGACCCACGGACCGCAAATGCTGATGACGGCGATGAAAGCCAGGTAGTAGAGGCTGAGCATGGCGGCGCGGTTGCGCTTGAGCCGCGCCCAGGCATTGCCCCAGAGCGAGCGGCCGACGATCGGCTCGGGCACGGCGACGGCGAGGTCAGTCATAGCGCACCCTCGGGTCGACGACCGCGTAGAGCAGGTCGACGATCAGGTTGAAGACGATGGTGAAGAGCGCGATCACCACCACGGTTCCCATGACCAGCGTGTAGTCGCGGTTGAGCGCGGCATCGACGAAGTAGCGGCCGACCCCGGGGATGGAGAAGATCGTCTCGACGATGACCGAGCCGGTCAAGAGCGCCGCGGCCGCCGGGCCGGTGAAGGAGACGATCGGCAGCACGGCGCCGCGCAGCGCGTGCTTGACCACCACCGACCAGTCGGAGAGGCCGAGCGCGCGGGCGGTGCGGATATGGTGCGAGCGCAGGCTCTCGATCATCGAGCCGCGCATCAGGCGCGCGACGATGGCGATCTGCGGCAAGGCCAGCGTCAGCACCGGGCCGACCTTGTTGACGAAGGCGCCGTCGCCCCAGCCGCCGATCGGCAAGAGCTTCCAGGAGAGCCCGAAGATGAGCTGGATCACCGGCGCGATGACGAAGGTCGGGATAGTGCTGCCGGCGGTCGCCAAGGCGATCACGGAATAGTCGGCAAGCTTGTTCTGGTTGAGCGCGGCGATGGTGCCGAGAATCGAACCGAGAAGCAGCGCCAGCACCAGCGCCGAGGTGCCGATCTGGATCGAGATCGGCAGGCCCTTGGCGAAGAGCTCGGTGACGGTGAAGTCCGGCAGATTGTAGCTCGGGCCGAAATTGCCGCGCAAAAGGTTGCCGAGATAGTGGACATATTGCAGCCAGAGCGGATCGTTGAGGCCGAACTGGGCTTCGAGATTGGCCCTGATCTCGGGGCTCAAGCCCCTCTCCTGGTTGAACGGGCCGCCTGGCGCGACGCGGATCAGGAAGAACGCCAACGTCACGATGACGAATAGCGTCGGAATGGCGGTCAACAACCGCCGGAAGACATAACGCAGCATCGGCGCCCCGCTTCAGCCAGGGCGACAGGCTCTCCAGTCGAAGATCCGTGGCGCGCCGGCATCTCTGATCTTCGCACCGGGATTCCCGAAAATCCAACCCGACTTTCGGCCCGGCACGACGACAGACCGCACCGCCGCCATCGAAAGATAGCGGCGGCACGGCCAAGGTTGATTGTCAGTCCTTGGAGATGAAGCGGGACGGATGAACGTCCATCACGTTGTCCGTGAAGCCATGCAGCTTCGAGGACACGATGTCGTGGTAGCTGTAGTAGAGCAGCGGGATCTGGCCGACATCGTCGACGAGGATGCGCTCGGCCGCGGCGAGGTCCTTCATGCGATCTTCGGGCTTGCCGCCGGCGGCTGCCGCCTTGTCCATCGCTGCCTCGTAGGCCGGGCTGTCATAATCGGAATAGTTGTTGCCGCTCGCCTTGCGCGAGATGCCGAGGAAGGTCTCGGGATCCTTGTAGTCGGCGATCCAGGCAGCACGGGCGACGTCGTAATTGCCCTTCTGCTCGAGGAAGCCGTAATGGGTCTTGGTGTCGGTGTTGAGCAGCGTCACCTCAACGCCGAGCGGCTTCAGCTGTTCCTGGATGGCGACCGCCGTGTTCTTATGGTTCTCCGAGGTGTTGTAGCGGATTTCCATCTTCAGCGGATGCTCGGGCGTGTAGCCGAGCTTTTCCAGGATCTTCTTGGCCTCGTCCTCGCGGTCGATCTGCGGCATGTCGGCGTATTTGGCCATCGCCGGCGTGTAGCCTTCGATGCCCGGAGGGACCATCGAATAGCCAGGCAGCATGGAGTTCTGCCAGACCTTTTCGGCCAGGAAGTCGCGGTCGATCGCCATCGAGATGGCGTTGCGCAGTTCGACGTTGTTCCAAGGCTCCTTGTCGGTCTTGATGGCGTAATAATAGGTGCCGAGATATGGGCCGACCTTGATCTGGTCGCCGAACTTGGTCTTGAGGTCCGCCAATTGTTCGGTCGGCAGATCGTCATAGCTGTCGAGCTCGCCGGCCTCGAAGCGCTTCATGGCCGAGGAACGGTCCTCGGTCGGGATGTAATTGACGGTGTCGATCTTGACGCTGGCGGCATCCCAGAATTTCGGGTTCTTGACGAGCTTGAGATGGTCGTTGGGCACCCATTCGGCGAGCGTATAGGCGCCGTTGGAGACGAGGTTGCCCGGCTTGATCCAATCGGCGCCGAGCTTGTCCATCGAGGCCTTGTTGACCGGATAGGTCGCCTGGTGGGTCAGCATCTCCAGGAAGTAGGGCGTCGGCGCCTTCAGCGTCACTTCCAGGGTGTTGGCGTCGACCGCCTTCACGCCCATGTCCTCGGGCTTGCCTTTCTTGGTGTTGAAGTCCTCGGCCCCTTTCACCGGATAGAGCATCGAGGCGTATTCAGCGCCGGTCGCCGGGTCTTCCAGGCGGTGGAAGGCAAAGACGAAGTCGTCCGCGGTGACCGGGGTCCCGTCGGACCACACGCCGTCCTTGCGCAGCTTGAAGGTATAGACGGTGCCGTCGTCCGAGACGGTCCAGCTTTCGGCGGCGCCCGGGATGAGGTTGGCCTTCTCGTCCTGCATCACCAAGCCCTGGAACAGATCGCGCAGGATATTGGCTTCGTAGACGGTCGAGGTCTTGTGCGGATCGACCGATTCCGGCTCCGCGGCGCTGCCGCGGTTGTAGACCACTTCGGCAAAAGCATGCGTGTAAAAGGAGCCCGTTGCCAGAGCCATGGTGGTGGCGAACACCGTCGCCTTCAGCATGTTTTTCAGCATGAAGTCTCTCCCTGTCGGCGCAGCCCCTCAGCCGCGCCTTTTTAAGTTTTGACACCCCGGAACCGTTGAAACGGCCCCGTTTCAGGCGTGCCTCCGGTCCGTTCCGGGGGCTGGTGGCAGGAGACTAGACAGAGCGAAATCTTATTTCAACCATTGCCTGCTTGACGCAAAGTGAGCGTCATCACGCTAAAACAGCGGAGCCTAAAGCTTAGAGCTGACCTTCAACTTGGCACACCTGCCGGTTGTTCGACGCGTTTTCTGTTTTTGCAGGCAGGTTTTGGCATTCTCGGCATCATGCTGAAAAACCGAAAATTCCCCGTTTCGTGGTCTCGTTTCCGGGCTGACGCCACGGGCACGTCAGCAATCGAATTCGCCATGCTCGCGCCGATCTTCATCCTGCTCCTGCTCGGCATGGTTGCATACGGGGTCTATTTCGGCGCCAGCCATTCCATACAGCAGATCGCGGCCGACGCGGCGCGCACGGCGATTGCCGGCCTGAACCAGACCGAACGCCAGGCACTGGTCACCGATTTCATCGCTCACGACGTCTCGGGCTATCCCTTCGTCGATCCCAACAAGCTGACCGTCAACGCGCAGGACAGCGTCGCCGACGGCAGCCAGTTCGTCGTTTCGGTCACCTACGATGCCCGCAACCTGCCGATCTGGAACCTGTTCAACACGCTGCCGCTGCCGGGCACGACGATCCAGCGCCAGTCGACGATCCGTGTCGGAGGGATATGATGCCCATCAAGGGGGGATTGATGGCGGCGACGAGAAGGCTCGTCGCTGACCGTAGCGGGAACTTCGCCGTCATGACGGCGCTGTGCACGCCGGTGGCGCTCGCGCTGACCGCCTTCGCGATCGACGAAGGTTCACTCTACAACGAGCGCCGCGCCGCGCAGTCGATCGTCGACCTTGCCGCCATCACTGCAGCCTCGAACATCACCAATGCCCAGCAGGCGGTGCTGACGACGCTCGCCGACAACGGCATCACCTCGGTCGCCGTACAGCAACAGGGCACCACAGTGGCGCCAACCGCCAGCAAGGCGGTCGTCCAGATCGTGCCGGGGCGCTACACAGGCATCAGCACCATTGCCGCCGGCAGCCGGTTCGAGGCGGGCAAGGTGCCCTACAATGCCGTGCAGGTGTCGTTGAAGAAGCAGGGCACGCTCTATTTCGCCGGCTCGATCATGTCGCCGCCCACTCTTGGCACGACCGCTATCGCCAGCGCGCAGCCACAAGCGGCTTTTTCGGTCGGCTCGCGGCTTGCCAGCCTCAATGGCGGCATTCTCAACGCGCTTCTCGGCGGCCTTCTCGGCAGCAGCATCTCGCTCAGCGTGATGGATTACAATTCGCTGCTGTCGGCCGATATCGACGTTCTTTCGTTCACCGATGCGCTGGCGACGCAACTGCACCTGACCGGCGTCTCCTACAATGACGTGCTCGCCTCCAAGGCAACGGTCGGACAGATCGCCACGGCCATGGCCAACGTGCCCGGGCTCGACCGGACGGCCAAGCTCGCGCTGCAGACGATGGCCTCCAGCACCACCAACACCGTCAAGATTCCGCTCGACACGCTTGTCGATCTCGGTTCCGTCGGCAATCTCGGCATGGGGCAAAAGCCGCCAGGGCTCAACGTCGCGGCGAGCGCGCTCAGCATGCTGAGCGCCGCGGCCGCCTTGGCCAACGGCAACAATCAGGTCGCGGTCGATCTCGGCGCCACGATACCCGGCCTGTTGTCGACCACGCTTGCCGTCGCCATCGGCGAACCGCCGCAGGCCACGCCCTGGCTGGCGGTGGGCGAAGCGGGCACGGTGGTCCGCACGGCGCAGACGCGCATCAAGCTCAATGCCAGCGTCGGTCTGGGCAACACCAATCTCGGCGGCGGCATCAGGCTGCTCAAGGTCAATCTGCCGCTCAATGTCGAGGTTGCCTATGCCGAGGCCAAGCTGACCGACATCACCTGTCCGACCGGGCCGTCCAGCATCCAGGTTTCGATCGCCGCCCAACCCGGCGTGGTCGCCGCGCATCTCGCCAACAGCAGCGGCAGCGGTTTCGCCGATTTCACCAAGCCGCAGTCCTTCTCCGATGCGGAAATCGCCGATGTCAGCCTGAGGCTTCTGCTGATCAATCTCAGCCTGATACAGATCAATGGATCGTCTTACTTCAACGTCACCAACATGGCGCCGACGAACCTGACGTTCAACGCCACCGACATCAGCAACAAGGCGATCAAGACGGTGTCGACCAGGAACCTGACGCAGTCGCTCACCACGTCGCTGGTCAACAATCTGTCGCTGACGGTCAACGCGCTTGGCCTGGGCATCGACCTCACCGCGCTCTTGGGTACGGTGAAGCCGGCCGTGACGACACTGCTCAACGGTGTGACCGCGCCGGTCGACAGCCTGCTCTACAATGTGCTCGGCGCGCTTGGCATCCGGGTCGGCGAGGCCGATGTGCGGGTGACCGGCGCGACCTGCGGACGCTCCGTGCTGGTGCAGTAGCGGCCGTCGAAGCGATCAGCCAAGCCTCGCGACGAAGCAGCCCAAAGGCGGCAACGCCAATCCGCTTTCCTCGGTGACTCCACCCAGAACCCCGGCGACCTCCACGGCAAGGGCCGTCACCTCGAGATCGCCAAGCTCCGGCGGCAGCGCCCAGCCTGCCGGGTCGCCGGCGAAATTGAAGACGCAAAGCAGTTTGTCGTCGTCGCGCTCGCGGATGAAGGCCAGCACGTCACCTTCCGCATCGAGAAACCGGATCGAGCCGCCGACCAGGGCCGGATGACGCTTTCGCAGTGCCAGGATGGAGCGATAGGCGGACAGGACGGAACCGTCCTGGACATCCTGAACATCGACCGCGCGCGCACGATGCGCCTGCGGCACCGGCAGCCAGGGCTTGGCCGTCGAGAAGCCGGCATTTTCCGCACCCGCCTGCCAGACCATCGGGGTGCGGCAGCCGTCCCTGCCCTTCACGCCCGGCCAGAAGCGGATGCCGACGGGATCGCGCAGATCCTCATAGGCGAGTTCAGCCTCCTCGAGGCCCAGTTCCTCACCCTGGTACAGGCAGATCGAGCCGCGCAGGCAGGCAAGCAGCACGATCGAGAACTTCGCCACCGCGTCCGGATTTCCTCCGGGGCGCGTCCAGCGGCTAACGTGGCGCACCACGTCGTGGTTGGAGAAGGCCCAGCAGACCCAGCCGTCGGCGACGGCGTTCTCGAAAGCCTCGACGCAGCCGCGCACATGGGCGGCGGAAAATTGCGGGCTGAGCAGATCGAACGTGTAGCACATCTGCAATTTGTCGCCGCCGGACACATAGGCGGCGAGCGTCTGCAGCGAACGCTCCTCGTCGCCGACCTCACCGACCGCGGCGCGGCCCGGATATTCATTAAGCAGCGCGCGGAAGCGTTTCAGGAAGTCGAGATTCTCGGGCCGCGTCTTGTCGAAAAGATGCTCCTGGAAGCCGTAGGTGCTGGTCGAGCCGTTGGTGCCGGCGACGCTCGACGCCAAGGGCGGGTTGTCGCGCAGCCAGCGGTCATGGACATAGTAGTTGACGGTATCCAGCCGGAAGCCGTCGACGCCGCGCTCCAGCCAGAAGCGCACGGTGTCGAGCAGCGCGTCCTGGACCTGCGGATTGTGGAAGTTCAAATCCGGCTGAGCGGCCAGAAAATTGTGCATGTAGTATTGCCGGCGGGTGGCGTCCCATTCCCAGGACGGGCCGCCAAAGACGGACAGCCAGTTGTTGGGGGCATTGCCGTCCGGCCTGGCGTCCGCCCAGACATACCAATCGGCCTTGGCATTGTCGCGGCTGGCGCGGCTTTCGACGAACCATTCATGCTTGTCGGAAGAATGCGAGATCACCTGGTCGATGATGAGCTTCAGGCCGAACCGATGCGCCTCGGCGACCAGTGCGTCGAAATCCTCCAGCGTCCCGAACATCGGATCGACGTCGCGATAGTCGGACACATCGTAGCCCATGTCGGCCATCGGCGACCTGAAGAAGGGCGACAGCCAGACCGCGTCGACGCCCAGCGACGCGATATGGGCGAGCCGCGCTGTGATGCCCTTCAAGTCGCCGCTGCCGTCGCCGGTCGTATCCTGGAAGGAACGCGGATAGACCTGGTAGATGACGCAGCCGCGCCACCATTCGGTTCCCTGATACGGGTTCTGGCCAGTCATCACGAGCCTTTCCTGCCGCCCGATTTAGCGGCTCGCCGCTCGATCATGAAATTGACGCTGCGGCTGGGCAGCGGCCGCGAGAGGTCCACTGCTTGCGTCTCGATTGCCGGGCGCCATTCAAATCCGTCCCGTGCCGGCAAGGAGAAGACACATTGGCGGCGGTCGCCGTTGACCATGACGGCCAGGCGGTTGCCTTTTGTATCACCCAGGATCATGACGAGGCGGTGCCGGCCAGGATCGTTCCAGTCCGTATCGCCGAGCGGCTCGCCGATCTCGGTCAGCCAGGCCACGTCGGGAATTGCAGATCCGTCGGCGGGCTCGCCAGTCAGGAAGCGTGCATCCGCCAGCGCAGGAAAGGCCCGGCGCAGCGAGGCGAGCGAGGCGGCGTATTGCTCGATCGCCTCATCGCGCCCAGCCCAGTCGAGCCAGGTGATGGCGTTGTCCTGCGCATAGGCATTGTTGTTGCCATTCTGCGTACGGCCGAACTCGTCGCCGGCGGTCAGCATGATGGTGCCGCGCGAGGCAAAGAGCGTGGCCAGCAGCGCGCGCTGGTCACCGAAGCGGGCCCTGGCGATTTCGGTGTCGTGCGTCTCGCCTTCGGTGCCGTTGTTCCAGGACAGATTGTCGTTATGGCCGTCGCGGTTCTGCTCGCCATTGGCTTCGTTGTGCTTGCGCTCATAGGCAACGATGTCGGCCAGCGTCATGCCGTCATGCGCGGCGATAAAGTTGACGGTACGGCTCGTCGGTTGGCCGTCCCTGCCGAAGACATCGGAGGAACCGGCGAGCCGGGTTGCGAGCGAGCCGATCGCGCCGGTATCGCCGCGCCAGAAGCGCCTGACATCGTCGCGGTAGCGGTCGTTCCATTCCAGATAGGGCGGCCGGAAATTGCCGAGCTGATAGCCGTTCGGACCGATATCCCAGGGCTCGGCGATCAGCACGCGGTCGGCGAGCACAGGGTCGCCGGCGATGGCCTGGAGCAGCGGCGTCTCCGGATCGAAGACGCCCTCGACGCGGCCGAGCACCGGCGCCAGATCGAAGCGGAAGCCGTCGACGCCGGCGAGGCGGACGAAATGGCGGAGCGTGTCGAGCACCATCTCGCGCACGACGGGATGGTCGCAGGCGACGGTGTTGCCGGTACCGGTGTCGTTGACCAGCCTGCCGTCCGGCTGATGCCGGTAGTAGGCCATCGCATCGAGCCCGCGCAGCGACAGCGTCGGCCCGAGCCGGTCGCTCTCCCCGGTATGGTTGAAAACCAGGTCGAGGATCGTGCCGATGCCCGCCTTGCGCAGCGCGGCGACCGTCTCGCGCAGTTCCTTGAGGCCGCCGGGCGCCAGGCGCGGATCGAGCGCCATGAAGGTGACTGGGTTGTAGCCCCAGGCGTTGCTCAAACGCAATGGCGGCAGGTGCCGCTCGTCGATCGACGCGGTGATCGGCATCAGCTCGACAGCGGAGACGCCGAGACGCTCCAGGTGCTCGACGACGGCCGGATGGGCGAGCGCCGCGATCGTGCCGCGCTCAGCCTCCGGCACGTCCGGATGCAGCCTGGTGAAGGAACGGACATTGAGCTCGTAGATCAGCCCGCCGGGCTGGAACAGCGGCGGATTGGCCGGCACCGGTTTGGGCAGGGACCGCGCTACCGCCTTCGGCATCAGCGCGGCGGTGTCGGCGCTTTCATTGCGTTTGGCGGCGAGCCGCCAGTGATACTGGTACGGACGATCGACCTCGATGGCATAGGGGTCGGTGAGCAACTTGTTCGGGTCGAACCACAGACCGCGTTCCGGCGCATAGTCGCCGTCGGCGCGGAAGCCGTAACGGGTCCCGTCGCCAAGGCCGGGGACAAGGAGCCCATGCACGCCCTCGCCTTCCGGCTTCAGATCCAGGCGATCGGTTTCACGGTTGCCGCTGCCGTCGAAAAGCGAGACCCAGAGACGCCGAGCCGGTGAGGACCAGACGGCGAAGCGGATGCCTTCGGGAGTGATGGCGGCACCGAGCTGGGTCATGCAAGCGCCTTCCCTTCTCCCCTTGTGGGAGAAGGTGGATCGGCGCGAAGCGCTGAGACGGACGAGGGGTGTTGGAAGGAATGAGGCGTCGATGTCCTGGGCGCCGGTTTGCGCCAAGCTGGAGCACCCCTCATCCGTCGCCTTCGGCGACACCTTGTCCCACAAGGGGAGAAGGGGGAGTCGCGCCGCGCCACCCTCAAGTAATCACGCTCGGCTTGTTGCGGCCGGTGTGGCTCTTGATGCCGGCGATGTCGTCGGCGGCGGCGATGAGGTCGGCGAGCGCTTCCTGCGTGTCGAGGTCGTGGCGCGCCTTATCCGGCTCGTAGCGCTCGATATAGACGCGCAGCGTCGCCCCCGAGGTGCCGGTGCCAGAGAGGCGGAGCACGACGCGCGAGCCGCCTTCGAACAGGATCCTGATGCCCTGATGCTCGCTCACCGAGCCGTCGACTGGATCGTGATAGGCAAAATCGTCGGCCTTGGCGATCTTCAAGCCGCGTACGCTGGTGCCGGGCAGCGAGCCGAGCTTGGCGCGCAATTCGTCGACCAGCGCGTTGGCGCGATCGCTCTCGACCTCCTCATAGTCATGACGCGAATAGTAGTTGCGGCCGTAGGTCGCCCAATGCTCGGTGACGATCTGCTTGCAGCTCTCGCCGCGCGCGGCGAGGATGTTGAGCCACAAAAGCACGGCCCACAGGCCGTCCTTCTCGCGCACATGGTTTGAGCCGGTGCCGGCGCTTTCCTCGCCGCAAATGGTGGCCATGCCGGCGTCGAGCAGATTGCCGAAGAACTTCCAGCCGGTCGGCGTCTCATAGATGCCGATGCCGAGCTTTTCGGCGACGCGATCGGCCGCGCCGCTGGTCGGCATGGAGCGGGCGATACCCTTCAGGCCGTCCTTGTAGCCCGGCGCCAGCCTGGCATTGGCGGCAAGCATCGCGACCGAGTCCGACGGCGTGACGAAGATGCCCCTGCCGATGATCAGATTGCGGTCACCGTCGCCGTCGGAGGCCGCGCCGAAGTCCGGCGCGTTCGGTCCCATCATCTCGTCATAGAGATGTTTTGCGTGCACCAGGTTCGGATCCGGGTGATGGCCGCCGAAATCCGGCAGCGGCTTGAAGTTGCGGCAGGTGCCGTCCGGCGCGCCGAGGCGATGCTCGATAATCTCCTTGGCGTACGGGCCTGTCACCGCATGCATGGCGTCGAAGCGCATGCGGAAGCCCGACTTGAAGAGCTTCCTCAGCGCATCGAAGTCGAACAGGCTTTCCATCAATTCGGCGTAGTCCTTGACCGGGTCGAAGATCTCGACCGTCATGTCGCCGGCCTTGACGGTGCCGATCTTATCGATGTCGATCGCGCCGATATCGGCGATCTTGAAGCTCTTGATCTCCTTCGACTTGGCGAAGATCGCGTCGGTGATCTTTTCCGGCGCCGGGCCGCCATTGCCGGCATTGTACTTGATGCCGAAATCCTCATGCGGGCCGCCGGGGTTGTGGCTGGCGGACAGGATGATGCCGCCGAATGTCTTGTATTTGCGGATGATGTTGGAGGCGGCCGGCGTCGAGAGAATCCCGCCCTGCCCGACCATCACCTTGCCGAAGCCGTTGCCGGCGGCAATCGCGATGGCTTTCTGGATGACGTCGCGGTTGTAGAAGCGGCCGTCGCCGCCGATCACCAGCGTCTTGCCCTCAAACCCGTCCAGCGCATCGAAGATCGACTGGATGAAGTTCTCGGCATAGTGCTCCTGCTGGAACACCGGCACCTTCTTGCGCAGGCCCGATGTGCCTGGCTTCTGGTCGGTATAGGGTTTGGTGGGGACGGTTCTGATCATGCCTCAGGCAGCCCTTTTCGAAAGCAGCAAGCGATAGAGTTCGACGTATTTTTCGGCGCTCTTGTCCCAGGAGACATCGGCCTTCATGCCCTGGCGCTGGATCGAGGCCCAGACCGCCAGCCGCGCATGCTGCTCGACCAGCCGCTGGATGGCATGCAGCATCGCGCCGCCATTGTTGGGCGCGAATTGGAAGCCGGTGGCGACACCTGCCGACAAGGCGGCCTCGTTGGCGTCGATGATGGTGTCGGCCAAACCGCCCGTCCTGGCGACGATCGGCACGCAGCCATAGCGCAGGCCGTAGAGCTGGGTGAGGCCGCAGGGCTCGAAGCGCGACGGAATGACGATGGCGTCGCAGCCGCCCTGCATGGTGTGCGAAAGCCCTTCGTCGTAACCGACGACGACGCCGACGCGGCCGCGATGGCGGGCGGCCGCGGCGAGCAGTGTGCCTTCGAGGCCGGCATCGCCCGAACCGAGGATGGCGAGGCGGGCGCCGGCGGCGACGATGCCGTCGACGACCGCGGCGAGGATATCCATGCCCTTCTGCCAGGTCAGCCGGCTGATGACGCAGACGATCGGGCTGCCGTCCGCCTCCAGGCCGAAACGCTCCTCAACGGCTTTGCGGTTCTTGGCGCGCGCTGCGAGCGTCTCGGCCGAATAATTGGCGACCAGATGCTTGTCCGTCTCGGGATTCCAGATGTCGACATCGATGCCGTTGACGATGCCGTAGAGATCGGTGGCGCGCATGTTGATCAGCCCGTCGAGGCCCATGCCGAATTCCGGCGCGCGGATTTCCTGCGCATAGGTCGGGCTTACCGTTGTGATCGCCCAGGCGGCTTGCAGGCCGGCCTTGAGAAAGCCGACGCCGCCATAATATTCGACGCCGTCGAGCTGCATCGCCACGGCCGGCAGGCCGAGCTCGCCGAAGATGCCGGCGCCGAACTGGCCCTGGAAGGCCAGGTTGTGCACGGTGATCAGTGACGGCACGCCGACCGCCTTGCCGTAGCGCATATAGGCAAGCGTCATCGCCGACTGCCAGTCATGGGCATGCACAAGGTCGGGCTGGTAGCCGGAAATGGCGCCGCCGGCTATGTCACCGCCGACCTGGCTGAGCGCCGCGAAACGACGCCAGTTATCCGGCCAGTCGGCGCCGGAAGCGGTGCCGTAAGGGCCGCCCTGGCGATCGAAGAGATGCGGCGCATCAAGCACGAAGAGATCGAGATCGCCGATCTTGACGGCATGGATCGAAGCCTTGCCGCCCTGCAGCAGAGGGTACTGGTAGACGGGTTTCTTCTTGGTGAAAGCCGCCATCACCACAGGATAGCCGGGGACCAGTGTGCGCATCGCCACGCCCTTCCCCGCCAGCGCGATCGGCAGGGCGCCGGTCACGTCGGCAAGGCCGCCGGTCTTGATCAGCGGGAAGATCTCGGGCGTGACCGACAGAACCTGCATGGGCCTCACATTCCGATCTTTAAGTGACAGGTCAAAGTGACAACTTATTGATCGACCTACGGGGGTCGACAACTTATTGATCGGCCCTACGGGGTCGACAACTTATTGATCATGTCCTGGGTGATCAGGCAGATGCCCTTTTCCGACACCCGAAAACGCTTGGCGTCCAGCACCGGGTCCTCGCCCACCACCAACCCTTCCGGAATCTGCACGCCATGGTCGATGACGACGCGCTTGAGGCGCGCGTTGCGGCCGACCTGGACGTCGGGCAGCATCACCACTTCCTCGAGCTTGGAATAGGAATTGATACGGGCGCCGGTGAAGATCAGGCTGCGGCGCAGCGAGGCTCCGGAGACGATGCAGTCGCCCGACACGAGCGAGGAGATCGCCTCGCCGCGGCGGCCGTCCTCGTCATGCACGAACTTTGCCGGCGGCTTCAATTCGGCATAGGTCCAGATCGGCCAGTCGCGGTCGTAGAGGTCGAGCTCGGGCGTGACGTCGGTGAGGTCGATATTGGCTTCCCAATAGGCGTCCACCGTTCCGACGTCGCGCCAATAGGGCTCGGACTCATGCGAGGAGCGCACGCAGGATTTGGCGAAGCGGTGGGCGATCGCCTTACCGTGCTGGACGATATAGGGGATGATGTCCTTGCCGAAGTCGCGGCTGGAGCCGGGCTCGGCGGCGTCGCGGCGCAGCTGTTCCATCAGGAACTTGGTCCTGAAGACATAGATGCCCATCGAGGCCAGGGCGAATTCCGGTTTGTCCGGAATGCCCGGTGGATCGGCCGGCTTTTCGACGAAGGCGATGATGTTGTCCTTCTTGTCGACATGCATGACGCCGAAGCCGGTCGCCTCCATGCGCGGCACTTCCAGGCAACCGACGGTGACATCGGCGCCGGCGTCGACGTGCTGGCGCAGCATCAGCTCGTAATCCATCTTGTAGATGTGGTCGCCGGCGAGGATGACCATGTATTCGGGCCCGTAGGCCTCGATGATGTCGATGTTCTGGTAGACGGCGTCGGCCGTACCTTCATACCACTGCGTTTCCGAGACGCGCTGCGAGGCAGGCAGGATGTCGAAGCTTTCGTTTCGCTCCGGCCGCAGGAAGTTCCAGCCGCGCTGCAGGTGGCGGATCAGCGAATGCGCCTTGTACTGGGTGGCGACGCCGAGGCGGCGAATGCCGGAGTTGAGCGCATTGGAGAGGGCGAAATCGATGATGCGCGTCTTGCCGCCGAAATAGACGGCCGGCTTGGCGCGCCGGTCGGTCAGTTCCCTGAGACGGCTGCCGCGGCCGCCGGCCAGCACATAGGCCATGGCATCGCGTGCCAGCGGCTGGGTTCTTTTGATCTCTGCCATTTTGTTACCCTCCCAAACAAGCTGCCCGGACTGTTGCAAGAGCAGGATGAGACATCATCTGCTTCAATCCGTGACGAATTCCAGCATGATCGTCGACAGCGGCGGCAGAAGCATCGTCGCCGAGACGCCGCCCCCTTCGCCGCCCGCCTCGACCATGCTGCCATTGCCCATGCCGGAGCCGCCATAGTCGGTGGCATCCGTATTGATGATTTCGCGCCACTTTCCTGCCTTCGGCAGCGGCACGCGATAGTTCTCGCGCGGCACCGGCGTGAAATTGGAGACGACGGCGATCGGGTTGCCGTCCGGCGCGCTGCGCAGCCAGGCGAAGACCGAATTGTCGCGGTCGTCTACGGTCAGCCAGGAGAAGCCCTCCGGCTCGCAGTCGCGCGCATGCAGCGCCGGGCGCGAGCGGTAGAGATAGTTCAGGTCGCGCACCGTCTGCCAGACGCCGCGATGCGGCGCGAATTCGAGCAGGTTCCAGTCGAGCGCGCGCTCTTCGCTCCACTCGCGGCGCTGGGCGAATTCCTGGCCCATGAACAGCAGCTTCTTGCCGGGATAGCCCCACATGAAGGCGTAGTAGGCGCGCAGCGTGGCGAACTTCTGCCAGTCGTCGCCCGCCATCTTGTTGAGCAGCGTGCCTTTGCCGTGCACGACCTCGTCATGCGAGAGCGGCAGCACGAAATTTTCCGAGAAGGCGTAGGTCAGGCCGAAGGTGATGTCGTTGTGGTGGTGCTTGCGGAAGATCGGCTCCTTGGAGAGGTACTCCAGCGTGTCATGCATGAAGCCCATGTTCCACTTGAAGCCGAAGCCGAGCCCGCCTTCGTGCACGGGACGCGACACTTTCGGCCATGAGGTCGATTCCTCGGCGATCGTCACGACGCCGGGGTGGTGGCCGTAGAGCTCCTTGTTCATCTTCTGCAGGAAGCTGACGGCCTGCAGGTTCTCGCGCCCGCCCTTCTCGTTCGGAATCCACTCGCCCGCCTTGCGCGAATAATCGAGGTAGAGCATCGAGGCGACCGCGTCGACGCGCAGGCCGTCGACATGGTACTTTTCCGCCCAGAACAGCGCGTTGTTGACGAGGAACGACACCACCTCGCGGCGGCCGAAATTGTAGATGGCGGTGTTCCAGTCGGGATGGAAACCCTGGCGCGGATCGGCATGCTCGTAGAGCGCGGTGCCATCGAATTTCACCAGTCCGTGCTCGTCGACCGGAAAATGCGCCGGCACCCAGTCGAGGATGACGCCGACGCCGGCGCGATGCGCGCCGTCGACGAAGCGGGCGAAGCCGTCGCGATCGCCGAAGCGGGCCGTCGGCGCATAAAGGCCGGTGGTCTGGTAGCCCCAGGATGGGTCGTAGGGGTGCTCCGAGATCGGCAGGAACTCGATATGGGTGAAACCGGTGTCCACCACGTAGGGGATCAACCGCGCGGCGAGCTCGTCCCAGGAGAGGAACGTGCCGTCGTCGCGGCGCTGCCAGGAACCGGCATGGACCTCGTAAATCGAGATCGCCTCGCGCCTGGGGTCGGCTTTCTGCCAATAATTGCGATGCGACTCGTCGCCCCATTGATGCGCCATGGGCGGCGCCGTCACCGAGGCGGTCGCCGGGCGCAGTTCCGACTCGAATGCGAACGGATCGGCCTTGAGCGGCAGGCGCACCCCGTCGGGCGCGATGATCTCGAACTTGTAGGGCTGGCCCGCGCCGAGATCGGGAATGAACAATTCCCAGATGCCGGTGTCCCTGCGGTCGCGCATGGTGTGGCGGCGGCCGTCCCAGTCGTTGAAGGCGCCGACCACGGAGACGCGCCTGGCATTGGGCGCCCAGACGGCGAAATGCACGCCGGTGGCGCCTTCATGTTCGATGATGTGGGCTCCGAGCTTGTCGAAGAGCCTCAAGTGCGAACCCTCGGCCATATAGTAATCGTCCATCGGGCCGAGCACCGGACCGAAGGAATAAGGATCGGTCAGCCACCAGTCGCCGCCGGCGTTCCTGGCGTGATAGCGCAGCGGCTGGCGCTTGCGGATCGAGACCTTGCCCTCGAAGAAGCCGGCATCGTCGCGGCGGGAGAGCTCGCCGACGTCCTTGCCGGTCAGCGTATAGGCGGAGACGAATTCAGCGTTGGGCACGAAGCAGCGCGCGACGAAACCCTTGCCGGCTTCCTGCACGCCCAGGACCGCGAAAGGATTGCCATGCGTTCCGGCGACAATCGCCGCGACATCACCGGCTGGCGCCAGTCCGTCCGGCCCGCTTGTCGCAGCGGTCGCGCGCGGCTTCCTCATCAAGCGGTCGCCCTCCCCGGGCACCTTTGTTTTGGGTGCACCCGCCCAGCACAGTTGGACAGAATACACCTGGGCCACATTGTTTGTAGCCTCATGCAATCATATCAGACGGGTACGTTCCAGATTTCTTTCGCATATTGGCGGATCGTGCGATCGGACGAGAACCAGCCCATGCGGGCAACGTTGTGGATGGCGCGCGCGTTCCAGTCGGGGCTGTCGCGCCAGACGCGGTCCACCTCGCGCTGGCAGGCGGCGTAGGAATCGAAGTCGGCCGCCACCATGAACCAGTCGCTGCTGTAGAGCCCGTTCATGAGGTCGCGGTAGCGATTGGGGTCATCGGGCGAGAAGACGCCGGACGAGATCGCCGCGACAGCCTGCGACAATTCAGAGGACGCCTCAATGATGCCGCGCGGGTTGTAGCCATTGTTGCGCCGGTCGGCGACCTCGGCGGTGGTGAGGCCGAAAATGAAGATGTTGTCGGCGCCGACATGTTCCTTCATCTCGACATTGGCGCCGTCGAGCGTGCCGATGGTGAGCGCGCCGTTCATGCCGAACTTCATGTTGCCGGTGCCGGATGCTTCCATGCCGGCGGTCGAGATCTGCTCGGAAAGATCGGCGGCGGGCATCAGCACTTCGGCCAGGCTGACATTGTAGTTCGGCACGAACACCACTTTCAGCAGGCCGCGCACCGACGGATCGCCGTTGATGACTTTCGCGACGTCGTTGGCCAGTTTGATGATCAGCTTGGCGTTGTGGTAGCTGGGTGCTGCCTTGCCGCCGAATATCTTGACCCGCGGCATCCAGTCCCGCTCGGGATGCGAGCGGATCTGGTCGTAGAGCGCGATCGCCTCGAGGATGTTGAGCAGCTGGCGCTTGTATTCGTGGATGCGCTTGACCTGGATATCGAACAGCGCCGACGGGTCGAGCCGAATGCCGAGCCGGTCGGCGATCAGGTTGGCGAGCCTCACCTTGTTCTGCCGCTTCACCGCCGCGAATTTTTCGCGGAAAGCCGCGTCGCCGGCGAGCGGATCGAGGTCCTTGATCGCCTCGATGTCGTCCATGAAGCGGTCGCCGATCGCCTCGCGGGCAAGCGAGGTCAGACCCGGATTGCACTGGATCAGCCAGCGCCTGGGCGTGATGCCGTTGGTCTTGTTGTTGATGCGGTCGGGATAGAGCTTGTGGAGATCGGCGAACACCGTCTCCTTCATCAGCTCGGTGTGCAGCGCCGAGACGCCGTTGATCGAATGCGAGCCGACGAAGGCCAAATTGCCCATGCGCACGCGGCGGTCGCCATTTTCCTGGATCAGCGAGATCCGGGCGATCTGATCGCCGGAGAACTGGTTGGTGGCGCGGGCCTCGAGCAGCACCTGCGCGTTGATGGCGTAGACGATCTGCATGTGGCGCGGCAGCAGACGCTCGAAGAGCGGCACCGGCCAGCTTTCCAGCGCCTCTGGCAGAAGCGTGTGGTTGGTGTAGCCGAAAGTGCGCTTGGTGATGTCCCAGGCCTGGTCGAAGTCCATGCCGTGGACGTCCATCAGCAGCCGCATCAGCTCCGGCACGGCGACCGCGGGATGGGTGTCGTTCAAGTGGATCGCCGCCTTGTCAGGCAGCGATTTCAGGTCGCCATATTGGCTGAGATGACGCTGGACGATGTCCTGCAGCGAGGCGGTGGAGAAGAAATACTCCTGCCGCAGCCTCAACTCCTGCCCGGCCATGTGGGAATCGGCCGGATAGAGCACGCGCGACAGCGCGTCGGCCTTGTTGCTTTCGGCCAGCGCGCCGATGTGGTCGCCGGCGTTGAACTTGTCGAGCAGGATCGGGTCGATCGGCATGCCGGACCAGAGCCGCAGCGTGTTGACGCGTCTGGCATGCCAGCCGGCGACGGGCGTGTCGTAGGCGACGGCGAGGACATGCTCGGTCGGCTTCCAGACGTGGCGTTCGAGCCGGCCGTCCTTGGAGGTGATCGATTCCACCGAGCCGCCGAAGCCGACTTCGAAGGAGCGCTCGCGCCGCTCGAACTCCCAGGGGTTGCCGTGGTCGAGCCAGGTCTCCGGCAGCTCGACCTGCCAGCCGCCCTGGATTTCCTGGCGGAACATGCCGTTGGCATAGCGGATGCCGTAGCCATGGGCGGGGATGTCGACGGTCGCCATGCTTTCCATGAAGCAGGCGGCGAGACGGCCGAGGCCGCCATTGCCGAGCGCCGCGTCCGGTTCGAGGCCGGCGATCAGGTCGAGGTCGACGCCGAGCGAGGACAGCGCCTCGCGCATGTTCTCCATCAGGCCGAGATTGGAGAAGGCGTCGCGCATCAGGCGCCCGATCAGGAATTCCAGCGAAAGGTAGTAGACGCGCTTTTCCTGCTGGTCGTAGGCTTCCTTGGTCGCCTGGATCCAGTGGTCGACGATGCGGTCGCGCACCACCTTGATCGAGGCCGTCAGCCAGTCATAGGGCGTGGCGACGGTGGTATCCTTGCCGACCCGGTATTTGAGCGACAGCAAGACCTCTTCGGCGAGCGTCTTGGGGTCGGGATTGTCGAGGACGGGGACTTCGATCGTCATGGCGGATGTCATTTCGCCTCTCGTTCAACTGGCCTGATCATAGCGGCTTTCACCGTTCCTCCCAGCCTATCTTAGTGCGTTGCAGCATAGGTTCAATCGATTTAAGCAGGCCGCGCTCACCATTCCCACGACAATGCGGCGGGGATCAGGCCGCCAACACCTCTGGCGGAGCCTTGGCTCCGGTCATGAAGGCGACGGCGTCGGACATTGTATATTGTTTCGGATCGATGACGGCGAGGCGACGGCCCAGGCGATGGATGTGGATGCGATCGGCCACCTCGAAGACATGCGGCATGTTGTGCGAGATGAGCACGATCGGCAGGCCGCGCTTCTTGACGTCGAGCATCAGCTCCAGCACGCGGCGGCTTTCCTTGACGCCGAGCGCCGCCGTCGGCTCGTCCATGATGACGACGCGGCTGCCGAAGGCCGCCGCGCGAGCCACAGCGACACCCTGGCGCTGGCCGCCCGAGAGCGTTTCGACCGACTGGTTGATGTTCTGGATGGTCATCAGCCCGAGCTCGGACAATTTCTCGCGGGCGATACGCGCCATGGCGGAGCGGTCGAGCCGGCGCAGCCACTGTCCGGCAAAGCCTGGCTTGCGCAGCTCGCGGCCGAGGAACATGTTGTCGGCGATCGACAGCGCCGGCGACAGCGCCAGGTTCTGGTAGACGGTCTCGATGCCGGCCATGCGCGCCTCGATCGGCGAGCGGAAATGCACCGGCTGGCCGTTGAGCTCGATCGTGCCGGAGTCCGGAATGACCGCGCCGCACAGCGCCTTGACCAGCGTCGACTTGCCGGCGCCGTTGTCGCCGATGACGGCAAGGATCTCGCCCGGCATCAGGTCGAAATCGGCATTGTCGAGCGCAACAACCCGGCCGTAGCGCTTGTTGAGGCCTTTTCCTTGAAGAATGGGCTGCGTGCTCATGCCGAAATCTTCCTGATCCACTGATCGATGGTGACGGCGAGGATGATGAGGATACCGACGGTGAACTCCTGCCAGAGCGAATCGACGCCGGCGAGCGCCAGACCATTGCGGAAGACGCCGACGATCAACGCCCCGAACAGCGTGCCGACGATCGAGCCGCGGCCGCCGAACAGCGAGGTGCCGCCGATCACCACGGCGGTGATGGCATCGAGATTGGCGGTCTGGTTGCCGAGCGGGCTCGCCGCGCCGATACGGCCGATCAGCGCCCAGGCGGCAACGGCGCAGATGAAGCCGGCCAGCGTGTAGACGGCGATGAACACACCGCGCGTGTTGATACCGGCAAGGCGCGCAGCCTCGTCGTCATCGCCGGTAGCGTAGACGTGGCGGCCGAACGCGGTGCGGTTCAGCACGTACCAGATGATGATTGCCGTCAGGATCATGGCGATCGCGCCGTAAGTCAGCACGGCACCGCCACCCAATCTGATCGTATGTCCCAGCCACTGCAGCAGCGGTCCGGCCGCCTCGATATCCTGGGCGCGCACGGTCTCGGAATGGGAGACGTAGATGACCATCGCGCCGTAGACGCTCCAGGTGCCGAGCGTGACGATGAAGGGGGGCAGCTTGATCACCGCCACCAGAACACCGTTGATCAGGCCGCAGACAAGGCCGGTCAGCAGGCCCAGCACGAAGCTCAATTCGACGGGCACGCCGTAGGTGACGGTCAGCCTGCCCATGACGATAGACGACAGCACCATCATCGCGCCGACCGAAAGATCGATGCCGGCGGTCAGGATGACCAGCGTCTGGGCGATGCCCAGAAAGGCGATGATGGTGACCTGCTGCAGCACCAGCGAAAGATTGAATGGCGCAAAGAAGCGACCGCCGGCGGCGACGGAAAAAATCAAAACGCCGATGACCAGGACAATGAACGGGACGGCCGTAGGATATTCATGCAGGAAGCGCTGGACGCTCTTCAGGGCCGAGCCCCGGTCTTCGTCGAAGCTGGCCACGGACTGGTCATGGCCCTTAAGGCCGCGCTCGGCCGAGACCGAGCCGGTTGCGTCGTCGCTCATCTTTATCCCCTCCCAGGATCCCGTGTTTCGGGAAAGGGCGGCCGGAGCCGCCCTTTCAGTGAGTTTAATCCGTATTTGCGGGTAAATCAGTACGACATTCGGTCGAATGCCATCCTGATCCAACTCTTTGTTGGAGCATGATCTTTCCCGAAAACCGGTTCCCGCTTTTCGGGATCATGCTCCAGGAAGGCATCAGCCCCAGCAAAGTTCCGCGCCCTTCTTGCTGTCGATCGACTCGACGCCGTTGACGGGCTTGTCGGTGATCAGCGTGGCGCCGGTGTCGAAGAACTCCTTGCCGGGGGTCGGCTTCGGCTTCTCGCCGGTCTTGGCGAACTTCTCGATCGCTTCCATGGCCATGGCGGCCATCTTCAGCGGATATTGCTGCGAGGTCGCGCCGATGACGCCGGCCGCGACGTTCTTGACGCCCGGGCAACCGCCGTCGATCGAAACCACCAGCACCGAGCCGTCATCCTTGCCGGCCGCCTTGAGCGCCTGGTAGCCGCCGGCCGCCGCCGGTTCGTTGATCGTGTACATCACGTTCACGTCCGGGCATTTCTGCAGCAGCGTCTCCATGGCGGTGCGGCCGCCATCCTCGGCGCCGCCGGTCATCTCATGGCCACAGATGCGCGCATCGTCCTCGTCGCCGTATTTCTTCGGATCCTTGATGTCGATGCCGAAGCCCTTCATGAAGCCCTGGTCGCGCAGATAGTCGACGGTCGGCTGGTTGGTGGCGAGATCGAGGAAGGCGATCTTGGCGGCCGAGGCCTTGTCGCCCAGCGTGCCCTTGGCCCACTCGCCGATCAGCTCGCCGGCCTTGAAATTGTCGGTGGCGAAAGTCGCGTCGGCGGCATCGATCGGATCGAGCGGCGTGTCGAGCACGATGACCAGAAGGCCGGCGTCGCGCGCCTTCTTGATGGTCGGCACGATGGCGCTCGAATCGCTCGGCACAATGGCGAAGCCCTTGGCGCCGGCCGAGATCAGGTTCTCGATGGCCGCGACCTGGCTGTCATTGTCGCCGTCGAACTTGCCGGCGAAAGTCTGCAGCGTCAGGCCGAGCTCCTTGGCCTTGGCCTGCGCGCCTTCACGCATCTTGACGAAGAACGGATTGCCCTCGGTCTTGGTGATCAGGCCGACGATGTCGGCGGCATACGAGGCCGTGGCCATCGCGCCATAAAAGGCGAGGCCGGCAACGGCCGCCTTCAGGATAGTCCATTTACGCATGATTTCCTCCCAGTGAACCACTCCGGCGCCGGCCAACCGGCGCCTGCGGAGCGCCCACCGAAGTTCTCCCAGCGTGGGCGCGATGTCAAAAAGACACCAGTCCGCAACCGCTGTCAATAATTAAATCACTCTTATTTATTATTGACACTCTTGCGCTGTTCACTCATTCTGAACGAAAAGCATCGAGGGGAAACAGACGGGAGGAACAGGGTGGAGACCGGCATTGCGAGGCACGGTTCGCCCGAGGCTTTGGAAAGCCGGCTGCATCGCGGCACCAACCAGAGCGGCATGCGCGACCACAATGAGCGGCTCGTGCTGTCCCTGGTGCGCCAGCATGGCAGCCTGGCTAAATCCGACATCGCGCGCATGACGGGCCTGTCGGCCCAAACGGTGTCGGTCATCATGCGCGAGCTCGAGGAAGACAAGCTGCTCGTGCGCCAGGCGCCGCTGCGCGGCAAGATCGGCCAACCTTCGATCCCGATGGCGCTCAACCCGGAAGGCGCCTTCTTCATCGGGCTCAAGATCGGCCGCCGCAGCGCCGAGCTCGTTCTGATCGACTTCCTCGGCAATGTGCGCGCCATGCTGCAGCATTCCTACCGCTATCCCGCACCGCGCGAGACCGTCGAGTTCGTCACCGCCGGCATCAAGACGATGCGTGGCGCGCTTACGCCGGCTCAGGACAAGCGCATCGCCGGGCTCGGCATCGCCATGCCGTTCGAGCTATGGAACTGGGTCGACACCGCCGGCGCGCCGCGCGAGATCATGGACGAATGGCGCCATCGCGACATCCGCGCCGACATCCAGGGTCAGTGCGAGTTTCCTGTCTACCTGCAGAACGACGCGACGTCGGCCTGTGGCGCGGAGCTGGTCTTCGGGCGGGCGGGCGGAGCGCGCGATTTCGTCTATTTCTACATCGGCGCCTTCGCCGGCGGCGGCATCGTGCTCAACGGCCGCCTCTACAGCGGGCCGAAAGGCAACGCCGGCGCGCTGGGCTCGATGCCGGTGCCGGGGCCGGACGGCAAGCCGACGCAGCTCATCGACGTCGCCTCGATCGCGATGCTGGAAAGGGCGCTCTCGGCCAAGGGCATCGACGGCTCCTATCTTTGGACCTCGCCGCAGGAATGGGGCGAGATCGGCGCCGATCTTGACGAATGGATCGCCAGCGCCTCGCGGGCGCTTGCCTATGCCATCGTCGCGGCCTCGTCGGTCATCGATTTCGAAGCGGCGGTCATCGATGGCTGGATGCCGCTCGACGTGCGGCGCCGGCTGGTCGATGCCGTGACGGAAGCGATTGCCCGCATCGATGCCGAAGGACTGAAGCTGCCCATCGTGCGCGAGGGAACGGTCGGCATCCACGCTCGCGCCATGGGCGGCGCCAGCCTGCCGCTCTCCGAGCGCTTCCTGATCGGACCGAACACGTCCGGGGGCGCCTGACATGCTGATCGGCATCCCGTCGCTGCTCGGGCCACAGTTCCTGGCGACGCTCAGGGCAATGGGCCATGGCGACGAGATCGCCATCGTCGACGGCAATTATCCGGCCGAGGAACAGGCGCGGCGGCTGATCCGCGCGGACGGCCACCAGGTCATTGCCGTCCTCGACGCCGTGCTCAGCGTGCTGCCGGTGGATGAAGCGGTGCCGGAGGCGCTGTTCCGGGCCTCGGTGCAGGGCGACCCGGCGCTCGCCGACCCGGTGCACCGCGAGATGGAAGCGGTCTGCGCCAGGCGCGCGCCGGGCCACAAGGTGGTTGCGCTGGCCGGGCCCGACTTTTATGCACGCGTCAAGGCCGCGCACGCGATCGTGGCGACCAGCGAACCCAGGCTCTTTGCCAACATCATCATCCGCAAGGGCGTGATCCATCCGCCGGAGACCAAGACGACATGATCCTTTGCTGTGGCGAAGCCCTGATCGACATGCTGCCGCGCACCACCACGGAAGGCGAAGCGGCCTTCGCGCCCTATGTCGGCGGCGCGGTGTTCAACTCGGCGATCGCGCTCGGCCGGCTCGGCGCGCCGGCAGGCTTCTTTTCCGGCCTCTCCTCCGACCTGTTCGGCGGCCAGTTCCGCGACGCACTGGGGGCAAGCAAGGTGAGTTCCACCTATGCGCACACGTCCCCTCGCCCGACGACGCTCGCTTTCGTTCGGCTCACCAACGGCCAGGCGACCTACACCTTCTATGACGAGAACACCGCCGGGCGCATGCTGACCATCGAGGACCTGCCGAAGCTCGGGACCGAGATCGAGGCGATGCTGTTCGGCGCCATCAGCCTGATCTCCGAACCTGCCGGATCGGCCTATGAGGAGTTCATGCGGCGCGAGCACGGGAGCCGGGTGATGATGCTCGACCCCAACATCCGGCCGAACTTCATCCCGGACAAGGCCAAGCATCTGCGGCGCATCCGCGAGATGATGGCGATGGCCGACATCGTGAAACTCTCGGACGAGGACCTCAAATGGTTCGACGAGGCCGGCTCGCACGAGGACGTGGTGCGCAACTGGCTGGATCGCGGGCCAAAGCTGATCGTCGTCACGCATGGCAGCGAAGGCGCCGTCGGCTACAGCAAGGCGCACAAGGTCACGGTCATGCCGCGGAAGGTGAAGGTCATCGACACGGTCGGCGCCGGCGACACCTTCAATGCCGGCATTCTGGCCTCGCTGCATGAGCAGGGCCTGCTCACCAAGGCGGCGATCGGCGACCTGCCGCAAGACGCGATCCGCAAGGCGCTGGAGCTCGGCGCCAAGGCGGCGGCGGTGACGGTTTCGCGGGCCGGCGCCAATCCGCCCTGGCGGCACGAGATCGCCTGATCCGGCGGCGGGATGGGCGTGAAACCGCCCTCCCCGGCCGATCACTTTATGTTTCCCGACGACGGAACGGCGCGATAAGAGAGGCCGGAAAACGCTTCTCAAAGCTCGGATTTCCGGCTTTTTCAGGCATTGCGCCGGCAAAATCGGTAAAAGGCTGAGACACATCGGCAATTCGTGCCCGCCGCCACCGGCTTTCTCAGCCGGTTCAAGTCTGTTACCAGCGGGCCGGTTTTACAAGCAGTTTCGAGGCCGACATGCAGTTCATCGATCTTGGCGCGCAGCGCGAACGTATCCGCGACCGGCTGAAGGTCGCCATCGACAAGGTTGTCGAGGAAGGCCGCTATATCCTGGGACCCCAGGTCACAGAATTCGAGAACAAGCTGGCCGCCTATATCGGCGTCAAGCATGTGGTGGCCTGCGCCAACGGCACCGACGCGCTGCTGCTGCCGCTGTTTGCCGCCGGCATCGGCCCGGGCGACGCGGTGTTCGTGCCGAGCTTCACCTTTGCCGCGACGGCCGAAGTGGTGGCGCTGGCCAAGGCCGAGCCGGTCTTCGTCGACGTCGACCGCGACACCTACAACATCGACATCGCCAGCCTCGAGGCGGCGATCGAGATGATCAAGAAGGAAGGAAGGCTGAAGCCGAAGGCGATCATCCCCGTCGACCTGTTCGGGCTCTCCGCCGACTACGACGCGATCATGACGATCGCCAATCGCGAGAACCTCCTGGTGATCGAGGACGCCGCCCAGTCGATGGGCGGTTCCGCCGACGCCAAGATGTGCGGCGCCTTCGGCCATGTCGGCTCGACCAGTTTTTACCCGGCCAAGCCGCTTGGCTGCTACGGCGACGGCGGCGCGATGTTCACCAATGACGGCGCTCTGGCCGACAAGCTCCGTTCCTTCGCCTTCCACGGCAAGGGCGAGACGCAATACGACAATGTCCGCGTCGGCATCAATTCGCGCCTCGACACGCTGCAGGCGGCGATCCTGATCGAAAAGCTCGCGATCCTCGAGGACGAGATGGTGGCGCGGCAAGTCGTGGCCGACCGTTACGCCAAGGGCCTCGGCGACATCGTCAAGGCGTCGCGCAATCTTGGCCATGGCCGCTCGGCCTGGGCGCAGTACGCCATCGAGACGCCGAAGCGCGATGGGCTCAAGGCGCATCTCGGCGAAAAGGGCATCCCATCGGTGATCTACTACGTGAAGCCGCTGCACGAGCAGGTGGCCTACAAGGACTACCCGCGCACGCCGACCGGCCTCGCCGTCTCGGAAGCGCTGCCGAAGCAGATTCTTTGCCTGCCGATGCACGCGTATTTGAGCGAGGCCGACCAGGACCGCATCATCGAGACGATCAGAAATTACATCGGCTCGAACTCAGCGCATGTGGCGGCGGCCTGAAAGGTCGGCGCGAAGCCCCCCTCTCTGCCCTGCCGGGCATCTCTCCCTCAAGGGGGGGGAGATCAGATGTCACGCAGGCTTTCGCCAACTTTCAACGTTGAAAGAGTGAGCGACGCGCTGAAACTACCAATCTCCCCCCTTGAGGGAGAGATGTCCGGCAGGACAGAGAGGGGGGCTTCGCGCCAAGATCTACAGATTGGCGACGTGCGACTACGCGCCCTTCCCCGTCGCAATAAAATGCGGGTTGGCGAAATCGCTGTCGCTCGCCTGGTTGCGCTTGCCGTAGACCAGCGGCGCGCCGTCCAGGGTGCGCGTCATGCCGCCGGCGGCGCGCAGCACCGCGTCACCCGCCGCCGTGTCCCATTCCATCGTGCGGCCGAAGCGCGGATAGATGTCGGCTTCCGCCGCAGCGAGCAGGCAGAATTTCAGCGACGAGCCGATCGAGACGATCTGGGCGGCGCCGAGGTCGCGAATGAAGGCGTCGGTTTCAGGCGTGTTGTGCGAGCGGCTGGCGACGACGGCGAGCGGCGTGCCCCCCGCCCGCACCGTGATCGGCCGGCGGCCCACAACCCGATAGTCGGCGTCGACCTCCAGCGCTTCGGCCTTGCCGGGCCGGCCGGAGAAAAAGCGTCCCGTGCACGGCGCGAAAACGACGCCGACTTCCGGCACGCCGCGGCGGACCAGCGCGATGTTGACGGTGAAATCGGTGCGGCGGTTGACGAATTCCTTAGTGCCGTCGAGCGGATCGATCAGGAAGAAGGCGCCGTCGAGATCGGGCGTCGCGATGCCCGCCGCCACCTCTTCCTCGGCCACGCAGGGAATGTCCGGATAGGCGGCGCGCAGGCCGGCCAGGATGATCTTCTCGCTTTCGCGGTCGGCTTCGGTCACCGGCGAGGAGTCGGCCTTGCTGTCGACGGCGCAGCCCTCATGGAAGACGCGCATCACCTCGCGCCCGGCCTCGAGCGCCAGGCGCTCGAACACGCCCAGCATCGCCTCGTCGTCAGATACCGCCGCCATTGTCGTACTGCTCCTCGGCAATGTCGCGCTCGGTCAGCCAGTGTTCCAGCGCTTCCGCCATTTCCTGCGGGCTCCTGCCGAGGGTCTTCAGATGAATTTCCGGATTCTGCGGCGCCTCATAAGGAGAATCCACGCCGGTGAAATTCTTGATCTCGCCGCTCAGAGCCCGCGCGTAGAGGCCCTTCGGGTCGCGGCGCGCGCATTCCTCGAACGGCGTGTCGACGAAGACCTCGACGAACTCGCCCTCGGCCATCAGCTCGCGCGCCATGCGCCGTTCGGCACTGAAGGGCGAGATGAAGGAGACGATGACGATCAGGCCGGCATCGGCCATCAGCTTCGCCACCTCGGCGACGCGGCGGATGTTCTCCACGCGGTCGGCGTCGGTGAAGCCAAGGTCGCGGTTCAAGCCATGGCGAACATTGTCGCCGTCTAGAATATAGGTGTGGCGGCCGGACGCGAACAGCTTCTTCTCGAAGAGGTTGGCGATGGTCGACTTGCCGGAGCCGGACAGGCCGGTGAACCAGAACACGGCCGGACGCTGGTTCTTCAGGTCGGAGCGGCCGCGCTTGCCGACATCGAGCGACTGCCAGTGGATGTTTTCGGCGCGGCGAAGCGAATGCAGGATCATGCCGGCGCCGACCGTGGCGTTGGTGATGCGGTCGATCAGGATGAAGGCGCCGGTGGTGCGGTTCTCGGCGAACGGATCGAAAGCGATCGGCGCGCGGGTCGAGAGGTTGCAGACGCCGACCTCGTTGATGTCGAGCGACTTCGCCGCCTCATGCGCGAAGTCGTTGACGTTGACCCGGTATTTCAGCTCGGTGACGGTGGCGCTGACTTGGTCGGTCTCGGTGCGCAATACGTAGGAGCGGCCCGGTAGCAGCGCCTGCTCGTCGAACCAGACGATGTTGGCGGCGAACTGATCGGCGACCTGCGGGCGCGCGGCCGGCGACACCAGCAGGTTGCCGCGCGACACCTCGACCTCGTCCTCGAGGACGAGCGTGATCGCCTGGCCAGCGACCGCATGCTCGAGATCGCCGCCCTGGGCGACGATGCGCTTGACCCGGGACGCCTTGCCCGACTTGGCGACGACGACCTCGTCTCCTTCCGAGACAGTGCCCGAGGCGATGGTGCCGGCGAAACCGCGGAAATCGAGGTTCGGGCGGTTCACATACTGGACGGGGAAGCGGAACGGCAGCTCGACGGCGGCTTCGTCGACCGACACGGTTTCGAGATGCTCGATCAGCGATGGCCCGGAATACCAGGGCGTGCGCTCGGAGCGGCTGGTGACGTTGTCGCCGAAGCGCGCCGACATCGGGATCGGCACGACGCTAACGAAGCCGAGGTCTTTCGCGAACTCGCCATAGTCGGCGACGATCTGGTCGAACGCGATCTCGTCGAAGCCGACGAGGTCGATCTTGTTAACCGCAAGCACGATGTGACGGATGCCGAGCAGCGAGGCGATGATCGAATGACGCCTGGTCTGGCGCAGCACGCCCTGGCGCGCATCGATCAACACAATGGCGAGATCGGCGGTCGAGGCGCCCGTCGCCATATTGCGCGTGTACTGCTCATGGCCGGGCGTGTCGGCGACGATGAACTTGCGCTTCGGTGTGGCGAAGAAGCGATAGGCGACGTCGATGGTGATGCCCTGCTCGCGCTCCGCCTCCAGCCCGTCGACCAGCAGCGCGAAGTCGATGTCGTCGCCGGTGGTGCCGTGCTTGCGCGAATCCTTCTCGAGCGCGGCAAGCTGGTCCTCGAAAATCTGCTTGGTGTCGGAGAGCAGACGGCCGATCAGCGTCGACTTGCCATCGTCAACGGAGCCGCAGGTGAGGAAGCGCAGCAGCGACTTCTTCTCCTGCGCGGCCATGTAGTCGCGGATGCCGTCGGTCGGGGCGAGGCTCTTTGCCATGATGTGGCGCATTATCAGAAATAACCCTCGCGCTTCTTCTTTTCCATCGAGCCTGCCTCGTCGCGGTCGATGAGGCGGCCCTGGCGCTCGGAGGTGCGGGCGGTCAGCATCTCGCCGACGATGGCCTCCAGCGTGTCGGCTTCCGATTCGATCGCGCCGGTCAGCGGGTAGCAGCCCAGCGTGCGGAAGCGCACCAGGCGGTTCTCGATCGTCTCGCCCGGACGCAATTGCATGCGATCGTCATCCTTCATGATCAGCATGCCGTCGCGCTCGACCACGGGCCGCTCCTTGGCGAAATAGAGCGGCACGATCGGGATGTTTTCCTGCAGGATGTACTGCCAGATGTCGAGCTCGGTCCAGTTCGACAGCGGGAAGACGCGGATCGACTCGCCCGGCGCGATGCGGGTGTTGAAGATCTTCCACATTTCCGGACGCTGGTTCTTCGGGTCCCAGGAATGCTGGGCGTTGCGGAAAGAGAAGATGCGCTCCTTGGCGCGCGACTTCTCCTCGTCGCGGCGGGCGCCGCCGAATGCGGCGTCGAAGCCGTATTTGTCGAGCGCCTGGCGCAGCCCCACCGTCTTCATCACATGGGTGTGGGTGTTGGAGCCATGATCGAAGGGGTTGATGCCCTCGCGCACGCCATCCTCGTTGACATGGACCAAAAGGTCGAAGCCGAGCTTCTGCGCCATCTGATCGCGAAAGGCGATCATCTCGCGGAACTTCCAGGTGGTGTCGACATGCAGGAACGGGAAAGGCGGCTTGGCCGGGTAGAAGGCCTTCATCGCCAGATGCATCAGCACGGAAGAATCCTTGCCGACCGAATAGAGCATCACCGGCTTGGAGAAAGAGGCCGCGACCTCGCGGAAGATGTGGATGGATTCGGCCTCGAGCCGCTGCAGATGCGTGAGCGCGATATTCATGGACTGTCGAGCGTTCTCTCGTGCCGTCGAGCGGAAATCTTGCATTGGAGGCGCAATTCCATGCCGCCCCGGCGCAAATTTCACTTCGGACAAACTGTTTCGTGCGGGCGTTCTACCAGATCGGCGCCGCCGATAACAATGCAAGACCGGCGCGGCGCGAGGTCATTGGAGAACGAATTTTCCAAGCATGGGCGGCAAAGCGGAAAATCCTGCCAGAGCCATTGAAAAGCCGGAAGCGGGGAAAGGCGGCGGCGTCTGGGAGCATTCCAGGGTCTCCCGATCCTCGCCGGATAGGGGGATTTCTGCCGCAACATCGTCGACCGCACTATCGCAGGGCGGCGCCAGCCACTATACGGGCTCGGGGAACGGGCAAGGTGCGGCAAACGGAGATCGGCGAGGCGGCCTTCAGCTGGCTCCAAGGATCCGGGCGCAAGCTGGAAATTGCGAAGCAAGCATTTGAACCCGTTCACAACGCTCCGGCGCCACCTCACCCCCGCACAGATCAACATCTATTTCTCGATCATCTGCTTTTTTTCGCCACCGGTGCTTGGATCGCTGGTCAGCATCGCTTTTAATGCCGGTGGTGTGTGGTCCGCGATGCTGCTGGCCGCGAAACGGCGACGCTTCAACATCGACCGGCCGATGCTCGCCTTGACGGTGGCGATCTATGCCTATTGCGCGGCGATGGTCCTGGCTTCGATCGTCAACGGCACGCTGGCCGCCGATCTGCGGTTTTTCCTGCCGCTGATCACCTTCCTGCTGTTCCCCATATCCTATTCGACCTGGAGCATCACCGAGAAGGGCGCGCTGGCACGCATCGCCATTCTGGCCAGCACCGCGGCCTGCTTCGGCGCGCTGGCGATGGCCGTGTTTCAGTACTATCGGCTCGGTGTCAGGGCGGAGGGCGGCGCCGGCAATCCGATCGTCTTCGCGACCGTTACCTGCCTTGCCGTCATGACATGCCTTGCCGGCGTGCTGTCGGGTATCGAGAAGCGCTGGAAGCTGCTGGTCCTGCCGGCGATGGCCGGAGCCATTGCGATTGTCTATTCGGGGTCGCGCATGATCTGGGTGGCCGTGCCGATTGCCAGCATCGTCGTGCTTCTCATCAACCGCCGCCGGTTCACCGGCGCCAGCCTGGCGCGCTTCGTGGCGATCGGCATCGTGGTCGCCCTGGTGATCGCCGCCATCGGCTCCCGCGCCGTGATGGATAGAACCGACTTCCTGGTCAGCGACTGGGATGCGCTGAACGCCAATGGCGACCATTCGACGGCGCTCGGCCTGCGCGTGGCGATGTGGGAAATCGGCTTTGCCGCGTTTCGCGAGATGCCGATTTTCGGCCATGGCATCACGGCCAGCCGTGCGCTGATGAAGCAGGGTTTTCACGACCAGTTCGGCCTAAGCGCGGGCTTCAGCCATTTTCATAACGGCTTCCTGACGGCGATGGTCGAGGCCGGCCTGGTGGGGGCGCTGGCCCTGGCGGCGATCTTCATCGTTGCCGCCTGGAACGCGGCACGGACGCTGCGCCTCAGCGCCGATCCGGTGGAGCGATTCGGCGCGACGATGGTGCTTGTCGCGGTCATCACCTTTCTCACCGGCGGAATGGCCGGCATCCTCGTCGGCCACGACATCCTCGACGCGACGCTGATGGTGTTTCTGATTGTGGGGACATACATTGCGTCCGGGCGCACGATTGCCCCGACCGGGAAAAGCGCGCCTGCGATGGCGCCGGGCGCCAGCCCGCAACCATGAAGGTTCTGGTTACCGGCGCGACAGGCTTCATTGGACGCCGGGTCGTCAGCCGGTTGCGCGAGGCCGGATTCGACATACGGATCGCCTCCCGCCTGCCGCAACGGCTGGCAGGCGCGGACGACGCCGTCGCGCTGCCCACCGCCGATGCGCCGCGGGAAGCCTTTCTGGCGCTGATGCGCGACGTGACGCATGTCGTCCACTGCGCGGCGCTCAACAATGACCGCAGCGCCGGCGCGGCCGACTTCCAAACCGTCAACGCAACCTTGACCGGGCGGCTCGCCAAGGCGGCGGCCACGCGCATCGACGGGCGCTTCATCTATCTCTCCTCGATCCGCGCCGTGGCGGGCGCCGGTTTCAGCGGCACCATCGACGAGGCCACGCCCCCTGCCCCGCAATGCGCCTACGGGCGCTCCAAGCGCGAAGGCGAGATCAAAATGCTGGAGGCTTTTGCAAAGGCCGGACATGACGGCGCGACGGCGCTTCGGCTGCCGCCGGTCTATGGCGAAGGCATGAAGGGAAACCTGCGCGGGCTGATGCGGCTCGCGGACACCGGCCTGCCGCTGCCGAAAGCCGCCCTGACGGCGGTTCGCTCGCTCGTCTCGCATGACGCCGTGGCCGGCGCCGTGACGCATCTCTTGACCCGTCGCCTGCCGCCGCGCCCGACCTATGTGCTCAGCGACGCTTCGCCGGTTGCGATGTCCGAAATCATCAGAGCGTTCCGGCTCGGATACAGCCGGCCCATCCGGCTTCTCCCCATGCCGGCCTGGCCGTTGCGACTGGCGGCCACGCTGGTTGGCAGACAGGCATCATGGCAAGCCTTTTTGGCGACGCAGATCTGTGACCCATCGCTGCTGATCTCGGAAGGCTGGGTGCCGGAAACCGATACGCTCGGCCGACTCGAGGAGCTGGCGCGGCAGAGGAGCGATTCGCCGTATCCGTAAACGGTCAAATGCTCCGTGCGCGAAAGAACGTGCCCAGCAATATCTTGAAGTCGAGGCCTGCCGAGGCGACCTTGATGTAGGCCGCATCGGTTTCCGCGCAAAGTCTTGGATCGGACATGTCGATGCCCCTGATCTGCGCGAGCCCTGTGATGCCTGGAAGTGTGGCGAGCACGCCCAGTTCCTTTCGGCGTTCGATCAGTTCCGCCTGGGTCGGCAGGCATGGGCGCGGCCCGACAAGGCTCATCTCGCCCCTGAGCACGTTCCAGAGCTGCGGCAATTCGTCGATCTTGGTTGCCCGCAGCACCTTGCCGACCGCGGTGACCGAACCGGCCGGCGCCTCGTGCGTGGGCAAGGAAGGCGTTGCGCGATACATGGTGCGCAATTTGCGGCAGGCAAAGAGGGCGCCTCCCTGACCGACGCGGACCTGCGAGAAGATGGCGGGGCCGGCCGACGTTGCCCGGATTGCCAGCATCGCGACAAGCAGGACGGGAGCTGCCACCACCAGCATCGGAACGGCGACCGCTAGGTCGAGCGCGCGCTTCGCGGTCATGGCTCAGATCCGGCGCCAAAGGAAAGCGACATAGAGCCCGAGCGTCCCCATGAATGTCTGCCGGTAGACGCCGCTTTTGCCGAGCAGGCTGAAGCGCTTGAAGATGTTGCCCTTGCGCGCCCTGATGAACAGGCGAAGGCAAAGTGCTGCATCGCGCGCGACGAGGTCGCGGTTGACGGCGAGGCCGCGCAGGTTGGTGTCCGTCCAGGTGGCGAACTGGCCCTGGGCCAGGCGTCCCAACCTTGAAAACCTCGCTCTCCACGAGACATTGGCGCCGACGAGATTTGCATCGTGCTGGCGGTATCTGACAAGCGGCCGCGGCTCGTAGCGGACCTTGCCGCCGGCGGCGGTGACGATGAGATAGGCCCACCAGTCATGGCTGACGAACTCGGTTCTGGCCGATGCTCTCGCCAGAAGGTCGCGCGCCTTGCGGTTGAAGAGCATGGTGTTGCCGCCGGCGATGCTTTGCACCAGCGCATTGCGGAAGGACGGGGGGCGACGAAAGAGCGGCGAGTAGCCGGCCGGAACGCCGGTCTGCGAAACGGTCGCCGTGCGCGAGCAGAACAGGAGCGGCGTTTCCATATCCTCTCCCTCCATCCAGCGGATGGCGCTCTCCAGCCGATCCGGCTCCCAGACATCGTCCTGGTCGCAAAAGGCATAGTAGTCGGCATCGATGCGCGGATCGATGATCATCGAGCGGAAATTGGCGGCGAAACCCTTTCGCGGGCCTTCCACCAGCGTAAGGGAACCCTTGTCCCAGCGGGATCGCCACGCCTCGACGGTTGCGGTCGTGGCGTCCGACGAGCCGTCGTCGGAGACCCAGAGATCGACGAGCGGCCAGGACTGCGCAAGCAGGGATTCCAATTGTTCGCCGATATAGGCCGCGCCGTCCTTCGTGCCCATGAGAACGGCCACGCGCTGATCTTTTCTGGTCACGGCTCTGGAATCACTCGCCCGCGGGGTGTTTGAACAGGTTTCGATAGCCAATTGCGGGCGCGCGGCACAGGTTTAAAGCGCATAGTGCGCTTTGCATGTCTTTATCCCGAAACCGGTTTCCACTTTCGGGAGACATGCCTAGCCGACCTGTCCGGCTGTTTTCGGCGCCGCCTCTTCGCGCGCGCCGCCAATGTCTTCTTCCGCCCCGTAGAGCCCGCCCAGGATGGCAAGCGCCGCCGCCTTGTCGCGATCGTGCATGGCGGCCACCAGCGCCGGCAGGGCCGCCTCGATCCTCGGCCATTCGATGACGCCGGTCCTGAGGCCGAAGATCTTGGCGATGTCGAGCTTGACCACGTCCTCGTTCTCGGCGTGCAGCGTCTCGTGCAGCTTCTCGCCAGGCCTGATGCCGGTGAAGCGGATCGGGATGTCGGTGTAAGGGCTTTTGCCAGCCATGCGGATCATGGTTTCGGCGACTTCGAGGATCGGCACGGGCTTGCCCATGTCGAGCATGTAGATGGCGTAGTCGTCCGCGCCCTGGCGCTGCTCGGCGTCGGCTGCCGACATGATGACGAGATCGACGGCCTCGGCCACGGTCATGAAATAGCGGGTCATGCGCCGGTCGGTGATGGTGACCGGGCCGCCGGCCTCGATCTGCGCCTGGAAGATGGTCGCCACCGAGCCGTTGGAGCCGAAGACGTTGCCGAAGCGCACGGCGATGAATTTCGTGCCTGAATGACGTAGACCGGGAGCGCCGGCATGGCCGTTCGCCGCGCCGGCACGCGGCGGCGACGCCGCTGCCTGGGCTTCATGCAGCGAGGAGACGACCTGCTCGGCCGCCCGCTTGGTGACGCCCAGCACCGAAGTCGGGTCGACGGCCTTGTCGCTGGAAATCAGCAGGAACTGCGGCACCCCGCATTCGGCGGCGATCTCGGCGCAGGCGAGCGTGCCGAAGACATTCGTCTCGATTGCCGCTTCCCAGTTCTCCTCGAGCAGCGGCACATGCTTCAGCGCCGCGGCGTGAAAGATGATGGCGGGTTTGAACTCGTTGACGAGGCGCGTCATGTGGGGCCGGTCGGTGACGTCGACGATGCGGCTGGTCAGCCGGTCGCGGTCGCCGTCGTCGATCAGCTGATCGAGCTGGAAAATGCCGAACTCGGAATTGTCGGCCACCAGCACCGCCTCGGCGCCCAGCTCCAGCGCGCGCTTGACGAGCACACGGCCGATCGAGCCGGCGCCGCCAGTGACCATCACACGCTTGCCGCCCACGAAAGCGCCGATGCGCGTGGTATCGGTGGCAACCGCCGAACGGCGCATGATGGTTTCCATCTCGACGGCATCGAGAACCAGCTTGCCGCCCTGCCCCAGTTCCGACAGGCCGGAAAACTGGACAACGCCGATGCCGCTATGGCGGGCGACGCGCACAAGCTCGGCATAGTCCTCGATCTCGCGCTCGACCCCCTGGCCGAAGATCAGGAGGTCGAGGCTTTCCGTGCCCTTGACATAGTCTTCCAGCACTTCGACCAGCCGCGGCCGCAGCGCAACGACCGGGACGCCCTGGATCTGCGTGCCGAGCGGCGCATCGCTCTCGGTGGCCATGATGCCAGAGATGGCATATTCGGACGGCTGGGCCGTGCGGATGAAGCGGACGATCACGTCGGCCTCGCTCAGCCGGCCAATGAACAGCGCCTGCTTGGTCGAGGCATCGCCGGCAGCACGGCGCAGGATGCGCCAGCTCGCGCCATCACGCAGGAAGCGATAATAGAGCCTGGGCGCCGAGATGATGGTGAAGGAGACCAGGAAGAAGACGATGAACTGGCGCTCGTTGAGGCCGGCGACCGGCTGGAAAAAGAAGCGGAAGGCAAGCGAGGCCAGATAGAGCACCACCGTCAGGCTGCCGCAGCCCTTGAGGATGTTGAAGAAATCGGGCGTGGAGGCAAAGCGCCAGACGGTGTTGTAGAGACCGCAAGTGCGGAACAACAGATGGGCGACGAGCACGATGAGCACCCAGCAGGCCAGCCCACTGGCGGAGAACGCGTCGAAGGACAGCCGCGACTGCGACAGGATGAGGCTAAGAGCGACCGCGACCAGAACCATGACGAGGTCCTGGGCCATGATGATGGCGCGCCGCATCCTCGGTCGAAGTTCCGATACGGCTTCTACATAGGCGGTCATTGGGTAGTACTGGACTCCAGGCGTGGAGAGATTGGCACCAGAACGTCACCGGACCAGCCACCGGCACCACCCTGGATTGCAAATCCCCTACCCCCGTTACCCGGTTATGGCCTTAGCGCGGAGCGGGCGGGAGAGCCAGAGTTTTTTTGGATGTGCGTGATCGTACCAACGATTTGTCTCGAAACGGCAACAACTCAGGCCGTTGGTCACATCGAAAAACCGTCGGACCTCCAATAGACTCTGCTAATAAATGTCAATGGATGACGATCCGGCTTCACTAAGCCGCACCGCGTTGCCATAAGCTTGTCGCAATGACTATGAAAGAGGAGCTTGGCGGTCGTGTGGGCAACAAACGAGGCACCAGAACAATAACTGCGGCACGACAGCGATGATTTCGACACTGAACGGCGCTCTCGACGATATCTTCGGGGCGATGAAGCTGCGAAGGGTATGGATTGCCCTCGCTCACGAAGATATCGGTGACCAGCACCGGCGAACCACGCTCGGACCGCTCTGGCTGCTGGTGAACTACCTTGCCTTCGTCGGCACTTTCGTCTTCGTGTTCCAGCCCGCAGGCAAGGATGCGGCCGGGTATTCCGCCTATGTCGCAATTGGTCTCATGGTGTGGTTCTACCTCATGGAGGTCATAACCGTGAGCGTGTCGCTGTTCAAACGTGAGCAGAGCTTCATCGAAGGCACGACGCTGCCCTTGTTCGTCTATGTGATGCGTTTGACGGTGCAGTCGGCGATTCGCGCGGGCTATGCCATTGCCGGATGCATAGTCATTCTGCTGATCAGCGGACCGGCGCTGACGACGGCATGGCTCTGGTCGCTCGCGGGACTGCTTCTGATCCTGCTGGCCACCCCAGCCATCATTGCAATTTTCGCATTCACCGGCGCATTTTTCCCTGACAGCGAATTCATCGTCGGCAACCTGATGAGGGTCGGGATGTTCTTTACGCCCGTCTTCTGGGTAAACAACGGGCAAGACCCCATACAAACATACGCATACAACTGGAATCCGTTTACGAGCTTCCTGGAGGTTGTACGCCATCCCATCCTTAGCGACGAGTTTCCGGGACATGATTTTGCTTTAACCGGCGCCTTTACGGTGGCCGCATGGGTTATTGCATTGATGCTGCTTGGCAGATATCGCCGGCAGGTCGTCTTCATGATCTGAGTGTTCAATGGTTTCCGTCAAGCTGGATAACGTCAGCCTGGTTTATAAGCTGCACGAAAAGCTAACCCTTTCCGCGCCAGACCGGCGCATGAACGATACGGGCGGCAGAATTGCCAGTTCGGGAAGGAAGCAGTTCGTCCAAGCTCTGGACGGTGTCAGTTTCGAGTTGAAGGCAGGCGATCGGTTGGGCCTTGTCGGTCCGAATGGAGCCGGCAAGACAACCCTGCTGAAAGTGCTCTACGGGATCTATGAACCTTCTGAGGGAAACATCACTATAGATGGCAAGGTCGATGCCCTCTTCAACATCAACATAGGATTTCGTCCTGAAGCCACAGGCCGGCGGAACATCGTATTGAGAGGATTGATCAGCGGTTGGACGGAAGCCGAAATCGAAGAGAAGATGGAAGAGATCATCGCGTTCAGCGAACTCGGCGATTTCATCGACCTGCCCTTCAAAGCATACAGCCAGGGTATGGCTGCAAGACTGGCTTTCGCTGCGTCAACCGCACTTGAGCCAGAAATCCTTCTGATGGACGAGTGGATCAGCGCCGGCGACGCTTCCTTCCAGGAAAAGGCCAAACGGCGCATGGACGAACTGGCGGAGAAGGCCGGCATTATCGTGCTGGCAAGCCACGACCAGAGCCTGATCGAACGCGTCTGCACGAAGACGTTGACGCTTCGCCATGGCCGGGTGGAGTCGATAGCCATGACGCCAATGGAAGCCGCCTGACAGCCCCACCCAAATCCGTTGGGAGGCAAAGAGATATCCTGCCGGATGGCTTGCCAGCAGACACTTTTCTGTTGAGGTCCCTCTCACCCGGGGCAATGCTGCCGGCTACTCTTCAACCAGTAGAGTAGTCTTCTCGGAGCATAGATCCTGCTCGCCCGTTGACTGTCTCAAAGTGCGTTATTTTGGCAAAGCGGGTAGCGCAGGGGCTCAAAGTTCTTTAGGTCGGTGCCGGAAAGCGGTGGGCGACGATCTTGAGAGAGAGGGCGGATTGTCAAAGCTTATTATTCAGATCCCATGCTTGAATGAGGAGAGTACGCTTGCGGTCGCGCTTGCCGATCTCCCACGTCAAGTCGAGGGATTCGATACGGTAGAGTGGCTCGTGATCGACGATCGCTCCACGGACCGGACCGGCGAGGTTGCTTCGCAAAACGGTGTGGATCACGTGGTCTCGCTGCCCCACAATGAGGGGCTTGCCAAGGCGTTCATGACAGGCATTCAAACCGCGTTGAAACTCGGCGCCGATGTTATCGTAAACACCGACGCGGACAACCAGTACGACGCCTCCTGCATTCCTGACCTCGTGCGTCCGATCTTGGAGAAAAAGGCTCAAATCGTCGTCGGCGCAAGGCCGATCAGCGAGATAGAGCATTTTTCACCCACCAAGAAATTCCTGCAGAAGCTTGGCAGTCTGGTCGTCAAACTTGCCAGCGGCACGACGGTTCCCGACGCGCCGAGCGGTTTCCGTGCCATTCACCGCGACGCGGCGATACAGCTAAACGTCTTCAACCGCTACACCTACACGCTCGAAACGATCATCCAGGCGGGACGTAGGGATATTCCGATCACCTCCGTGCCCATTCGTGTAAACAGCGATCTTCGACCCTCGCGGCTGGTCAAGAGCATACCGAGCTATGTGCGGCGCTCCCTGATAACGGTCGTGAGGATTTTTGTCGTCTACAGCCCGTTGCGCTTCTTCTCGGTATGCGCGGCTATTGTCGCGACACCGGGGCTGATCATGATCATCCGGTTCCTTTTCCGGTACCTGGAAGGCGAAGGCAATGGCAATATCCAGTCGCTTGTTCTTTCCAGCGCCTTGCTTGCGCTTGCCGGCATCCTGGCCATGGGCGGCATCCTATCCGAACTGATCGCGGTCAATCGCCAACTTCTCGAGGAAATCAGGATCAGGCAATTACAACAGGAGCATGGCGGAGGCGCATTGCTCCGCTCGTTCACGGTCGACCGCGAAGCATCTGAAATCAAGACGGGCAAGATAAGCGGAACCGCATAAATGACCGAAGCACCTGCAGCCTATGACAACGTTCCAGGCAATTACTACGACAAGTACAATACCCGGAACCCGATCGCACGCTACCTCATGGATGGCTTTCTGAGCAGCTTCGATATGCTGACGTCAGAAACAGGCGTTCGCAACGCCTACGAGGTCGGCTGCGGCGAAGGAAATCTCTCCATGCGCCTTCATGATCGAGGGTGGAACGTCCGCGGCAGCGACCTAGAATCCGTCAGCGTCTCGGAGGCTAACGAGCAATGCGCCAAGCGTGGCCTGGAACCGATGTTCGAGACACGCTCGCTTTTCGACCTGACCGCGGAAGCGGCTTCCGCCGAATTGGTGATATGCTGCGAAGTTCTCGAGCATGTTCCCGATACGGAACGAGCGCTAGCGGTGCTGAAATCGCTCGCCAAACCCTACCTTCTTGTCAGCGTGCCACGAGAGCCGGTCTGGCGCGCACTTAACGTTGCAAGAGGCAAATACATTTCAGACTTCGGAAACACGCCTGGCCACATTCAGCATTGGTCGTCCACATCCTTCATTGATTTGCTGTCCAAGTCGCTGAAGATCGTGACAGTCCGTAAACCACTTCCCTGGACCATGGTCCTCTGCCGCAGTGACTGAGACAATGCTAACGGCACAGCCAGCCAAAGGCAGCAAGCTTAAGTCCATCGTTCGCCTCGGGGGCCTGGCCATCAGTCTCGCAGCGCTTGTCTTCGTGGGGATGGCGATCCATCGCTCGTTCGGCGATCTGCAACGACAGCTCATCTCCTCGCTTTTTTTGATCGTCGTATTGGGATGCGCTGGCGCTTATGCCGTCATCCTGCAGTTGGTCGGCATCGCCTGGTACCGGTTCCTGGTTGCCATCGACGGACCATCGCTTGGATTGAGTCCTGCGCTTGCCATTTTCGGAAGGACGCAAATCTACAAATACCTGCCGAGCAACGTGCTCCATATGGTTGGTCGCTTCGCCCTCGCCCGTAATCTCGGGACATCGAACAAGGCACTTACCTTTGCGCAGATAGGGGAATTGTCCGTCATTGTTCTTACCGCTGGGGTTTTGGGAGCCTCGCTGGCGTGGCCGGTTTTCCGGGATGCGTATGCGCAGTATGCCCCCGGCAGCCCCGTATTGCCCGATAATCCAGTATTGATTGAGGGATTTATCGCCGCCGGCCTTTTGGTGCTTGCGATCGGGACGATGCTTTTGTTCCGGTTGAGAACCGCCGGCATCGGCGGCGGAGCACTTATCGTCTCGGTCGAAGCTTTTCTTCTCTATGCACTGTTTTTCATCGGCAACGGGTTGCTGATCGTTGCGCTTTTGAGAACTTTGAGCGATGCGGGCCACGTTCCGGAGTTGATCGGCATAGGTGCAGCCGCCTGGCTCATTGGCTTCGTAGTTCCGGGAGCACCAGGGGGACTTGGTGTGCGCGAGGCCGTCTTGATCATGGGCCTCACCGCCGCGGGCCTGCCGGCTCCAGCGGCGACCACGGTGGCTCTCGGTAATCGGCTAGTCACCGTTCTTGGTGACTGCCTGGTCGCATTGGCGGAGTTGATATTGCGAAGGGGGAAGAGTGCATGAACACGCAGATCGGCAAAGCACTCGCGCAAGGTGACAACCAGCCGGAACAGACTCCGTTTTTGCGGCACCTTACTTCTACAATGCTTCTTCTCGTGCTTGTCTTGGGCATCGTGGGCGTGAACCCTTTTCGGCAAACGCTGGCGCCTATGGATCTCTTGCTGGCCTATCCAGGGTGGGACAATGCCGGCGTTGACACTCCGCTGATCAATGCAGAGCGTTCTGACGCATTGGATCACCGCCTACCAAACTGGCGAGAGTTTAGGCGAGAGCTGTGGGAAGGACATATCCCACTGTGGAACCCGGTTCATCAATTGGGCGCAGCAGGTATTCAGTCTCCGATCTACGAAGGCCTTTCCATACCCTTTCTAATTTACGCCCTCACGCCGAACGAGGCTATGGGTTACACATTTTCAATTCTGGCTAACTATTTGCTCGCTGCCTTCGGCACCTATTTTCTGCTGTTCTTCATGTTCAGCAATCGTTGGGCGGCAGTTTTTGGCGCTATGGTGTTCGCCTTTTGCGGTTTTAACATCGCTTGGGCCCATTGGCCGCACCTGACAGCAAGCGCCCTTATTCCATGGGTTCTCGCTAGTCAGCTTCGGTATTGGCAAACAGGCCACTTAGGATGGGCGTTCGGATTTATTTTCAGTGTGGCCTTGATAGGTCTAGGCGGCTTTCCATTTGTAGCCGTCCTCGGAGTTATCTCATCCCTGATGCTTGGAACCATAGTCCTTATTGCCGAATTTCGGGACATCGGCGTCAGTCGACCAGCCATGAGACGAGTTCTTGCACTAGGGTGCGCAGGTGTTGCAGGCACACTCCTCACTCTTCCCGGCCTTCTACAAATTAGAGACATTCTCAATTCAACAGATTTATCGATCCGATCCGGCGGAACGATATTCACTCCGTATGACATCGTTAACGTTTTTGGGTTTGATTTTGTTAACAATTTGGGTGTTGAGCGTACCTTTTCGGCTGGCATTCCTGCCGCTATTCTGACGATCATTGCGTTATTTCTACTGATTAGGTTACCAAATCGGTTTTCTATTTTTGGCTTAATTTTGGCAGTATTCACGTTCGCGACCGCATTCGGCGCGGCACCAGCCGAGATCATAAAATTAATTCCGGGATTTGGCATCAATCCGTGGAGCAGGGCCTCGGTATTGGTTGGCCTATCCATGGCTATATTGTCAGCTTATTCCATAACTTTCTTGTCACGGTTAAATCTTAAATACAACTATAAGTTATTTTTTCTTTTACTTATGTTCACATTCCAAGCAACCAATCTTGGGTATTGGTTCAGGGAATTTAATGCGCGCCCCGATATTGAAACCTTTTTTCCAGAAACGCCATCACTGTCCTATGTTTTATCTAAGATTCTTCCGGGCCAAAGCGTCATTGCTGACGATAGCTTCGTCACGTCTGGAGTTTTGTCAAATTATCGATTGCCAGAGCTATTTGCTCATGGTTTCCGTACCGATGCGCAAAACAAGATAGCTACGGACATAGCACCTTCGTATCAGACAACGTATACGGCCTCCATCATTCAATGCTCCGACATCAATTTTTCCAGCTTGGGTATTATCTATACTGCTGTCCGCTTCTTACTTGTGAGAGACAGCTGCACTGAAATAGCCTATGAAAGTTCCGGAGCAGGTCATAGACCTACTGCCCTCCTAAATTCGGGCGCGCTCAAAGGTAACTTGACAATCAATAAACCGATCATTGCCACTAAGTTTCAGGTACTATTTGCAACATACGATCAGGACTACGCACCGTCGGCGTCCATATTGGAACTGTACCAAAATGGCCAACTCGTAGCCCGTGCTGAATTGCCACCGGAAGCAATACGCAACAACCGGTTCGCCACATTCGATTTCAATCGAGACGTACCTCTTTCGCCTGGAACTTACCAGTACGTTATTTCAATGACCAAACCCGGCAGCCAGAAGATGCTCAGCGCCTGGGCTTTCGAAACCGCTGGAGGAGCAACGTATCAAATCGGGTCGAATACATTCCCGGGCGCCCCCAAAATCAAGATTGTCGGAAAAAATCGTCTCCCCCCGAATTTCTCGATCACATCGATAGAGCCGGGCATTGATGTCATCGAAAATCGCACAATCTCAGGTTCCGGCTATTATGTGAATGGACTAAGCGGACAACCGGAGGCAGATTTTAGCGCAGTGCGCCTTGCGGCGTATCGACCGGATGACCTAACGGTGGAATATCTGGGCGCAGCGCGCGGATGGGTCGTTTTCCCCATTCGGACCAATCGGCATTGGCGAGCGATGCTGGATGAAAAACCTGTAGAGCTCAAAAAGTTCCTGGATTTTTTTCCCGCGGTGGAGGTGAACGGGCCAGGCAGAATTCGCTTCTACTATGACAGTAGTCAATTATTGAGAACGCTGGAACTCTGCATCGCTGGCTTTGTAGCTGCGGTTGTGCTTCTAGTCATTTTGAATGGCGGAATGTCCACGCCTCGAACCAGCAATAGAGCCGCAGCTGCTTAAAGACACCATCTAGTCGCTCGCGCCCATGGAACTCGTTAGCCGGGACCACGCTTTGTTGAATTGGACATACAATAAAGTGCTGAGACAGAGGCGATCGAATGTGCTTCAAAGCCGTCGACGAATTGGCAGCAGTATGGCCTTAGATATCTAAAGAGTACGCCGAACGCTGCCTGGGCGATAAGCCGCACGACAGAGGCCTCGCGCGCTGCTAAAGACCATTCAGCATTGATTTTGGAGGAACGATGGACATTCTAGACGCGTATGTCGCGACTGCACCAAGCGCCCAGAATGTGGTTGATATCTTCAAAGACGAATGGTCGTCCAAATTTCCGGCAACGGGCGGAGCGACGACGACTCCCGGCAGCGCCGCCCTGTTTGAAGACGCCCGCATCGACTGGCTTTCAAAAACCACCGGCGGATTCGCCGGCAAGCGTATTCTGGAGCTCGGACCGCTGGAGGCAGGACACACTTACATGATGCATGAAGCGGGCGCGGAATCGATACTCGCTGTCGAGGCCAATTCGCGATCCTACCTGAAATGCCTCTGCGTCAAGGAGATCTTCGATCTCAGCCGTGCTCGATTTCTCTACGGCGACGCGATGAAGTATCTGTCGGAAAACAGCGAACGCTTCGATATATGCCTAGCGTCAGGCATACTCTACCATATGACCCACCCTATTGAATTTCTTGGCAACATTGCGCGCGTGTCCGATAAATTTTTCCTTTGGACGCACTACTACGATGAGTCGCTGCGCACCCGGGGAAATCTCGCTAAGCAGTTCGAGAAGCCGTACAAGATCGAGGTCGACGGTAAGCCATATACGGTATGCAAGCGCAATTATCAGGAAGCACTCAAATGGGCTGGCTTTTGCGGCGGCGCTAAGCCATGGGCGTTTTGGCTTACCCGTGACTCCCTGATGCGGGCGATCGCCGATTTCGGCTTCACCGTGGAGGCGATCGAATTTGACCATCCTGGACATCCGAACGGGCCTGCATTGGCTCTTGTAGCGGGCAAGGTATTATGAGATAGCCAAATCAAGACTAAGGTTCAAACCAAGCCTTTCGCAAAACCATCGCTTTTCGCCCCTCGATTTATCTATATTCTTTTGAGAGTCGTATAGAATTCTAGCGTGTTTGGCTGCGTTGGATAGAATGATGCGACTTCAAAATCATATCTTTTTATTATACTTCTTATTGAATTTATACATTCTATAAACTCAAAGTCTGCAAAAACCCAACAATGAGAGTCGACATACCCACCTTTACTTTTCAAATCTATAAGGGCATCTAAAATATTTTCTCTATCTATTACGTATTCAGCATTTTCGGCTGTAATAGTACTGTTCCAACAATCCACGGCATTAGCGTTACTGACATTCCAGAAATGGTCGCAAATCTGCTGAAAGCTTGGCATCGTCCGCTTCTCGATGTAGGCCGCCACGAGATCTGAAACCATGCTGCTTTTTCGTTTCAAGTCGAAGCAGTAGCGTTTGTCAGGAAATGCAACGGCAATCCCGCCGCCGGGCTTGAGCACATACAGATTCGCCTCGAGCCAGCCCAGCAGGTCAGGCACATGCTCCATAACGTGCGAAGCCACGATGTAGTCCACGGACTCCTTCGGAAGAAATTCAGAAATAAGCTTGCCACCGGTCACGATGTCAATTTCCGGGATCAGGCTGACATCGACGTTAGGATCATTGGCATAATGTTCGGCTAACGAGATCCGATCAGCATAGTCCACATAGGAAACGTCGTAATGCGGCTTCCGCAAAAGTGCAGCATGCAACGGGCCATATTCGATGCCCTTTCCGGCAAGGTTCAACGCCGAGGTTATCATCTTCGTACGCGGCTCTAACGCTGGGGGAGACTTCCGGAAGAATCGCATCCGATTTACTTCACCATCACGCATATTGATTGACCGAGCGCATGTTCATCGAGAACCGGAGCGTCGGCGTCGATGAATTTCTCCACCCTGAAGCCGATCCTAGCCGAAAAGACTTCAATAGCCCCGCGCTCAAGGAACATGTTGAGGTGCGGCCGTGTACTGGCCTCGTATTGTTTCACGGTCGCTTCAAAAACATTCCAGAGTGAGGGCATTCGAAACTCCAGAAACGAGAAGAGCAGTTTGCCCCCCGTCTTCAGCACACGATGACAATCGCGCATGTAGATGAACGTCTCTTCGTGCAGCAGGTGGGTAAAAAGGCTGAAGGCACATATGTAGTCGAACGCTGCATTCGGCGCTGGGAGTTTCACCGCTCGATTCATGTGAAATTTGTAGCTGTGAGGGGTCTTGCTCTCGGCATAATCGAGCAAAGCCTGAATAATGTCGTATCCGTCATAGTCGATGCGTAGTCGTCTAGCGAGCGCCACCGCTGTGCGCCCAGACCCGCAACCGATGTCGGCAAGACGCATCCCGTCGCTCAAACCGTTTTTTATAAGGACTTCGGCTTCGATGCGCCCGATAATGTCATAGGCGCCGCCCACCGCGAGCGACATTGCCTCATCAATCGGATGATCGCGCATGAGCTGCGCGACATGTTTCTCATAGTCTTCGATGAAATGGAATTCGGCCATTGCTATATTTCCGATGTCAACCGAGCGAGAAGTCTTCGCGCCCCTTAGTCAAGTTCGGCGAATAGAAGGGATCTCGTTCAATGACCTTCTTCCATCTTTTTTGCATATACGCGATTTCACTGTTGAACCGTGCGATTTTTTCTGGAGCATCCTCAACGCCGCGAGAAACGCTTTCGAGATGGTAAAGCTCGGCATAGGGCGTCCAGACGTTTGAGTAACCCGCCTCTCGGACTTTCAGGCAGAGATCCACATCGTTGAAGGCGACGGTCAGGTCGATCTCATTGAGACCATCGACTTCCTCAAACACACTTTTGCGGATCAGGAGACAGGCTGCCGTGACAGCCGACAGATTTTGCAGGACCTTCAGCCTGAAAAAATACCCTGGATGGTCGCGCGGAAAATCCTTATGCGAATGACATGCTACCCCGCCCAGTCCAACAATCACGCCGCCATGCTGGATCGTATCATTGGCATAATAGAGCTTCGCGCCGACGCAGCCCACATCCGGCTGGATGGCCCAGGAAACCATTTCCGTCAGCCAGTCGGGCGAGATCACCTCGATGTCGTTGTTGACGAGACCGATGATTGATCCCTTCGCTTCTCCGACAGCAAAATTGTTGATCGCCGAATAATTGAACGGCTTGTCGTAGCGGAGCACGCGGACATTCTTCGCTTTTTCCAACTCGCTGAAATAAGCGAGCGTTTCCTCTTCAACCGAACCGTTGTCGACGATGAGAATTTCATAATTTCCATAACTGGTCTTTTCGAGGATGGACCCCACGCAGCCGCGCAAGAGTTCAACCTTATCGCGCGTTGGAATGATAAGGCTCACAAGCGGCTGCGGCTCGGGTACGAAGAAGCGAAGGCGGTAACAGGGCGCGCCGGGGGCTTCCTCAGCTGCTGCCGGAACGTTCATGCGCTCGACATGCTCTTCCAGCGCACGCAGTCCAGCCGTGTAGGCGTAGTTCTTTTGCGAACCATCAAGCGCTGTCGAGCCTTCCACCGCCCGCCAATGATAGAGCACTTTCGGAATGTGCCGGATTTTCTCCGAGCCGATACGTTCGAAGATGCGGAGATTGAGGTCGTAGTCCTGGCTGCCCTCGAACCCGGGGCGCCAGCCGCCAACGGCGCGGATATTTTCCGCCCGATGTATAGTTAGATGGTTCAGATAATTCTGCGACCGGAAGAGCTCGCGCGAGAAATCCGGCTTGAAACAGGGATCGTAGCGCCGGCCCTCGGAATCGATCTTGTCTTCATCGCTGTAGATCAGTCCGGCGTCAGGATGGCGATCGATTTCCAGCGCGACTTCGGCCAGCGCATGTGGGCGGAGAACATCGTCGTGGTCGAGCAAGGCGACCCATTCACCGGTGACGAGTTCCAGAGCGGAATTGGATGCCCGAGAGATATGACCGTTCTCGTCTCGCATGACGATCTTGATACGAGGATCGCGTTTTGCATATTCGTTCAAGACGCGCCGCACATGCGGCTTTGTCGAGCAGTCGTCGGCGATACACAGTTCCCAGTTCTCGTAGATCTGAGCAACGACGCTCTCGATCGCTTCCCGCAGAAGTTTCTCGGGCGTATTGTAGACTGGCATGAGCACCGAAATGAGCGGCTTGTTCTCCGACTGAGTCAGTTGCCGGCGCAAGTCCGCAATGTCGTGTTCGGTCTGGGTGTCGTGGAGCGCAATCCACCCGTCGTAGGTAATGCTGCCCAGAGCACCTCGCGCCTCGGCAGACCGCAGCGTGGCTGCCAGTCCAAGCAAGCCACGTTCCTTCAAGATTTTTACGGCACGCCCGGCTGACTGTCGCAGGGATCTCGGATTTTTTATGTGACGGGCGATAATTCTGCTAATGAGCCGAGCATAAAATTCAATTCGGGCGATCCTGCGCAGCCGCACATGGCGGATCGTGATCTTGCCGGGACTGCTGGTCGGATCGAAACGCAGTTTTGCGGCGCCCGTATATAACGGGAAAATCGCCGCGACCCGTCCTTTGCCGTGCGAACGAAAATGCAGATCGATCCGTTCAACTTCGTTGTATCCTCTGCCGCTGTCGACATAGAGACGGGCGTCGGCAAATGTTCCTGTATCAGCCAGCGCACGCACGCTGAGCCGGTAGTGCCCGGGAGATAGCGGCAGAGAAGCCGGCCACAACAGCTCGAATTGCGGATCGTTGCCGGTTGCTGTCCACTCTATTGCCCGCTTCCCTTGGGCCACGCCTTCCAAATGATGCATTGCGCGTAGCGTAACAGTCTGTCCAGCATAGAACATTGCAGTGCCCGGAACTGACGCAAGTCTTTGCAGAAACGATCCATAGCGCCAGGTCCGGCTACCGCGGATCAATTCGATTTCGTGCTTCAACGAGGCGATACTTTCAGAGCCTGCCACGAGCTCCGCATTTGCTTTTTCCAGTTCCCTGCCTGTCGCCAGAAGGTCCGCGTTGGCCATTTGCAACGCATGCGCGCCGGCCTGAATTTGCTCGTGCGATCCCGCAAGATCGCGGGTGAGGGTCTCGATGGTCTCAGCTTGCCGTTCGACCAATTCTCGATTGCCTACAATCTCCTCCTCCACTGTCATCGACCGTAGCGACCAAGGGTTTTCAGCCTGATCGGGAGCATCCATATCCGTGCCATCAAGATGAATCATGCTTTGCTCAACGGCGGCGACCCGGCCGGCTATATGGCGATGGCCGAGGACATTCTCCCGGGAAGGGCGTTTGGTCACGACGCAAAGGGAGTTCAGGAACTCGATGGAGTGAATCGACGCCAGCGAAGGTTCATCGAACGCGATTCCATACCGATCAGCGAATGCTGCCAGCGCATCCGTTCGGCTACGGTCCAGGCCCCAATGCTCGTGATTGACCAGATCAAGCAATCTCTTGAAGAACGACATCGAAGACAACGGATCATAGAGGCCACCTTCGAAGTTCTGCCGGTAGCTTGTATGCAGGTCTTCCACGACGAAAATCCCGCCATCCGACAGGTGAGGAAAATAGCGTGCGAAGGTCCGTACAACATCGGACGACCTGTGCGAACCGTCGTCTATGATGATGTCGAACCGATCGGATCTCTCGAGAATTTTCCTTTCGACCTCCTCGGTGCTAGCGTCACCAACGACAACGCTGATCTTACTGCTCTCAAAAGTCAGGAGACCGCAATTCCGATCAATATCGCAACCGATAATAACCTTCGCCCGCGGGAAATATTTCGCCCAAATCTCAAGCGACCCGCCGTTCTGGATACCAATCTCGAATATCCGAACCGGCCTGTTTCGATGTTTCGAAAAAATCCGCCCGTATTCGTTCAGGTAGATCGACCATTTGTCCGAAACTTTACCCTCGTGCATGTCGTAGAGCCGGCGAAGCGATCGCCTATCGGCATTCGTCGATTTCGCGTCCGCCTCGGACACATGACTCTTCGGCAAGCTGGCCGGCTTATTCATCGCTAGATGTTGTCCTTGAGCGGCATCAAACCGCTTGGCGTCGGGCTCAGCAACGGATTCGAGCTACCGTCTCCCAAGCGAGGATAGAAATTCCGCCCATTCTCCATGAGGCGAGCAACCACGCTTTCCGCCGCTACCCGCCACTGCGCCGCCTGCCATCCGAATACGTCCGCGAACTTCGCGCTCGACAGCCGCGAATTGGCCGGGCGCCTGGCCTTGGTCGGATAGTCCGCCGTCGCGATATCGCGCACGGTCGCATGCGGGCCACCAAACGCCCGGCTTGTGTCGAGGATGTGACGGGCAAAGCCGCTCCAGTTGGTCTCGCCGCCACCCGCTAGGTGATAGACGCCGAAGGCGGCGAAACTCCTGTCGTTGCGCAGCCTCGCCGCCGCATTCAGGATCGCAGCGGCGATGTCGAGCGCGGATGTCGGATTTCCCCATTGATCGGCTACAACCGAAATCTCGTCGCGGTCGGCGGCGAGCCTCAGAATCGTCTTGACGAAGTTTTTGCCGAAGGGGCTGTAGACCCAGGCGGTGCGCAGGATGAGATGGCGCGGGTTGGCGGCCGCCACCGCTTCCTCGCCGGCGAGCTTGGAGGCGCCGTAGACGCCGAGCGGCGCGGTCGGGTCGGTCTCGACATAGGCGCCGTCCTTGGTGCCGTCGAAGACATAGTCGGTCGACAAATGGATGACGGGAACGCCGAGCCTTGCCGCCGCTTCGGCCACCTTGCCGGCGCCGGTTGCGTTCACGGCGAAGGCCACGTCCTTCTCGTCCTCGGCCTGGTCGACGGCGGTGTAGGCGGCGGCGGAAACGACGATGTCGGGCCTTGCAGCTTCCAGCGCCGCGACCACCGTGTCGGGCCGCGCCAGGTCGAGCGCCGGCCGGCCGACGGCGACGACCTCGACGTCGTCGCGGCCCCGCGCCGCCTCGACCAGGCTTGCGGCAACCTGGCCCTCGCGTCCGGTGACGGCAAGCCTCACGTGGCTACCTTCCTGCTCTCGGCCGCGCTCCCGGCGGGGCTGATTTCGACCTTTGCGTTTTCGATCTTTGCGTTTTCGACGGGGGCGTTTTCGATCGGGCGCTTCTCCGCCACGGTCCGGCCCAGCCGCTCGCCATCGTAGCACTGCTCGCGGATCGGCCCCCACCACCATTTGTTGTCGAGATACCAGTCGACGGTCCTGGCCAGGCCGCTGTCGAAATTCTCCCGCGGCGCCCAGCCCAGGTCGCGCGCGATCTTGGCGGCATCGATCGCATAGCGCCGGTCATGGCCGGGGCGGTCGGTGACGAAGGTGATGAGATCGCGGTGGCGCTTGCCGCCGGCGCGCGGCCGCCTCAGGTCGAGAAGATCGCAGATCGTCTCGACGACGCCGAGATTGGTGCGCTCGGAATTGCCGCCGACATTGTAGCTCTCGCCCGGCTGCCCCTTGGTGGCCACCAGCTCGAGGGCCCGCGCGTGATCCTCGACGAACAGCCAGTCGCGCACATTGGCGCCGGCGCCGTAGACGGGCAGCGGCTTCTCGTCGAGCGCGTTGAGGATGACCAGCGGGATCAGCTTTTCCGGGAAATGGTAGGGACCGTAATTGTTCGAGCAGTTGGACAGCACCACCGGCAGGCCATAGGTCTCGTGCCAGGCCCGCACCAGATGGTCGGACGCCGCCTTCGAGGCCGAATAGGGCGAGGACGGCGCGTAAGGCGTTTCCTCCACGAACATGCCGCCGTCGAAAGGCAGGTCGCCGAACACCTCGTCGGTCGAGACATGATGGAAGCGGAAGCCGGACTTGCGCTCCTCCGACAGTCCCCGCCAGTATTCCAGCGCGGCATTCAGGATGCGGTAGGTGCCGACGATGTTGGTCTCGATGAAGGCGCCCGGCCCGTCGATCGAGCGGTCGACATGGCTCTCGGCGGCGAGGTTCATGACGATGTCGATGTTGTCGCGGCGCAATATCTCCAGCACCGCGCGCTCGTCGCAGATGTCGGCCTGCTCGAAACGATAATTATGCGCGTTCTCGATCGGTCTCAGCGATGCGAGGTTGCCGGCATAGGTGAGCTTGTCGAGATTGGTGACGCGGTAGGCCGGGTTGGCGCACAGATGCCGGCACACAGCCGAGCCGATGAAGCCGGCGCCACCGGTGACCAGAAAATTCATGCCGCCGTCCCCCCTCACGTGAAGACCTCCGCCAGGCCGAGCAAGGGCGCGTTGCGATCCTTGTCCGAAAGCTGGAAGCCGCCGGCAATTGCCGGCCAGTCGATGCCGATCGCGGGGTCGTCGAAACGGATCGACCGGTCATGCTCGGGCGAGTAGGTGTCGGTCACCTTGTAGAGCACCTCGGTATCCGGCACGAGCGTGACGAAACCATGCGCGAAGCCTTTGGGCACCAGGACCTGGTTGCCCTTTTCCGCGGAAATTTCCAGCGCCACCCATTTGCCGAAAGTCGGCGAGGCGCGGCGGATGTCGACCGCGACATCGAGCACGCTGCCCCTGATGACGCGCAGCAGCTTGTCCTGGGCGCGCGGCGGCAACTGGTAATGCAGGCCGCGCAGCACGCCGGCGGCGGCGGAGTAGGAATGGTTGTCCTGAACGAAGACGAGATCGATGCCGGCTTCGGCGAAGCGTCCGGCATTCCAGGTCTCGCTGAAAAAGCCGCGTGCATCGCCATGGCGCTTCGGCACGATCTCCAGCAGGCCGTCGAGGCCGAGCGGCCTGACCTCAAGCACCCTGATCCTCCATCAGATCGGCCACCCGCCGGCGCAGATAGGCGGCATATTCATTCTTGCCGAGATGCGCGGCGCGCTCCAGAACCTTGTCGGCGCCGAGCCAACCCTGCTCCAGCGCAATCTCCTCGGGGCACGCTATCTTGATGCCTTGGCGATGCTCGATCGTGCGCACGAAGGACGACGCCTCGAGCAGGCTGTCATGCGTGCCGGTATCCAGCCAGGCATAGCCGCGGCCGAGGCGGTGGACATGCAATTCGCCACGCTCGAGATAGACATTGTTGACCGCGGTGATCTCGAGCTCGCCGCGCGCCGAAGGGCGGATCGTCGAGGCAATGTCGACCACGTTGTTGTCGTAGAAATAAAGACCGGTCACGGCCCAGTTCGACTTCGGCTTTTGCGGCTTCTCCTCGATCGTCAGAGCCTTGCCGGTGGCCTTGTCGAAGGAAACCACGCCGTAACGCTCCGGATCGTCGACATAGTAGGCAAAGACCGAGGCGCCGCTTTCGCGGCCGGCCGCGCTGCGGCACAGATGCGACAGGCCATCGCCGAAATAGATGTTGTCGCCGAGAATCATCGACACGTTGTCCTTGCCGATGAAGTCGCGGCCGATGATGAAGGCTTCCGCGAGGCCGTTGGGCTGCGGCTGCTCGGCGTAGGAAAGCTCAACGCCAAATTCGGAACCGTCGCCTAGCAAAGCCTGAAAGACCGGCAAGTCGCGCGGAGTTGAAATGACCAGAATCTGGCGAATTCCCGCGAGCATCAGCACGCTCAGCGGATAATAGATCATCGGCTTGTCGTAGATCGGCAGTATTTGCTTAGAAACTGCTAACGTAAGCGGATAAAGGCGTGTCCCGCTACCACCCGCAAGGATAATTCCTTTCAACAAGCTCTCCTTGAACTACCGCGGCCCCCGCCTCGACGCCAAGTTGCCCGTGCTTAGGTTTCAGGCGCAGGCTTGTCAATGTTGGCTTTGACTGCTTCCCGACGCTACTTCAGCCCTTTCTACCATCCGGCATGCAATGGTTTCGAGCGAAATCCGACTGGGCCACGAAAAAGGGCCGGCGGGCGCTTGTCGCCCGCCGGCCCTTTTTCGTTTCGGTCGCGATCAGCCGCGCTTGAGCAATGCCCACACGGCCGGCACGAGGCTGGCGGCCAGAGCCACCTTGATCAGATCGCCGACGATGAAGGGCAGGACGCCGAACTGCCAGGACTTCTCCGGTCCGATGAGCATCGCCAGCCAGGCAAAGCCCATGGCCATCATGACGACCTCGGCGGTCAGCATGGCGCCGAACAGCTTGAACGGATTGCGGTCCCAGCCGCGATCGGCGGCCCAGCCGGCGATCGCCGCCATGACCACGAAGCCGGCAAGATAGCCGCCCGTCGAGCCCAGCATATAGGCGATGCCGATGCCCTTTTCCGGCGTGCCCTGGAAGACCGGCCAACCAAAAGCGCCCTCGGCGAGGTAGAGAAGGAGCGTCGCGACGGCCAGCCGCAGGCCGAACGCCGAGGCGATCAACAGCACGGCAAGCGTCTGCAGCGAAATGTCGACCGGGCCGAGCACCACCTTGGTCTTGGCCGAAAGCGTGAGCAGCAGCGTCCCGGCAAGCGCCAGGAAGAGCTGGGTCGCAAGCCGGGCGGCGCCTCGATCCGGCAGGGTGAGAGAAACAAGCGGGCGCATCGTGGTTGCAATTGCCATGGTCTTCCCCATTCTGGCTGATTTGCTGGCTTTGATTTTCCTATATTGGCTTCCGTATCGGGCGGCAATCACTTTGCCGCATTGCAACGGAGCCCGCCGGCATGGCCCTTGAATTCGAAACCAGTTTCGATCCCGCCTATGGCCGGGCGGTTGCGGTTGCGTCGGATGTGCTGCGCATCACCGCCAGAAACCCGAGCCCGTTCACCTTCCACGGCACCAACAGCTATCTCGTCGGCCGCGACACGCTGGCGGTGATCGATCCGGGGCCGGAAGACGACGCCCATCTCGAAACGCTGCTTGCGGCGATCGCCGGCCGGCCGGTCAGCCACATCTTCGTCAGCCACACCCATCGCGACCATTCGCCGCTCGCGGCGCGGTTGAAGGAACTGACCGGCGCGCCGACGCTTGCCGAAGGCCCGCACCGGCCGGCGCGGCCTTTGCGTATCGGCGAGGTCAACCCGCTCGACGCCAGCGCCGACCTTGGCTTCGTTCCCGATGTCGCGCTGGTCGACGATGCGCTGACCCAGGGCGACGGCTGGGCAATCCGCGCCGTGCTGACGCCCGGCCACACCGCCAACCACGCCGTGTTTGCCCTCGAGGGCACCGGAACCCTGTTTTCGGCCGACCATGTCATGGCGTGGTCGACCTCGATCGTCGCGCCGCCGGACGGCGCCATGGCGGACTATATGAGCTCCCTCGACAGGCTGCTTGCGCGCGACGATCGCCTGCTGCTGCCGGGCCATGGCGGAACTGTGATCGCGCCGCAAAGGTTCATGCGCGGCCTGAAGACGCATCGCAAGATGCGCGAAAGGGCGATCCTGGAGCGGATCCGCTCCGGAGACCGGACAATCAAGGAGATGGTCGCGGCGATCTATCGCGACACCGACCCGCGATTGCACGGCGCCGCCGGGCTTTCGGTACTTGCCCATCTCGAGGATCTGGTCGCCCGCCGCCTGGTGGCCACCGACGGCGAGCCTGCCATCGACGGCATTTTCAGTCCCGCCGGCTGATCACTCGGCCGGCGCCGCGCCGACCTGCCCGGCGACTTCCTGGTCGAGCTCGCCAAGGAAATTCGTGATGCGGGCGGCATTGTCGCCGAGGTCGTAGCGGCCATAGCGCGAGGCCGAGCGCATATCGACGATGACCTGCTCGCCATCGTCGGTGACGCGGATGGCGACGTCGGCCGGCAGCCCGAGCACGAAGCCCTTGGCCAGCGCGTTGATCGTTGCCTCGCTCTGGCCGTTGATGTCGGGATAGGGCGCCGTCAACTGCCAGTCGCGGCGGTCGAGCACGGTCTCGACAGCGTCGACGACGGTTTCGAAGGGCAGATTGTAGCTGCGCCCGCTGACCAGCGGATAGGCGTCCGCCTGCAGGCTCTGTTCACCAGGCGTCGGCGGCGACAGCTCGTTCATGTCACCGGTACGATCGCTGGTGTCCAGCGCCGGCGGATCGTCGAGATCGGTCGAGATATCACGCAGCGGCGGATAGATCGTCGCCCAATAGGCGGCGACGCCGTAGGGCGCCAGCACCAGAAGCGCCAGCAACGCGCCGACGCTGAGATCGCGGCCGCCGCGATCGCCAAAACTCCAGACCCGCGACAGGCCGAGGCCTGCCAGCAACAAGGCGAGCGCCGCCAGCAGCGCCACGACCGCCAGCACCCACAGGAAAGGCGGCGTCTCGACGAGATCGAGCCGATAGCTGGCAACGACGGTGAGCAAAAGGACAAGAGAAAATGCCCCGATCCGCCGCGACCAGCCGGCCGCCCTAGACGTCTGCCGTTCAGGAATAGATGCCATTCTTTGCCGTGTCGTCCCAACCCGGGCCGAGAGTTAGCGGTTTTTGGCGCGGGCTTGAAGCCGAAAGATCGAAGATTTTTCGTCAATCCGTCGGCAGGCGGTAATCCTTGAACTGGTGGCGCAAACTGGTCTTCTGGATCTTGCCGGTGGCGGTGTGCGGAATTTCGCCGACGAAGGCGACGTCGTCGGGCATCCACCACTTCGCCACCTTGCCGCTCATGAAGGTGAGAATGTCGCCCTTGCTCGGCTCCCTGCCGGGCTTGCTCACGATGACGAGCAAAGGCCGCTCGCCCCATTTGGAATGCGGGATGCCGATGGCCGCCGCCTCCGCCACGTCCGGATGGCCGACGGCGAGGTTCTCGATATCGATGGTCGATATCCATTCGCCGCCGGACTTGATGACGTCCTTGGCACGGTCGGTGATCTGCATGTAGCCGTTGGCGTCGATATGGGCGACATCGCCGGTGTCGAACCAGCCATCGGCGTCGAATTGCTCGGCGCCGGCGCCACCGTAATAGGCGCGTGCCACCGCGGGGCCACGCACCTTGAGATGGCCGAAGGTCTTGCCGTCCCAGGGCAGCGCGTTGTCTTCGTCGTCGGTCACTTTCATTTCGACGCCGAAGGGCGAAAAACCCTGTTTGCCCTGGACATCGAGCCGGGCCTCGCCGGTCAGCGCCTCATATTGCGGCTTCAGCGTGCAGAGGGTGCCCAGCGGCGACATCTCGGTCATACCCCAGGCATGCACCACCTGCACATCGTAATTGTCCTGGAACTTGGCGGTGATCGCGCGCGGACAGGACGCCCCGCCGATCACGACCTTCTGCAGATAAGGCAGCGTCTTGCCGGTCTCCTCCAGATATTGCAGCAGCATCATCCAGACGGTGGGCACGGCGGCGCTGAACGTCACCTTTTCGGTGTCGAGCAGTTCATAGATCGAGGCGCCATCCATCCTGCAGCCCGGCATCACCAGCTTGGCGCCGATCATCGGCCCGCTCTGGCCGAGCCCCCAGGCGTTGGCATGAAACATCGGCACGACAGGCAGAATCACATCCCGCGTGGATATGCCCATGGCATCGGGCATGGCCGCCATCATGGCGTGAAGGACATTGGAGCGGTGGCTGTAGAGAACGCCTTTCGGGTCGCCCGTCGTGCCCGAGGTGTAGCACATACCGGCCGCGGTGTTCTCGTCGAAGGTCTTCCAGGCGAAGGCGCCGTCGGCCTCGGCCAGCCATTCCTCATAGGCGACGGCATTCGCCAGCGACGTTTGCGGCATATGCGCCCTGTCGGTCAGCACGATCACCTTTTTCAGCGATCGGACCGCGCCGGCGATCTTTTCCAGGAGCGGCACGAAGGTAAGATCGACGAAGATCGCCTTGTCCTCGGCATTGTTCATGATCCAGGCGATCTGCTCGGGAAAAAGCCTCGGGTTGAGCGTGTGATAGATCCCGCCGATGCCCATGATGCCGTACCAGGCCTCGATATGCCGGGCCGTGTTCCAGGCAAGGGTCGCGATGCGGTCGCCGAGCCAGAAGCCGTCGTGCTCCAGCCGCTGCGCCACCTTGAGTGCCCGGTGATGGATTTCGGCAAAGGTCGTGCGCACGATCGGGCCCTCGATCGAACGCGACACGATCTCCCGGCTGCCGTGCTGTCGTTCGGCATGGTCGAGCAGCTTGTGGCAAAGCAGCGGCCATTCCTGCATCAATCCAAGCATCTATTCCTCCCCTTTGCGCATTCGCGTCGTTTGTTTCACGCATTGTGGAACGAACCGGCGGTTTGTCCAGCCGTCATAAGTCGAAGCCCGTGGATGGATCGAAGAACCTGAAAAAACCGCCATAATCCGGCCATCGTCGCCGTTAAGTTTCATTAACGGGCTGGGTGAGATTGGCGAATGGAGTGGTTCGCATGGACGCGCAGCTCGACGATAAAGCCCTCGAAAGCACGCTTGCCGAAAGTCTGGACGATCTGACGCCGGACACCAAAATCGTTTCCGAAGATGAATTTGCCGAAGTCGTCGGCGGCGCGCTGGAGGCCGTCGGCGGAACGTTGCTGTTCAAGATGCGCGTCGAAAACGGCGCCGAGGGCGAACATGTCGCCGCGGCTTGCATCGGCAACGCCGACAATCGTCAGTTTCTGCTGCTGACGCTGCCGACCAGCGGCGGCGCGCTGAAGGTCGAAACCGCGGCAAGGAGCACCAATCCGGTCGCGGGCATTGCAGCCGCCTATGCCGGCCTCATGGATGCTTTCAAGACGGCCGCCTGACGGCTGGAGCAGTTCCAGGAAAAGCGCGCAGCGGTCGGGCTCGGCGCCTTCGCCGTAGCCCTCCGTCCGGAATTGCCTGGAACAAGAATGGAGCGGGTCGGCGATCCCGTCGAACGCCGAACCGCTCGGGACCCAGACTTCAATGAATGGTGATGACAGCTCGCGCCGCGCGCGCTTGCGCGATGCGCCTGCCCTACACATGTAAGTCTACCCCGAGAGCGTTCACCGTTTCACGGAAACAGCGAAGCGCTTTCTCTTTGTTTTGACGCAATTCCGGACGGAAAACCGCTTCGCACTTTTTGCTGGAATTGCTCCAGGAGACCATTCATGGACAAGTTCGCCAATCCAGCCCCCGGCTTTCAGCGCAATCCCGACAAGGTAATCACCGTCGAACCCTATCGCGGCAGCGTCACCGTGCTCGCGGGCGACACCGTCATCGCCCGGTCGACCCGGGCCAAGATGCTGTCGGAGCCGCCCTACCCGGCGGCCTTCTACATCCCGTTCGACGACATCGATTTCAGCAAGCTCTCCGGCACCGAGCACTCGACGCATTGTCCATACAAGGGCGATGCCAGCTACTGGAGCGTCCAGCCGGCCGGCGAAGCCGGCGAGAATGCAATGTGGGCTTATGAGGCGCCATTCGACGAGATGGCCGAAATCCGCAACCACGGCGCGTTCTACACGAGCAAGGTAACGGTCGAAGCCAAGCCGGACTGAGGCTCAACACAGCCTGGCGGCGCGTGAAATCCGGTCAGTCCGTCGTGCCGTCGTTGCCCTCGGCATCGTCGAGGCGCACGAAGGTCATGCCCTTCTGCTTCAAGGCGAGCAGGCCCTGAACCACGCCCTCGCCGGCCGCGTGGGTCGGCTGGTTGATGTGGGCGATGATGACGTCGCCGTCCTTGGCCGCGCCGATGCGGCGTGCCGTTTCCTTCGCGCCGAGCAGCGAGCCGCCGTCGCCATTGACCGAGAAACCGGCGATCTTGAAGCCCAGCTTGCGGATCATGGCGATCGCCGAGGGGCTGTATTCGGCGGTGGCGCCGCGGAACCATTTTGGCGCCGGCCCGCCCGCCCCGGCCAGGGCTGCGGCGCCGGATTCGACCTCGGCCTGCACAGCGCCCGGGCTGCCGGCGCTGCGGATGCCGTAGATCTTCCGTGGCGTATCGACCGCCGGAATGTGGCGGCCGCCATGGTTTTCCAATTCGAACAGATCAGGGTGTGCCCGCATGATCTCGATGGCTTCGGCATTGCGCTTCAGCCAGATGCCGGTAACGAAGATGGTCGCCGGTATCCTGTTGTCGACAAGCGCCGAAAGTATCCTTGTGTCGGTCTTTCCGCCGCACGCATCGAGCGTCAAGGCGACGCGCCCGCCGCGGCCTTCAAGACCCTGCGGCTTCACATGCAGCGTCGGCTCGAGCAGCGTGGCTGCATTGGCAAGCGACGGCGCGAACAGCGACAACGCCATCGCGCAAAGAGAGTTTCGAAGCAGACCCATCATCCATTCCAAGCCGGCGCGCTCGGTCAGTCGCCGCATCACGCCGAGAAAACTTGCCCCTACTTATCTCAACAGACTGGCATCTAGGCGAAAATGGGGACGTCCAACAGCGCAAAAGGAGCAATCGCGAAAAATTGCTTTCGCCTTACATCTCGGCTTCCAGGGCAGTGTGCGTCCGCGCCAGGAGTTCGAGCACAGCCTCGACGACCGGGGCAACCTCCAGCCGCCAGACGCAGCAGGCCTTGTTGGGATCGGGCCGTTCGCACAGGTCGCCGCCGACGCAGTCGCAAGGCATGGACGGACGCATCGGGATGTTCGGCGCACCGACCGGCCCCCAGCGGACCGGGCTCTGCAGGCCGAACAAGCCGACGACAGGAATACCGGCCGCAGCCGCCATATGCATGGGGCCGCTGTCATTGCCGAGAAACAGCCGCGCCTGCTTGAACAATGCCGGCAAGGTCTCGAGCGGAAGCGCCCCGACCAGGTTGACGATCCGGGTCTTCGCGTTCGCCAGAACCTTTTCGACCACCTCGTTCTCGTCCGGACTGCCGACCAGGGCGACGTCCAGACCGGTTTCGGCCGATATCCGGTCGATTGCGGCAGCAAAGCGCTCGGGCTGCCAGCGGCGCCCGGGGAAGCTTGCCCCGGCATGCACCGCGACGAAGGCGCCCGGCCGAAGGTGGAACTTGTCCAGCAGCGCCAAGGCTTTCGTCGTCTCGATCGGCATCGGCCGGATATCAGGGCTCGGCGCACGCAGCTCTATGCCAAGCGCCTCCAGCGGCGAAAGATAGCGATGGAGAAAGTGCCGTCCGCCATAGCCGAACGGCTTTGCCTTGACATTGGCGGGTTGGCGCTCGAGCCAACGTGGGGCCCTTTCGGACGGGTGATATCCGACGCGAACCCGTGCACCAAGCAGTCCGGAGATGAACCGCGACGTCTTCGTATCGGTGATGTCGACGACCATATCGAAATGGTAGCGGCGCAATTTAAAGAGCGTGAGAACGAGTTCCTGCGTGCGCCGCAGCGGCGTGCCGCGCATATAGGAACGGCGGAATGTCACGACTTCCGAGGCGATGTCGTTGGCCGTGAGGAAGCTGGCGAAGCGGCCGTCGCAGAGGAAGACGATACGGACGCCGGGATATTCGAGCTGCAGATTCCTCGCCAACGCGGAGGAAAGAACGAGATCGCCAATGTGCTTCGTTTGCAGGATCAGGATCGACCTGGGGGGGTCGGAGCGAAGCTGCGATATCCGTGTCCGGGCGCCGGACGGATCGGAGTCCACGAAGCTGGGTTGAGACGTAGACATGTGGATCCGTCATGCGCGTGTTTCACGTGGCTCTCATATACAAGACGGCAGGATTTTGGACCAGAGTGACTCGCGCACCGATTGGGCTTCCCGTTTCACGGAAAAGCAAAGGCGCCGAGCCTGACATTTCAAATCTTTCCCGGAATTGCTCCAAGAGGCGCGACGCGACCGACGGGCGGCTTTTCCGCAGATGTCAGACCGCGGCTTCCAGGACAATCTCGGTGCGCGCCAGGAGTTCCAGCGCGGCCTCGACGACCGGATCGACCTCCAGGCGCCAGACGCAGCATGCCTTGCTCGGATCGGTCCGGCGGCACAGGTCGCCGCCGACGCAATCGCAAGGCATCGATGGCCGCAACGAGATGCTGGGCACGCCGACCGGCGCCCAGCGAACCGGATTGGTCAGGCCGAACAGGCCGACCACCGGCGTGCCGGCCGCGGCCGCCATATGCATGGGTCCGCTTTCGTTGCCGAGGAACAGCCGCGCTTCCTTGAGCAGCGCCAGCAGCGTTTCCAGCCGCAACGTGCCAGCCAGGTTGACAACCGGCGTCTTCGCCGCGGCCATGATCCTGTCGGTTGCCTCGCTCTCGTCCGATCCGCCGACCAGAACCACGCGCAGGCCGGTTTCGCGGACGATCCTGTCGATCGCTTCGGCAAAGCGCTCCGGCTGCCACCGGCGCCCCGCGAAGCTTGCCCCGGCATGGACCGCGACAAAAGCGTTTGGCTGGATGTGGTGCCTGGCGAGCAGCGCCAGGGCGCGCGTCGTCTCAAAGGGCAGCGGTCGAATGGCAGGCACCCTGACGCGCAGGTCGACGCCGAGCGCCTCCAGTGGAGACAAGTAGCGATAGAGGTAGTGCTTTTTGCCAAATCCGAAGGGTTTCATCTTGACATTGGCGGGCTGCCGCTCGTGCCAGCGCAAAGGCCGCTCCGTCGGAAAGTAGCCGACCCTGACCGGGGCATTGACCAGTTCGGAAATGATCCGCGAGGTCTTGGAGTCGGTGATGTCGATGGTCATGTCGAAGCGGTGCTGCCGCAACGCGCGCACCGTGCGGAAGAGCTCGCGTCCGCGTTCGAGCGGCGAGCCCCGCATCTTGGCGCGGCTGAAGGGGACGACCTCGGTGGCAATGCCGTGCGCCGTCAGGAAGCCGGCGAAATGCGTCTCGCAGAGGAACACGATCCTGACACCCGGATATTGAAGCTGCAGGTTCTTCGCCAGCGCCGAGGCAAGCACGATGTCGCCGATGAACTTGGTCTGCAGGATCAGGATCGAGCGGTAAGTGGATGGGGAAATCTGCAACATGGGTTTCCGACACCAATAAATTCGGTGTTGGAAACTCCCTTGAAACGATGTCGAGATTCAGGGTCGTCACACGCACGTTCGCGTGACATTGCATACAAAATCGTAAGGTATCCGAACGTCCCTTAAAGCGCGTCGCGCCGAAACGAATTCAGGCAACGCGCTTTAAGTCTCTGTTTTGGTGTATGTCGTTGTCCCGGAATCGCCGCGCACTTCTGGGCGACACGCGTCAGGCGCGCTTTGCCGCGCTCTTCGCCGCAGCCACCGCAGCCTGCGCGGCCGCAAGCCTGGCGATCGGCACCCGGTAGGGCGAGCACGACACGTAGTCGAGGCCGACCTCCTCGCAGAAGCGAATCGAGGCCGGATCGCCGCCATGCTCGCCGCAGATGCCGAGCTTGATGCCGGGCCGCGTCGCCTTGCCTTTTTCGGCCGCGATCCGCACCAGCTCACCGACGCCGTCGACATCGAGCGACACGAACGGATCCTGCTCGATGATGCCCTTCTGCCGGTATGTTTCGAGGAAGGACGCGGCATCGTCGCGAGAGATACCAAAAGTCGTCTGCGTAAGATCATTGGTGCCGAAGGAGAAGAATTCGGCCGCTTCGGCAATGACATGGGCGCGGATCGCCGCGCGCGGCAACTCGATCATCGTGCCGGTCAGATAATCGATCTTGGTGCCGGTTTCCTGCATGACGCCTTGCGCCACCGCGTCGATGCGCGCCTTGACGTATTCCAGCTCCTTCACCAGGCCGACCAGCGGCACCATGATTTCCGGCACCACAAGCGCGCCGGCCTTGCGGCCGGCCTCGACCGCCGCCTCGAAGATGGCGCGCGCCTGCATCTCGGCGATCTCCGGGTAGGAGACGGCGAGCCGGCAGCCGCGATGGCCGAGCATCGGGTTGAATTCATGCAGCGCCTCGGTGCGCTGGCGAAGCTTGTCGGCCGAGACGTTCATGGCTGTCGCCACCTCGGCAAGCTCGGCCTCGGTCTTGGGCAGGAATTCATGCAGCGGCGGATCGAGCAGGCGGATCGTCACCGGCAGGCCGGCCATGATCTCAAACAATTCGAGGAAATCCGAGCGCTGCATGGGCAGCAGCTTGTCGAGCGCCGCGCGCCTGTCCTTCTCGGTGTCGGCCAGGATCATCTCGCGCATGGCGACGATGCGGTCGCCATCGAAGAACATGTGCTCGGTGCGGCAAAGGCCGATGCCCTCGGCGCCGAAAGAGCGCGCCATGCGCGCGTCGAGCGGCGTTTCGGCGTTGGTGCGCACCTTCATGCGGCGCGCGGCGTCCGCCCATTCCATGATGGCGGCGAAATCGCCCGACAGCTCCGGCTGCAGCATGGCGACCGCCCCCTTGAGCACCTGGCCGTTGCCGCCATCGATGGTGATGATATCGCCCTTGCGGAAGGTCTGGCCCATCGAGAGCAGCGTGCCGGCCTTGTAGTCGACACGCAGCGAGCCTGCGCCGGACACGCAGGGCTTGCCCATGCCGCGCGCCACCACCGCGGCATGGCTGGTCATGCCGCCGCGCGTGGTGAGGATGCCTTCGGAGGCGTGCATGCCGTGGATGTCTTCAGGGCTGGTCTCGATACGCACCAGGATCGCCTTGCGGCCTTGCGCCTTGGCGTCCTCGGCATCGGCGGACGAAAAGACGATCTCGCCGGTGGCGGCGCCCGGCGAGGCAGGCAGGCCCATGCCTATGACGTCGCGCGCGGCCTTCGGGTCGATGGTCGGGTGCAGGAGCTGGTCGAGCGAGGCCGGATCGATGCGGGCGACCGCCTCCTCCTTGGTGATCAGCCCGTCCCTGGCCATCTCGACGGCGATCTTCAGCGCCGCCTTGGCGGTGCGCTTGCCGGAGCGGGTCTGCAGCATCCACAATTTGCCGCGCTCGATGGTGAATTCGAGGTCCTGCATGTCGCGGTAGTGCTTTTCCAGCCGGTCGGAGATGTCGACGAAGGCCTGGAAGGCGTCGGGCATAAGTTTCTGCAGCGACGGCTTGTCGGAGCCGGCGGCGATGCGCGCCGCCTCGGTGATGTTTTGCGGCGTGCGGATGCCGGCCACCACGTCCTCGCCCTGGGCGTTGACCAGGAATTCGCCGTAGAGCTGCCTGTCGCCGGTCGAGGGATTGCGGGTGAAAGCGACGCCGGTGGCGGAGGTATCACCCATATTGCCGAACACCATGGCCTGGACATTGACGGCCGTGCCCCAGCTTTCCGGGATGTCGTGCAGGCGCCGATAGGTGATGGCGCGGTTGTTCATCCAGCTCGAGAACACGGCGCCGATCGCGCCCCAGAGCTGCTCCTGGGGATCCTGCGGGAACGGCTTGCCGAGCTCTTCCTCGACCTTGGCCTTGTAGAGGCCGATCACGCCTTGCCATTCCTGCGCCGTCAGCCCGGTGTCGAGTTCGTGACCGAGGCTTGCCTTCTGGTCCTCGAGGATTTCCTCGAACACTTCGTGGTCGAGGCCCATGACGACGTCGGAATACATCTGGATGAAGCGGCGGTAGCTGTCATAGGCAAAACGCGCATCGCCGGAATCGGCGGCCAAAGCCTCGACCGTCTCGTCGTTGAGACCGAGATTGAGCACCGTGTCCATCATGCCGGGCATCGAGGCGCGGGCGCCGGAGCGCACGGAGACCAGGAGCAGCTTCGACGGATCGCCGAAGCGGCGGCCGGTGATCCGGCCGATATGGTCGAGCGCGGAGACCACATCCGTCTCAAGCGCGCCAGGATAGCTGCGGCCATTTGCGTAGTAGGCGTTGCAGACCTCGGTGGTGATGGTGAAACCGGGTGGCACCGGCAGCCCGAGGCTGCACATCTCGGCCAGATTGGCACCCTTGCCGCCGAGAAGGTTGCGGTCGCCGGCACGGCCTTCGGCGGCACCGTCGCCGAAGGTGTAAACCCACTTGGTCATGCTTGCCCTCCAGTTCGTGGAAGATAGAACATCCGGACGATTGTCCGGTTCCCCGCCTTTTCCGAACCCGAGCGATAGGATGCTGCAGTGCGAAAGGCAAGGCACCGGCAAAGCAGGCACCGCCGCTAAAATCGATTAAGCAAAAGCTGCGTCAAAAAGACTTGCCGACCAGGATGGCGCCATATAGAACATAACAGGAACATAGTGGAGTAGCGTGATGAAACTCAACGGAAAACTCGACTATCTGGAGCTGCCCGCGACGGGCGGCACGCTGGACAGCGTCAAGTCCTTCTACAGCGCCGCCTTTTCATGGTCGTTCACCGACTACGGCCCGACCTACGCCGCCTTTGCCGAAGGCCTCGACGGCGGCTTCCAGGCGGATGCCGGCGAGGCACCGGCCAAGCCGCTTCCGGTCATCTATTCCAAAAATCTCGAGGAAACGCTGGACGCGGTCGAGAATGCCGGCGGCACCATCGTCAAGCCGATCTTTTCCTTCCCCGGCGGCAGGCGGTTTCATTTCACCGATCCGGCCGGCAACGAACTGGCCGTTTGGGGACATTAGGAAAGACGCGGATTTCGAGGCGTTTGCTGTTGACAGCCGAGGGGTTGCCGGGCTCATTCCAATGAGCGGCGGCAATCTTCCAACAGCAAAGCAGACTGATGAAATTCGGCTCAAGCGGCGTTCGGGGTTTGGCTTCCGAATTGGTTGGGAGGCCAAGCGGGCTTTACACTGAGGGTTTCGCCCGGCGCCTGCGGTCGACCGGATTTCAGCAAGGCAAGGTCTTCGTAGGGCGTGACCTGCGCGACAGCAGCCAAACGATTGCCGAAGACTGCATGGCGGCGCTGGCTGCGAGCGGCTTCCAGCCGCTCGATTGCGGCCCCATCCCCACACCCGCGCTTGCCTTCTATGCCCGCCTGCACGGCGCCCCGGCTCTGATGGTGACCGGCTCGCATATTCCCGCCGACCGCAACGGCATCAAGTTCTACGGGCCGAAGGGCGAGATCGACAAGGCGGACGAGGCCGCGATCACCTCTTATGTCACGGAGCTGTCGGATAAATATCCCTGGCCGCCCGCCCATGCGGACCGGCAGGCCGGCCATGAACAGGCGCTCGCGGCCTTTCGGGACCGTGTCGACGGCATCCTGCCCTCGGGCACCCTTTCCGGAATGAAGCTCGGCGTCTACCAGCACAGCACCGTCGCGGGCGAATTGCTGGTCGAGGTCCTGCGATCCTTTGGCGCGGATGTGGTCCCCGTCGGCAAAACGGAGATTTTCGTGCCCCTCGACACGGAGGCCGTCGGCAGGGAAACGATGGCGAAGGTGGAGGACTGGGTGCGCGAATTCAAATTCGACGCCATGCTCTCCGCCGACGCCGATGCCGATCGTCCTCTCGTGGTCGACGGCAAGGGCGAATTGTTTCGCGGCGACCTGATTGGACTAGCCACCGCGCTTTTCCTCAAGGCCGACACCGTGGTGACGCCCGTAACGTCCAATTCGGGCATTTCAGACGCTTTCGGCTTCAAGGTGGTGAGAACGAAGGTGGGATCCCCCTTCGTCATAGAGGGAATGGACGCCGCGCGGCAGGCAGGCGGCATCGTCGTCGGGTTCGAGGCCAATGGCGGGGTTCTTCTGGGCTCGGACTGCCTGGTGAACGGCAAGGTTTTGTCCGCGCTGCCGACGCGGGATTCATTTTTGCCTATCCTGGCCGTGCTGGGCACGGCGGCATCGACGGGCAAATCGCTGTCGGGCCTGCGCGAAAGCTGGAACCTTCCGGTCTGCGCCAGCGAGCGGCTCGAGAATTTCCCCGTAGAGGCATCGCGCGGCTTGATGCGCAGGCTCGCCGACCGCGATGCGTTGCGGCAATTCCTCGCCCCCTTCGGCGCCGTCGCTGATGTCGACGAGACCGACGGCCTGAGAGCACGGATGACCAGCGGCGAGATCATCCATCTGCGGCCTTCCGGCAACGCTCCCGAATTTCGTTGCTATGCCGAGGCCGCCAGTCACGACAGGGCGAGCGAAATTGTCGCAATGGCGCTGGAACGGGCGCGGGACACCACACTGGCAGATGAGTGAGAGGCCGTGTAACGAAAGTGGCGCAGGCGGGCGCCGCAGGCCTGGAGCGCGGCCGGTTCGACAGCAACGGGGGCGCACGCCCCGCATCTCGCTCTATTCCAGAAAGCACCGATGACAAGGACAGCATTGATAACCGGCATTACGGGGCAGGATGGCGCCTATCTGGCGCAGTTCCTGCTTTCCAAGGGTTATAGCGTGCACGGACTGGCGCGACGGTCGAGCACAGCCGAGGTCAACACCACGCGCCTGAAATGGCTTGGGATCGAGAGCGACGTGCGGATCGTGGATGGCGACCTGACGGACCTGTCGGGCCTGGCCCGAACCATGCGCGACGTAAGGCCGGACGAGGTCTACAACCTTGCCGCACAGTCTTTCGTCAGATCCTCGTGGCAGCAGCCGATCCTGACCGGCAACGTCACCGGTATCGGCGTCACGAATGTGCTTGAGGCGCTGCGTCTCGAAATCCCCGCAGCGCGTTTCTACCAGGCTTCGTCGTCGGAGATGTACGGCCTTATCCAGGAGCCGGTGCAGTCGGAGACCACGCCTTTCCATCCCCGCTCTCCCTATGCGGTGGCGAAGGTCTACGGTCACTGGATCACCGTCAACTACCGCGAGAGCTTCGGCCTGCACGCTTCGAGCGGCATCCTGTTCAATCACGAATCGCCGCTTCGCGGCATCGAATTCGTGACACGCAAGGTCGCGGACACCGTCGCGCGCATCAAGAACGGCCTGGCAAGGGAGTTGCGGCTGGGCAATATCGACGCCAAGCGCGACTGGGGCCACTCCAGGGACTATGTGCGCGCGATGTGGCTGATGCTGCAGCAGGATCAGCCCGACGACTATGTGGTCGCCACCGGCAGGACGACGACGGTGCGCGACATGTGCAGGATCGCCTTCGAGCATGTCGGGCTGAAGATGGACGACCATCTCGTGATCGATCCTGACCTGTTCAGGCCGGCGGAAGTCGAAGTCCTGCGCGGCAATCCGGCCAAGGCAAAGGCGAAGCTCGGATGGGAAGCGACGATTTCGCTGGAAGAGATGATCCGCGAAATGGTGGACGCCGATCTGGCGCGCCACTCGGCCGCCAGGCGTTGAAAGGAAACCCTTGGTTCTACAAGCCAATGACTTGACGCAACGTGATCCGCCGCGCTTACGCGTGTGGACGGCGCGTCATGGTTCGTGAGGCCGGCATGCGGATTTTGCTAACCGGCGCCAACGGTTTCGTCGGCCCCTATGTGCGCGACGCGCTGCGCGGGATTTGCGGCGATGACGTTACCATTGTCGCAACCTCCAAGGATGGCGGTCCGCATGCCGCTTTCGGCCAGGTCGAAGAGCTGGATGTGACAGACGCGGCCGCCGTCCATGCCGCCGTTGCCCGCCACCGGCCCAGCCATGTCATTCACCTGGCGGCGGTCGCGGCCCTGGGCGCCGCCCAGGCCGATCCCCGGAACACGTGGCGCATTCACGTGGGCGGTGCACTCAACGTTGCCAATGCCATCCTCGACAAGGCTCCGGACTGCTGGCTGATTCATGTCGGGTCGGGCCTGGTCTATGGCGAAAGCGCGAAAACCGGACGGCCGCTCGACGAAGGCACGCTGCTTGCTCCGATCGACGACTACGCCGTGACCAAGGCCGCGGCCGACCTCGCGCTCGGCGCGCTTTCTCGCCAGGGGTTGAAGTGCATCCGGATGCGTCCCTTCAACCATACGGGCCCGGGCCAGACAGAGGCATTTGCCGTGCCGGCCTTCGCCATGCAGATTGCGCGGATCGAAGCAGGCCTGGCTCCGCCGGTGATCCGCGTCGGCAATCTCGATGCGAGACGCGATTTCCTGGATGCCCGCGACATCGCCAACGCTTATGCCCGCGCGGTTCTGAGGAGCCGCGATCTTGCGCCAAACACCATTTTCAACGTTGCATCCGGCGTGTCCTGGCGGATGGGAGACATTCTCGATCTGCTGCTGGCGCAAAGCAGCGCTAGGATCGTTACGGAGCAGGATCCCCTGCGGCTGCGACCGAGCGATCTGCCACGCATCGTCGGCGATGCGACTCGCGCCCGGACCCTGCTTGGCTGGGCGCCCGAGCACCCCTTCGAAGATACGCTCGCCGCGGTCCTGGAGGATTGCCGCGCGCGCGTGGCCCAGGCGTAGGCAAGGATGCATCGCCTGATTCCCGAAAGCCTGGGCTAAACCGCAGAAGCGCGAAGCTGACGCGCGGGGTGCGGTGCTTGCGCTCCACCGCCGGCGATCGCGAAACGAAACGGCCAGGAATGGCGGCCCGCGTCGCTGTCGCTTTTAGTTGATCTCCCGGCATTGAGCTTTGCCCCGCCACGTCCTATAAGGCCGCGCGCAGCGGGCATGGCCCGCTTGCTGGGGCGTCGCCAAGTGGTAAGGCATCGGTTTTTGGTACCGACATTCCCAGGTTCGAATCCTGGCGCCCCAGCCACACCATCGCAGGTCGTCCCGGAGGCACGGGTTACCCATCTCTTGGCAAGGGCAAGCGAGCGATCGTGGCGAGGCTCTGTCAGCCGACAGAGGCCGGTTTTGGAAGCCATCGCTTTTCGACGAGGCAGACCATCGTGTAGGCAGGGTCAAAAACGTTTCCGACGTGATACCGGACGACCTGTCCCAACAGATGCGACGCAGCAGTGGCGGACAATCCATAGTCGCTGGTCAGCCAGTTGAGCATATCCGTGGTCGCGTGCTGCAGGGCCTGATCAAGCGGGCGTGCGTTGCCGACAGAGAAAATGTGGGTGTCGTTCTCACCGCGAGGCCATACCAGCTGCCTGTTCTTCTCCACCGTCAAGCGAAGCTCAACCTCAAAGCAGGTTTCGATACCGGTCCCGACAATCTCCCCATCGCCCTGCGCCGCATGACAATCGCCTGCGAAGAAGAGCGCACCTTCCACAGCAACGGGAAACCAAACGGTCGCACCGGGCCGAAACCCTGTCGCTTATACACAGATG
>NZ_VFUA01000231.1 GCF_006440735.1 Mesorhizobium sp. B2-7-1 | reverse complement strand
TAAAGCACGTCGCCTTTTAAAAGATTCGGGATTCCCTGACTGACGGTTTGATGATTCATTGCGGTGGAAGGGAGAACCGCGATGGGCAAGCCGTTACCGATGGCGTTGCGTAAGCGTGTTGCAGCGTTTGTGGATGAGGGCCACAGCAATCGTGAGGCGTCGCGTCATTTTAGGGTTTCGCCGAAGTTCGTGAACGATCTGATGAAGCTGCGCGCCGAGAGGGGTTCACTTGAGCCGCGCCGGCAAGGCCATGGCACTGGCGGCGGCAAGCTGGCCGCTCACGCCGACTTCGTGCGCCAGCGGATGGCTGAGAATGGCGATCTGACGCTCGACGAGCTGTGCGTGGAACTGGACGGGCGCGGAGCTACGGTGCACCGGTCGAATGTAGCCCGTCTGCTTCACCGGCTGGGCCTCAGTCACAAAAAAAGACACTCCGGGCGAGCGAGCACCAGCGTCCCGACATCCGGCAGGCGCGCGAGCATTGGATCAGGCGGCGCAAACCGTTCTTCGACAAGGCCTTGACGCGCCTCGTCTTCATTGACGAGACCTCGACCAACACACGGCTGACCAAGCGAACCGGCTGGGCACCCAAGAGCCAACGCTACCGAACATCGGCACCGTTCGGCGGCTGGAAAACGCAAACTTTCATCGCCGGCTTGAGATGCCACGCCATGATCGCGCCTTGGATCGTCGATGCGCCGATGAACAAGACGCGTTTTGAACTCTATGTCGAGACCCAGCTTGCCCCCGAACTCAACCCGGGCGACGTCGTCATCCTCGACAATGTCGCCTTCCACAAGAGCGAGCGGGCGGCCGAGCTGGTGCGCCAGCGCGGTGCCTGGCTGCTGCCGCTGCCGGCCTACTCGCCGGACCTCAATCCAATCGAAATGGCGTTCTCGAAACTCAAGGCGCTGCTCAGAAAGAAGGCTGCGCGATCCTTCGACGCCATATGCAGCGCACTCAAGGACATATGCGACCTGTTCGACCCGCTACAGTGCAGAAACTTCTTCAAAGCTGCCGGATATGAGGCCAATTAAACGCGACGTGCTTTA
>NZ_VFUA01000230.1 GCF_006440735.1 Mesorhizobium sp. B2-7-1 | reverse complement strand
GCAACCACTAACTATAGTGATAACAGATCATGTTATCCAGGCCCACAATTCTCCCTTACGCCCATCCACGCCCTCACGATCCCCACGCTTCCGCCAGCCTCGTGAACAGGCGGAAATCCGGGCAAAACGCACAAAATCCGGGAAAAAAGACCGGCCTCGAAACTCTCCGGTCGCGCCCGCAACAGGAGCGCATGGCCTATAAAAAGCGACTCGGTCTGACCCGTCAAGGATTCGTTTGTATAGGTTTTGTGACCCCAACATCTTGTGTGTCACATATGTGGATAACGGGGACATTAGAAGCCAGGGTTTGTGGGCGCTTGACGCCATTTGTCAGGCCGCCGCGAAGCGTGTCGGGCCAGCGGCTTTTCATTTTAGCTGGCTTGCACTATCTGTTGCGTTCGCGCGGGGGCGCGCCTTGTCAACACCAAAAGCATCCGTTACGCCCCGCTCATGACAGTTACCGTACGTTTTGCCCCATCGCCGACCGGCCGCATCCATATCGGCAATGCGCGCACCGCGCTGTTCAACTGGCTTTTCGCCATGAACAACAAGGGCCGTTTCATCCAGCGCTTCGACGACACCGACATTGCGCGCTCGAAGCAGGAATATGCCGATTCCATTCTCTACGACCTGCATTGGCTGGGCATCTTCCCGGATATCACCGAATACCAGTCGCGCCGCTTCGAGATCTACGACGCGGCGGTCGAGCGGCTGAAGGCGGCGCGGGTGCTCTATGCCTGCTACGAGACGCCGGAAGAGCTCGACCTGCGCCGCAAGGTGCGCCGCACGCGCGGCCTGCCGCCGGTGTACGGCCGCGAGGCGTTGACGCTGACGCCCGAGCAGGTGGCTGAATACCAGTCGGATGGACGCAAGCCGCATTGGCGCTTCCTGCTGCCCAACTTCACCAGCGATCCGCTGCAGCCCGAACGGACCGAGGTGCACTGGAACGACCTCGTGCGCGGCGAGGAGACCGTCGATCTCGCCTCGCTGTCGGATCCTGTGCTGGTGCGCGAGGACGGCACCTATCTCTACACGCTGCCTTCGGTGGTCGACGACATCGAGATGGGCGTCAGCCATGTCATCCGCGGAGACGACCATGTCACCAACCCCGGG
>NZ_VFUA01000023.1 GCF_006440735.1 Mesorhizobium sp. B2-7-1 | reverse complement strand
AATTGCAAGAGCAATTCGGGGCAATCCGACCTCTCCCCGAGGGGAGAGGAGGCGCTGGCGTCAGCGCTAAGTCTCTTCTCCCCTTGGGGAGAAGGTGGCCGCGAAGCGGCCGGATGAGGGGGAGTGTGCGGCGTAGCCCGGAGTTGGCCGGCCGTCAGAGGGAGGGGGTGTCGATGAAGATCGGCATGTGCATGTTCTTGTGGACGACCAGCGTCTCGAAGAAGCACGAGGCGCTGCTGAAGGACATCAAGGCGACCGGCTTCGACGGCGTCGAGATACCGGTCTTCGTCGGGGCACCCGACGACTACAGGAGGCTCGGCGAGATGCTCGACCGCATCGGCCTGGAGCGCACCGCGGTCTCGGCCATGGGCGATCCGGCGATGAACCTGATCTCGCCGGACGCCGCGACGCGCAAGGCCGGCATCGACTACATGAAATGGGCTATCGACTGCAGCGCGGCCCTCGGTGCCGACACCCTCAGCGGGCCGCTGCATTCGACGCTCGGCGCCTTCTCCGGCAGCGGGCCGACAGCGGCCGAGAAGAAGCGCTCGGTCGCCTCGCAGCGCGCCATCGGCGACCATGCCGGCAAGAAGGGCGTGACCGTCGGGCTCGAAGCGCTCAACCGCTTTGAATGCTACCTCGTCAACACTATGGCCGACCTGTCGGAACACATTGACGCGATCGACCGGCCGCATATCAAGGCGATGTACGACACTTTTCATGCCAATATCGAGGAGGCCGACCCGATCGGCGCCTATACGAAGCATCGCCGCAATGTCGTCCATATTCATATTTCGGAGAACGACCGTGGCGTGCCGGGGCGCGGCAACATCCCGTGGAAGGAGACTTTTTCGGCCATCCGCAAAAGCGGCTATGACGACTGGCTGACCATCGAGGCGTTTGGACGCTCGCTGAAGGATCTGGCTGCTGCGACGAAGGTGTGGCGCGACTTTGCCGAGAGCCCGGAGGCGGTTTATCGCGAGGGGTACAAGCATATCAGGGATGGGTGGAGGAAGGCGGCTTAAGCTCCTCCCTCGTCATCCACGGGCGAAGCGGACGCGGAGACCCGAGGATCCATTCCGTGATGTAGACGCCCCGCGACGAAGCAGAATTCTGCACCGCTGTATTCTACGGCTTAGGTAACGGAATGGATCCTCGGGTCTGCGCCGCGTCGCTTCGCTCCTTGCTCCGCCGTGGATGACGAAGCGCGCGGGTGGCCACCGGCAGCGATGGCGTCCGTTATCCCCGCTCAGCCTGCAGCCTGTTGTAATCATGCAGCGTGCGGCTCAGCCTTCGGCGCAGGAAGTTTGAGATGTTGTCGAAGATGAAGACGACGAGCAGCGTCAACAGCACCATGTAGAAGACGTTGGCCCAGTTCGAATTGGTGCGCATCGCTTCCCATAGTTTCAGGCCGATACCGCCGGCGCCGACGGCGCCGATGATGGTGGCGCCGCGGGTGTTGGACTCCCACTGGTAGAGCGTTTGGCTGATGAAGACCGGCACCACCTCCGGCAGCACGCCGTAGCGCTGCACCAAAATGCCGTTGGCGCCGGTCGAGAGCACGCCTTCGCGCGGCTTGTCGTCGATGTTCTCGAGCGCCTCGGAATAGGTTTTGCCCAATGTGCCGATCTCGGTGAAGAAGATCGCCGCACTTCCGGCCAGCGGGCCTGGGCCGAAGGCGCGGGTGAAGAACAGCGCCCAGATCAGCATGTCGACCGAGCGCATGAAATCGAAGAAGCGTTTCAGCACCTGGCTCAGCACGCCGCTCGGCGTGATGTTGCGGGCGGCGAAGAAGGCGAGCGGGAAGGCGACGATGCCGCCGAGCAGCGTGCCGAGGAACGCCATGACGATGGTCTGCAGGAGTTTCGTCCAGACATCGCCATGCTGCCACTGCGCATTGTTCCAGATGTTGTCGGCGGCCAGAGCGAGGTTCGACGTGCCCGGCTGAAGCTCAGGCCCGGAGAGGATCAGCGAGATGACCTCACCGGCCGGCTTGCCGAAGAAGGGCGAGCGCGTGTCGAAGACGAAATTCGCCCAGCCGAGGAAGCGCTTGCGCACCTTGACGCGGTCGACGGTGACGCGCACCTCGCCGGCAAAGCCCATCTTGGCGACGATCTCGTCGTCATGGACGGTCACCCAGTCGGGCACCGGACCTGCGACCACCGGCTTGCCGCTTGTCAGCGATATCGGCACGGTCACGCCATTGGCCGTGATCGCCGCCCTGGTCTTGTCGAAGGTGACGGATTTCGCGTCGCCGTCGATCCGGACCGTGAAGGTGCTGTCAGGGTTCTTGGTCACCCAGTCGGGATTTGGATTTTCGCCGAGCGCCGAGAAGCGCGGATATTTCGGCGTGATCTCAGGCTGGTCGAGCCGGAATTCCGGCTGCAGGTCATAGCTGATCCACTGCGACAGGAAGAGCGGCAGGCGCTCCCAATGCGACTCGCGCAGCACCTGCGGCAGGCTGAAGAACCATAAGGCATAGGCGAGATAGAGCACCGTGCCGGCGATCAGCAGCAGCGGCCAGAAGCGCTTGTAGGCGGGCCGCTGGAATATTTGCGGATGGCGGTCCTCGATGGCCTTGACTTCATCGACAGTCATTGTCGTCGCCATATCAAGCGCTCATCAGGAAGGCCTGCTCGCCGACGAGCTTGCGGCGCAGCCAGGCGGAGAACTGGTCGACGAGGAAGATGGTGATGAAGAGCAGGAGCACCAGCGCCAGCGTTTTGGCGCCGAAGCCGCGCGAGATGGAGAGCTTCAGCTCTTCGCCGATGCCGCCGCCGCCGACCGCGCCCATGATGGTCGAGATGCGCACGTTGATCTCGATCCTGAGCAGCGTATAGGACATGAAGTTGGGCAGAACCTGCGGCAGGTCGGCGAAGCGCACGCGCTCGAACCAGTTGGCGCCGACGGCGCGCAGGCCCTCCTCCGGGCGCATGTCGATGTTCTCGTTGATCTCGTAGAACAGCTTGCCCAGCGCGCCGATCGAATGCAGGCCGATGGCGATGATGGCGGCGACCGGGCCGATCGAGACGATGGCCGCGAACAGGCCGGCAATGACGATCTCGGGGAAGGCGCGCAGCAGTTCCATGAAGCGCTTGACGACGAGCCGCAGGATCGGGTTCGGCGTCAGGTTGCGCGCGGCGATGAAGGAGAAGGGAACGGCGAAGACGAAGCCGATGAAGGTCGAGACCAGCGCCACGTTCACCGTGGTCAGCATCAGCTCGAAATATTCGGGGATGTAGAAGCCGCCCCAGACATAGACGCGGCCGAGCGGGAAGTTGAATTCCTGCGTGCCCTTGTCGTTGGGCGAGGCGATGTCGAACAGCGCCCGCCAGACGTCGTTCCAGTCCTTCGGGACCAGCCAGCTCAGGAAGTCGAGGATATGCGGCAGCCGGTCGAAGAAGTGGCCGGCATTGGCCTCGTCGGCGAACCACATGGTCGCGAACATGGCGACAAGCAGCAGGCCGACGCCAAGCGCGGTGTAGAAGCGGCGCAGCGAGGTCTGGCGCCGCCAGGCGTCGGCCTGCTGGCGGGTGGCGTCGGAATGGAGTGTCGCTGATGTCATGATCGGGACATGCAAAAAGGGCGGCGCCGCCGCATCGGCCCGAAAATCGAAATTCGATTTTCGGAAAGTCCGATACGGCAACCCAAAGTGCCAAAGCGTACTTTGTGCGTCCAAGTGGACGCACGTCGCTTTGGTGGGCGCCGCCCTTTTTCCTGATGCCTTCAGCCGCCGATAGCGGCTTTGCGGGCTTCGACGATGACGTTGTAGAATTCCGGCTTCACCGGAACATAGCCGGTGAAGTCGCCACCCTCGACGCCTTCGAAGCAGGCCTTGTCCTTGGCCGGCAGGGCGGTGAAGAAAGCGGTAAGCTTGGCGGTCATGTCGTCGCCCAGCGCGGTGCGCACGACCAGCGGGCCGTTCGGGATCAGGCCCGAGCGCCACACTTCGACGAAGTCGTTCGGGTCGACGGCGCCCTTGGAGACTTCCTTGTGGAAGGTGCCGGAGGTGTAGCCGTTCTTGAAGTCGCCGATGCCGGAGGAATCGTCCACCGCCACGTCGACCTTGCCGTCGCGCACGGCCAGCACGTTGTTCTCGTGGCCGCCGTTGAACTGGGTCGAGGCAAAGTAGGTCTCGTTGGAAGCGCCGGTGTCCTTCGGAATCTGGGTCAGCGGGATCAGGTAGCCGGAGGTCGAGTCCGGATCGGCATAGCCGAGCTTCTTGCCCTTGGCCGACTTGATGTCGGTGATGCCGGAGGACTTCAGCGCCAGGCCGATCGAATAATAACCGGTCGAGCCGTCGGTCTGCTGGGTGGTGAGGATCGGGGTGACGGCCTTCGGGTCCTTGATATAGACACTGGCGTAGCCGGACGCGCCGAGTTCGGCGAAGTCGAGCGTGCCGCCGAGCAGGCCCTGGATGACGCCGTCATAGTCGGCGGCCGGGAACAGCGACACCTTCTCGAAGCCGAATTCCGTCTTCAGGTGGTCGGCGAGGCACTGGTAGTTGCGCAGGCGGTCGGTCTCGTTCTCGCCACCGAGGATGCCGACGCGGAATTCCTTGACGTCAGCTGCGTGCGCGGCGCTTGCCGCCATGGCGAGCAGCGAAACCGCCCCAAAAACCATCTTCCTGAACATTTCGATCTCTCTCCTGTTGTTCCGGCTGCGCGCCGGCGGCGTTCTGATTTTTTCAAGTCTTGCCGTTGACGCTGGCGGGCGATCCGGGTTGCTCTGCTGAAGTCCACGATGCCCGGGCCGGCTGCGGCCGGGCGGTGGAGTCAGTAGCCAGGAAAGGCTGGTTCGAGCGGTCCGGCGGATGCGGTGATCTTCGGCTTGATGGTCACGCTGGTCGACGTGATGGCCTCGGAGATTTCGGCACCGCTGGCATCGGCGCCGTAGACCGTGCGCACGGCGTCGCGGTCGAGGTCTTCCGGGGCGCCGTCGAAGACGACCTTGCCGGCAGCCATGCCGATGATGCGGTTGCAATAGGCGCGCGCGGTGTCGAGCGTGTGCAGGTTGGTGACGACGGTGATGCCTTCGCGCAAATTGATGTCGCGCAGCGAGTCCATCACCACCTTGGCGTTGAGCGGGTCGAGCGAGGCGATCGGCTCGTCGGCCAGAAGCACTTTCGGCTGCTGCATCATGGCGCGGGCGATCGCGACGCGCTGCTGCTGGCCGCCGGACAGGGTGCCGGCCGGCTGCAGCGCGGTGCGGGCGATGTCGAGGCGCTCGAGCGCGGCGACCGCCTCGGCGCATTCGGTGCGCGTGAACATGCCGAGCAGGTTGGAAACCGTCGAGCGATGGTTGAGGCGGCCGAGCAGGACGTTGGTCAAGACGTCGAGGCGCGGCACGAGGTTGAATTGCTGGAAGATCATGGCGCAGTCGCGCTGCCAGCGGCGCAGCGGCGAGCCCTGCAGTCTGGAGACCTCGGCGCCGTCAAAAAAAATCGACCCCTGGCTGGGATCGATGAGACGGTTGATCATGCGCAAAAGCGTCGACTTGCCGGCGCCGGAACGGCCGATGACACCGACCATCTGGCCGCGCGGGATCGAAATGTTGATGTCGCTGACAGCGGTGTTCTTGCCAAATCGTCGGGTTACGCCGCGGATCTCAAGCGTGGCCGATGATGCTGACATACCAAAACTCCAGTCCGTCGCGCTTTTGCAGGTCTGTTAACCTTCGCTAGCGCAGGCCGATGAAGCTGGGGTGTCGGATTGATGTCAGTTTTGTTACGAGTCACAGGCCATCCTTGTTCATGCATGTCGTTATCCCGAAACCGGGCCCATTTTCGGGAGACATGCATCAGAAATTCAACCAACCACCAGCAATTCCTCGAAATGCTTCATGTCGCTGAAACTGCAGAATGCCGGCGGCCTGAGCTCGATCATCGGGGCCTCGCGCTCGAGGAACGACAGACAGTCATCGAACAGGTCCTGCCATGCCGCGGCTTGCTCGTCGGCAAGGCGGCGGATCTGGTAGGCGAAGGTGATGTGGAAGGCATAAGTCTCGTGGTCCGGATGGCTATAGCCGAACGGCACGGATAGCGCATCGCGCCAGGCTTTCAGGATCTGGCTGTCTTCCGCGGTGGCGCCGGCGACGGTCAGACCGGTCGGCACGACTTCGACAATTTTCACCTTGAAGGGGCCGTGGCCTTCGAAGCCTTGCAGGCGTTCGAGATAGAGGCGGGTCATGTCGTCGATGCCGGTGTCGAGCGGCACGTCCGATGGCCAGTAGGGGAGGCGGCGCCGGTATTCGATGATGCCCTGGAAGAGCGTCATGTGCAGGCTGGAGGTCGGCGTGAAGGCGAGGCGATCCGCATCGGGCATGGCCAGCATGCGCTCGCGCACCTCGATGACAGCGGCTTCGGAAGGTGAGCCCTTGACCAGATGGCTAACAACCGTGTTGCCGGGTTCGAGGAGGAAGTTGCCCGACGCGTCATAGCGAGTGCCGAGATGGGTGGGCGGCGTCGGGTTCGTGCCTTCGAAAAATCCGGCGAGCGAAGGTCTGATTGTGTCGAGCATGGCGATCTCCCGGGGAAGAAGACCTCCTGTCCGAGTCCTGTGTCAGATGTGTGAAAGGAGGTCGCTCAACCGCCGTGTTTCTCGAGAAATGCCTCGGCCTCCAGCTCGCGGAAATCGTCCAGCGCGGCGCGCAGCTTCGCGTGGTCCCAATCCCACCAGGCTAAAGCCTGGTAGCGCTCGGCGGTGCGGCGGTCGAAACGCTCGCGGATCGGCTTTGCCGGCACGCCGCCGACGATGGTGTAGGGCGCGACGTCCTTCGACACCACCGCGCCCGCGCCGACCGCCGCGCCGTCGCCGACGGTGACGCCGGGCAGGATGGTCGAGCCGTGGCCGAGCCAGGTGTCGTGGCCTATGGTGACGCGCCTGGCGCGGCGCTGCGCGAAAAACGCGCTTTCATGTTCGGCATCGTCCCAATAGTCGGACGCGCGGTAGGTGAAGTGATGCAGAGTCGGCCGCCATGTCGGATGATTGGTGGCGTTGAGGCGGACGCTTGCCGCAATGTTGGAGAACTTGCCGATGGTCGCGCACCACACGGCGCAATCCTGCATCATGTAGGAATAATCGCCGAGATCGCATTCGGCGACGCGGCTGCGCTCGGCGATCTCGGTCCAGCGGCCGAGCGTCGAGTTCTCGACCTGCGCCGTCGGATGGATCAGCGGCGTCTCCGAAAGCTTCATGCGGCGATCTTTCCGGCGGCGAACGCGGTGACGTCGATGACGCGATCGGCCGCCGCGTCGCGCACGTCGAGGTCGTGGAAGATGCCGAGCAAGGCAACGCCCGCCGCCTTCTTGGCGGCGATGAGCTCGACCACGACATCGCGGTTCCTGGCGTCGAGCGAGGCGGTCGGCTCGTCGAGCAAAAGGATCGGATGCTCGGTGATGAAGCCGCGCGCGATGTTGACGCGCTGCTGCTCGCCGCCCGAAAAGGTCGCGGGCGGCAGGGCCCAGAGCTTTTCCGGCAGGTTGAGCTGCTGGAGAAGGGAACGGGCCTTCGCCCGCGCGCTATCCCGATCCTCGCCGCGCTCGACCAGTGGTTCGGCGACCACATCGAGCGCCGAGACGCGCGGCACGGTGCGCAGGAACTGGCTGACATAACCTATGGTGTGGCGGCGCACGGAAAGCACGGTGCGCGGGCTGGCGGAGGCGAGGTCGATCAAGCCGCCGCCATGCTGGACGATGATCTGGCCTTCATCGACGGCGTAGTTGCCGTAGAGCATCTTCAGGATCGAGCTTTTTCCCGCACCGGAAGGGCCGCCGAGCACGGCGCATTCGCCGGCGCGGATCGAGAAGGAGACGCCCGCCACCACCGGCAGCGTGACGCCGTCGCGCAGATGCATGGTGAAGCTCTTGGCGACATCGGAAACGACGAGAGGCGTAGCCATCATCACACCTGCAGGATCGAAGAAACGAGCAACTGGGTATAAGGCGCGCGCGGATCGTCGAGCACGCGGTCGGTGAGGCCGCTTTCGACCACGCGGCCGTCCTTCATCACCATCATGCGCTGCGACAGGAGCCGCGCCACGGCGAGGTCGTGGGTGACGACGATCGCGGCCAGCCCGAGGTCGGTGACCAGCCCGCGCAACAGATCGAGCAGTCGCGCCTGCACCGATACGTCGAGGCCGCCGGTCGGCTCGTCCATGAAGACGAGCCGCGGGCCGGTCACCAGGTTGCGGGCGATCTGCAGGCGCTGGCGCATGCCGCCGGAAAAGGCGCGCGGCTCGTCGTCGATGCGGTCCTCGTCGATCTCGACGCGCGACAGCCAATCGACGGCGGTGGCGCGGATCTTGCCATAGTGGCGATCGCCGACCGCCATCAGCCTTTCGCCGACATTGGCGCCGGCCGACACCGTCATGCGCAGCCCGTCGGCCGGGTTCTGATGGACGAAACCCCAGTCGGTGCGCATCAGGAAGCGGCGCTCGGCCTCGCTCATCCGGTAGAGCTCGCGCCACTGGCCGTCGCGCATGCGGTAGCTCGCGGTGCCGGAGGAGGGCAGCAGCCTGGTCGACAGGCAGTTGAGCAGCGTCGTCTTGCCGGAGCCGGACTCGCCGACCACCGCCAGGACCTCGCCCGGCCAAAGGTCGAAAGTGACGTTCTCGCAGCCGACGCGCGAGCCGTAGAATTTGGACAGCGCGGAGACGCGCAGCAGCGGTTCGTCGGTCATTCTGCCGGCTCCGTTTTCCCAGAGGCAAGATTGGTTTCGGCGGCGAGGTGGCCGTGATGGCCATCTTCGCGCCGCTTCTCGCAATGGTCGGTGTCCGAGCAGACGAACATGTGGCCGCCATGGTCGTCGAGGATGACCTCGTCGAGATAGACATTCTCGGCGCCGCAGAGCGCGCAGGGCTGGTCGAAGGTCTGGACCTCGAAGGGATGATCCTCGAAGTCGAGGCTGACGACGTCGGTGAGGGGCGGTACCGCGTAGATGCGCTTCTCACGGCCGGCGCCGAACAGCTGCAAAGCCGGCGAGCGATGCATCTTTGGATTATCGAATTTCGGCGTCGGCGAGGGGTCCATCACATAGCGGCCCTCGACCTTGACCGGATAGGCATAGGTGGTGGCGATGCGGCCGTGCCTGGCGATGTCCTCGTAGAGCTTCACATGCATGAGGCCGTATTCCTCCAGCGCATGCATCTTTCGTGTCTCGGTCTCGCGCGGCTCGAGGAAGCGCAGCGGCTCGGGGATCGGCACCTGGAAGACCAGCACCTGGCCCGCGTTGAGCGGATGCTCGGGGATGCGGTGCCTGGTCTGGATGATGGTCGCCGTCGCGGTTTCGGTGGTCACGGCGACGTTGGCGACCTTCTTGAAGAAGGCGCGGATCGAGACGGCGTTTGTGGTGTCGTCGGCGCCCTGGTCGATGACTTTCAGCACGTCATCCGGGCCGATGATCGAGGCGGTGACCTGGACGCCGCCGGTGCCCCAGCCATAGGGCATCGGCATCTCGCGCGAGGCGAAAGGCACCTGGTAGCCGGGAATGGCGATGCCTTTCAGGATGGCGCGGCGGATCATCCTTTTGGTCTGCTCGTCGAGATAGGCGAAGTTGTAGGTGGCGATGTCGGTCATGGCGATCACGTCCGCTCTGTGGTAAGGATTTGACGCTCAAGACGCGGGAGCAGATCCACATGGATTCTACCGGTTGGATGCATCTTGGCGTGCTGTTGCTGGTCTTCGCCGGCGTTGCGGCTTTCGCGCTGCGGAAGATGTTTCTCCCGGCGCCAAAGGATCCTCCGCACGGCGAGACCGTCGCCGGCGTCAGTGGCTCCGGCTCCGGCGGCGGTTCCTTCGATGGCGGCGGCGGACATTCCGGTAGCGGTCATTAAGCTCATTCCGCCGCCTCCCGCTTTTCCTCGGCGGCCTTGTCCTCGTTTTCGCGAGCTTCATATTCGGCGCGCATGCGGCGAACCAGGCCGAGTTCGGCCTGGAAGTCGACATAATGCGGCAGCTTCAGATGCTCGACGAAGCCGGTCGCCTGGACATTGTCGGAATGCGAGATGACGAACTCCTCGTCCTGCGCGGCGGCGACGACATCCTCGCCAAGCTCGCCGGCGCGCAGCGCCCGATCGCACAGCGCCATGGCCATCGCCTTGCGCTCGCTCTGGCCGAAGACCAGGCCGTAGCCGCGGGTGAACTGCGGCGGCGCCTTGGCCGAGCCCTTGAACTGGTTGACCATCTGGCATTCGGTGACGCGGATGGAGCCGAGCGGCACGGCGAAAGGCAGCTCCGGCACGTCCAGCTCCAGCTCGACCTCGCCGATGCGCACCTCGCCGACAAAGGGGTGGTTGCGGGCGTAGCCGCGCTGCGTCGAATAGCCGAGCGCCAGCAGGAAGCCTTCGTCACCGCGCGACAGCGCCTGCAGGCGGATGTCGCGCGCCATCGGGAATTGCAGCGGCTCGCGCGTTATGTCGCCGGGCACATGGTCAAGCGGCATCTCGCCGTCGACCTCGATCAGGCCTTCATGGGCAAGGATCGCGGAGACGCGCGGCATGGCTTCGACTTCGGCCGAACGTTGCGCCGGTGTCTCGACGTCGGCGCCGGCGGCAAGCTCGGGATCGAGCAGGCGGTGGGTATAGTCGAAGGTCGGGCCGAGCACCTGCCCGCCGGGTAGGTCCTTGTAGGTGGCCGATACGCGCCGCTCGAGCTGCATCGCGCCAGTATCGACCGGATTGGTGTAGCCGAAGCGCGGCAGCGTGGTGCGGTAGGCGCGCACCAGGAAGATCGCCTCGATCATGTCGCCGCGCGCCTGGACGACGGCCAGTGCCGCCAGCTCGCGGTCATAGAGCGAACCTTCGCTCATCACGCGGTCGACGCCGAGCGCCAACTGCTCGACGATCTGGTCGAGGCGCAGCGCCGGCACCGTGCGGTCGCCGCGACGGCGATCGGCAAGCAGGCGATGCGCATTGGCAATGGCGGCCTCACCGCCCTTTACCGCGACATACATGTCATGCCTCCATCGTTCTGATGCGGGTGGTGCGCGGCAGGCAGGCGAGGCTGCCGGGCGCCGCCAGGATGATGTCGACCCCACGCGGGAAACGCTGGTTGTTCTGCTTCCACTGCTCGACGAAATGGCGCGGCATGCCGGTCGGCGCGATCATCGCCGTCTTCTCGATGCCGGGGCCTTCGAGCAGCAGCGTCGGGCCGGAGCCGAGATCGCCGGTGAGCAGGATCAGCGTCGTCGAGCGGTCGGGATATTCCTGCGTGCCTTGCGCAAAACCGTCGAGCGCCGGCATCTCCTTCGGATTGGCGATCAGGGCGAAATGCGCGTCCGTGGGCGTGTTGGCCAAAGGCGCGCCGGTGTGGAAGCCGAGCCAGGCCTTGACCGAAGCTTCCGCCTGCAGTGCCTGATCGAGCCAGACCGGCGTGTCGTTGTCGCAGAGCGCCAGCGCCACGGCGCCGGCCGTCGCCGACAGCGGCGCCGGCGGGCGCGCGAGCTGCGGCAGGGCCTGGACGGAGCCAGGGCGCGCCATCGCGTCCATGATGGCGCGGAACACGACTTGCGCGTTGAAGACCGGCTCGGTGAAGCCGCCATCGATCGATTGCGTGGCGATGTTCATCAGTCCTCTCCGCGCACCATGGTGAAGAAATCCACTTTCGTGGCCGCCGTCTCGACACGCCGGGTCTCGCGCGCCGCATCGAGCGCCGCACGCAAGGGTGCGGCCAGCTTCGTCTCGACCGCTTCGCGATGCGCCGGGTCCTGCCAGAGCGCGTCGGCGATCGCCGCGAGCCTGGCCTTGCCCTTGTCGCGGCCGAGCGCATAGGAATGGCCGACCTGTCCGGACGGCAGCCGCACCGTGGCGCGGGTGACGGTCGCCTCGCCGACATTGAAGGGCGCGCCGCCGCCGCCGATCCGCCCGCGCACCGTCACCAATCCGGTCTCCGGGCCGCGCAGAAGCTCGGCCTCGGAAGGCAGGCCCGACTCGTTCCAGAGACGGGCGATCTCATCGGCCGCGGCATGCGCCAGCGTCGCCATCAAGGCCTTTCGCCCGGCCTGCTCGCGCGCTTCCTGTCCTCGCATGGCATCGCTCCCTGCATCCATAAAATTTGTCTATTGATATAGACAACTATACAAATTATACTTACCTCCTACCGAGAGTCCATGACGGGTGGATGACAGGCGCGGAAAATTGCCCGGGCTGGCGAAGAAATGGGGGGATCAATGGCTGGATTGGCGAGCAGCATCGAAAGGCGCAACGGCGTGTCGCTGTGGCGGCAGATCGCCGACAAGATATTGCAGGGGATCGCGGGCGGCGATTTCGCCGAGAATGCAGCGCTGCCGCCGGAAATGGCGCTGGCCGAACGTTACGGCGTCAACCGTCATACGGTGCGCAGCGCCATTGCCGCGCTTGTGCAGGATGGCGTGCTGAGGGCCGAGCAGGGGCGCGGCACCTTCGTCTTGTCGCGCAAGCGGCTCTCCTATCCCATCGGCGCGCGCACGCGCTTCTCGACGGGGCTGCAGGGGCAGACGAGCGAACGGCACATCGCGCTGCTGTCATCCGCGACGGAACCGGCCAGCCGGCGCATCGCCGAGGCGCTGGGCCTTGCCAAGGGAGCAGCCGTCATCCGCCTGGAGACGCGCGGCGAGGCCGACGGACACCCGGTGTCGCGCGCGACGACCTGGTTCGACGCCAAGCGCTTCGCCGGCATCGAGGCGGCAATGGCCGAAACGGGATCGATCACCGCCTCGCTCAAGCGTTTCGGCATCAACGATTATCTGCGGCAATCGACGGTGCTGTCGGCACGCCATGCCGATGCCGACGACCTTGTGGCGATGGAGTTGCAGCCTGGCGCCATCGTGCTGGTCACCGTCGCCGTCAACGTCACGCTCGACGGCCAGCCGATCCAGTTCGCGGAGTCGCGCTTTCCGGCGGAGCGGGTGGAGCTCAGGCTGTCGGCTGGCGATTAGGTCTTCGGCATCGTCATCTTCGGACGATAACCCCAGAGGTCGTCATCCACGGGCGGAGCGACGCGAAGCGGAGCGCAGACCCGAGGATGACGAGACGACAAAGGTTTCGGCTAACCGCAAAGGCATGCGCTCTGCCAAATCCCCGCACCGTCACTACCGAATGTTTGCGTCAGAAGAGCCGTGTCCTACCCCACCTCGATGACAGCCTTAATCAGCCCCGACTTCTCATGCGTCCATCTGGCGAGATCGCGCGGCGTTGCGGCGAGCGTGGTGCGATGGGTGACGAGCTTGCCCAACGGCACGGCGCCGTTGCGGATCGAGGCCGCGACATGCTCGAAATCGGCCTTCAGCGCGTTGCGGCTGCCGACCAGCGTCATCTCGCGCTTGTGGAATTCGGGGTCTGAGAAGGTGATGTCGTCCTTGACGACGCTGACAAGCACCAGCGTGCCGCCATGCGCGACGTGGGCGAAGGCCGATTGAACCGACGCCGTGTTGCCGGTCGCGTCGAACACGAGGTCGAACCCTTCGCCGCCGGTCGCCCGGCTCACCAGGTCGGCGGCTGTCGCCTTCGAGCTGTCCAGCGGGGCGAAGCCGAGTTCCTTTTCGGCGAAGCCGAGACGCTCGGCGCTCATGTCGAGCAGGCTGACATCCAGTCCGGCGATGCGCGCGAAGATCGCCGTGCCGAGGCCGATCGGTCCGGCGCCGATGACCAGCGTTCGCGCACCGGGCGCGCCAAGCGAGCGGCGCACCGCATGCGCGCCGATGGCAAGGAATTCCACCGCCGCGGCGTCGGCCAGCGACAGGCCGTTTGCCGGATAAAGGTTCTGCGCCGGAACCAGGACTTCCTCGCACATGGCGCCGTCGCGGTGGACGCCCAGCACCTCGATCTTCATGCAGCAATTCGGCTTGCCGTGCCGGCAGGCGATGCATTTGCCGCATGAAAGATAGGGGTTGATGACGACCGGTTCGCCGACGGCGAGATCGACGCCTTCGCCCTTCTCGACGATAATGCCGGAAACCTCGTGGCCCATGACGCGCGGATAGGCGAGGAAGGGATGCTTACCTTCGAAGATGTGGTAGTCGGTGCCGCAGATGCCGACATGGCTGACCGCGACGCGCGCCCAGCCGGGCGGCGGCGCGCCAGGCGCGGCGCGGTCTTCAAGGATAAGGTCGCCGGGCGAGCGGCAAACGACGGCTTTCATTGAACAGATCCAGCAAAAAAGGGCGCCGGCCTCGGTCTGGCCGGGCCGGCGCGTTAGTTTCAGGGAGAAGTCATTTGCCCCGGCGGCGCAGGCCGTCGAAGTAGACGATGACGATGATCAGTGCTCCGGTGATGACGCGCTGCCAGAAGGTGTTGACGTTGAGCAGGTTGGCGCCGTTGTTGATCGTCGAAAGGATGAAGGAGCCGATCAGCGGCCCATGCACGGAACCGATGGCGCCGAACAGCGAGGTGCCGCCGATGACCGACGAGGCGATGGCCTGAAGCTCGTATGTGTCGCCCTGTGTCGGGTTCCCGATGCCGATGCGCGAGGCGAGCAACACGCCGACGAAGGCAGCCAGCAGGCCGGACAGGACATAGGCCATGTAAATGGTGCGCGGCACGTTGACGCCCGACAGGCGCGCCGCCTCCGCATTGGAGCCTACCGAGAAAAGATAGCGGCCCCAACGCGTGTGATGCAGGAAGATATAGGACGGCACGGCGACCAGGATCACCATCCAGAACAGGTAGGGGATGCCGGCCAGCGAGCCGCGCGAGAACGCCTGGAACGGATCGCTGTTGATCGAGATCGAGTTGCCGTTGGTCATGAGCAAGCCGATGCCGCGCAGCGACGTCATCGTGGCAAGCGTGATGATGAAAGGCGGCAGGCCCATCTTGACGATGCCGAAACCATGGAACAGGCCGATGGCGACGCCGACGAGCAAGGTAACGAACACGGCGGCCCAGATCGGCCAGCCTGCATTGATGAGCAGGGCGACGATGACGGTGGTGAAGCCGACGATGGCGCCGACCGAAAGGTCGATGCCGCCGGTGATGATGACGAAAGTCTGGCCGACGGCCAGGATGGCGATCAGCGAGCCCTGGCGCAAAAGATTGGTGATGTTGAGCGCCGTGGCGAAGGACGGCGTGGCGAAAGCCAGCACGATCCACATCAGGAGCAGAAGGCCAAGCAGGGTCAGGCCGAAGAGCGCGTTGAAATTGCGCTTGGGTTTTTCGGCGGGGATCGCCTCGGTGCTCATTTTTGTCCTCCCGACTTTTCTTGTTTCTCGGCCAGAGCCTGACCCAAAATGTCCTCGTGGCTCGCGGTGCGGAACCCATGCGTGGCGACCAGCTTGCCGCGCCGGAACACGTGCAGCGTGTCGGCAAGCTCGTAGACTTCCGGCAGATAGGACGAGATCAGGATGATGCCGGCGCCCTTGGACAACAACGTCGAGAAAAGGCGGTAGATCTCGGCCTTGGTGCCGACATCGACGCCCACCGTGGGCTCGTCGAAGATGAACAGCTTGGCGCCATGCGCCAGCCATTTGCCGATGACTATCTTCTGCTGGTTGCCGCCCGACAGGCTGGAGGCGAGCGCATTGCGCGTCGGCGTCTTGATGCGCAGGTCGGCGATCTGCCGATCGGCTTCCACCTTCTCCTTGGCACCGGAGATCAGCAGGTTGCTCGAGATGCGCTTGTAGATCGGCAGGTTGAGGTTCATGCCGACCGGCAGGTTGAGGCACAGGCCCTGGTCGCGGCGGCTTTCCGGCGCCAGCGCCATGCCGAGCCTTATAGCATCGTGCTCGGAATTGACCTGGACCTCCTTGCCTTGCCAAAAAATCTGGCCGGCAGACTTTTTGTGGCGGCCGTAGAGCGTGGTGACGAACTCGCTGCGGCCGGCGCCGATCAGGCCGTAGAGGCCGATGATCTCGCCGGCGCGAACGGTCACCGAGACGTTCTCGAAGCCTTTGCCCGAGAGGTTCCTCGTCTCGACGATCGTGGCGCCGGGGGTGAAATGCTCCTTGTGGTAGATCTGCTCGATCGAGCGGTTGATCATCAGCTTGACCAGCTCGGGCTCATCGGTCTCGGCGATGTTGCGGGTGCCGACCAAAGTGCCGTCGCGCAGCACGGAGACACGGTCGGCGAGCTCGAACACTTCCTCCATGCGGTGGCTGATATAGATGATGGTGACGCCTTCGCCCTTCAGCCGGCGGATCAGCTTGAAGAGCTGGTCGGCTTCCTTGCGGGTGAGGTAGGCGGTCGGTTCGTCGAAGATCAGGAATTTCGTGCCGCGCACGGTGGCGCGGGCGGCGGCGATCAGCTGCTGCTGGCCGATGGTGAGGTCGCCGAGCACGACATGCGCCGGCAGGTCGAAGCCCAGCCCGTCGATGATCTTCTGCGCTTCCTTGACCATGGCGCGCTGCTGCAGCAGGCCGAAGCGGGACTCTTCCTCGCCGAGGAACATGTTGGCGGCCACGGTGAGGTGGCGGCACAGCACCACCTCCTGGTGGACGGCGTTGATGCCCAGCGCCATCGCCTCGTACGGGGTGGCCAAAGCCGCCGGCTTGCCTTCCCAGATGACCTCGCCCGAGGTGCGCGGCATGACGCCGGTCAGAAGCTTGATGAGGGTCGACTTGCCGGCGCCGTTCTCGCCGACGATGGCGTGGATCTCGCCCGCCTTGAAGGCAAGGTGCACGGGCTTCAGCGCATGCGTGCCGGGATAGCGCTTTTCCAGCCCGTTGAGCTCGAGGATCGTCCTGCCCGGCTGCAGCGTTGGGGCGGGGTGCAGGTCCTGCGCCGTCGACGTCATGACAATCCTCCCAGATTGGTCTCAACCATTGGGTACGCAGCGATGCGTCTGACGCGCATCTTGGAGTCGGAGCCTAAATCAGCCCGGCGAATTTCGAAATCGCCTGATGGATGTTTCCGAGGCGCGAGGCCCCGGAAACGATTGTCGCGACGCCGCTCAGTTGAGCTTCGGGTTGAGCAGCGCGTCGATCTTGGGATCCTTCATATTGTCCTTGGTGACGAGGTTGGCGCCGGTATCGACATTGGCCTCCACCTTTTCGCCCTTCGAGGCGGCCAAGGCGGTCTTGATGCCGTCATAGCCCATCCGGTACGGGTCCTGGACGACGAGGCCGGAGATGACGCCGTCATTCAGGAACTTGATCAGCTTCTCGTCGCTGTCGAAGCCGATCAGCGCCACCTTGCCGCCGAGATTGTTCTCGGCGATCGCCTGGCCGACGCCCTGCGCCATGATCAGGTTGGAGGCGAAGATGCCCTTGAGGTCCGGATTGGCGGTGATCAGGTCGGTCGCGATGTTGAGGCCGGTGGTGGCCTGGCCGTCGGCGTATTTGTCGGCGACGAGCTGGAGGCCCGGATACTTGGCCTTGATCTGTTCGATGAAGCCCTGCTTGCGCTGCTCGAGCGAACCGGCGCCGGGAAGAGCCGTGATCAGCGCGACCTTGCCTTCGACCTTGCCGCCATTGGCGGCGCCGATCGCGGCGGCCAGACCGTCAGCGGCGACGCGGCCGCCCTGGACGTTGTCTGTAGTGAGGAAGGAGGTGAAAGCCTTGGAGTCGGCGCCGGAGTCGATGCCGATGACCTTGACCTTGGAAGCCGCCTCGTCGATCGGCTTGCCGAGCGCCTTGAACTCGGTCGGCGAGATGACGATGGCCGCCGGATTGCTGGCGACGGCGTTTTCGAGGATCGAGATCTGGCCGTTGACGTCGGTTTCGGCCTGGGCGCCGAGCTCCGGCACGTTGATGCCGAGATCCTTGCCGGCCTTGCGGGCGCCGGCCAGAACGATCTGCCAGTAGAAGGAGGTCGTATCCTTGACGATGATCGGAATGGTCACATCCGCCGCCGAAGCGGGCGCGGAATGCATCACGCCGGCAAGCATCGATGCGGCGGCCAGGGCCACGAAAGCACGGCGGTTGAGAAGGCTGGTCACGAATTTCATTAGGTTCCTCCCTAAAGTCGCCTGGTGAAGGTTTCGGAAGCTCCATCTGGATAGGCGCGGCCCAAACAGAACTTTATCAATAAAAAACAGATGCCGCTTTTTGATAGAGCATCGCCATGGCCGATGCAAGCGGTGTCTGTTGCCGTTTGTGTGATGCGGGATGAGCTTTGGCCGGCTCCTCCCCGGCAGCACATGGGCGCTTCCGTTCCTCCTTGACGATATGGAACGATAATTTCACCAAACTGTCAATATGGAATATTCATTCCATCATGAGGTTGCGCGGTCGTGAAGGCCGGCGTCCTTGCAGTTGGCAGCGCTTCCGCGGCGATAAAGGTCGTCGGGCTAAAGCGTCGCGCCGAGATGCCAGGGCACGAATTCGTTGTCGCCGTAGCCGAACGCTTCGCTCTTGGTCTTGTGGCCGGACGCCGTATCGATGATCAGTTCGAAGATCTCGCGGCCCATGCCGGCAATGGTCTTCTCGCCCGAGGCGATGACGCCGCAATTGACGTCCATGTCCTCTTCCATCTGGTGGTACATGGTCGAGTTGGTGGCGACCTTGATCGATGGCGTCGGGCGGCAGCCAAAGCAGGAACCGCGGCCTGTGGTGAAGACGATGATATTGGCGCCGCCGGCGACCTGGCCGGTGGCCGAGACCGGGTCGTAGCCGGGCGTGTCCATGAACACCAGGCCGTGGCCCGAAACCTTCTCGGCATAGCCGAAGACGCCGTTGAGCGGCGTCTGGCCGCCCTTGGCGACCGCGCCCAGCGACTTCTCGAGGATCGTGGTCAGGCCGCCGCGCTTGTTGCCGGGCGAGGGGTTGTTGTCGATCGAGGCGCCGTGCTTGGCGGTGTGCTCCTCCCACCATTTCACGAAGCCGTCGAGCTTGGCGGCGATCTCGGGCGAGGCGGCGCGATAGGCAAGCAGATGCTCGGCGCCGTAGATCTCGGTCGTTTCCGACAGGATGCCGATGCCGCCGCAGCCGGCCAGGATGTCGACAGCGGCGCCCAACGCCGGGTTAGCGGTGATGCCCGACATGCCGTCCGAGCCGCCGCATTGCAGGCCGACGACGATCTCGCTGACCGGGATGGGCTCGCGCTTGAGGTGGCCGACTTCCTCGGCGATCTCGGTGAGCACGCCCATCGCCTTCTCGACCGATTTGCGCGAGCCACCGGCCTCCTGGATGTTGAAATGACGTTTTCCCGCCGCCACGCCCTTCTGGCCGTAAAGGGTGAGCTGGTTGACCTCGCAGCCGAGCCCCACCATCATCACGCCGCCGAAATTCGGATGGCGCGCATAGCCGGCGAGCGTGCGGTGCAGAACCATCATGCCGTCACCGGTGCCGCTCATGCCGCAGCCTTGGCCATGGACGATCGGCACGAAGCCGTCGATGCCGGGATATTTCGGCAGAATCGTGCGGTTGGCTTCGTCGGCAATGGCGTGGCAGACGGTGGCCGAACAATTGACGCTGGCGACGATGCCGATGAAGTTGCGCGTGCCTGCGCGGCCGTCGGCGCGGCGGTAGCCCATGAAGGTGCGCTTGCGGTCTGCCTCGGTGGCGTGCTCGGCCTCGCTTGGCGGCACCACCGGCAGGCGGCCGCTCTCAAAGACCAGATTGTGTGAATGGACGTGCTCGCCGGCCGCGATGGCTTGCGTGGCGCGGCCGATCGCCTGCGCGTATTTCACCACCGCTTCGCCCGCGGCGATCGGCCTGATCGCCACCTTGTGGCCGGGCTCGATCGCCGCGACCGCCTCGGCACCGCCTGGCAATGCGGTGCCGATCTCGATGCGGCCATTGGCAACGGCGACGTTGTCGGAGGGGGAGAGGAGGATGATGTTTGCACTGGTCACGGGCGGCTGTCCTGGGTGATTCCTGGGAGGCGGGCGGATTGACTTGCGCCCGTTTAAAGGTAATGTCTTTTATCGGGAAAAAACATTTTTGCGTCAATTGTTTTTTCGCTGCGGGTAGCGCGCGCCTTATAGACGCCCGCGCCTGCCCGTTTGGCAAGCCGGCGAAAAACGTTCCGCTTTTCGGAGGCTTGCGCTAGGAAGACCCATCATATCGCGTTTCCGGCCAGCCGCCGCAAGCGTTGGGGGATACGGGGCATGTCGAAGAGCAACAACGTCTACAAGGACGCTTTCAACCGCTGCCTGCGGCTGCTCGACGAAACCAAGAGCCTGCCTTCGGAACCGGAACTCGGCACGCTGCTCGGCGTCAGCCGCACCACCGTGCGCAGCATCCTTGCCCGCATGGAAGAAACCGGGCTGATCGCCTGGAACAAGCGTAACAAGACGGTGCTCAGGGCGCCGCGGCCGGAGGATTTCTTTCCCGAGGAGGAGACCGACTCGCTGGCCGAGATCATCGAGCGCTCCTTCATGCGGCGTCTGCTTGCCGAGGGCGCTGAGGCCGGCATGCAGATCAACGAGCTCGAGCTGGCGCGCGAGATCGGCGTCGGCACCACCAGCGTGCGGGAATTCCTGATCCGTTTCTCGCGCTTCGGGCTGATCGAGAAGCGGCGCAACAGCCACTGGGTGCTGAAGGGTTTCACGCGAGCCTTCGCGCTGGAGCTGACCGAGATCCGCGAGATGTTCGAATTGCGCTCGGCGGCGGCTTTCGCCGCGCTGCCGGAAGACAGCGCGGTCTGGGTCGACCTCGACATGCTGGAGGTCCAACACCGCCAGCTCGCCAGCGAAATCGCCACCCGTTTCAACGAATTCTCCGAGCTCGACGAGCGCTTCCACCGGCTCATCCACCGCGCCTCGCACAACCGCTTCATCGTCGACTTCTACGACGTCATCGCGATGATCTTCCACTACCACTATCAGTGGAACAAGGCCGAGGAACGCCAGCGCAACGAGGTCGCGGTGCAGGAGCATCTCGCCTATATCGCGGCGCTCAAATCGCGCGATCCCGGCAAGGTGGACGCCGCCTGCCGCAAGCACCTGAAGTCGGCGCGCCTGACGCTGCTGAGCTCGATTCCCGAAGGACGGCAGGCGCAACTTGCCTGACAGGCGGATTTGCGCGTTTGACCGATATCGCGCCGCGTTGCCGCAGCGCGGTTTTGCCGATTTTCCGGCCGCATCGTCCATGTTAGGGTCGATCAAGTTTCCGGGAGAGGCTTTGCGTTGGATATAAGGCTGAAACGATGGAGCATGCCCGCCGCGTTCGTCGCGGCGCTGCTTCTATTGCTTCAGTCCTCCCTCGGTGCGTTCGCCTTCGGCGCGCCTTCGCAGCTCGACGCCTTCGGCAACGTCATCTGCACGCATGAAGGCGCTGTAAAGCTCCCCGGCGGCGATCAACACCAGCAACACATGCCGGCCTGCTGCTCGCTCGGCTGCAACATGGTTTCGCCGGCGCATCTGCCGCCGCCGGAAGCAGGCGCGCTGGCCGGAACCCAGCTTTTCGAGGCGGTCGCCTTCCAGCTTCCGGCCTTCCAGCACCAGGATTTCGCCCGCGACCGCTCTCCGGCCAATCCGCGCGCGCCGCCGGCAACGGCCTGATCCGCGGAACTTTTCGCGGGCGCATTCATCCAAAGATCAGACTGCTCGCGGCCGCAAAGCGGCGCGATCCTCATATCCATGGAGCAACCATGTCCAATCTTCTTCCCAAGCCGCAAGCCTTCGCGCTTCGTGGCGCGCCGCTACCCAGCCTGCAACGTCTCAGCCTTGCATTGTGCGTTCTTCTTCTCCTGCTTGCCTGCATTCCAGCGGCCATCGCGCACGAATTCAAGGTCGGCGATCTCGAGATCGAGCACCCCTGGTCGCGGGCGACGCCGCCCGGCGCCAAGGTGGCCGGCGGCTACTTCACCGTGATCAACAAGGGCAGCGCGCCGGACCGGCTGCTGTCGATTTCCTCCGACATCTCCGCCAAGGCCGAGTTGCATGAGATGGGCGTCAAGGACGGCGTCATGACCATGCGGCCGGTCGAGGGCGGGCTGGAGATCCCGGCCGGCGGCAAGGTCGCTCTGAAGCCGGGCGCCTATCATTTGATGTTCACCGGCCTGAAGCGGCAGCCGAAGCAGGGCGAGAAATTTCCGGCGACGCTGACCTTCGAGAAGGCCGGCAGCGTCAAGGTCGAGTTCGCCGTCGAAGGCATGGGCGAGATGGGCAGCGACGATATGGACATGGATCACGCCGAGTAATCCGCCAATTCGAAACAAGAGGGACAATTCCATGATGAAATATCTTTTGGCGGCGGGCATGCTTTGCGCGCTCGGGACCAATGCCGCGCTCGCCCACATCACGCTCGAAACACAGGAAGCGACTGTCGGCTCCACCTACAAGGCCGTGTTGCGCGTGCCGCATGGCTGCGAGGGCAAGGCGACGACCGCCGTGCGCGTGCAGATCCCCGAAGGCGTCATCGCGGTGAAGCCGATGCCCAAGCCCGGCTGGACGCTGCAGACCAAGAAGGGCAAGTATGAGAAATCCTACCAGCTCTACGGCGAGACGCTGACCACCGGCGTCAAGGAAGTCGACTGGAGCGGCGGCAACCTGCCCGACGAGTTCTACGACGAGTTCGTCTTCCGCGCCTCGCTGGCGGCCGATCTGCCGGCCGGCCAAATGCTCTATTTCCCGGTGGTGCAGGAGTGCGGCGACGCCACCGATCGCTGGATCGAGATCCCGGCGGCAGGCCAGGATGAGGACGCCGTGGAAACTCCGGCGCCCGGCATCAAATTGCTGCCGAAGAAATGATCTTTGTTGGCGCGCTCCATCGGGGCGCGCCACCATCTCCTGTTACGACGGCATGAACGCAGCACAGTCTTCCTCGACGATCCGCCCGCATACCGGCCCGCTTGCCTGGCTGGCGGCAGTGCTCGTGGCGATGGCGGTCTTGGCCATGCCCGGCCGCGCTTTCGCGCATGCGGCGCTGGTCGCGACCGATCCGGCCGACGGCACGGTGCTCACGCAAAGTCCGGCGCAATTTTCGCTCACCTTCAGCGAGCCCGTCTCGCCGCTGGTTCTGACGCTTGTGCGGCCGGACGGCTCGCAACTTGCGCTGACATCCTTCCGTCTCAAGGACCAGACGGTCGAGATCGACAATCCCGAAACGCTCAAATCCGGCACGCATGTGCTGAGCTGGCGGGTGGTGTCGGTCGATGGCCATCCGGTCGCCGGTTCGGCGCTGTTTTCCATTGGCGCGCCAAGCGCCGCGCCGGTGGCGGGCGAAGCCGTCGACTGGACGCTGCGCGCGGCGATCTGGGCGGCCAGGCTGCTTCTTTATGCCGGCCTCTTTCTCGGCGTCGGCGGCGCATTCGCGCTCGCCTGGCTGGCCGAGGACCGGCGCTGCGGCCAGCGCTTTGTCGCCGCGGCACTGCTTCTCGGTCTCGTCGGCGCGCCGTTGTCGCTCGGCCTGCAGGGGCTGGATGGGCTTGGCGCGCCGCTTGCCCGGTTTGCGGCGCCGACGGTCTGGAAGACCGCGCTGGAGACGAGCTACGTCTGGACGGTGCTGATCGGCCTGATCGCGCTTGGTCTCGCGCTGCTGTCGCTTGCCGGGCCGTCAGGTCTTCGCAAGCTGTCGGCAAGCGCAGCACTGCTCGGTGTCGGCGGCGCGCTTGCCGCCAGCGGTCACGCCAGCGCCGCCGAACCGCAATGGCTGACGCGGCCGCTTGTGTTCCTGCACGGGGCCGCAATCGCCTTCTGGGCCGGTTCGCTGGCGCCGCTCGGTCTGGCATTGCGGCGGGAGCCGGCGGAAGCAAAAGTCTTTCTGCGCCGCTTCTCCCGCGCGATCCTGCCGGTCGTCATCGCGCTTGCCGCAAGCGGCACCGTGCTGGCGATCATCCAGGTTGAGCAGCCGGCAGCGTTGATCAACACATCCTATGGCCGGCTGCTGCTCTTGAAGCTGGCTCTGCTACTTTTCCTGTTCACGCTTGCCGCGGTCAATCGCTGGACGTTGACCGCGCCCGCCGAGGCAGGCGACACGGAAGTGCAGCGACGGCTGGTTCGCTCGATCGGTATCGAGGTGGCCATCGTGCTCGCCATCTTCGGCGTCGCTGCCGGCTGGCGCTTCACCCCGCCGCCGCGCGCGCTGGCGATCGCCGCCGCGCGGCCGGTGTCGATCCACATCCACACGCTGAAGGCGATGGCCGATTTGAGCATCACGCCCGGACATGCCGGCGAGGTCGCGGCTTCGATGGTGATCATGACCGGCGATTTCGGCCCGCTCGACGCCAAGGAGGTGACGCTGGTGCTGTCGAAGCCGGATTCCGGCATCGAGCCGATCAAGCGGCCGGCGACCAAGCCGGGCGACGGCACCTGGCGCGTCGACAATCTCCTCATTCCAATTCCCGGGCGCTGGAATGCCCGGCTCGACATCCTCGTTTCGGATTTTGATTTGGTGAAGGTCGAGGCTCCGATCGAAATCCGTGGCGAATGAGATTCCGGCGATGCCGGCCCCAATCCGATCTGCCGCCGCCTGACACAATTCGGCGAGACGGTTGACGCCGTCGCCTCGGCCCGTCATTCATCTGGGAAAGGCGTTCTCCAGAATGCCACCTTCAACAAAAGATCCGAAGCAGGGAAGAAACGATGGAAAAAGCCGAAATCGGCCTGATCGGCCTTGGCACGATGGGTTCCAACCTCGCGCTCAACATCGCCGAGCACGGCCACCGCATCGCCGTCTTCAACCGCACCAGGGCGCGCACCGACGCGTTCGTCGAGAGCGCCGGTTCGCTGAGGGACATGGTCGTTCCCTGCTACAGCCTGGAGGAGCTTGCCGCCGCCATCCGCCCGCCGCGTCCGATCATCATCATGGTGCTGGCCGGCAAGCCGGTCGACGAGCAGATCGCGGCGCTGCGCGGCGTGCTCTCCAACAACGACATCGTCATCGATGCCGGCAACGCCAATTTCCGCGACACGATGCGCCGCTTCTCGGAACTGTCCGGCTCGGGCCTGACCTTCATCGGCATGGGCGTTTCGGGCGGCGAGGAAGGCGCGCGCCATGGCCCGTCGATCATGGTCGGCGGCACCGAAGAGTCCTGGAAGCGGGTCGAGAAGGTGCTGACGGCCATCTCGGCCAAGTTCAAGGACGAGCCTTGCGCCGCCTGGCTCGGCACTGACGGCGCCGGCCATTTCGTCAAGACCATCCACAACGGCATCGAATATGCCGACATGCAGATGATCGCCGAGATCTACGGCATATTGCGCGACGGGCTCGGCATGGCGCCCCAGGAGATCGGCAAGGTCTTCGAGGAATGGAACAAGGGCCGGCTCAACTCCTACCTGATCGAGATCACCGCCAAAGTGCTGGCCGCCGACGACCCGAAGACCGGCAAGCCGGTGGTCGACATCATCCTCGACCGCGCCGGGCAGAAGGGCACCGGTAAATGGTCGGTGATCGAGGCGCAGCAGCTCGGCATTCCGGCGACGGCGATCGAGGCGGCGGTCGCGGCGCGCGTGCTTTCCTCGATCAAGGACGAGCGGCAGGCGGCGGAAAAGGCCTACGGCAATATCGGTGTCGAGAAGATCGCCGGCGACAAGGCCGCGCTGCTCAAGGACCTGGAGCTGGCCTTGTTCGCCGGCAAGATCGCGGCTTATGCGCAGGGTTTTGCCGTGATGAGCGGTGCCTCGAAGGAATTCAACTGGAACCTGCCGATGCCGACCATCGCCAAGATCTGGCGCGCCGGCTGCATCATCCGCTCGCAGATGCTGGACACGATGGCCGAAGCCTTCGGCTCGGGGAGCGCTTCCACCAACCTCCTGATGGCGCCGGCCTTCATCGCCATGATGAAGGAAGCGCATCCGTCGCTGAGGCGCATCGTGGCGCGCGCCTCCGAGGCCGGCTCGCCGGTGCCGGCGCTGTCCTCGGCGCTCGCCTATTTCGACAGCTACCGCCAGGGACGCGGCACCTCGAACCTCATCCAGGCGCAGCGCGATTTCTTCGGCGCGCATGGTTTTGAGCGCATCGGGGAAGAGGGGGCGTTTCACGGACCCTGGGGGAGTGGCGCCGCTTAGGTTCGGCTCAGACGGCTCTCCCGTCGTCATCCACGGGCGAAGCAAGGAGCGAAGCGACGCGGCGCAGACCTGAGGATCCATGCCGTGACGTCCGCCATGGAATGCAGCGGTCCAGAAAAGCGCTCCGATAGCGCCTTGTCTGCATCGCTGCAGCTCTCGGAATTCACGGAATGGATCCTCGGGTCTGCGCGTCCGCTTCGCTCCCGCTCCGCCCGTGGATGACGAAGCTGAGAACCAGAGCTAACCCCGATAGGGCAGAACCTCGCTCGGCGTGCTGAGCGACTGCAACGAACCTGGGTCGGCGCCGCCGATCCAGCCGAGCACGGCCCGGGCAAGCTCGGAGCCTGCCAGCCGGAAGTTCTCGTTGACGACGAGCAGCTCGCGCCGGAACAGATGCAGCAGTTCCGAGGACTGTTTCGACACAACGTCGACGTCGCGGCCGAGCTTCAGCCCGGCGTCCTCGATGCCGGCGACGATGGCGAGCGTCGCGGCGGCGGCGCTGCTGACGAAACCGTCCGGCCGGTCCTTGCGCCGCATCAACTGCGCGGTCCGCGTCCTGATCTGCTCGATCGACTGGTCGATGGAGACGGTGTTGAACGGCACTTCGCTGGCGCCCACTTCGCTCAGCGCATCGGCAAAGCCGTTCACCGTATGGCCGTAATAGGTGAGGCCGAGCGGCGGGGTGACAAGCGCCAGCCGGCTACGGCCCCTGCCGGCGAGATAGCGCACGGCTTCGCCGGCGAAGGCGTAATTGTCGAAGTCGTGATAGGGATGCACCAGGCCCATGTCGGTGCGGCCGTGCGTGGCGAAGGGAATGCCGCGCTCCAGCATGTAGCGCGCCCGCGGATCGTTGGGCTGGGTGCGCGAGATGATGACGCCGTCGGCTGAACCCGTCTCGACCAGATAGCGCACCGGGTCGAGCGGATCCTGCGAGCGCGAATAGGGCGTGACGATCAAGTGGTAAGGCGTGTCGGCGATCACCTCGGTGACGCCGTAGATGATGTCCGAGACGAAGCTCATCAGCTCGTGCTCGGTGTTCAGGACGAGCGAGATGACGTTGGTCTTGCCGGTCCTCAAGCGTACGCCGGCGCGGTTCGGACGATAGCCGATCTGCTTGGCGACGAGCTGGACGCGGCGCCTGGTCTCGGCGCCAATCTCGGGCGCATCCTTCAGCGCGCGCGAGACCGTCGTGACGCCAAGCCCGGTCATGAAGGCAAGCGTCTTCAGCGTCGGCCGCTCCTTGCCCGACGCATCATCGTCGCCCTTCTTCGGTACCCGTCTATCCATTCGTCCCGCCCGTCAGCCGCATAGCAGCCGCAGGGTCGGCCGGCAATCGTGCGGCGTTGACAATTGCGCGACCCTTGGCCTGCGGCCTGGTTCAATATACTGAAACGTTACAGATTGCCAATCTTCGTGATTAACCGGCACGGTCGCGAACTTTGCGGTCCGGGCGTGGAGGTGGACCGAAAACCCCTGGAATCACAAGGAAATATCGGTTTTGGGCCAGTTTCGGCGGAGATCAGCCGCTTTGACATTGACATTGCCCCCTTGAGAGAAAGATTTTGTTCATGTCTCGAAAAAATCTCGACCGGCTTCAAAGCGAGGGGTTGCCTATGCGGATCATTTGCCGTATCGAAAATCTGTAACGTTTCAGATTCTGGGAGGAAGCCGAAATGCGATACAAATTTCTGACCGCTGCGTTTGCCGCGACGGTTGCGCTCAACTTCGCCGGTCCGGCGGCCGCGACCGACCTGGAAGTCACCCATTGGTGGACTTCCGGCGGCGAGGCGGCGGCGGTGGCCGAGCTTGCCAAGGCATTCGACGCGACGGGCAATCACTGGGTCGACGGCGCCATCGCCGGCTCCGGCGGCACGGCGCGGCCGATCATGATCAGCCGCATCACCGGTGGCGATCCGATGGGCGCCACCCAGTTCAACCACGGCCGCCAGGCCGAGGAACTGGTGCAGGCCGGGCTGATGCGCGACCTCACCGACATCGCCACCAAGGGCAAGTGGACGGAAGTCGTGCGGCCGAAGAGCCTGCTCGATAGCTGCACCATCGACGGCAAGATCTACTGCGTGCCCGTCAATATCCACTCCTGGCAGTGGCTGTGGCTGTCGAACGAAGCCTTCCAGAAGGCCGGCGTGCCGCTGCCGAAGGACTGGAACGAATTCGTGGCCGCCGCTCCGGCGCTGGAGAAGGCCGGCATCATTCCGCTTGCCGTCGGCGGACAAGCCTGGCAGGCCTCGGGTGCCTTCGACGTGCTGATGGCCGCTGTCGGCGGCACGGACACGTTCCTCAAGGTCTACAAGGACAAGGACGCCACCTTCGCGGCCGGCCCTGAGATCGCCAAGGTGTTCAAGGCGGCGGACGATGCCCGCAAGATGGCCAAGAACACCAATGTGCAGGACTGGAACCAGGCGACCAATCTGGTCATCACCGGAAAGGCCGGCGGCCAGATCATGGGTGACTGGGCGCAGGGCGAATTCCAGGTCGCCGGCAAGACCGCCGGCAAGGACTATACCTGCCTGCCCGGCCTTGGCCTGAACGAAGTCATCGCCACCGGCGGCGACGCCTTCTACTTCCCGCTGCTCAAGGATGCCGACAAGGCCAAGGCGCAGGAAGTCCTGGCCGAGACACTGCTCGATCCGAAGACCCAGGTCGCCTTCAATCTCAAGAAGGGTTCTCTGCCGGTGCGTGGCGACGTCGACCTCGACACGGCCAATGACTGCATGAAGAAGGGTCTCGCCATCCTTGCCAAGGGCGCCGTCATTCCGTGGACGGACCAGCTGCTTTCGCAGGACACCCAGAAACAGAAGGAAGACCTGTTCTCCGAGTTCTTCGCCAAGCCCGACATGACCGTGGAAGAGGCGCAGAAGCGCTTCGCCGAGATCATCGGTTCGGCGGACTGACGACCGGCGCCCCCGCCGGCTCCCGGCCCCAGCCTATCGGGGGTCGGGAGCGTGACGCCCTCATTGTCCCAGCCCGGCTGCCGAGATGAGCAACAGCGAACGCCCGAGTAAGCTTTTCCGCAACCTGAACGCCAAGGTCGCATCGATTCCGATGGTTCTCACCGCGCTGGTGGTGTTCGTCGGCGGCACGGCGTGGACGGTGCTCTATTCCTTCACCAATTCGAAGCTGTTGCCGCGGCTCAACTTCGTCGGGCTCGACCAGTATCACCGGCTCTGGTCGACATCGCGCTGGCTGGTATCGATCGAGAACCTTTTGATCTACGGCGTCATCTCGCTGGTGTTCTCGCTGGTCATCGGCTTCCTGCTCGCAGCCCTTCTCGACCAGAAGATCCGCTTCGAAGACACGTTCCGCACCATCTTCCTCTATCCCTTCGCGCTGTCCTTCATCGTCACCGGGCTGGTGTGGCAATGGCTGCTCAACCCGGATTTCGGCGTGCAGCGCGTCGTGCGCGACCTCGGCTGGACGAGCTTCAGCTTCGACCCGCTCTACAATTCCAGCATCGTCATCTACGGCATCTCGATCGCCGCGCTCTGGCAGGGCACGGGGCTCATCATGTGCCTGATGCTCGCCGGCCTGCGCGGCATCGACGAGGACATCTGGAAGGCGGCGAGGGTGGACGGCATACCGACGTGGAAGACCTATCTCTTCGTCGTCATCCCGATGATGCGGCCGGTCTTCATCACCACGCTGGTGATCATCGCGGCCGGTATCGTCAAGGTCTATGACCTGGTCGTGGCGCAGACCAGCGGCGGCCCCGGCATCGCCTCCGAAGTGCCGGCCAAATATGTCTACGACTACATGTTCTTTGCCCAGAATCTCGGCCAGGGTTTCGCCGCCTCGACCATGATGCTGCTGTCGGTGATAATCGTCATCGTGCCATGGGCCTATCTCGAATTCGGAGGCCGCAAGCATGGTTGACGTCGCCTCCCTGTCCAGCGGCGCCGAGGCGCTCAGGCGCGATGCCTCCGGCCCGAGCGGGCCGAAGCCGCGGCACGTGCTGTCGCGCCGCAACATCTTCCTCTACGGCACGCTGATCGTCGTGGCGCTCTATTACCTGCTGCCGCTCTACGTCATGGTCGTCACGTCGCTGAAGGGCATGCCGGAAATCCGCCTCGGCAACATCTTCTCGCCGCCGATGGAGATCACCTTCGAACCCTGGGTCAAAGCCTGGGCCACCGCCTGCACCGGACTCAACTGCGACGGGCTCTCGCGCGGCTTCTGGAATTCGGTGCGCATCACAGTGCCGTCGGTGTTGCTCTCGATCGCGATCGCCTCGGTGAACGGCTATGCCCTGGCCAACTGGCGCTTCAAGGGCGCCGACACCTTCTTCATCATCCTGATCGTCGGCGCCTTCATCCCCTATCAGGTGATGATCTATCCGATCGTCATCATCCTGCGCGAGATCGGCATCTACGGCACGTTGACCGGGCTGGTGATCGTGCATTCGATCTTCGGCATGCCGATCCTGACGCTCTTGTTCCGCAACTACTTCACCTCGATGCCGGAGGAGCTGTTCCGCGCCGCGCGCGTCGACGGCGCCGGCTTCTGGGGCATCTATCTGCGCATCATGCTGCCGATGTCGCTGCCGATCTTCGTCGTCGCCATCATCCTGCAGGTGACCGGCATCTGGAACGACTTCCTGTTCGGCGTCGTCTACACGCGCCCCGACACCTACCCGATGACGGTGCAGCTCAACAACATCGTCAACTCGGTCCAGGGGGTGAAGGAATACAACGTCAACATGGCCGCAACCATCCTGACCGGGCTGGTTCCGCTCATCGTCTACTTCATTTCCGGCAAGCTCTTCGTGCGCGGCATTGCCGCCGGCGCGGTGAAAGGATGATGATGGAAGCTGAAATCGCCAGCCCCAGCGTTTCGATCCAGGACCTGTCGCTCAATTTCGGCGCCGTCTCGGTGCTGCAGACGCTCAACCTGGATGTCGCCGACGGCGAGTTCATCGTGCTGCTCGGTCCGTCCGGCTGCGGCAAGTCGACCTTGCTCAACTGCATCGCCGGGCTGCTCGACATTTCGGACGGGCGCATCTTCATCAAGGGCAAGAATGTCACCTGGGAGGAACCGAAGGACCGCGGCATCGGCATGGTGTTCCAGTCCTACGCGCTCTATCCGCAGATGACGGTGGAGAGGAACCTTTCCTTCGGCCTGCGCGTCGCCGGCGTGGCGAAGGACGAGATCGCCAAACGCATCGCCCGCGCCGCCGAGATCCTGCAGATCGAGCCGCTGCTGCAAAGGAAGCCCTCGGCGCTGTCCGGCGGCCAGCGCCAGCGCGTGGCGATCGGGCGCGCATTGGTGCGCGACGTCGATGTCTTCCTGTTCGACGAGCCGCTCTCCAACCTCGACGCCAAGCTGCGCTCGGAGCTGCGCGTCGAGATCAAGCTTCTGCATCGCAAGCTCGAGAACACCATGATCTACGTCACCCACGACCAGATCGAGGCGATGACGCTGGCCGACCGTATCGCGGTGATGAAGGGCGGGGTGATCCAGCAACTCGACGCGCCACAGACGATCTACAACCGCCCCGTCAACCGCTTTGTCGCCGGTTTCCTCGGCTCGCCGGCGATGAATTTCATCGACGGCAGGCTGGAGAAAGACAGCGGCGACTGGCACTTTGCCGTCGAGGATTTGCGCATCCCGCTGGCAACCTATGGCTTCGAGAAGGAGCCGACGCCGGGTCCAGCCGTGTTCGGCATCCGGCCCGAGCATGTCGCCTTCAATAGCGGCACGGGCTGGCCGTTCACCGCGACGGCCAATGTCGAGGTCGTCGAGCCGATGGGTTCCGACACGCTGGTGTGGCTGAAGCTCGGTCAACAGAACTTCACCGTGCGCGTCACCTCCGAACGCACGCCGAAAAACGGGGATACGGTCGGCATCGGCTTCGATCCGCTGCGCGCCTCGCTGTTCGACGCTCAAACCGGCAACCGAATTTAACCTCCCAGGACCAACAGAACGGACAGGACAGATGAACTGGTCATTCCAACTCTACAGCGCCCGCAATTTCCAGCCATGGAACGGCGTGGTGAAGATGCTCGGCGAGCTCGGCTACAGCCAAGTCGAGGGCTTTGGCGGCGTCTATGACGACCCGAAGGCCTTCCGCGCCGAGCTCGACAAGAACGGGCTTGCGATGCCGACCGGGCATTTCTCGATCGACGCGCTGGAAAACGATTTCGACGGCGTGCGCAAGATCGCCGACGCGCTCGGCATCACGCTGCTGGTCTGCCCCTATCTGATGCCCGACCAGCGCCCGTCCGACGCCGCCGGCTGGCGCGGCTTCGGCGAACGTCTCGCCAAGGTCGGCGAGACCGCGAAGAAGCTCGGCTACGGCTTTGCCTGGCACAACCACGATTTCGAGTTCAAGGCGCTCGCCGACGGCTCGCTGCCCCAGGATCATATCCTGTCCGCCGCGCCCGACATCGGCTGGGAAATGGATGTCGCCTGGGTGATCCGCGGCGGCGCCGATCCGCTGCCCTGGATCGAAAAGCACGGCAAGCGCATCAGCGCCGTGCATGTCAAGGATATGGCCAAGCCGGGCGAGGGGCTGGACGAGGACGGCTGGTCCGATGTCGGTCACGGCACGATCGACTGGGCGGGCCTGTTCAAGACATTGCGCGCCAAGAGCGCGGCGCAGTACTTCATCATGGAGCAGGACAACCCCAACGACATCGAGCGCTATGCCCGTCGCTCGATCGCGGCAGCCAAGAGCTGGCAGGAGTAATCGAAATGGCAGACAAACTTGGCGTCGGCGTCATCGGCTGCGGCAACATCTCGAAGGCGTATTTCTCGTTGGCGCCGCTGTTCCGCGGCATCAAGATGCGCGCCTGCGCGGATATCAACATGGACGCGGCGAAGGCGCGGGCAAAGGAGTTCAAGCTGCGCGCCGAGACGGTCGACGACCTCCTCAAGGACGACGAGATCGACATCATCGTCAACCTGACGATTCCGGCCGTGCACTATGAAGTGTCGAAAGCGGTGCTCGACGCCGGCAAGCACGTCTATTCGGAAAAACCCTTCGTGCTGTCGATTAAGGAAGGGCTCGATCTCAAAAACCGAGCCGAGAAGAAAGGCCTGCGCATCGGCTCGGCGCCGGACACGTTCCTCGGCGGCGCGCACCAGCTGGTGCGCGAGCTGATCGACAGCGGCAAGCTCGGCGCCATCACCAGCGGCACCTGCCATGTGATGGGCCACGGCATGGAGCACTGGCACCCCAATCCGGACTTCTTCTTCCAGCCGGGCGCCGGTCCGGTGCTGGACATCGGGCCGTATTATGTCACCAACCTGGTCCAGCTGATCGGGCCGGTGAAGCAGGTGGCGGCCTTCGCAACGACGCCGGCCAAGGAGCGTACGATCTCGTCGAAGCCGCGTGCGGGCGAAAAGATCCCGGTGAACACGCCGACCACCATCCATGCGCTGCTTGAATTCGCAAACGGCGCGGTGATCACGCTCAACACTTCCTGGGACGTCTGGAGCCATGGCCACGCGCCGATGGAGCTCTACGGCGAATTGGGCACCGTCTTCGTGCCGGACCCCAATTTCTTCGGCGGCGAGGTGCGCTTCACCGACTCGGCCAAGCCGGTGAAGAAACTGCCGAAATGGAACCATCCGTTCGGCATACCGAACGAGATGCATGGCCATGGCATGATGGCCAATTACCGCACCGCCGGCCTTGCCGACATGGCGGTGGCGATCGCCGAAGGGCGGCCGCATCGCTGCTCGATGGAACTGGCGCTGCATGCCGTCGACGTGATGACCGGCATCCTGCGTTCCGGCGAAAACGGCAAATATGTCGCCATGCAGACGAGCTGCGAGCGGCCGGCCGCACTCGGCGTCAAGGACGCGAAGGCGCTGCTGGCGAAGAAAAACTAGGTGGCAACCCCTCTCCCCGTTTCGGCGCGGAGAGGGTAATGATCAGGGGCAAGCATCGATTCAATTCACACCAGAGCATGATGTCGTCCGAAAACCGCTCCACGCTCTTCGGCATCATGCTCCAGCGGCGACCGCCGCGCCGTTCCGACCCCGAGGATTGCCATGCCCTATGTCGCCGCCGAGAACCGCTACGAGAAAATGATCTATAACCGCTGCGGGCGGTCCGGCCTGAAGCTGCCGGCGATCTCGCTCGGGCTGTGGCACAATTTCGGCAACGACACGCCGCACAAGACCAAGCAGGCGCTCGTGCGCAAGGCTTTCGATCTCGGCATCACGCATTTCGACCTCGCCAACAATTACGGCCCGCCGCCCGGCTCGGCGGAAACCGCGTTCGGCGAGATCCTGCGCACCGATTTTGCCCCTTACCGCGACGAGCTGATCATCTCGACCAAGGCCGGCTACGAGATGTGGGCCGGCCCCTACGGCGAATGGGGCAGCCGCAAATATGTGCTGGCCAGCCTCGACCAGAGCCTCAAGCGCATGGGGCTCGACTATGTCGACATCTTCTATTCGCACCGTTTCGATCCCGAGACGCCGATCGAAGAAACGATGGGCGCGCTCGACCATGCGGTGCGCTCGGGCAAGGCGCTCTATGCCGGCATCTCCTCCTACAATTCGCAGCGCACGCGGGAAGCGGCCGATATCCTTCGGCGGCTCGGCACGCCATGCCTCATCCACCAGCCGAGCTATTCCATGCTCAACCGCTGGGTCGAGGAGGACGGGCTGCTCGACACGCTGGAGGGGCTCGGCATCGGCTCGATCGTGTTCTCGCCGCTGGCGCAGGGCATGCTGACCGACAAATATCTCGGCGGCATTCCCGAAGGCAGCCGCGCCAGCCAGGGCAAGTCGCTCAAGCCAGCCTTCATTAACGACAAGTCGATCGCCAACATCAAGGCACTCAACGCTATTGCCGCCCGCCGCGGCCAGACGCTGGCGCAGATGGCGCTGGCCTGGGTGCTGCGCAAGGGTCGCGTGACCACGGCGCTGATCGGCGCCAGCCGGCCGGAACAGGTCGAGGATTGCGTCGGCGCGCTCAAGGCGCTCGAGTTCTCCGATGCCGAGCTCGCGGAGATCGACACTTACGCGCGCGAGTCCGACATCAATCTTTGGGCGGCTTCGGCCGAACGCAAGGGGCCGCCGCGCAAGTAGCGATTAGCCGCGCACCATCTCTGTCCCCGCGCCTTGGAAACGACACGCTGCGGAAACAGTGGCAAAATCACTCGTTCGTCGCTATCTCAGGGGAATTGAAGTCGTTCGCATGCGAGATTTCGCGCGAGCGTCGGTTGGGCGAACAAGATGACGGCAAGAGATGCGCTGACCAAGAACCAGCTCTGCGTGCTCGAGAAGCTCGAGGCGTCGAGCGGGCCGCTCAGCGCCTATACGCTGCTCGACCAGCTGCGCGAGCGCGGTTTCCGCGCCCCGTTGCAGGTCTATCGCGCGCTCGACACGCTGGTGAAGTCCGGTTTCGTGCACCGGCTGGAAAGCCTCAACTCCTTCGTCGCCTGCGCCGAGCCGCATGACCACAGCCATTCGATGACCGCCTTCGCCATCTGCGACAATTGCGGCCAGGTGACCGAGATGTCCGACCACGACGTCGACCATCGGCTGGACGAATGGGTGCGCTCGACAGGCTTTGCCGCCAAGAAGGCCGTGATCGAGTTTCGCGGTGTTTGCGCCAAGTGTAGGGCCGAGGCTGCCTGAAATATCTGGGCGGCTAAAGAATCGCTGCCCTGCTCCAGCTCTTTGTTCTTGCGCGATTCCGGACGGAAAACCGCTGCGCACTTTTCCTGGAATTGCTCTAGCGCGCCGTCGACCAGGCGAACCAGATCGCCACCAGCGCCAGCATGGCGGAGAGAACCTTGCGTGCGATGCTTTCGTGGCGCGGATCGTTGAGGAATGGTTCCAAGGTTCCCGCCAAAATCACGATGATCGCATGGATGGCGGTCGCAATGGCGACATAGATGGTCGTCAGCAATGCGGTCTGGGCCAGTGCCGGCCGGTCGGCCTCGACGAATGTCGGAAGCACCGCGATGTAGAAGATCGCTGCTTTCGGGTTAAGCAGGTTGGTGACAAGTCCGCGCCTGAAATACTTGCCGTCCGGCACGCTCTTGGCCGATACCACATCCGTGCCGGCCGTCCAGCCTTCCCAGGCCAGATAGAGAAGAAACAGCGTGCCCGCCCAGCGAAGACCTTCGTAGAGCAGCCTGGAAGCCTGGATCAGCTCGGCGACACCGAAGGCGGCGATGCCACCGATGACGGCGAGCCCCAGCGCAATGCCGGCGACCGTGGCGAAGCCGGCGCGACGGCCGTCATTGGCCGAAACCAGCGCCAGATAGGTCATGTTCGGCCCGGGCGTCAGCTCGATCAGCAGGGCTGCCAGCGCAAAGGAGAGCAATGTGGCCGTCGAGAGCGGCAGCATCTCGCTCACATCAGTGCGCCTCGTCCCAGTTGTTCGCCGCGCGCGCATCGACATGCAGCGGCACCGACATCGAGACCGCCGGCATCGGCGCGTTCTCCATAACCTTGCGCACCACGGGAATCGTCGCTTCGACCTCCGCTTCCACCGTCTCGAAGATCAGTTCGTCATGCACCTGCAACAGCATGCGGGCCGACAGCTTCGCCTTGTCCAGCGCTTCTTCCATATGCACCATGGCGCGGCGGATGATGTCGGCGGCGGTGCCCTGCAGCCTGGCGTTGATCGAGGCGCGCTCGTTGAAGGCGCGGATCGACGGGTTGGACGACCTTATCTCCGGATAGTGGATGCGGCGGCCGAAGATGGTTTCGACGAAGCCGTGCTCGCGCGCATAGGCCTTGGTTTCCTCGATATAGTCGCGGATGCCCGGGAAACGCTCGAAATAGCGCTTGATGTAGGCGCTCGCCTCGTCGCGCGGGATCGACAGCTGGTTGGCGAGGCCGAAGGCCGAGATGCCGTAGATGATGCCGAAATTGATCGCCTTGGCGCGGCGGCGCACTTCCGACGGCATGCCCTCGACCGGCACGTTGAACATCTCCGACGCGGTGATGGCATGGATGTCGGCGCCGTCGGCGAAAGCCTGCTTGAGCTGCGGGATCTCGGCGACATGGGCGAGCACGCGCAACTCGATCTGGCTGTAATCGGCCGAGACCAGCTTGTGGCCCTTTTCGGCGATGAAGGCGGTCCTGATCTTGCGGCCTTCGGCCGTGCGCACCGGAATGTTCTGCAGATTGGGATCGGAGGACGACAGCCGCCCGGTCGTGGTCGCGGCGAGCGCGTATGAGGTGTGGACGCGTTTGGTGCTTGGATTGATGAAGCCCGGCAGCGCGTCGGTATAGGTCGATTTCAGCTTGGTCAGCTGGCGCCAGTCGACGATCTTGCGCGGCAGCTCGTGGCCTTCGGCGGCGAGGTCTTCCAACAGCTGCGCCGAGGTCGACCATTGGCCGGTCTTGGTCTTCGAGCCGCCCGGCAGGCCCATCTTGCCGAACAATATGTCGCCGAGCTGCTTCGGCGAGCCGATGTTGATGCGCTCGCCGACGAGCCCGTAGATCTCTTCCTCGGCGCGGGCAGCGCCCTGCGCCAATTCGCCCGAAAGTCGCGACAGGATCTGGCGATCGACCGAAATGCCGCGCTGCTCCATGCGGGCCAGCACGGGCACCAGCGGCCGTTCCAGCCGTTCGTAGACGGAAACCAGCCCCTTGGCCGCGAGCCTCGGCTTCAGCACCTGCCACAGCTGCAGCGCCAGGTCGGCTTGCTCGGCAGCATATTTCGTCGCACGCTCGATATCGACCTGGTCGAAGCCGATGGCGTTCTTGCCCGAACCGGCGAGTTCCTTTTTCACCGCCGGCGCGTGGCCGAGCCACTTTTCCGAAAGCGAGGCGAGATCGTGGCCGCCGGAGGTGCCGGCGTCGAGCACGTAGGAGATCAGCATCGTGTCGTCGAACGGCCCGACCTCGATGCCGTGCCGGCTCATCACGACGATGTCGTATTTCATATCCTGCACGATTTTCAGGACCGAACGGTCCTCGAGCAGCGGCTTGAGCAGCGCCAGCGCCTCGCGGACCGGGATCTGGTTCTCCAGCATGCCGCCACCGAGCAGGTCGCCGTTGCCGCTCTTGTGGGCGAGCGGCACATAGGCTGCGCGGCCCGGCGCGATCGCGATCGAAAGGCCGATGAGGTCGGCCTGCATCGGGTCGGACGAGGAGGTCTCGGCGTCCAAAGCAACGACGCCGGCGTCGCGGGCTTCGGCAATCCAGGCCTTGAGCGCCGCCGCATCGCGGATGGCGCCATAGGCCGAGGGGTCGATCTTGCGCGAGGTCGCCTGTTCCAGCCGCAGCGCCGAGAGGAGCGATGGGGTATCGCCCTGCGGCGGCGCGTCCTCGCCCCTTATGGCAGGTTTCGCGGCGCCGTTCGATTCAGGTGCCGGCTGTCTCGGCGGTGCGCCGGCGCCGACATCGGGACCATGCGCGGTATCGGCGCGCTCGACGGTGACGGCGGAAGCCTGGACATCGCCGATCTCGGTCGCGGTCGCCTCGGCGACGCGTCGCGTCAGGGTGGTGAATTCCATCGTCTTCAGGAAGCCGATCAGCCTGGGCCCGTCCGGATCATGCAGGACCAGGTCGTCAAGCCCTTCCTTCATCGGCACGTCGTTCTTCAGCGTCACCAGCTCGCGCGAGATGCGCGCCTTGTCGGCATTGGCGATGATGGTCTCGCGCCGCTTGTCCTGCTTGATCTCGCCGGCACGCGCCAGGAGCCCGTCGAGGTCGCCGAACTGTTCCAGCAATTGCGCCGCGGTCTTCGGGCCGATGCCGGGCACGCCCGGTACATTATCGACCGAGTCGCCGGTCAGGGCCTGCAGGTCGATCATCTTCTCGGGCGGCACGCCCCATTTCTCGATCACCTCGGGAATGCCGATCTGGCGGTCCTTCATCGGGTCGTACATGCCGACCGTCGGACCAACCAGTTGCATCAAATCCTTGTCCGACGAGATGATGGTGGCGTCGGCGCCGGCTTCACGAGCGAGCCGGGAATAGGTGGCGATGATGTCGTCGGCCTCGAAGCCTTCCATCTCGATGCAGGGCAGGTTGAAGGCCACGGTCGCCTGGCGGATCAAGCCGAATTGCGGGATCAGGTCTTCCGGCGGCGCCGAACGGTTCGCCTTGTACTCGGGATAGAGCTCGCTGCGGAAGGTTTTCGAGGAATAGTCGAAGATGACGGCGAAATGCGTCGGCACCACACCCACATTGGTGTTGCGGGCGTCCTGCACCAGCTTCCAAACCATGTTGCAGAAGCCGAGCACGGCGTTGGTCGGCAGGCCGTCGGATTTGCGGTTGAGCGGCGGCAGCGCATGATAGGCGCGAAAAATGTAGCCGGAGCCGTCGACGAGGAAGAGGTGATCGCCTTTTTTCATGCCGGCAGGGATAGCGCGGCAGGGCCTCGCGGTCCATGCCAAAGGCGGAGGAACCCACCGGTTCGGGCAACACCCCTGACAGATCCTGTCCGGCAAGACGCGTCGCGCGGAAACGGATTCAGGAGACGCGCTTTGGGTCATTTTTCTTCGTGCATGTCGTTTTCCCAAAACCGCTTCACACTTTTGGGCGACATGCACGGAATCCGCCGCTCACGGGCATGTTACAAAAGTGTAATTTTCATGCCCTTGAATCGCCATGTTCAAAGACCCAAATACACGTCATCGGCAGTTTTCGCCGAAGTCCGGAGTAAGGCCCGTCCCCCGCCTATCCCGGGCAAACTGCGGCAGCCTATCCCCCCTCTCCGGGCTGCCGCATCGTTTCGAGTAGAGACCGCCGTGGTTCCCCCTCCACCACGGCGGTCTTCTTTTATGTTCCGGCAGGCATTCCCGCGCTTGGTCCAACGATCGCGGCTTTTCGTTTCCGGCGCGGACCTTTAGGGTCGGCCCGAAAAATCGAAAGGCCCGCCAATGTCCAGAATCGCCCCTGTCCTCGACCGTCTCGACCAGAATCTCGACCAGAGCCTGGAGCGGCTGTTCGGCCTGCTCGGCATCAAGTCGATTTCCACCGACCCGGCCTTTGCCGCCGACTGCCGCAAGGGCGCGGAATGGCTGGTCGCCGAGCTGAAGTTGATCGGCTTCGATGCCAGTATCCGCGACACGCCCGGACATCCGATGGTGGTGGCGCATCACGAGGGACCGGCAGGCTCCCCGCATGTGCTGTTCTACGGCCACTACGACGTCCAGCCGGTCGATCCGATCGAATTGTGGGAAACCGATCCGTTCGCGCCCTCGATCAAGGAGACCGAGCCTGGACGCAAGGTGATCACCGGCCGCGGCTCGGCCGACGACAAGGGACAGCTGATGACCTTCGTCGAGGCATGCCGCGCCTGGAAGCAGGTGCATGGCAACCTGCCGTGCCGCGTCACCATCCTGTTCGAGGGCGAGGAGGAATCCGGCTCGCCGTCGCTGAAGCCGTTCCTGGAAGCCAACGCCGCCGAGCTGAAGGCGGATTTCGCGCTGGTCTGCGACACCAGCATGTGGAACCGCGAGACGCCGTCGATCTGCGTGTCGCTGCGCGGCATGGTGGGCGAGGAGGTCACCGTCAAGGCGGCCAACCGCGACCTGCATTCGGGCCTGTATGGCGGTCCCGCCGCCAATCCGATCCGCGTCCTGGCCAAGGTGCTGGCCGATGTTCACGATAAGGACGGCCACGTCACGATTCCAGGCTTCTATGACGGGGTCGAGGAGACGCCTTCGCAGGTGCTGAAGTCCTGGGAAGGGCTCGGCGAGACGGCCGAGACCTTCCTCCGACCGGTCGGTCTCTCCATTCCGGCCGGCGAAAAGGGCCGCTCGGTGCTCGAGCTCACCTGGGCGCGGCCGACGGCGGAATTCAACGGTATCATCGGCGGCTACACCGGCAAGGGTTTCAAGACGGTGATCGCGGCGGAAGCGTCGGCCAAAGTATCGTTCCGGCTCGTCCACAAGCAGGATCCGAAGAAAATCCGCGCCGCCTTCCAGGCCTTCGTGCGCGAACGCATCCCCGGCGACTGCTCGGTCGAATTCCACCCGCATGGCGGCTCGCCGGCGATCCAGCTTTCCTACGACTCGCCGTTCCTGGCCAAGGCCAAGGACGCCCTGTCCGACGAATGGGAAAAGCAGGCGATCACCACCGGCGGCGGCGGCTCGATTCCCGTGGTCGGCGATTTCCAGACCTATCTCGGCATGGAATCGCTGCTGGTCGGCTTCGGCCTCGACGACGACCGCATCCACTCGCCGAACGAGAAATACGAGCTGACCTCCTTCCACAAGGGGCAGCGGTCCTGGGCGCGAATCCTCGATGCGCTGACACGCTAAACGACAAGTTTTGGTTGATTTTTCACCGGATCGCGGCAAGGACGGGCTTTCTAGTTTTTATACAGCGTCCTTTGCCGCATCCCAAGAGATGCGCGGCGCTGCAGATCGCGATCCGGAGAAGAGAATGACCGCAGACATCCGTTTCCATAAAAACGATTTGCCCGACCTCACCCGCTACAATGTCGGGGCGGTCGCCATCGACACGGAAACGCTGGGGCTCAACCCGCATCGCGACCGGCTCTGCGTGGTGCAGATCTCGCCGGGCGACGGCAGCGCCGACGTCATCCAGATCGCGCCTGGCCAGAAGAAGGCGCCGAACCTCGTCAGCCTGCTCAGGAACCGCGCGATCACCAAGCTGTTCCACTACGGCCGCTTCGACATCGCCGTGCTCTACAATGCCTTCGGCGTCATGGCGGAGCCGGTGTTCTGCACCAAGATCGCCTCGCGGCTGACCCGTACCTATACCGACCGCCACGGGCTGAAGGATCTGTGCAACGAGCTGCTCGGCATCGGCCTGTCCAAGGCGCAGCAATCCTCGGACTGGGCGACGGAAACGCTCTCGCCCGAACAGCTCGAATATGCCGCTTCCGACGTGCTCTACCTGCATCGCCTGCGCGAGGTGCTGGCGGCGCGCCTGGCGCGCGAAAACCGCACCAAGGAGGCGGACGCCTGCTTCCGTTTCCTGCCGACGCGCGCCAAGCTGGACCTGATGGGCTGGGCCGAGGAAGACATCTTCGCGCACAGCTGACGGAACCCGGCGCGTCCGGATACGTTCATGCCGGCCTATGGAGGGCCGGTTCGTGGAGGAAGTGAGATGGCAGAGCGCAAACCGATAGAAAGCGCGCCGAAGGACGGCTCGAAGGTCACCATCCTGTGGAAGGACGGCGACGGCGTCGTCAACGAATCCATCGGCCAGTATCGCGACGGCGGCTGGTGGGTCTACACCGACAGCGACACGCAAAAGAAGGTCGACCCGACGAGCTGGCGTCCGGCATCCGAGGACGACGACCAGTAGGCGACCGCCGCCTGCGAGCTTCAAGGCGGGTCTCGACCGAAACAAGGGGACGCAATGAGGCAGAACACGCTCTATCTCATCATCGGGGCGCTGATCGCGGTGATCATCGCGCTCGGCATCTATGTCTATCGCGAGCAGACCAAGCCGAAAGGCGTCGAGCTCAAGATCGACGACAAGGGTATTTCGATCCAGCAGAATTGACCACGGTGGCCGGCCGGGACGAGCCGGCGCCGTGAGGGGCTAGACTGACTTTGCGAGACGACATTGCGCCGGGGGGATTTCGGCCGGAAATACAGGGGCTGCGCGGGCTTGCCGTGGCCTTTGTGGTGATCTTCCACATCTGGCCGACAGCGCTTCCCGGCGGTTATGTCGGGGTCGACATCTTCTTCGTTATCTCCGGCTTCCTTATCACCGGGCTGCTCACGCGCATGGCGCTCAGCGACGGCGGCATCTCGCTTGTCGGCTTTTACACGCGCCGGGTCAGGCGGTTGCTGCCGGCGGCGATCGTCGCGCTCTTCGTCACGCTCGCGGGAACGCTGCTGTTCGTATCGGACGCCTGGTGGGAAGAAACCGCCAAGCAGGTGATCGCAAGCGCACTCTACGTGCAGAACTGGCGGCTTGCCGAGCAGGCCGTTGACTATCTCGGCGCCGAGGATGCGCTGAGCCCGGTGCAGCATTTCTGGTCGCTGTCGATCGAGGAGCAGTTCTACATCGTCTGGCCAGTGCTGATGATCGCCGCGCTGTGGTGGGCCAGGCGTCGCGGGTATTCACCGGTGCAAATGCTCACCTTCGTGCTCGGCGCGATCCTGGCGGGCTCGCTCGCGGCTTCCGTCGCTCTCACCCGATCCGATCCGGCATGGGCCTATTTCGTCACCCACACGCGGGTCTGGGAACTGGCCCTTGGCGGCCTGCTGGCGCTGACCCTCGACAGGTTCCAGCCGAGCGGGCGTGCCCGGACGGGGATGGCTGTCGCCGGCATGCTGGCGATGCTTGCGTCGGCGATCCTGTTTACGAGGTCGACCGATTTTCCAGGCTTCAAGGCACTGCTGCCGACGCTCGGCGCGGCCTTGGTCATTGCCGCCGGCAGCATACGCATCGGCCGCTTCCGTGGCCTCGACATCGCCGCGCTGCGCTATATCGGCGATCGCTCCTATTCGATTTATCTGTGGCATTGGCCGCTGATCATTTTCTATGCGGCGCAGCGCGGCGCGATCGGCCTTCTCGATGGCGTTGCGCTGATCATCGCCACCCTGGCCGTTTCCGGCATCTCCTATCGCTTGGTCGAACAGCCCTATCGCCATTCGCGCTCGTCCCTGGCGTGGCGACCGCTGATCGACGGCACGGTTGCGGTGGGGTTGTGCGTGGCGGTGGCGGGCGGACTTGTCTATGCGATCGACCGGCAGCCCATCGATATCAGCCTGATCGGAACGCCGAATTATCCAGGGCCCGCGGCCTTGCTGGCGAACGCCGTCGTCCCCGAGGGCGTCAAGCCGCTACCTCCCTTGAGCAAGATCGGCAGCGACTTGCCCGTCATTTACAGGTTGAAATGTCATCAGGAGCGGAAGGGCATCGACGCGACCGGTTGCAAGCTCGGGGACCCGACCGGGACGAGGACCATCGTCGTGATGGGCGATTCCCACGCGGCGCAATGGGTGCCGGCAGTCGACAAAATCGCCAAAGACAGAAGATGGAAGCTCGTCGCCTTCACCAAGGCGGCATGCCCGGTAACCCGGGTCACTATCCTTAACGACGGCAGGCCGTATGAAGAGTGCGCGCTATGGCGGGAGAAGGTTCTCGCCGAAATTGGAAAATTGAAGCCCGATTTCGTTATCACCAGCCAGAGCAATTATACCAGCGTTGCGCAGGACGCGATGATCGAGGGGTTGCGCAGCGTCTGGAGCGAGCTGACCGGGCAGGGCATGCGCGTCGTCGCGATCCGCAACACACCTTTCAGCCTGTTCGATCCGCGCAATTGCCTGGGGACAGATCCCGGCAAATGCGTCAACCCGCGCAGCGAGGTCGAACGGGAAAACATCTATGCGCTCGCCGCCCGGTCCGTGGCGGGGGTGAGCGTGGTCGACATGAACGATGCGCTATGCGGCAAGGAGAGCTGCCCGGCAGTGGTCGGCAACATCGTCGTCTTGCGCGACAACCATCATCTGACGGCAACCTACGCCCTGGCGCTGGCTCCCTATCTGGCCAAGGCAGCGGGACTTTGAGCAACCACTCGCAATGATACGGCACCCTGCAGGCGGTCGACCCGATTGCGAAAGCTAGCGCGAGACGTGATTCAGAAAATCGTAAGGGTTTTCAAAAGGCTGCATAAACCCTGCTTTAACCCGCCTTTAAACCGCCGCATCTAGTCTTCAACCCGAACGCCATCGGCACCGGGGCAGCAAGCAAGAGCGTATGGCGAACCGCAGAGACAGTCGCATCGAACCGAGCTTCGAGGGATCGCCGCGCGCGAAATCCTCCGAAGGCTTTTCGGTCAGCGAGGAGGATCGCGTCGTGCCGGGCAGCCGTAAATCCGCTTCCAAGGGCAAATCCGCCAAGGCGAAATCGCGCGGCCGCGGCCGTGGTCGAAGCGAAAGCCGGCGCGGGCTGCTCGGCATCGCTACCCGCCTGGTCTACTGGTGCTTCGTGCTGTGCATCTGGGGCGGCATCGCGGCGGCCGGCGTCGTCGTCTACTACGGCGCCAAGATGCCGGCGGCGACCACATGGTCGGTTCCCGACCGCGCGCCCAACATCAAGATCGTCTCGGTCGATGGCAACCTGATCGCCAATCGCGGCGCGTCGGGCGGCGAGGCCGTCGGCCTGCACGAGATGTCGCCCTATATCCCGGAGGCCGTCGTCGCCATCGAGGACCGCCGCTTCTATTCGCATTTCGGCATCGACCCGATCGGCCTGTCGCGCGCCATGGTCACCAACCTTCTAGGCGGGCATTTCTCGCAGGGCGGCTCGACGCTGACGCAGCAGCTGGCGAAGAACCTGTTCCTGACGCCGGACCGCACGCTTGAGCGCAAGGTGCAGGAAGTGCTGCTCGCGCTCTGGCTCGAACATAAGCACAGCAAGGACCAGATCCTCGAAATGTACCTCAACCGGGTCTATTTCGGCTCGGGCGCCTATGGCGTCGAGGCGGCCTCGCGGCGCTATTTCGGCAAGAGCGCGCGCGACGTGACGCTTTCGGAAGCCGCGTTGCTGGCGGGCCTGCTCAAGGCGCCGTCCAAGCTGTCGCCGGCGCGCGATCCGAAGGCGGCCGAGGAGCGGGCGCAGCTCGTGCTCGCGGCCATGCGCGAGACAGGCAAGATCAGCGACAAGGAATACAAGACCGCGCTGAGCGCGCCAGCGACGCGCGCGCCGTCCTACTGGACCGGCTCGGAAAACTACGTCGCCGACACGGTGATGGACGAACTTCCCGACCTGATCGGCGACGTGCGCGGCGACATCGTCATCAACACCACTGTCGACCTCAACCTGCAGAAGCTTGCCGAACAGTCGATCCGCCGGCTGATCGACGAGAGCGGCAAGAAGCTCAACGTCAGCCAAGGCGCGCTGGTGTCGATCGACGATTCCGGCGCGGTGCGCGCCATGGTCGGCGGCTATGATTATTCGACCAGCCAGTTCGACCGCGCCTCGGAAGCGCGCCGCCAACCCGGCTCGGCCTTCAAGCCCTTCGTCTACATGGCGGCGCTCGAGGCCGGCCGCACGCCGGACAGCATCCGCAACGACGCGCCGATCAAAATAGGCAAATGGACGCCGGACAATTATGGCGGCAAATATTACGGCAAGGTCACGCTGGCGACCGCGTTGGCCAAGTCGCTGAACTCGGTGGCCGCGCAGCTCACCATGGAAGTCGGCCCCGATGCGGTGGTCGAGGCGGCGCATCGCATGGGCATCCAGTCGGACCTGCAGGCCAACACCTCGATCGCGCTCGGCACCTCGGAAGTGACGCCGCTGGAACTGACCTCGGCCTATGTGCCCTTCGCCAATGGCGGCTACAAGCCTGACATCCACTTCATCCAGCGCATCACCACGGCCAGCGGCAAGGTGCTCTACGAGGGCAGCACCGGCAGCGCGCCGCGCGTCATCAAGGCCGATATCGTCGGCATGATGAACTCGATGATGACCGGCACGGTCGAGGTCGGCACCGCGAGGAAGGCAGCCTTCAACTGGCCTTCGGCCGGCAAGACCGGCACCAGCCAGAATTCGCGCGACGCCTGGTTCGTCGGCTACACCGCCAATCTCACCACGGGCGTGTGGTTCGGCAATGACGACGGCAGCCCGATGAAGAAGGTCACCGGCGGCGCCTTGCCGGCGCAGGCCTGGCACGAATTCATGGTGGCCGCGCATGAGGGCGTTCCAGTCAGGCCGCTGCCCGGCACCTGGAAGTCGACGCCGTCCGATACGATCGTGCCGGACGAGATCCCGTCGGCGGACGCCTCGCAGCCGCCGCCAGCACCGCCCGCGGCCGTCGGCCAGTCACAGCCGGTCGCTCCGGCGCCTGCGCCGGTACGTCAGGCGCGCCCGGCCCAGACCGTCGATGCGGACGGCTTCGACATGCCGAGCGACAAGGGGTCGACCGCCTCGATCAAGCATCCGGTGCCGCCCGGCAATGTCGGCGGCCCGACCAAGAAGCGGCAGACTTCCATCCTCGACATCCTCGGCGGTGGCTAGAGCGGCAACTTCGCCTCTCGTAATGGCAAGCGCCTTCGGCTACATGTCCGGCCGGAGACCAAGCCCATGGCCGAAATCGACAGCAGAAAAACCATCGTGCTCACCGGCGCCAGCCGGGGCATCGGCCATGCGACAGTCAAGCGCTTTTCGCGCGAGGGCTGGCGCGTCATCACCTGCTCGCGCCAGGCTTTCGCCGAGGATTGCCCGTGGCCGGCCGGCCCCGAGGACCACATCAAGGTCGATCTCGCCGACCAGGAAGATGTCGGCATCGCGGTTTCGGAAATCCGTCACCGGCTGGAGGCGCATGGCGGACAGCTCAACGCGCTGGTCAACAATGCCGGCATCTCGCCGAAGCTGAAGGACGGCAACAGCCGCATGAATTCGATCGAGACGCCGATGCATGTCTGGCGCGACGTCTTCCAGGTCAATTTCTTCGCGCCGATCATGCTGGCCAGGGGACTGTTCAAGGAACTCGCCACCGCCAAGGGCTCGATCGTCAACGTCACCTCGATCGCCGGCACCAGGGTGCATCCGTTCGCCGGCACGGCCTATGCGACATCCAAAGCGGCGCTCGGCTCGCTGACGCGCGAGATGGCGCATGATTTCGGCCCGCACGGCATCCGCGTCAACGCGATCGCGCCGGGCGAGATCGACACCGCGATCCTGTCGCCCGGCACCGACAGAATAGTCGAGGCGATCCCGCTGAGAAGGCTGGGCGCCACGTCGGAAGTGGCAGACATCATCTATTTCCTGTGCTCCGGCCAGTCGTCCTACGTGACCGGCTCGGAAATCCACATCAATGGCGGCCAGCACGTGTGACGTCAGGCCATTGTGAGGACCGCCTTGCCGCTGAAGCTGCGCTGTCTGAGCGCGTCCAGGGCTTGGCCGATGTCCGTCCACGGCATGGCTATGGCCACGCGGGTTTCGAGCCGGCCGGCCGCGACCAAACCAAGCAGCCAGGCGATGTCGGCGCCGATGGCTGAACCGGACGTGTAGTAGGCGAAAGTCTGAAGCCTCGCGCCTTCGTGCCCTGGAACGAACTGGCGGAACCCAACCGGCGTGAGCTCGCCGCTGCTCGAGCCGAACATGACGATGGTACCGCCGGGCGCCACGCGTCCGATCGCATCGGCGAGGCTTTTGCCGCCGACCGACTCGGTGATCAGCGAAAACGGCCCCTCGGCCAGTTCGATCGACTCGGCGACCTGTCCCGCACCCAGATGGCGAAGATCATCATGGTGCCGGGCCGAGGCGATCGCCGTCACCGAAGCGCCTTGCTCGCGGGCGATCTGGATCTGGAAGCGGCCGACCGCCCCGCTTGCCCCGGTGATCAGGACCCGCTGGCCGGCGAGATCGCCGCCATGACGCAAGGTCCTCAGCGCTGTCGTGCCCGCCACCGGGAGCGTGGCGGCGGAGGCGAAGCTGACGGCGTCCGGCAGCACGGCGAGACGGTCGGTCGGAACGGCGACGCGCTCGGCCCAGCCGGCCTGGTCGACCAAAGCCGCAACCCGCGCGCCCGCGGCCGGGCCTGAGCCATCGGCCGCCGCGCGTTCGACGATGCCGACAATGTCCTGGCCAGGTATCCAGCCGTCGGGGCGCATGCCGAGCAGGCGCAGCTCACCACGATTCAACGATGTTGCATGAACAGTCACCAATGCTTCATTCGCGTTGCAGTTTGGCTCGTCAGCCTCGGTGAGCTTCAGCCTGTTGGAGCTGTCTGAAGAGATAGCAAGAGCAAGCATGGACCACCTTTGAAATGACGCCTGGGAGTCGCGATCGATCGCGACGGAACGGCTCGAACCTATCGACTTTCGCGGTTGAAGAATTTAGAGATAAAGCCAGATGATCGCTAAAAGCAGTCAAGCATGAGGCAGCCGCTACGCTGGCCCTGGTCGAACTTCGACGTCGACGACGTGGCCGCGCCGGCGATCGTCGTCGGCGTCGACGTGACCGAGAGAAGGGCCGAGGTACCGGCACATTGGCATCGCAAAGGGCAGCTCGTCTTCGCGCTCGGCGGCGGCGTCACCTGCCGCGTTCCGAGCGGGCTTTGGATGGTGCCGCCGCACTGCGGGGTGTGGGTGCCGAGCCGCATGGAACACAGCAACGTCGCGACGGCGAACGCCCGGATTTTCTTCGTCTATATCGAGCCCGGCGCCACCGACCTGTCGGAACAGTGCTGCACGCTTTCGATCTCGCCGCTGCTGCGCGAGCTGATCATCGAGCTGTCGGAATGCGCGCCGGACGAGCCGAGATGCGATTTTCTGGGAAAAGTCCTTCTTGCCGAGTTGCCGCTCATGCCGGTTCAGCAATTGCATTTGCCGATCTCGGCCGAGCCGCGGCTGCGGCGGATCGCCGAAGCGCTGGCCGACGACCCCGCCGACCGGCGCACCTTGGCGCAATGGGCAGACCACGTGGCGCTCAGCGAGAGCAGCCTGGCGCGCCTGGTGGTGAAGGAGACGGGCTTGAGTTTCGGCCGCTGGCGCCAGCAGCTGCATCTAATCGTGGCGCTCAGGGAACTGTCCGCCGGCGCAAGCGTGCAGCAGGTGTCGGGCGATCTCGGATACGAGTCCGTCACCGCCTTCATCACCATGTTCAAGAAGGCACTGGGCAAGCCACCGGCAAAATATCTCAGCGATATCGCGCAGAACGGCGGTTCCGCGTTCGTGGCCTGATATCGATCAGGCAGGTTGCGGGTCGACCTCGATGGCGGGCTTGACCGGGATCGTGACCTTGCCGGTCACCACCTCGACAATCCCGCGGGCGATCTCGCGCTCGCCCATGATCACGGTGTCGGCGCCGAGGCCTTTCAGGTGCTCGACCTCGGCGTCGGAATGAGCGCGGGCAATGACGTTGATCGCCGGATTGGCCGCGCGGGCCCTGAGCACAACCTGCCCCGCCTCGAAGGCGTTGGGGATGGCGAGGATCAGCCGCCTGGCGCCTTCCGGATTGGCGGCTGAGAAGACGTCGGCGTTGGCAGCGTTGCCGGCGACGGTTTCGACGCCGTCCGCCTTCAGCTTGGCCAGCGTCTTGTCGGCATCCTCGATGACCAGGAAGGGCAGGGCGGCTTCCTTCAGCGCGACCCCCACCAGGCTGCCGACGCGGCCATAACCGATCAGGATGGAGTGACCGGCAAGCGCCGTTTTCGGCGGCGGGCCGTCGTCCTTTCCCGGAACTGCCTGGACCGAAGCGACCTGGCCGGGCTCGGTCGCCGGACCGATAGGCCTTACCTCCTCGGGCGCGGCAGGTTTGCCTGCGCGTTTTTCGAGCCACGGCTTCATCCAGTCGACGACCAGGAACATCAGCGGATTGAGCAGGATCGACAGGATGGCGCCGGCCAGGATCAGGTCGCGGCCCTGTTCGGGCAACAGTTTCAGGCCGACGCCAAGCTCGGCCAGGATGAAGGAAAACTCGCCGATCTGGGCAAGGCTCGCCGAAATCATCAGCGCGGTCGCGATCGGATAGCGAAACGCGATCACGATGACGAAGGCCGCGATCGACTTGCCGATGATGATGATGGCCAAGGTGGCGAGGATCGGCAGGCCGTTGCTGATCAGGCCGAACGGGTCGAACAGCATGCCGACCGAGACGAAGAACAGCACCGAGAAGGCGTCGCGCAGTGGCAGCGATTCCTCCGCCGCGCGGTGGCTGAGCTCGGACTCGCTCATGATCATGCCGGCGAAGAAGGCGCCGAGCGCCAGCGAGACGCCGAACAGCTTCGCCGCGCCGAAGGCGACGCCGAGCGCAATCGCCAGCACGGAGAGCCGGAACAGCTCGCGGGAGCCGGTATGGGCGACGTAATGCAGGATCCACGGAATGACCCTGCGGCCAACCACCAGCATGACGACGACGAAGGCGGCGACCTTGGCGAGCGTGATGCCGACCACGCCCCATATGCCGTAGCTGGCGGGCAGCGAAAGCAGGCTCGCATGGTCATCGACCTGCGGCTGGCCGCCGAGCACACCGGCGAGCGCCGGCAACAGCACCAGCGCCAGCACCATGGCAAGATCCTCGACGATCAGCCAGCCGACGGCGATGCGGCCGCGTTCGGTCTCGATCAGCCGCCGCTCCTGCAGGGCGCGCAAAAGCACCACGGTCGAAGCGACCGAAAGCGCTAGGCCGAAGACCAGGCCGGCGCCCAGCGACCAGCCGAGCAACCAGGCAAGCCCGACACCGAGCAGCGTGGCAAAGCCGATCTGCACGATGGCGCCCGGCACGGCGATGGCGCGGACGGATAGAAGGTCCTTCAGCGAAAAATGCAGGCCGACGCCGAACATCAAAAGGATGACGCCGATTTCCGCGAGCTCGTTGGCAAGGCTGGCGTCGGCGACGAAGCCGGGCGTGTTCGGACCGACAAGGACGCCGGCGACGAGATAGCCGACAAGTGGCGGGATGCGGAAACGGTTGGCTAAAGCCCCGAAGACGAAAGCAAGCCCCAGACCGGCGACGATGGTGGCGATAAGGGGAGTGTCATGCGGCATTGTCTATGGAGCGCCTTTCGAGATTCGCGATGTCGGATGGGCGCCCGCCGAGGCCGTCGCCTTCGGCAATATGGTGGAGGGAGCGGCGATGATGCAACCACCGCGGCGCAGAAATCGACGCGGAAGCAGGGTGTGCCGCGCAAAATCGACGCCACGCCGAAGAGACGGCTTCGAGACGTGATCCAGCCTCGAAGCCGCTTTCTTTTCGCCGCCCTATGCCGCCTGCAACAGGTTCTCGATATCCGAAACCGTGTGGTTGGTGAGCGTCTTGGGGATTTCGGCCTGCACCTTCCCGCTCACCTCCTTGTGCAGTTTCTGGCGCATCTCGCCAAGCACCTGCGGTGGCGCGATCAGCACGACCGCGTCGAACGCGCCGCGATGCGCAAGCTTGTACAGCCGGTCGGCAATCTCGACAGCGAAGCGCTCCTTGCCGAGGCGGTGCCAATCGGTTTCTTCGACGGCGCCGCGGGGGCCTTCGTTGCTCTGGCGGCCCGGCTTGTCGCTGCCTTGCTCGCGCGTGGCCGGATTCTTCTGCTCCATCTCTTGCACCACTTCCAGGTTCGGGAACTTGTTGTCGCCCTGGTTGCGAAGGAAGAGCGCCTTTTCGCCGTCGGCCACGACGACCCATAATCCGTGCTTCAGCCTGATGCTCATGGCGTTCCTCCTTGTGCGCGTGATTGCCGACCGATGGAGTTCGGGACCGGCAGGATGGATCGCTAGGCAAACGAGCCGCGGAGCATGATTGTTCCGATCTGGCGGTGGCGCTTCGATGATCTCAATCGACGAGGCCGGATGCCGATCCGGCAAGGTCGCCTTTAATCTACTAACTTAGTAGAATTTAGAAAAAACTGTTTTGCGGCTTCCCCGGTTCGGCGCTAAAAATTACGGCGGATCAAGGCGGTCTCTTATGCTGCCCTGACTGTTTTATTCTCAAAGTAGAATTTTTTTCTCTTGGCTTTCGCGGTTGCGAAAAAGCGATTGCCTGCCGTTCGGCGGCGCGCGAGTGCTTGCCTTCTGGTTTTTGGCGTGGCCGCGTAAAACTGCCAAACTGTTCCAGTATTGCTCATCGCCATGCCGCCAACCAACGCCAAGCTCAATACCTTTCCCGTCTTCATGCGGGTCGACGGCGAAGCCGTAGCCATCGTCGGCAATGGCGAGGAAGCGCTTGCCAAGGCGCGGCTGCTTTCGCAATCGAGCGCGGTGCTGCGCATCGTTGCCGACAATGCCGGCGGCAGCCTGCTGGATTTCATCGCGTCGACCGGCGCCGTTCACATCGATGCGGCCTACGAGGCCGCGCATCTCCAAGGCGCCGCCCTGGTATTCGCCGCGAGCGGCGACGAGGCGCTCGACCGCCGCGTCGTCGAGGACGCGCGCCGGCTGGGTATTGCGGTCAACGCCGTGGATCGCCCGGAGCTCTGCGATTTCTTCACCCCGGCGCTGGTCAACCGCGCGCCGGTCGCCATTGCCATCGGCACCGAAGGGGCGGGACCGGTGCTGGCGCAGATGCTGCGCGGGCGCATCGACCGCATGCTGTCGCCGTCGCTCGGCCGGCTGGCGGCTCTTGCCGCGTCCTTCCGCGCCTCAGCCGAGAGCCTGCCGAAGGGCAATCGCCGCCGTCGCTTCTGGAGCGATTTCTTCGCCGGCGCGCCGGCCAGGGCCGTCGAAGCCGGCGAGCTCGCCGAAGCGCATGGCGCGGCGCTCGAGCTCCTGGCTCAGGATGCTCCGGTCGAGGGACATATCGCGCTGGTCGGCGCCGGTCCCGGAGCGGAGGACCTTTTGACCTTGCGCGCGCATCGCCTGCTGATGGAGGCCGATGCCATCGTCTACGACGCGCTGGTGCCGGAAGCGATCGTCGGCATGGGCCGCCGCGACGCCGAGCGGCTGCCGGTCGGCAAGCGCAAGGGCTGCCATTCGAAGAGCCAGGAAGAGATCAACGCGCTGCTCGTCGAGCTGGGCCGCGCCGGCAAGCGCGTGGTGCGGCTGAAGTCCGGCGATCCGCTGGTGTTCGGACGCGCCGGCGAGGAAATGGCAGCGCTTCGCGAGGCCGGGATCGCCTACGAGGTGGTTCCGGGCGTCACCGCCGCCTTCGCCGCCGCCGCCGATTTCGAGCTGCCGCTGACGCTGCGCGGCGTTTCGTCCTCGATGGTGTTCACCACCGGCCACGATCTCAAGGGCAATTCGCTGCCCGACTGGGCAAAGCTTGCCATCTCGGGTGCGACCGTCGCCGTCTATATGGGCCGCTCGGTCGCGGCCGAAGTCGCCGGCCGGCTGATCGAAGCGGGACTGTCGCCGGACACCGCCGTCGCCGTCGTCGAGAACGCCAGCCTCGGCACCCGCCGCCGTTTCCACGGCACGCTGGCCGACCTGCCGTCGCTGGAAGAGCGCGCCGACCTCACCGGCCCGGTGATGACGATCATCGGCGACGCCGTTGCCGGCGCCAATTTTGAACAATCCGAGCCGCTTGCGGCACATAGACGTGAAGATACGGGGCATGAGGGCGCGGCGTCAGCCGTCGCCGAAGGAGTTGAGCAATGAAGGTACTGACCGCGAACAGGCTCTCCGACGGCATCGCCGTCTGGTACGCCGATGGCGGCTGGGCGGAGATGGTCGGTCATGCCGATATCGCCCATGACAAGGCGGCGGAAGACCGGCTGGAAGCGATCGGCGCCGCGGCCGCCGCCAACAATGAAGTCCTGGACGTCAACGTGATCGACGTCACGGTTGTCGATGGTTTGGTCGAGCCGGTGCGGCTGCGCGAGAAGATCCGCGCCGCGGGCCCGACCATCCACCCCGATCTCGGCAAGCAAGCCGAACGAGCCGCTTAAATCCAAGGAAGGCAACGGGCGGACGCGCCTGGAAAGACGAAGCATGTACCGTTACGACGAGTTCGACCACGATTTCGTTCAGGCCCGCGTCGCCGAGTTCAGCGACCAGGTAAAGCGCCGGCTCGCCGGCGAGATCAGCGAGGACCAGTTCCGGCCGCTCCGGCTGATGAACGGCGTCTATCTGCAGCTGCATGCCTATATGCTGCGCATCGCGGTGCCCTACGGCACGCTGAACAGTGGGCAATTGCGCATGCTCGGCCATATCGCGCGCAAATACGACAAGGGCTACGGCCATTTCACCACGCGCCAGAACCTGCAGTTCCACTGGCCGGCGCTCGCCGACGTTCCGGCGATCCTGGCCGATCTCGCCAGCGTCGAGATGCATTGCATCCAGACCAGCGGCAATTGCATCCGCAACGTCACCGCCGACCACTTCGCCGGGGCGGCCGCAGACGAGGTCGCCGATCCGCGTCCCTACGCCGAAATCCTGCGGCAATGGTCCTCGGTTCATCCGGAATTCTCGTTCCTGCCGCGCAAGTTCAAGATCGCGGTGACTGGGGCCGAGCGCGACCGGGCTGCCATCCAGGCGCATGACATCGGCCTGCACCTGAAGAAGAACGCGGCCGGCGAGCTGGGTTTTGCCGTCTATGTCGGCGGCGGCTTGGGCCGCACGCCGATGGTCGCCAAGAAGATCCGCGACTTCCTGCCGGAAGCCGAGTTGCTGTCCTACTGCACGGCGATCCTGCGCGTGTACAACCTCTACGGCCGCCGCGACAACAAGTACAAGGCGCGCATCAAGATCCTGGTGCACGAGACCGGCGTCGAGGAGATCGTACGGCAGATCGAGGCCGAATGGCAGGAGCTCAAGGACACCGAGCTGAAGTTGCCGGAGGCCGACATCGCGGCCATCAACGCCTATTTCGCGCCGCCGGCGCTGTCGGCACGGCCGGAAGGCGATGCTCTCGTCAAGCAGGCACGTCTCGACTCCAAAAGCTTTTCGGAATGGCTCGACCAGAATGTCGTGACGCATCGTCACCCCGACTACGCGGCGGTGACGATTTCGCTCAAGGGCATCGGCGAGGTGCCCGGCGACGTCACCGACAGCCAGATGGAAGCCGTCGCCGACATCGCCGAGAAGTACGCCTTCGACGAATTGCGGGTCAGCCACGAGCAGAACCTGATCCTGCCGCATGTGGCGCGCGCCGATCTCAAGGCGGTCTATGACGCGCTTGTCGAGATCGGCCTGTCGACGGCCAATTCCAACCTGATCAGCGACATCATTTCCTGCCCGGGCCTCGATTATTGCGCGCTCGCCACGGCACGCTCCATTCCGGTGGCGCAGGAAATCTCGCGCCGCTTCGCTTCGCTCGAGCGGCAGCGTGAGATCGGCGAATTGAAGCTGAAGATCTCCGGCTGCATCAACGCCTGCGGCCACCACCATGTCGGCCATATCGGCATCCTGGGTGTGGAGAAGAAGGGTTCCGAGCTCTACCAGGTGACGCTTGGCGGCTCGGCCGACGAGAACACCTCGGTCGGCGAGATCATCGGCCGCGGCTTCTCCTCGGAAGAGATCACCGATGCCATCGAGCAGATCGTCGATACCTATCTCGGCCTTCGGCTCAATCCCGACGAACGTTTTATCGACGCCTACCGCCGTGTCGGTCCCGCGCCGTTCAAGGAGGCGCTCTATGCTGGCGAAACCAAGGCCGCTTGACCGGGTGGGCGGTGTCGAGGCCGGCATTGCCGCGGAAGCGGCGGGGCTCGACGCGCTGCACGGCCATCTGAAGCCGATCGAGATCATCGGGCGCTCGGTGCGCGAAGCCTTCCGCGGCGAGGTCGCCGCCGTGTCGTCCTTCGGCGCCGACTCCGCCGTGCTGTTGCACATGATTTCGGAGATCGACCGTACCCTGCCCGTGATCTTCCTCGACACCGGCAAGCATTTCGACGAGACGCTCGGCTATCGCGACGCGCTGGTCGCCGATTTCGGCCTGACCGATATCAGGGTGATCAAGCCGGAGGAGGCGGCGTTAGAACGTGTCGACCCGACCGGCAGGCTACATGAGACCGACACCGATTCCTGCTGCAACGTGCGCAAGGTCGAGCCGCTTGCGCGCGGCGTCGAGCCGTTCCGCGCCTGGTTCACCGGGCGCAAGCGCTTCCAGGCTTCGACGCGGGCGGCACTTCCGGTCTTCGAGGCGGTCGGCTCGCGCATCCGCATCAACCCGCTGGCGCGTTGGACGACGTCGGACCAGGCCGACTATATGCGTGCGCACGCGCTGCGCGAAAATCCTCTGGTCGCCTATGGCTATCTTTCGATCGGCTGCTTTCCCTGCACGCAGCCGGTGCAGCCGGGCGAGGATGCGCGCAGCGGCCGCTGGGCTGGCCACGCCAAGACAGAGTGCGGCATCCATTTGTCGGGCCTGGAGAAGTCGCTGACCGACGCCTCACTTTAGGGTATATCGCTATCCACGTGATGCCGGTTCGCAAGCGCCGGCTTCCGGTTGCTGGCGGCCTGCCGGTTCGCTGGGACAATTTTGAACTTTAGGATTTTTGATGACTGGATCGACGACAGCGGGGACCCGCCTCTGGACCACGGACGGTTTTCGCGAGGACGAGTGGACCCACGCCGAAGGCGCCGAGGCGCTCGCCGGCAATGGCCGCTTCATCCTGCCGCTGCAGGCGTTTCTCGGGCTTGATGAGGAGGTCCGCAAGTCGGCGCGCGAGCGCCTCGGCGTCCTGCTGCAGCCGGGCGACGAGCTCGACAAGATAACCGGCCTGCTGGACCAGCTGTCGATGGTGGCGCTCGCCTTCCCGGCCTTCAATGACGGCCGCTCCTTTTCCAAGGGCGAATTGCTGCGGGCCCGGCATCATTTCAAGGGCGCGGTGCGCGCCACCGGCCAGGTGCTGGTCGACCAGCTGCCGCATATGCTGCGGCTCGGCTTCGACGAGTTCGAGGTCTCCAACCCGGTGCTGTTGAAGCGTCTTGAGGAAGGCCGGACCGGTGGTCTGCCGGTGTACTATCAGCCGGCCGTGGAGCAGGAGCCCAAGGGGCCGAAATATTCCTGGCGGCGCAAGCGACCCAGCTAACGCAGCGGCATCTTTACAAATCGCGCCGGCAGGCATTCTCTCGGGTAAACGGACGGAAACATCCGCCGGGGGGAGAAGATGCGCTACGACTATGTCATCGCCGGCGGCGGCTCCGCCGGCCCGGCGCTTGCCGCCAGGCTTTCCGAGGACCCATCGAAGACGGTCTGCCTGCTCGAGGCGGGCGGCGCCGGCAAGGATCTGCTGATCCGCGCGCCGGCCGGTGTTATTGCGCTGTTGCCCGGCCGTCCGAAGATCAACAACTGGGCCTTCCAGACGGTGCCGCAACAGGGGTTGGGTGGGCGGATCGGCTACCAGCCGCGCGGCAAGGCATTGGGCGGATCGAGCGCCATAAACGCCATGCTCTACACGCGCGGCAACCGCCGCGACTATGACGAATGGGCCGGTCTCGGCTGCAATGGCTGGTCGTGGGACGAGGTGCTACCCTATTTCCGGCGCGCCGAGGGAACCAGCGTGGCACCGACGCGCTGCATGGCGGCGACGGGCGGCTCAGGGTAGCCGAGCAGCAGGAACCGCGCGCGATCTCCAGCGCTTTCGTCGAGGCTTGCGGCGAAAACCAGATCAGGTGCAACGACGACTTCAACGGGCCGGAGCAGGAAGGGGCTGGCCGCTATCAGGTGACGCAGTTCTGGGGCGAGGGCCGAAACGGCGAGCGCTGCTCGGCGGCGGCCGCCTATCTGCATCCAGCGATCGGCCGGCCGAACCTCACCGTGGTCACCGGCGCGCATGCGACGCGCGTCGTCCTCGACGGCAAGCGCGCCACAGGCGTGCGCTATCGTATCGGCAAGAGCGAAGCGGTCGCGGAAGCCAGACGCGAGGTCATCCTGTGCGGCGGGGCGTTCGGTTCGCCGCAGATGCTTCTGCTCTCGGGCATCGGTCCGGCGGTCGAGCTCGCGGCGCATGGTATTCCGCTCGTCCACGAATTGCCCGGCGTCGGCCGGAATCTGCAGGACCATCTCGATTTCATCCTCGCCTGGAAGTCGCGGGAGACGGATCTGATGGGCATCGGCCTGCGCGGCATGCCGGGCCTGATCAGGCACATGCTACGCTGGCGCAAGGACGGCACCCGGCATGATCGCCACCCCTATGCCGAAGGCGGCGCTTTCCTCAAATCCGACCCGGCGATCGAGCGTCCCGACCTGCAATTGCATTTCTGCATCGCCATCGTCGACGACCATGGCCGCAAGCTGCATATGGGCTACGGCTTTTCCTGCCATGTCTGTGTGCTGAGGCCGCATTCGCGCGGCGAGGTGGGGCTGATGAGCGCGGATCCGCTAGCGCCGCCGCGCATCGACCCGCGCTTCCTAGAGGACGAGCGCGACGCCGACCTTCTACTCAGGGGCGTGCGGATGATGCGCGCCATATTGGAAGCGCCGGCGCTGGCGAAATATCGCGCCAGGGAAGTCTACACCGCCGGCACTTCAAGCGATGCCGACCTGATGGCGCATATCAGGGCGCGCGCCGACACGATCTACCACCCTGCCGGCACCTGCAAGACGGGCATCGACGACATGGCCGTGGTCGATCCGAAGCTCAAGGTTCGCGGGCTGGAAGGGCTGCGTGTGGTCGATGCCTCGGTGATGCCTACCTTGATCGGCGGCAACACCAATGCGCCCACGATCATGATCGCGGAGAAGGCCGCGGACATGATCCAGGCAGCGACCTGATCCTGCCGGTCTTGGTCGGACCAGTCTCTTCGGTTTTCCCTCCATAGCGTTCTCTTTACGCGCCAATCGATAGTGCGAAATCCATCTGGTCAGACCAGCCATGCGATTCGTGCTTCCCCTTTGATCTTCTTGCCCTTAGGATAGAGTTATTATTTCGCGATCCGAAATAAATAACCAGCTAAGGGAGGAAGCAGCATGGCAGGCAAGAAAATATTGATGCTCGTTGGCGAGTTCAGCGAGGAGTACGAGATTTTCGTCTTTGAACAGGCCATGCACGCGGTCGGCCACACCGTCCATGTGGTGTGTCCCGACAAGAAGGCCGGCGATGTGCTCAAGACCTCATTGCACGACTTCGAGGGCCACCAGACCTATACCGAAAAACTCGGCCATGACTACATCCTCAACAAGACCTTCGCCGAGGTGAACCCTGCCGACTACGACGCGGTCTACGCGGCGGGCGGGCGCGGGCCGGAATATATCCGCATCGACAAGCGCGTGCAGGCGCTGGTCAGGCATTTCCATGAAACAGGCAAGCCGATCTTCACCATCTGCCATGGCGCTCAGATCCTGATCGCGGTCGATGGCGTGGTGCGCGGCAAGGAAGTCGCGGCGCTGCATTACTGCGAGCCGGAAGTGACGCTTGCCGGCGGCATCTATATCGATGTCGCGCCGACCGGCGCGCATGTCGACGGCAATCTGGTTTCAGCCAAGGGCTGGCCGGGCCTTGCCGCCTTCATGCGGGAATGCCTGAAAGTGCTCGGCACCGAGATCCGCCACGGCGAAGCGCTGATGCGTGACGACCGCAAGGCGGCCTGAAACTTGTTTTTTGCGCAATTCCGGACGGAAGGCTACGGCGAAGTCGCCGAGCCCAACCGCTACACACGTTTCCTGGAATTGCTCTAATTGCGGCGTACGGCTATTGACGCCTTCCGCCGCCCGCAGTCTTCGCCTCGGCGTTGTCGAGGCGGTCAAGCAGGTCGCTCAGCCGCTGGGGCACCTTCTTTTCCAAGCGAAATGCCGGCAAGGTGCGCATGAAGCGCTTCGTCGCTTCGCTGCCCGCTTGCCGCCTGATATCGTTGGCCAATTCGGCGCGCCTGTTGCCGTTGTTGCCGTTCATCGTCCCAAAATCCTGTGTCGGCTTCGAAACTCCTCCAGCCCGCTTATGGTTCCCGCAACGGCATTTGAGGGCAAGCAAAGCTGTGTGATACGGTAAAATTTGAATTAATTTGAAACGATGGCCCGACATCCGCGGCCAGCGCTTACCCCTTGATTTTTGACGCCCAAACCTCGATATCGGGCGCAAATCCAGACCAATCCGAATGACGGGAAACGCGATGAGCGACCAGGCAAAAGACGAACGCACGCCCGAAGATATGGAAGCCACCCAGGCTTCCGGCGAGCGTGCGGAAGGTGGCGTCGACGGCGACTACGAAGCGCTGGTGCGGCTGCTGAAGGAAAACGAGGAACTGAAGGACCGCGCGCTGCGCACCGCGGCCGAGATGGAGAATTTGCGGCGGCGCACCGCGCGCGACGTTCAGGACGCCCGCGCCTACGCCGTCGCCAATTTCGCGCGCGACATGTTGTCGGTGTCCGACAATCTGCGCCGCGCGCTGGACGCGATCCCCGCCGAGGCGAAGGCTGGCGGCGACGCCGGCTTCAAGTCGCTGATCGAAGGCGTCGACCTCACCGAGCGCGCCATGCTTTCGGCGCTGGAGCGCCATGGCGTGAAGAAACTCGCGCCCGAAGGCGAGAAGTTCGATCCGAACTTCCACCAGGCGATGTTCGAGGTGCCGAATCCGGAAGTTCCGGCCGGTACCGTTGTCCAGGTGGTGCAGCCTGGCTATTCGATCGGCGAGCGCGTGCTGCGGCCGGCGATGGTCGGCGTCGCCAAGGGCGGCCCGAAGGCAACCGGCGAGGCGAAGGTCGAGCCGGGCCCGGTGAACGAGCAGGCCGAGAAGGATGCTTGATAATGAGTAGCGAATAGGGAGTAGTGAGTAGGGGACTGATATTTCTCTGCGGCTTCGTGCTATTCCTCTACTCACTTTTCGCTACTCACTACTCGCTCACCCAATGAACCCCATCGCGTTGCTCGACTATGCCGGCGTCGCCGTCTTCGCGGCGACGGGCGCGCTTGCCGCATCGCGCAAAGAGCTCGACATCATCGGCTTTCTGTTCCTGGCCAGCGTCACCGGCATCGGCGGCGGGACGTTGCGCGACGCCATCCTCAACCTGCCGGTGTTCTGGGTCGCCAACAGCGGCTATGTGCTGATCTGCGCCGTCGTCGCGGTGCTGGTCTTCTTCAGCGCGCACCGGTTCGAATCGCGCTACAAATTGCTTCTCTGGCTCGACGCCATCGGACTTGCCGCGTTCTCCGTGATGGGCGCGGCCAAGGGGCTGGCGATCACCGGCTCGCCGGTCGTGTCGGTCGTCATGGGCGTGCTGACGGCGACCTTCGGCGGCATCTTGCGCGACCTGCTTGCCGGCGAGCCTTCGGTGCTGCTCAGGCCAGAAATCTATGTCACGGCTGCCCTTGCCGGCGCCACCATCTTCACCCTTGGCGATCTCGCTGGCCTGCCGGCGCTGGCCTCCAGCCTGCTCGGCTTCGCTGGCGCGTTCATGGTGCGCGGCGGGGCGCTCAAATTCGGCTGGTCGTTTCCGGCCTATAAGAGCCGGCCGGGACGGAGGCCGGAAGACATCCCCTAAGCGAGTAGCGAATAGGGAGTAGCGAATAGGGAGTAGCGAGTAGAGATTACCCGAGATAGCGTTTCTATTCGCTATTCGCTATTCGCTATTCGCTATTCGCTATGCGGCGAAGCGCTGCCCTTCGCCGCCATAGTAATTGACGTAGCGGGCGCCGATCTCCTTGACCGGCATGACGACGAAGACGTCGACGGTCGAGAATTCGTGGTCGATGACGCAGCCGTCGCCGATGCGGGCGCCGACGCGTAGGTAGCCCTTGACCAGCGGCGGCATGGCGGCGATCGCCGCCTTGGTGTTCACCGCCTCGATCGGCATCAGGTCCATGGAGCAGTAGCGTCCCGGAACCGCGCGAACGTCCCAGGCGGAGTTGGTGCGGCAATGATGGGCGAGATAGGTCAGCGCCTCGGCATGCGCCGCCGGCACGATGCCATGGAAGGAGGCGCAGCCGGTCATCACGCCGATGTCGTAGTGGTTGATATAGGCCCAGATGCCCTGCCAGAGCGCCTCGATGGTGCGCTTGGAGCGGTATTCCGGCAGAACGCAGGAGCGGCCGAGCTCGAGGAAGCGCTGGCCGGGGTGTCTGGCGATCAGCTTGGTGAGCTCGAATTCGCCCTCGGAATAGAAGCCGCCGGCCGTCGCGGCGATCTCCTGCCGCAGCAAGCGATAGGTGCCGACGATGCGGCGATGCTCGGGACCGGGAAGGGAGGTGTCCAACACAAGAAGGTGATCGCAGAGCGGGTCGAAACGGTCGGCGTCGCGCCGGTCCTGCGCCTGGAAAAGGTCCTTCCTCGCGCCAAGCTCGTCGTAGAATACCCGATAGCGGACTTCCTGGGCGGCGGCGATCTCGGCCTCGTTGCGGGCGAGCCGCACTTCGAGATTGCCGATGCGGCCCAGCGGAGCACCGCTTGCGACGGCGTCGGCGCTACGGGCAGCGAGCAGGGCGCCGCCGGCATTCGGCCGAGTGTCACATTCAGGCACGACTGTATGCACGAGTGATTCTCCTTCGAGCCATCCCTCTTGGCACGGGGATACGGTGTAGGTGCAACAGGATTGTGACAGTACCGTGATACGACGTGGCGGGCAATACTTTGTCGGCTGGGCAATACCATCAACCGGCTATCTTGTGGCCGCGAAAGCCAAGCGTGCCAAGGCGTTTCAAGCGTTAAAAATTTCCTCAGGCGGCAACCTGGCCCTCGACCGCCTGGACGAGCGCGTCCGGGTCGAGCGGCTTGGTGACGAAACCGCTGGCGCCGTGGGCGAGCACGGCATGCCGGGTCTTTTCCTGGCTGTCGGCAGAGAGCACCATGATCGGGATCGGCGGCATGGCGAGCGACTCTTCGTGGCGACGGATGGCGGCGATCGCGTCCAGCCCATCCATGACGGGCATATGCAGGTCCATCAGCACCACGTCGAAGCGGAACTTCAGGCCGGCATCGGTAACGGCATCGACCGCCGCCTTGCCGTTGCCGACGATCTTGACGCGATGCCCGGCCTTGAGCAGCGTGGCGCGGGCGAGCATGGCGTTGATGTCGTTGTCTTCCGCGATCAGCACCGACAGGCCCTGGTCCCGCTTGCGCGCCGAGGAAGCCTCGCGCGGCTGTGGCTGCGGCTGGGCAAGCGCGGAGCCATGGCTGGTCAACAGCACCCGCAGCAGGGTTTCGCCGCGCACCGGCCTGGCGAGGAAAGTGGCGTAGCCGCTGGCGCGGAATTCGCCGAGCATGCCGCGATCCGTCGGCGCGATCAGGGTGATGGCCTCGCAGTCGGCGAAGCCTGAGTCGCGCAGCCGCTTGAGCAGCCTGCCGTCGCTGTTTTCGAGCGCGGCGTCGATCAGGAGCACGTTGCAGCCGGCAGCGAAGGGAGCGGCCTGGCTTGGTGTCGCCGCGATCTCGACGATGCCGCCATGGGCCCTGATCGCGCGGGCGATGGCATCGGCCTCGACGGCGTTTTTCGACACGATCACCGCCCGCCGGTCGGCAAGGATGTTGTGGCGATGCGGCGGCGGCTCGGTCGCCGCGACCGCCGGAAGCTCGAGGACGAATTCGGACCCTTCGCCGAGCCGGCTCGAAACCGAGATCGTGCCGCCCATCGCGGTGGCCAGCCGCTTCGAGATGGCAAGACCGAGACCCGCGCCGCCATGCACCCTGGTCGAGGTGCCGTCGGACTGCTCGAACTCCTCGAAGATGCGCTCCATGTCCTCTTCACGCAGGCCCGGACCGGTGTCGGCGACAGTGAAGCAGATGCGGTCGGTGGTCTCGGTGCGGGCGCGCGCCACGGTGAGCAGCACGCCGCCCGTGTCGGTGAACTTCACCGCATTGCCGATGAGGTTGATCAGCACCTGGCGCACGCGGCCGGGATCGGCGGTGATCATCTGCGGCACGTCGGGCTCGACATGGCAGCCAAGGCCGATGTTCTTGGCGAAAGCCTTTGCTGCCAGAAGCTCGATGATGTTGTCGGCGATTTCGCGCAGCGAGGTCGGCTGCGGCTCGGGCTCGAAGCGGCCGGCCTCGATCTTGGAATAGTCGAGCAGGTCCTCGATAAGCGCGAGCAGCGCGCTGGCCGAGGTGGAAACGGCGCCGACATAGGTGCGCTGTTCGGGCGAGAGGTCGGTGTCGGCAAGCAGCTTCGCCATGCCCATGATGCCGTTCATCGGCGTGCGGATCTCATGGCTGACGGTGGCGAGGAAGCGCGACTTGGCCTGGCTGGCGTATTCGGCGCGCTCGCGCGCGGTGATCAGCGAGGATTCGGCGCGCTTGCGGGCGGTGATATCGCGGGCAATCGCCCGGTGCGAGACCGCGCCCGTGTCCTTGTCGCGCACCGACAATTCGATCCAGGAGAACCAGCGCGGCCCGTTCGGGGTGCGGATCGCGACATCGGTGGAACTCAGACATTCATGATCGGAGAAGGCGGCGTCGGGAACGACGCCGACATCGATGCCGAGCTCGGACAAGGTCTTGCCGGCAAGATCGCGCGCGTCGACCTCGACAAGCGAGGCAAAGACGGTGTTGGCATAAACGATATGGCCGTCGCGATCGCGATGGACGACGAGGTCGCCAAGCGCGTCGATCAGGCCGCGGAAGCGCTCCTCGCTCTCCTGCATCTCCCACATGCGGTCGGCGAGAGTCTCGATCTCGGCGCGGCTGCGGGCGGCGGTCTCGTCGAGAAGCGCTGCGGTGCGCCGCTCGTCGCGACGGTTGCGCAGATGCATGGCCAGGCCGGCAAGCGCCGCGGCGGCGAGGCCGATGGTGACGATGATCGGCGCTCCGGTGAGATGCGCCAGGCCAGCCAGGACGGCGATGGCGACGATTGTCAGGAACGGCAGACCTTCGTGGCTGGCCGCGGGCAATTCGGGAGCCAGCGGCGGCGCGACGAGCACCTGCCGCTTCGGCGCATCGGGGATGAGCCTGTCAGCGCCCGCGGCTTTGCTGTCCTGTCTGATGTCGGAGTCCGCGACCATGCGCAGACCATGCCAGACAGAAATTATGGAACACTGGGAGGGATCGTTCGAATTTTAGCGATCGCGCGGATTCCGGCCGCCCGCATGCGCGGGCAAAACCGGGACTTTGCGGGGTCTGGCCGTTGTTTCCAAGCAATTGCGGACGGAAGGCTACGGGCCTAACCGCCGCGTACTTTTCCTGGAATTGCTCCAGCTACATATCGACGACGACGCGGCCCCTGACCTTGCCTTCGACGATGTCTCGCGCGGCGACGACGATGCCGTCGAAACCGACCGTGCGCGACAATGTCGACAGCTTCTTCAAGTCGAGATCGGTGCCGATGCGGCGCCATGCCTCCAGGCGGACCGCTTTCGGCGCCATCACCGAATCGATGCCGAGCAGCGAGACTCCGCGCAGGATGAAGGGCGCGACGCTTCCCGGCAGGTCCATGCCGCCGGCCAGGCCGCAAGCGGCGATCGCGCCGCCATAGGAGGTCATCGACAGCGCGTTGGCCAAGGTGTGGCTGCCGACCGAATCGACGCCGCCTGCCCAGCGCTCCTTGGCGAGCGGCTTCGCGGGCTGGCTGAGCTCTTCGCGCGAGATCACCTCGGCCGCGCCGAGGTCGATCAGATAGGGGCTTTCGGCGTTGCGGCCGGTGGAGGCGATGACATGGTAGCCGAGGCTCGACAGGATCGAGATGGCGACCGAGCCGACGCCGCCGGCGGCGCCCGTGACCACCACCGGGCCGCGGTCGGGCACGATGCCGTGCCGCTCCAGCGCCATGACGCAGAGCATGGCCGTGTAGCCTGCCGTGCCGACGGCCATCGCATCATGCGCGCTCATGCCCTCGGGCAGTGGCACCAGCCAGTCACCCTTGACGCGGGCGCGGCCGGCATAGGCGCCGTAATGCGTCTCGCCGACGCCCCAGCCGTTGAGGATCACCTTATCCCCCTTGCGCCAGTCGGCATGCGAGGAGGAGATCACGGTGCCGGCGAAATCGATGCCTGGAACCAGCGGCCATCGGCGCACGACTGGCGCCTTGCCGGTGATGGCGAGCCCGTCCTTGTAGTTCACCGTGGTGGCCTCGACGGCGACGGTGACATCGCCTTCCATCAGGTCGGCCTCGGTGAGGTCGACGATATCGACGGACTGCTTCTTGTCCGCATCGCGCGAAACGAGGATGGCTTTGAAGGTATCCGACACTTTTTTCTCCTCGTTTTAACTCTGAACCAACTGTGCGGCGACCGCCGCTCGAGGTCAATCTTGCGACGGCTTCGGCTGGCGACGCCAGCCGATCAGCTCGTCGAAGACGACCAGCGCCGCGCCGACCGAAATGAAAGCGTCGGCGAGGTTGAACACCGCGAAGGACCAGACCGGCGTGTGGAATAGGATGTAGTCGATGACGTGGCCGTAGGCGGCACGGTCGATGAGGTTGCCGAGCGCGCCGCCGATGATCAGCGCAAAGCCGATGCGGGCGACGACATGGCCTGCTGGCGTGCGCGTGGCGAGATAGAGCACGAAGACGACGACCAGCACGGCGATAACCACCAGGCCGGTATCGCCGAAGGACTGGAACATCGAGAAGGCAATGCCGGTGTTGTAGGTGCGAAACAGCGCCAGGAACGGCAGCAGATCGACCTTCTCCTGAAAGGCGAGGCCGTTCTCGACCAGCTGCTTGATCCACTGGTCGAACGCAATGGCGATGACGACCAGCACGACATAAGGGGACCAGGATTTCACTTAGCAGTCCTCATCGCCAGCCTTCATCGGATGTCGTTGGCGGGATCGAGCTTCAATGCGCCGCGCCGGATCTCGAACAGCATCACGCCAGTGGCGACCGCCAGATTGAGCGAATCGGCGCGGCCTGCCTGGGGGATTCTGAGCAGCCGGTCGCAGCTTTCGGCGAGGCTCTCGGGCAGCCCCTGCTGCTCGTTGCCCATCAATAGCAAGACCGGCCCCCTGGAGAAATCGACGGAGCGATAGTCGACCGCGCCCTTGAGGTGCGTTCCTGCGACCAGGCCGGAAAAATCGCGCCGCCAGGCGAGGAAGGCCTGCTCGGTCGCCCTGGCGATGGGCACGGCGAAGATCGAGCCCATGGTGGCGCGCACCGTCTCAAGCGAGAACGGATCGGTGGTGTCGCCGACCAGGATGACGCCCTTGGCGCCGACGGCGTCGACGGTGCGGATCACGGTGCCGAGATTGCCCGGGTCGCGCACCCGGTCGAGCGCCACCCAGACGTCGCCGTCCCTGGCGCGGATGTCTTTCAGCGGCACGGTCTGCTGCGCGAAGACGCCCACCACCATTTGCGGGTTTTCACGGCGGGTGATGGCCGCGAGCACTTTTTCCGAGACTTCGAGCACTGTGCCGCCGGCGGCGACGGTGCGGGCGGCGACCTTCTCGACGGCCGCATTGCCGCGTCCGGCCTTGGCGAAGACCAAGGTTCTGATCGACCAGCCGAGGTCGAGGGCGTCGATGACCAGCTTCAGGCCTTCGGCCATGAAGGCGTTCTGCTGGTCGCGGAATTTCTTCAGCGCCAGCGCCTTGATGTCCTTGACCAGCGGATTGGCGAGGCTGGTGACTTCCTTGACCTGCCCGACAGGGCGTGCGCCGTCATGTGCAGTCATTCAGGCCACCCAGCGCGAGAACAGCGAGGTCGACAGCGCGCGGCCGGCGGATTTCTCGCGAATGATCAGTTCGCCGGACTCGACCGTGCCGCCCATGCCGGCGAAAGTATCGCGCATCAGCGCATGGATGGCGAAGAAGGAGGCGCGGATCGAATAGGCGGTGAGGACGACGGCGAGCGGCTTCGGCGTCAGGATCGAGCGGCAAAGGTCGGTAAGACCCGGCAGATCCTCGAACAATTGCCAGACCTCGCCCTTGGGGCCGCGGCCATAGGCCGGCGGATCGAATAGCACGATGTCGTAGCGGCTGCCACGGCGCTCCTCGCGCTCGGCGAATTTCACCGCGTCCTCGACGATCCAGCGGATCGGCTTGTCGGCAAGGCCGGCCATCTCCTGGTTCTCGCGCGCCCAGCCGATCGCCTTCTTGGAGGCATCGACATGGGTGACCTCGGCGCCGGCACGGGCCGCAACCAGTGAGGCGAGGCCGGTATAGCCGAAGAGGTTGAGCACCTTGACCGGGCGCTTCGCCGCCGCGATCAGCCCCGCCATATGGTCCCAGTGCGAGGCCTGCTCCGGAAAGACGCCGACATGGCGGAACGAGGTGAAACGGCCGAGATAATCTATGCCGTCATGCTTCATCGGCCAGGTCTCGCCGAGCGGCGCCTTCGGAAAGCGCCAGCGGCCGATGCCTTCCTCGTCGGTGTCGCCGGTGAAGATGGCGTCGACGCGTTCCCATTCCTTGGCCGGGAGGGCCCGCTGCCAGATCGCCTGGCCTTCGGGGCGCACGATGCGGTAGGGGCCGTATTGCTCGAGCTTCTCGCCGGCGCCGCTGTCGAGCAGCGCATAATCGGCGTTGGGCGCGACTTCGAGGATCAATGGCAGGCGTTCGGCGGGCAACGCGCCCTCGCGGCGCGCAAGCACGCGCGGCGCCGGTTTGGTTTCCTGCCGGTGCTCCGGCCTCGCTTCACCTGGACGTGCTTGGACGCTGCTGGCTTTCGCAGGCTGGCGCGGGCGGTTGTCGCGGTTTCGATCGCGAAAGGATTTCAAGAACGGTCTCCGGAACGGCAGGCCGCTTTTGACATAGGGCTTCGGGCCGCGCAACAAAATGGTCCCGCATCTGCGATGCACCCAGTTTTTGAGACGCGAAACCGACTATGTCCCGTTCAGCCCGCCTGCTCGACCTCGTCCAGATTCTGCGCCGCCACCGCCGGCCGGTGAGCGGCCGCACGCTTGCGGACGAGATGGGCGTGTCGATCCGCACGCTCTATCGCGATATCGCGACGCTGCAGGGGCAGGGCGCGCCGATCGAGGGCGAGGCGGGGCTTGGCTATGTGCTGAAGCCCGGCTTCATGCTGCCGCCGCTGATGTTCAGCGACGAGGAGATCGAGGCGATCGTGCTCGGATCGCGCTGGGTGGCGAAGCAACCTGACAAAAGGCTGGCGGCGGCAGCGACGGATGCGTTGGCCAAGATCGCGGCGGTGCTGCCGGATGATTTGCGCGAAGACCTCGATGCAACGACGCTGCTCGTTGGGCCGGGCCCGGAGAATGCCGAAGCGATCGACCTCGGTGTCGTGCGGCAGGCGATCCGCGACGAGCGCAAGCTCGGCTTCCTCTATCGTGACGCCGGGGGAACGGCATCGAAGCGCCTGGTCTGGCCATTCGCGCTCGCCTTCTTCGACAAGGTGCGGGTGATGGTTGCGTGGTGCGAAACGCGCCAGGATTTCCGGCATTTCCGCGCCGACCGGATGTCCGGCCTGACAGCGACCGACATCCGCTATCCGCGCCGCCGCCAGGCCATGCTGAAGGAGTGGCGGGCGACGCTCGGTGCGCCGGGCGCGAATGGCGCGAAAGACGCTTCCCGCTGATCGCTGCTGCCAGAATCTGACAGTAGGTTTGCGTATGGTCTCCAAGGTTCAGACACTTTGGAGATCAGATATGACCACGCCGAATTTCGTCATCCTCTATGTCGACAGCCCGGAAAAGAGCGGCGCGTTCTACGCCTCGTTGCTTGGGCGCGAGCCGGTCGAAACCTCGCCGACCTTCGCGATGTTCGTGCTCGACAAGGGCTTCAAGCTCGGTCTCTGGTCGCGCCATACGGTCGAACCGGCCGCGGCGGCTGCAGGCGGTGGCGGCGAGCTCGTGCTTGCCGTCGAGAACGCGGCAGCGGTCGACGCCACCCACGCGGATTGGACTGGCAGGGGGATCAACGTACTGCAGGCTCCAACCGATCTCGATTTCGGCCGCACTTTCGTGGCGCTCGATCCGGACAATCATCGCCTGCGCGTCTACTGGCCGTTCGAGGGAGCGCAAGGGTGAGCGCCTACTGGGTTGCCGTCGCGTCGGCCGAGCATGTGCGGATCGGCCGCAAGGATGGCTTCATGCAGGTCAACCACGGCAAGGCGGCGCCGTTGCGCCGCATCAAGCCGGGCGACGGCATCGTCTATTACTCGCCGAGCACCGTGCTCGGCGAGAAGGACGGGTTGCAATCCTTCACGGCCCTCGGCACGGTGCGGCAAGGCGAGGTGTATGAGGGCGTCATGGGTGGCGGTTTCACGCCCGCCAGGCGCGACGTCGACTGGGTCGACGCCAAGGAGGCGCCGATCAAGTCCCTGCTCGACCGGCTCGACTTTACCGCAGGCAAGCCGAACTGGGGCTATCAGCTTCGTTTCGGCCTGTTCGAAATCAGCGAGCATGATTTCCGGCTGATCGGCGAGGCGATGGGGACCAAGCTGGCCTAGCGGCTATTTGAGCGCCTTGTAGACCGCGATGCCGGCGGCGAGGTCCTCGAGGGCGGCGCCGACCGACTTGAACAGCGTGATCTCGCTGTCGCTCTGCCGGCCCTGCTTTTCTCCGCGCGCCAATTCGTGCAGATCGGCGACGATCGCTTCCGGCTTCAGCACGCCCGAGGCCAGCGGCTGGACGATGTCGCCGGCTTCCTTGGTGGCGCCGGCGCGGGTGTCGACATAGACGCGGGCGCGGGAAATGGCGTCGTCATCGGCCTCGCGCATGTCGGGCGTGAAGCCGCCGACGAGGTCGACATGGGCGCCCGGTTTCAGCAGCGCGCCCTTGACCAGGGGCGTGTTCGAGATCGTCGCCGAGGCGACGATGTCGGCCTTGGCGAGCTCGGCGTCGAGATCGACGGCGGCGCTCGCCGGAAGGCCTTCGGCGCGCAAGGCGGCGGCGACCTTTTCGGCGTTGGCCGGCGTGCGGTTCCAGATGCGGATGGATGTGATCGGCCGGACCGCCGAATGCGCCTTGGCAAGGAAGGGCGACAGCGCGCCGGCGCCGATCACCAGAAGCCGCGAGGCGTCCTTGCGGGCGAGATAGGAGGCGGCGAGCGCCGAGGCGCAGGTCGTGCGCCACTGCGTCAGCCGCTGGCCGTCGATGAGCGCTTGCGGCTCGCCGGTGACGCCGTCGAGCAAGAGGTAGAGGCCCGTCACCGCCGGCTTGCCTTTTGTGTTGTTATCCGGCGACACGGTGACGATCTTGACGCCGATATGGCCTCCCGCCGAGGTGCCGGCGGCGTTGAAGTCGGTCCAGGCCGGCATCAAAAGCAGTGTCGAGGCGGCGCCGTCCGGCCGCTCGACGCCATGATGGTGGCGAACCGGCTGCACCGCGCCATCGCGGAAAGCGGTGCGCAACGTCTCGACAAGGCCGGGAAAGGTCAGCGCGCGATCGACCTCGGCGGCCGAAATGGTCAGCATCGAAGGCTCCGTGAGGCGTTAGCTAGTTCGGCTTGGGCAGCGCCGGTCCGTTGGATGCAGCGGGCGGGCGGCTCACCGCCTGGCGCAGGTTTTCGGCTTCCAGGCCGCGCTGGCGCGCGAGCTTGCGGTAGCGCCCCTGCTTCACCCAGGTTGCCACGCTGCCGACGACCATGCCGACGGCCAAGGCCAGGAACAGGAAGATGAAAAGCGGCAGGTTCAGCGTCAGCGCGGGATTGCCGGGATGGAATGGATCGAGCGTGAAGGCGACGGCGCCGCGGTTGGCGACGGCGAGCGCGATCAGGATGATGGCCAGAGGCACGAAGACCACGACGAGGATGACGCGATTGAACATCAGATCTCCATGGAGAGGCTTCTTAAAGCGCGTCGCGCTGAAAAGGATTCAGTCGACGCGCTTTAAGTCTTTGTTTTGATGCATGTCGTCCCCCCAAAAC
>NZ_VFUA01000229.1 GCF_006440735.1 Mesorhizobium sp. B2-7-1 | reverse complement strand
ATGAAAACGCGTGCCGCCGTAGCCGTTGCCGCCGGAAAGCCGCTTGAGATCATGGAGGTGGACCTTGAAGGTCCGCGCGAGGGCGAGGTGCTGGTCGAGGTGAAGGCGACCGGCATCTGCCACACCGACGAGTTCACGCTGTCGGGCGCCGATCCGGAAGGCCTGTTCCCGGCGATCCTGGGCCATGAGGGCGCCGGCATCGTCGTCGATGTCGGCAAGGGCGTGACCTCGGTCAGGAAGGGCGACCATGTCATCCCGCTCTACACGCCCGAATGCCGGCAGTGCCCGTCCTGCCTGTCGAGGAAGACCAATTTGTGCACCGCCATCCGCGCCACGCAGGGGCAAGGGTTGATGCCCGACGGTTCGTCGCGCTTCTCGATCGGGGGCGAAAAACTGTTCCACTATATGGGCTGCTCGACCTTCTCCAACTTCACCGTGCTGCCGGAGATCGCGGTGGCCAAGGTCAATCCCGACGCCCCCTTCGACAAGATCTGCTATATCGGCTGCGGGGTCACGACCGGCATTGGCGCGGTCATCAACACGGCCAAGGTCGAGCAAGGGGCGACAGCGGTGGTGTTCGGCCTCGGCGGCATCGGCCTCAACGTCATCCAGGGGCTTCGCCTTGCCGGCGCCGACATGATCATCGGCGTCGATTTGAACAACGACAAGAAGGCCTGGGGCGAAAAATTCGGCATGACGCATTTCGTCAATCCGAAGGAGATCGACGGCGACGTCGTGCCTTACCTGGTCAACATGACCAAGCGCGGCGCCGACCAGATCGGCGGCGCCGACTACACGTTCGACTGCACCGGCAACACCAAGGTGATGCGCCAGGCGCTGGAGGCTTCGCATCGCGGCTGGGGCAAGTCGGTCGTCATCGGCGTTGCCGGCGCCGGCCAGGAGATATCGACCAGGCCGTTCCAGCTGGTCACCGGCCGCAGCTGGATGGGCACCGCCTTCGGCGGCGCGCGCGGCCGCACCGATGTGCCCAGGATCGTCGACTGGTACATGGAGAAAAAGATCCAGATCGACCCGATGATCACCCACACGCTGAAGCTCGAGGACATCAACAAGGGTTTCGACCTCATGCATGAGGGCAAGTCGATCAGGAGCGTCGTGGTTTACTGAAGCAA
>NZ_VFUA01000228.1 GCF_006440735.1 Mesorhizobium sp. B2-7-1 | reverse complement strand
GATGCGGGCGTCGATATCGAGTTCGGCAAGGCGTTCATTGGCAAGCTCGGCCCATCGTTCGCGCCAGCGCTCGACCATCTCGGTAGCGTTCCAGTCGCGCACCTTTGCGCCAAAACCGTTCTCGTCCACGGACCGCATGGTGAGCATGACATGGGCATGCGGTTTTGCGCTGCCATCCTCCGCCCTGTCCCAATGCACGTTGAGATCGGCGACCATGCCTCCGCTGACGAATTCAGTCTGAACGAAGTCGCGGGCCAGCTCGATGCCTTGCGCCTGGGTCAATTCATGCGGGAGGGCAAACTCCACCTCGCGGGCAAGCTGCGCATCCTTCCTCACCTCGAAGGCCTCGGCGTCGTTCCACAGCCGTTCGCGGTCGTTCCAGGCTTTGGGCGCATTCTGCGGCAGCATGACCTCGGAATGGACGACGCCGCGCTTGGCCGAGAAATCATGCGTGCGTTCGATCCGCTCGTCGCGCAGCCGCGAAGCCGAGCGGTAGGCGGCCGAGGCAACAGCACTTGAGCCCGCCTTGCGGCCAATGACCTTGACGTGAAGATGATAGATCGCCATCGCGACCAGATCATTTGCACGTCAAAGCGCACGTCGGCACGACGTATAAGCGCGCCCTCCCTCGAAAAAATCTCGGGATGGACCAGCCCGTCCCGGGCTGTCTCGGCAACCCTGAAGCCTTCCGGCGGGCTCTCCCCTATCATTCTCCGATCGACAATCGAACGGAGACAGCCATGCGTAAACCACGGGACTTCGACGCCGAACTGAAGGCGCTGGAAGAAAAGGCGCGAGAGCTCAAGACGCGAAAGGTGCAGCAGCTTGGCGAACTGGTGATCGCCACTGGCGCCGATCAACTCAGCACCGACGAACTGGCCGGCGCGTTGGTCGCAATCGCCGAAACGAAAGACACCGGAAAGCGTGAGGCATGGGCCAAGCGTGGGGTGACGTTTTTCGAGAGCGGTTCCAGGAGAACTGCTCCGACTACTGGGCGAAACCTGCGCAGCGCTCAAGCGCAACCGGGCAGCTCGCAATCACCGGCAAGCGGCAATGGCTCGCAATGACATGCGCACCTGGCAGGTCGAACGACGCAAGCGCACCCGACATCTGATTGAACTCGGCGGTCTCGTCGTCAAGGCAGGCATCGTTGATCTGACC
>NZ_VFUA01000227.1 GCF_006440735.1 Mesorhizobium sp. B2-7-1 | reverse complement strand
TGCCTGTCGCGATCCCAGCGCTCGACAAGATCGCTGCGCGCCTGGTCGCGCGTCGCGGCTTGATGCACCATGCCTTTATCGTCATAGGCGCCGATCGCAGCGCCGATCCTGCTAGCTGCCAGGTCGCGCGTGGCTTCGCGCTGCCAGTCCTCGCGCTGCCGGCGCACCTGGCCGATCTCGACGCCGCCGTGGCGTTCGTGGATCGAACGGAATGCAGCACCCGCCTCGATCGCCTGCAACTGCTGCGGATCACCGACCAACACGACCTTTGCGCCAGCGTCCGCGGCATGGGAGAGCACGCGCTCCAGCTGGCGCGTGCCGACCATGCCTGCCTCGTCGATCACCAGGACATCGCGGGCGCTGAGCAGATCGCGGCCCTGTCCCCAACCGTGTTCCATGCTGGCGATGGTTCGAGACGAGATGCCGGAACCGCTTTCGAGATTCTCGGCCGCAATGCCGGAGAGTGCAGTGCCTCGAACCTCATAGCCCGCCGCTGCCCATGCCTGTCGCGCCACTCCGAGCATGGCGCTCTTGCCGGTGCCGGCAAACCCGACAACGACACCAAGACCGCGGCCGTCCGTGATGTGATCGAATGCATCGGTCTGCTCGCCTGAGAGAACAAGGCCATGACGATTGGCATCCGCCAAAGCCGTCGCACGATCCCGGTCACTCACCGCATGACGTTCCTCCCCGGCCATGCGTTCTGCCACACCATGCAGGCGCTGTTCCGTCTCTATCATCTGCCGCGTGGTGAAGCGGTCTTCGCTGCGTCCGTCCTTGCCGAGTTCGACAAGGTCGGGCGCTCCGCTAATGGCTCCCATCACCGCGTCGAACTGTTCCATTCCATCGCTATGGCGATGCGCGAACTTCGCAATGTCCTTTCGGGTAAAGGTCGATTGCTGATGGGTGATGGCGTCGAGCGCCACGGATGGATCCGCAACGATCCGAGTGCCATTGCCACGCGCGATCTCGCGATGCAGTTCGGCGCGATCTGCTTCGATGTCGGCAGCGTCAAGTCCGCTGCCCTCAATGCGTTGGGCCGGAGCACCAATCTGGGTTTGCGGCTCCAGGGCAATGCCCTGCGCTTCCAGACTGCGATGATCGATGCGGGCGTCGATATCGAGTTCGGCAAGGCGTTCATTGGCAAGCTCGGCCCATCGTTCGCGCCAGCGCTCGACCA
>NZ_VFUA01000226.1 GCF_006440735.1 Mesorhizobium sp. B2-7-1 | reverse complement strand
CAGTTCTTTCTAGGCCTGTGCACCCTTCGGCTGCGCGGCAGCGATGCGCCGCCTTATGGCAAGTGAGGCGCCCCACCATCGATCGTCAGCCGCGAATGCTCCAAGAAAGAATGCCAGACCACCTGCCGCGCGTCCCGTTCATCCACCATCTGGCCGCACTGGGGGCAGCGGTAGAAATACTCACTCTCATGCTCGCAAATCTTTCCGTTGAGATGAGGTTCGAATGGACCGAGATCAGACAGCTTCGTCATGTCGCCGTGTCCATTTAGGGCGCCTCCGTTTCGGCGACACCTAGCGCGTCACTAGCCTAAGAGTGTGGGCATCCACAGTGACCGGGACGCCGAGGTTGACGGTGACCTTGCCGACTTCCGCGTCGACACAGGTCACATCGCCCACCAGCTCGATCGTTTGGCCCTTCATCACCTTGGAGGTTTCGACAATCGAATGGGGCTGCCCATAGGAGGGTATCGAGACGCTCACACGGTCTTCGGTGACACGCCGGCGCACGGTCGCCGTGATGGCGACTTCATCGCCGATATTGAATGAGCCCTTCGCCATGAAAAGAGTCTGGAGCGGGCAGCGGTTTAGTCAAGCAATCGCTAATGGAACATCGGACCCGAGGCAAAGTTGAACAAACAGGTGGCGTGCGGACAGGCTGCTTGCATCCGCGCGTCGCGTCGGGTGGGGTTATCGCAGCCAGGCCCACTCTGGAATGCGAATCCGCAGGGAGGCCCGATAAAGAGCCCGTCTGACACCCATGCAGGCGGGCTCTTTCACCATGCTGAAATGGACCATCGAAGGTAGTGTGGTGGGACCTCGGCCCTCATCGCACGCAACGGGGTTATCGAAGACCTTGGCACCACCGCCGATTTTGAAACCGCTTCCCCCCGGATAGTGTCGGCGGCCAGGCCCGTCTCCCACAATCCTGTGTCACCCTCGATCTGCGAGCCGGGTTTTGGATATCGAGACCCACTCTGCACGGCCTAGTCCGTCCATCCGGGAAAATCGCTATTGGCGTTCGCTGTGGCCGCAAAACTACAGCACCGCCGGCGGTGCTGACCTAAGACACTCTCGTGCGGGGTGCCTGGGTCAGGCGGACCATCCGGGAAAAGGGGCGCACAGCAATTTGAGGGAAGACGGCCCGTCGGCTCCGGTCGGCGGGCCTTTTTGTTGGCCCTTAACCATGCCAAGGGCTAAACGGGAACAACGTCGACTAACATTTGTTTCTGGCGGCATGCAGAGGCCAACAGCC
>NZ_VFUA01000225.1 GCF_006440735.1 Mesorhizobium sp. B2-7-1 | reverse complement strand
TGTTTGGACTGGGGACATCGCGAACAGGTGTGCGAGGACATCGCGAACAGTTTTGCGCGTTTTGCGCGAGGGGGTTCGGGATGCCATTCGAGGCCAGAAGCGTGATGAGCCAGAAAGAAGAGTTCGTGAGATTGGCGCTGGCGCCTGGCGCCAATGTGAGCGCGTTGTGCCGGCGCTTCGGCATTGGCCGGACCTGTGGTTACAAGTTGCTTTCGCGCTATCGGCTGGAAGGCGCGGCCGGCCTGACGGAGCAGTCTCGGCGACCGCTGTCGAGCCCGGCACGCAGTGCGCCGGAGATGGAAGCAGCAGCCGTTTCGGTGCGCGTGGCGCATCCGGCCTGGGGCGGGCGCAAGATCGCGCGCGTGCTTGCCCGCGAAGGCATCGGCGCGCCGGCGGCCTCGACGATCACCGGCATCCTGCGCCGCAACGGTATCGAGTTGGGGGCTTTGGGCGGCGGAGCCCAGCCTTTCATTCGCTTCGAGCATGCCGCCCCCAACCACCTGTGGCAGATGGACTTCAAGGGCCACGTTGCCTTGCGCGTCGGCCGGCTGCATCCGCTTACCGTGCTCGACGACCATTCGCGCTTCTCGATCGCGCTGTCGGCCTGCGCCGACCAGACCACCGAGACCGTAAAAGCCCGGCTGATCACAGCCTTCCGTCGCTACGGCCTGCCGTGGCGCATCGCCACCGACAATGGTCCGCCTTGGGGCGATGGCGGCCGCAACGACTTCACGCTACTCACCGTCTGGCTGATCGAGACTGGCATCGCCGTCAGCCACTCCAGGCCTTGCCATCCGCAAACGCTCGGCAAGGACGAGCGCTTCCATCGTTCGCTCAAGGCCGAGGCGCTGCAGGGGCCGCCCTTCGCCAATCTCGCCGAGGCCCAGGATGCATTCGACCAGTGGCGTCACGTCTACAACGCCCAGCGTCCCCACGACGCGCTGGGCGGCGGCGTGCCGCTCGATCGCTACCAGGCCTCGCCGCGCCAGTATCGCGAAACTGTCGAGCCATTCGAATATGCCAAGGACGATCTCATCCGCCGCGTTCAGCAGCACGGCTTCGTCTCAATCCTTGGCCGCTCAATGCGCTTGTGCAGAGCCTTCGCGGGAAAGTCCGTCGCCTTCAGGCCTACCAACTTAGACGGCGTCTTCGACGCCTGGTTCAGACATCAGAAAATAGAAACCATCGACCTCAATGCACTCGCTCGATAGCATGCAAAACTGTTCGCGATGTCCTCGCACACCTGTTCGCGATGTCCCCAGTCCAAACA
>NZ_VFUA01000224.1 GCF_006440735.1 Mesorhizobium sp. B2-7-1 | reverse complement strand
AGCGCGGCGCGACTTACCGGGAGAGTGCTGTTCGTCGGCCGCGTCTCGCCGGAGAAGGGCCTGCATACGCTCATCGCCGCATGGCCGACCATCGTTGCGAACTGCCCCGAGGCGCGCCTTGAGATCGTCGGCCCGTCGGCAACGCTTCCCCGCGAATTTCTGGTCGACCTGAGCACGGACAACGACGTTAGGGACCTCGCTCGTTTCTATCCCGGCGGCATCGAGTATCTGGGCTCCTATGAGGCGGCATTGCGCGCCATCATCCCCCAGGCGATCGCTTCGACGGTCAGCTTTGTCGGCGCGCAGCCCTATGCGGAACTGGCCAGGCGTTACTGCGAGGCGTCCGTCGTTGTGAACCCGTCTCTCAGCGAGTCTTTCGGGATGAGCCTTATCGAGGCGATGTCGAACGATACCCCCGTGGTTGCGACACGCGTCGGCGGGATGACGGAGATCATGAGGGCGACGGGCGGCGGCATTGTCGTGGAGAAGAATGATCCGAAAGCCCTGGCGATCGAGGTGATTGGCCTGCTCAAAGATCCCGATCGCGCCGCAGAACTGGGGCGGCGCGGAGCGTCACGCGTCGCCGACCTGTACAGCTGGGAGAAAATCGCGAAATCGACGCGCGATATTTACGACCTGGCTCTCTCCAATCATCGTCGGTCGGGGCGTGTCGCCGCGCCTGGTCGGGATCAACGCCGGGCCTTGAACGACGTGAAAGTCGAACCCGTATCGTCGCCCCACTCCCAGTTGACCGCCAGCCCGACCCGCAAGATGCGGAGCGCTGGGTCCTCGGGATAGATGTCGGTCAGACACCGTTGCATGACGAGTTCGTCGTCGATGAAGATCGCGAAGCGATTGCCGTCGAACGCCACGCGCATGAGGAAGCGCTTCCCCCAGATGACCTTGTCGGCCACGTTGGTCCATACCGCGTCGTAAAGCTCCTCGAAGCCAAGCCGTTTGACGAAGACGGAAATCGAAGCACCATTGTAGACATCGTCGAGCCATGTCGTTACCGCGACATAGTTTTCGCTGTCCTGCCAGAAGACGAGCCCGCCCCTGCAGCGCTGGTCCTGTCCGCGCCTCTCCCCGGGGGGCTGGATGGCCACCTCGAGATCAGCGAATTCCGGCAGAGCCCAGGGCAGCGAGAAGAACGTACGGCCGGGGTTCGGTTTATCCACGCTTGCTCGCACGCGAGCGCTTCCCGACCCGTCCACGTCGATCGAGCCCGTACCTAGCGTCCTTTCCCACCCCGGCCCACCCACAAGCGACCT
>NZ_VFUA01000223.1 GCF_006440735.1 Mesorhizobium sp. B2-7-1 | reverse complement strand
TCGCCCGCACGCTGCATGGCGAAAGCTACGCCAATCTCGGCGACTCCATGCTGGGCGTCGTGCTGCGCGAACCGATCGGCGTCGTCTCGATCATCACGCCGTGGAACTTCCCGTTCCTGATCGTCAGCCAGAAGCTGCCTTTCGCGCTCGCCGCCGGCTGCACGGCGGTGGTCAAGCCGAGCGAGATGACCTCAGCCTCGACCTTCGTGCTCGGCGACATCCTGCTCGAAGCCGGGCTGCCGGCCGGCGTCGTCAACATCCTCGCCGGCTTCGGCGCCGATGTCGGCGCGCCGATGGTCAGCCATCCGCTCGTCGAGATGGTCTCCTTCACCGGCTCGACCCGCGTCGGCAAGATGACCATGGCCGCCGCTTCCGGTTCCTTGAAGAAGGTCTCGATGGAGCTCGGCGGCAAGAACGGCCAGATCGTCTTCCCCGACGCCGACCTCGATGCAGCAGCGGATGCCGCGGTGTTCGGCGGCTTCTTCAACGCAGGCGAATGCTGCAATGCCGGCAGCCGCCTGATCGTGCATGAGGCGATCGCCGACGACTTCCTGAACGCAGTCAAGGCGCTGTCCCAGAAGGTCCGCGTCGGCGATCCGCTCGACGACCGCACCAAGGTCGGCGCGATGATCTCGGCCGATCATGTGGAAAAGGTAGCCGGCTATGTAACGGCGGCGAAAATCGAGGGCGGCAACGTTTTCACCGGCGGCGCCCGGCTTGCATCCAATGCCGGGCAATACCTCGATCCGACCATCATCCGTAACGTTACAGAGGATATGGCGATTGCACGCGAGGAAGTGTTCGGCCCGGTGCTGTCCGTGCTCACTTTTGAAACGATTGAAAAGGCATTGCACATTGCCAACAACACGCCCTATGGTCTGTCTGCAGGGGTATGGAGCGCCGGCGTCGACACGTGCATGTCGGTGGCGCGCGGTGTGCGTTCGGGGACGGTTTGGGTGAATACGTTCATGGAAGGTTATCCCGAACTGCCCTTCGGCGGCTACAAGCAGTCCGGTCTCGGACGCGAACTCGGCAAACGCGCCGTCGAGGACTATACCGAGGAAAAGACAATCCAGTTTCATCGCGGCCAGCGCACCGGTTGGTGGGTCGGCTGAGTTGGGAAACCCCGGCGGACACCCGCCGGTTATGTGTATGCAACAAGGGAGGTAGTACATGTTGCGCAAACTGCTTATCGGAACGGCTCTTGCGACGAGCTTTGCGTTCTCGGCGCATGCCGCGGACGTCAAGGAAGTGCAGATGCTGCATTGGTGGACGTCGGGCG
>NZ_VFUA01000222.1 GCF_006440735.1 Mesorhizobium sp. B2-7-1 | reverse complement strand
TGGAGTGCACCCCAAAACTGAGACAAGGATATAAGGGACAGTCCTGAGAGAGGGACTGATGCCTCAAAGACGGAAATTTAGCCGAGAGATGAAGCTGGCAGCCGTTGAGCGGCTGCTGGCGGGAGAGAAGGTGGCGGCCCTAGCCAAAGAGCTGGGGGTGGGCACCAAGATGCTCTACCACTGGCGGGCCAAGTATCTGAGCGGCGGCGCAGCGGCGTTGCGATCACCTGGACAGCACCCCAGAACAGCCGCGGTTGGGCCGCCCCGCGAGCGTGCCGATCTTGCGCAGGCGCAGGCCCGCATAGTCGAACTGGAGCGCAAGGTCGGCCGGCAGGAGCTGGAGCTCGATTTTTTTCGCAAAGCCTTGCGGCAAGTCAGGGAAAAGCGCCAGCCGAGCGACGGGCCTGGCGCGAGCTCGTCTACGCGTCAATCACGGCGATGACGACCCCTCGGCCACAAGGCGGACTCAGCGTCGAAAGGATGTGCGCGCTGGCCGGCGTCAGCCGGGCCGGCTACTATCGGCACTTTCAGGCCTCGGCGCCGCGCCAGGAGGAGACTTGCGTGCGCGACGCCATCCAGCGCGTTGCCCTGGCCAACAGCCTCTCGTACGGCTATCGGCGCATCACTTGGCAGTTGCGGCGCGAAGGCGTTGTGGTGAACCACAAGCGGGTGCTGCGCATCATGGGTGAGGACAACCTCTTGTGCCTGAGGAAGAAGCCGTTCGTGCCGGTCACGACCGCATCCCGGCACGGCTGGCAGGTGGTGCCGAACCTGGCGCGCGGCCTCCTTGTGAGCGGTCTCGACCAGTTGTGGGTGGCCGACATCACCTATGTGCGGCTGCGCGAGGAGTTCGCCTACCTCGCCGTCGTGCTTGATGCCTTCAGCCGCCGTGTCATCGGCTGGGCTCTGGACGACCATCTGGAGGCCAGCCTGGCCGTGGCGGCGCTGACCATGGCGCTGGAGGCACGCCGTCCGCAGCCCGGAAGCCTCATCCATCACTCCGATCGCGGCGTCCAATATGCCTGTGCCGAATACAGTGCCGTGCTCGCGCGACACGACATCCAAGCTTCCATGAGCCGGGTCGGCAACCCCTACGACAATGCCAAGGCAGAGAGCTTCATGAAGACACTCAAGCAGGAGGAAGTCGACGGCCGCGATTATCGCGACATCGACGAGGCGCGCCAGCAGATCGGCGCCTTCATCGAGCAAATTTACAACCGCCAACGGCTGCATTCGGCGCTCGGCTATCGACCGCCCGTGGAGTTCGAGGCAAACTGGACGCCGCACGGGGCTGCTGCGCAGCAGCCCCGTGCGGCCTAACGCTAACGCT
>NZ_VFUA01000221.1 GCF_006440735.1 Mesorhizobium sp. B2-7-1 | reverse complement strand
CCGGTATAGGTGCTCGACCCGTTCTTCAGCACCCAGGTGCCAGTCCCGGTCTTTGTCAGCGCAGTGGTGGCGCCGGCGACACGACTGACCGCCTGTTTACGTTGCAGACGGGCGTCAGCTTCATCGAATCATCCGGCACCGGCGCGGTCGTTTTCAGCAACACGGGGTCGGCCGCCTACATCGGAAGCGGCAACCGCACGCTCGCGCTGGGCGGCACCAACACCGGCCTCAATACGATGGGCGGTACCATCATCGACGGTCCCGGCGGCTTAACTCAACTTGCCAAGAACGATTCTGGTACCTGGGTGCTGACGGGTAACAACAGCTATTCCGGCAACACCGTCATCAATGACGGCAACCTGGTCATCGGCAATGGCGGCACGTCCGGCAATGCCGGTACCGGTAACGTCGTCGTCGTCAACTCGACTTCAACATTGTCGTTCAACCGCAGCGATATGTTCAACTTCACCGGCACGATCAGCGGTGCCGGCAAGCTCGCCCAGATCGGCGCCGGCACGACGGTCCTGACGGCTGCCGGCAACGACACCGGCGGGACCAGCATCAGCGCCGGCACGCTGCAGGTGAATGGCGGGCTGACAACGCCGACCATCGCCATGACCGGCACCTCGGCGCTCACCGTCAACGGCACGGTTGGGACGACCGCCGGCGGCACGTCGGCGCTCACCGGCGATGCTGGAGCGAGCACGATCAACGTTGGCAACGGAGGCACGCTCAGGGCCGCTGGCGACCTTGGCGGCGGCAGCGACATCGTCAATCTGACCGGGACGTTGAACACCGGCGCCGGAGGCCTCAACCTCGGCGCCGGTAACGACACGCTGACGCTCAACGACGGCGCCGTTCTCACCGGAACAGTCAACGCCGGCACCGGTGGCGAGACGGGCGCGGGCGACACATTCCGGGTAATCAACACGGTGAATCGCACAGTGCAGGGTGCAGGCCTCAGCGGGTTCGAGAGCCTGGACAAGCAGGGCAGCGGAACGCTGACGCTTACTGGCGACCACAGTTACAGCAGTGGGACGACGATCCAGGGCGGGACGCTCCAGGTAGGCAGCGGCGCGATAGCGGGTACGTTGACGACACCCACAGTGGCCAACAACGGCACGCTCGCCTTCAACCTGAACAACAACTACAGCTTCGACGGTGCCATCTCCGGCACGGGTTCGGTCAACAAGCTTGGCACCGGGACGACAACGCTGACCGGCACCAACAGCTACAGCGGCGCCACCAACATCAATGCCGGCACGCTGCTCATCAACGGCAACCAATCGGCCGCCACCGGCCAGACCAATGTCGCGACCGGCGCGACGCTCGGCGGCACCGGCATCATAGGCGGCAGCGTCACGGTGGCCGATGGCGGCACGTTCGCACCCGGCGGCGCCGGCAATGCCCCAGGCACGCTGACCATCAACGGCAATCTGGCGCTGGGGAACTCCAATCTCAACGTCAATTTCGGCGAGGCGAATGTGCCGGGCGGCGCGTTCAACGACCTCATCAATGTCGGCGGCAACATGACG
>NZ_VFUA01000220.1 GCF_006440735.1 Mesorhizobium sp. B2-7-1 | reverse complement strand
GGCTTCGAGGCGACGGGCGACGGCACGGCCGATGCGGCCCATGCCGAAAATGCCGACGCTACGGCCGCGCAAGGTGAGCCGGCTCAGGCGATAATTGCCCTTTTCCACCCAGTCGCCGTCGCGCAGCCATTTCTCGGCGGCGTAGAGCTCGCGCACGGTGTTGATCAAAAGGCCGATGGCGGTGTCGGCGACCTCCTCGGTCAGGACGTCCGGCGTGTTGGTGACCATGACGCCGCGCTTCGCCGCGTGATTGGCGTCGACGGAATCGTAACCGACACCGAAGCTGGCGATGATCTCGAGGTTGGGCAGCGCATCGACCATCGCCGCGCTGATGCCTGCGTAGGAGGCGATGCCACGCACCGTGGCGCGCATCTCATCCGTCACCAGCGCCGGGTCGGCGCGTTCGATCCGCACAAGCTTGAACACCTTGTCGATGCGGCCGACGGCATGATCGTTGAAATCGGCGGGCACCAGGATGGCGACCGGCAAATTTCCTCCGGCGCTGGTCATGCACGCTCCACCGGCTTGCCGGTCGACTGCCGCACATGCAGCTCCGGCTTGATCAGCTCCTGCGAGGGCCGCACCGCCTGACCGTTCAATTTGTCGAGCAAGGCGCTCGCCGCGCGGCGGCCGACCTCGCGCTGACCGTTCCAGACCGTGGTCAGGGCCGGTGTGGCGATTGCCGCCTCCTCGAGATCGTCGTAGCCGGTGACCGAGATATCGACGCCCGGCACGAGGCCGGCGCGCGCGATGCCGTTCATCAGCCCGATCGCGACCAGGTCGTTCCAGCAGCAAGCGGCGGTGGGCTTGTCCTTCAGCGCCAGAAACTGCCCCGCGGCCTCGAACCCCGCCTGCTTGGTGCGCGGCCCGGGAATGCGCCAGGACGGCTTCACCTCCAGGCCAGCCGCCTCCATGGCGTTGAGATAGCCCTGGTAGCGGTCGCGGCCGGTCGACGTCTGGTCGGTGCCGCCGACCATGGCGATGCGCTTGTGGCCGAGCGAGATCAGGTGATTGGTGGCAAGCGCGGTGCCATAGGCATCGTCGCCGCGGAACACCGGCACGTCGGCGCCGGCGACGGTGCGCGCGATCAGCACCGCCGGCAGGCCGTTTTCCTCGGCCATGATGATGTCCTCGGCCGGCGTGCCGATGGCCGGCGACATGATGACGCCGTCGGCACCGAGCTGCAGCAGCGTGTCGATGAAGGTGCGCTGCTTTTCCAGCTGGTCGTAATGATTGGACAGGATGAAGGTCTGGCGGCTGCGGTCGAGCTCGCTTTCGATCGAGCGCAGGATCTCGGCGAAGAACGGGTTCATGATGTCGTGCACGACGACGCCGACAATGCCGGAGCGCGAGGTGCGCAGCGAGGCGGCGCGGCGGTTGTAGATATAGCCGATGGCGCGGGCATGCTCCTTGATACGCTCGCGCGTGGAGCCTGCGACCAGCGGGCTGTCGCGGAGCGCCAGCGATACCGTTGCCGTGGAGACGCCGAGCGCATCCGCGATCGTCGAAAGCTTGATCTTCTGTGCCAGTGCCCTTCGCTCCCCAGGGTCTTTAAATTGTTTAAA